>JBFIXI010000036.1:0-40197 GCA_041605955.1 Acidimicrobiia bacterium
GCCGCCCGGCGTGCCCTCTGCCACCGCCGCGCCCGCGTCGTCGACGACCCGCGCCTCGACCGAGGGCAGCGGCCTGCCCACCGCGCCAGGCATGCGCTCCCCTTCGTAAGGGTTCGACAGCGCCATGCCGATCTCCGTCATTCCGTAGCGCTCCAGCAGCACGTGCCCACTAATCGCGTGCCACTCCTCGAGTGTGGCAACCGGCAGAGCCGCCGAGCCCGACACCATGAGCCGCATCCCGGCGAGCGCGGCAGTGATGGAGGAGCGCTCGTGGGCGCCGAAGCCATGCCAAACTGCCAGCAGCCTGCGGTAGATGGTGGGCACTGCCATGAACACCGTGACCTCGCCGCTGCGCAGCCGCTCCCACGTGGCGGCGGCATCGAATGCGGGCTGCAGCTCGACGGTGGCACCGTTCCACAGCGCAGTGATCACCACGCTGATCAGCCCGTGCACGTGATGTAGGGGCAGCACCAGCAGCGCTCGGTCGTCGGGTTGCCATCCCCACGCCGTCGACATGATCTCGGCCTGAGCCGCAATGGCGGAATGCCGCCACACGACGCCTTTGGGCCCACCGGTCGTGCCGCTCGTGTACAGCAGCATGGCGTCTTCCCCGAGCGCCGGCGGATCGGCGACGGCGGCATACATCGAAGCCACGAGCTCCTCGGCACGCATCACCGGCGTCCCTCGTCGTTCGGCAATCGGTCGCAGGCGATCCCTGAACTCCACGCCACTCACGATGATCTCAGGCGCGGCGTCATCGATCACGTACTCGATCTCGCGCTTGGGACTGGTCAGGGCCAGCGGAACGGCGATGCCTCCGGCCAGCCATGTTCCCCACAGCACTGCGACGTAAGCGAAGCTCGGCGAGATCATCATTGCCACCCGAGCGCCGTCGAGGGAGGGCCTCCCGTCGCGCAACTTGGTCGCCGCCGATCGGGCCGCTGCCAGCAGCTCGGCGTAGGTGAATGTGCCATCGTCGGCAACGATGGCGATCCGATCGCCCCAACGTTCAGCCCGATCGAACAGCATCATTTCGCCGCAACGCTAGGCGCTGGTCATCGTGAGTAGCGCGCGGCCCACGACCCCGCACCAAATCGCTCGACAGCGTATTATCGAGTGCGGGGAGCGAAGTCCGGCGGCACGCCTCTCTCGGGGCCAGGGGCCACTGTACAGCCGGCCGGGTTCCTGCCAGAGTGGGAGCAGGGAAAGGGGGCCTATCGGTGACGGCGGCGGAGCGCCGAAGGGGAACCGCACAACGCTTGGTGTTGGCGGTTCTCTTAGTTGTGGGCGGGCTCACGTCCACGGCATCCGCCGCGGCCCACGACGACCACGAACTCACCGACGCGGCCGCTGAGGAAACCACCTACCTAATCGTCTTCCCCGTGAGCGGTGAGTCCAACTATGGAGACACCTTTGGGGCCCCGCGCAGCGGAGGCCGGACTCACAAGGGAACCGACATCTTCGCCCCCAAGGGGACTCCGGTGGTGGCCGCGGCCGCCGGAACGGTGGTGCGGATGTCCACAGGCACCCGCGCCGGGCGCTACATGGTGCTGCGCCACGAGGGTGGGTGGCACACCTACTACCTCCACCTCAACAACGACACCGACGGCACCGACGACGGCCTGGGAGGCGCCCCTGCTGAAGGCATTGCGATCGGAGTCGAAGTAGAGGCGGGCACCGTCCTCGATTACGTCGGGGACAGCGGCAACGCCGAAGAGACTCCGCCTCACCTCCACTTCGAGATTCGTGGTGTCGACGGCGTCGCCACCAACCCGTATCCCCACCTCCGAGCCGCGCAAGGGAGACCGGTCACGGTCAGCCCGCCGTTGGTCGTCGCAGCCGAGCCGGCGTATACCGCCGCGAACGTGCAGTTCGTCGGTCACCTCGATCCGGGCGGAGGCTTTGCCACGGACGTTGCCGTCCACGATGAGGTGGCGTATTTGGGAACCTGGGGCCGGCCCCGAGCCTGTCCGGCCTCCGGCGTCCGCATGATCGACGTAACCGATCCGGCCGAGCCGGCAGAGATCGGCGCAATTGCGACGGGGGCCGAGTTCTCCGGCACCAGCACCGACTCGGTGTGGGTGGGGGCAATCGATACACCGGATTACGACGGCGACCTGGCGGTTGTAGGGCTCCGGCTGTGCGACACCAGTGAGCGCAACCGGCGCAGCGACCGGGTGAGAGGCCTGGCGCTCTACGACGTGACCGACACGGAGGAGCCCACGCTGCTGGGCACGTACGACAGCGGGCACGGAACACAGGGCATCCACGAGTTCGATGTCGTCACTCGCGCCGACGGCTCGGTGCTGGTGGCCGCGGCTGCGCCCCAGTCGGTGCGCCACACCTCGGGCGAGACAGGTGACCTGCGGATCGTCGACATCACCGATCCGGCGACCCCAGTCGAGCTGTCCAACTGGGATCTGCGCCGTGACGGCGAGCTGGATGAGGTCGACACGATGCTGACCCAGCTCTACGACGAGCTGGAGCTGCACACCCACAGCGCCACCTGGTCTGACGACGGCGCGAAACTGTGGTTGGCCAACTGGGACGCCGGGGTAGTCCTGCTCGACACCACCGATCCTACGCAGCCCGAGGTCGTCACCATGTTCGGCTTCGATCCCGAAAGTGTTGGCAATGCCCATTCGGTGATCGTCGATCCCGACGCCGGGCTCCTCATTCGCAACGACGAAGACCTGATCAACGCCGACGTCGAGCGCCACGGTGCCGGTTGGGGCGGCCAGCGGATCTACGACGTCTCGGACATCGATGCCCCCGTCGAGGTCGGCAGCTTCCGCACCGAGCGGGCAGCGTCGAATGGAAAGGGCTCTGCCAAGTACGTGGACGGACGTTACTCGGCCCACGATGCTCAGATCGTCGACGGAGTCGAGTACGTGGCTTGGTACTCGGATGGGTTACGCATCGTCGATCTGTCCGACCCGGCTGCGCCCCAGGAGATCGGATCATTCGTGCCCCCGGCGTATGCCGACCCCAACGGATACTGGACGGCACCGGACGGGAATCGGGCCTTTGCGATGACGTGGGGGGTGGACGTCGCAGACGCCCTCATCTACGTGAGCGACATGCACTCCGGCCTGTGGATCGTTCGCTACGCCCCACCGAATTCTGCTGCGGAGATCATTCGCCCCGTCGCCGCCAAGCTATAGCGTCGTCAGCGGCGGGTTGTTCCTACACCACCCGAATCGCCGTGTCCTCACTCCCACCAAGGATATGTCGCGCAGGATCGGGGTCCAGCCGGCGCCGCTCCGCCGAGCTGTAGTAGGCGGAATCGGCGGCGGCGAATCCCTCTCCGCCTTCGTATCCAAGGATCCACACGAACTCGTGGGTGTCGGGGAGGGCCCACGCCCCGACGAGTGTGAACCCGAACTGCCGCCGCAGCGGAACCACCCTGGTCCTCCAGGCCGCAACGAACTCATCGAGCTTGCCGGCTGCGATGCGATAGCGGCGGATCTGATACTCCATCGACTTCTCTCAACCAGGCGACGCTGTCGTTGACGACCCGCCGCCGCCGACACTTGGATCGAGTACTGCCGCGGCGGTGTGCGTGCAGGAGCATATGAGCCAAAGCCGCACCCACGCCACAGCCACCTCGGTCGGCTGCCTTTCCAGGCCCGCCGAAGCACGCGGCGAGGACTCCTCAGGACGTTGTGATACGGGCTAGGTGCGAGGCGCGTTCCACTTGGGAACGTCCCAGTACCGGGCAAACAGACCACTCAGCGACCAGAGCCCGATGGCGAGCACCAGACCCCACCCAAACCCGAACAGGTCCGTGAATAGCCCGAGCAATAGGACAACGAGCCCCAGGATTCCCAGCACACCTACGAGAAGTTCCTTCGTGCCTTTGTTCATGGCGCACCTCTCGATCCGTGCAGTCAGCACCAATCTGCCGAGATGTTCGGCTCTGCCTCGAGTGTATGGCACGGCCAAGTAGCCCGGTTAGGGGACTTCGACCCCCAGTTGGCCTGCGACCGGCTCAGACCTCCGCCATCTGTCCCGAGTCGAAGAAGTAGGTCCAGCCGTCCATGTCTGGGGGTTCGATACCCAGTTGGGTGAGGATCGTGGCCACCTGGGAGCGGTGCTCGGTGCCGTGATTGACGGCCTGGAGCAGCAGCAACCCACGATGGATCTCCCAGCTGCCGGGTGGATCGTCGCCGTGAACCGTGACGCGAACGTCCTCGTCGACGAGCGCCGCGGCCGCTTCCAACTGGGCGTTGCCGGCATCCATCCGCGCGGACAACGTATCGAAGCCGGGGAAAGGGTTCTCTTCGAGCCGCTCCCCCCGCTCGGTGCCCATGAAGCGAGCCGCGTATGACTCCTGCGAGTTGGCGATGTGCACCAGCGTGGCACCGATCGAACCGTAAGTCCCGGTCGCCGTCGCGGCCAGCTGTTCCGAGGACAGACCTCGACAGGCCTCGACCAGCCGGCCGTTCATCATGGTGTTGTGCTTCATGAACTCAACAAGTACATCCATGAGGCGACCCTACCCGGCGTCGGAGGACACGACACAAGATCCTGGTCCCGATCGGCCCGACGAGCGGCGACGGCCGTCGGCTCGGCGTCATCCGGCCCGTTTCGTTACCATCCGGCACTCCTCTGAGCCGGGGCCTAAGGGAGTGCGTGGCTCAGCGGGTGAGGACATCGGCCGACCGGCCACCGAGCCCGTACGGATTTGGGCCGGCACGGCGCCGAGAGCAGAGGGAATTCCATGGGCGAAACGGTGATCGAACGACTGGGACGCAATCCCGGTGACGCGCCGGCGGTGGTCGTCCCGAATGGGCGGCTGCTCTCCCACCGGGCACTGCTGTCCGGTGCCGACCACATCGCCGGGCAGTTGACAGCGTTGGGGGTCCGTTCCGGAGCCACGGCGGCAACCGTTCTCACGAACGGAGTTGCGGCTACACAGGCGTATCTGGGCACTTTGGCGGTGGGACGGGCGGCACCGCTGAATCCCAAACTGACGGTTCGGGAGCTGGTCGAGCAGCTCACCGGAGTAGACGCCACCTTGGTGCTCACGACTCCAGCGCGCGTCGCCGAGCTCGCCGCACTGCCTATCGACATCCCCGTCTTCGCTCTGGAGCCCCTCGGACAATGGAGTTGAGATCGTCGACGACAAGGGGCCCGTCGCCTCGCAGCCGCCCCAGTACGTCAATCCTGATGACGGGGCTTTGGCATTGCTCACCTCTGGAACCACTGGAGCGCCGAAGCGCGTGTCGCTGAACCACACCAACCTCCTGCACGCCGTCGACGGGATCGTTCAGACCCTGACACTGGGGCCGGACGACTGCGGCCTTCTGCTGATGCCCCAGTTCCACATCCATGGACTGCAGGCCGGCATGCTCGCCCCACTGATCGCCGGAGGAAGGGTGGTCATCCCCCGTCGCTTTGATGCTTTTGCCGTGGCGCGGTGGTGCGAGGAAAACCGGACGACTTGGTATACCGCGGTGCCATCCATGCACGGCCTGATTGCAGATCGCACCGCCGAACGGGACAGGTCGTGGGCCGCGACCATACGGTTCGTGCGTAGCAGCTCGGCCGCGATGCCGGCTGCCCTGCACGAAAGGGTGGAGGACATCGTGGGGGCGCCGCTACTGGAGGCTTACGGCATGACCGAGTGCGCCCATCAGATATCCAGCAACCAGCTCCCACCCGCCGACCGCGTGATCGGAACCGTCGGCACACCTACCGGCGTCGAGATTCGCATCGCCGACGAGCGGGACGATGGCCGCGGCGAGGTCCTCATCCGCGGAGCCAGCGTCACTACGGCGTATGAGGCGGTCGATCCCGAAGTGAACGGTCGTGCCTTCGCTGGTGGTTGGTTCCACACAGGTGACGAGGGGAGGATCGACGGGCGCCGCCTGACACTGACGGGGCGCCTCAAGGAGATCATCAACCGCGGCGGCGAGAAGATCCGGCCACAGGAGGTTGAGAGCGTCATCGCTACGCATCCCGGCGTCAAGGAGGTTGCTGTGTTCGCCATCCCCCACCCCATGCTGGGAGAAGACGTGGGAGCGGTCGTGGTACCGGTTGGTGGAGCTACCCAACCTCGCGAGCTACGCGAACACGCTCGCCGGGAGCTGGCGGCGTTCAAGATTCCGCGGCAGGTCGTGCTCGCCGATTCCATTCCCCGCGGCCCGACTGGAAAGGTCCAGCGTTCTAAGCTCGCCGACCAACTAGACCTGATCTGATGGCAGACATCCGAGGAACGATCTCGGATGTGGCGAAGCTGGCCGTGACGGTGGGATTGGGGGCGTTGGCAGCCGTCACACCTCGAACAGCACACGGGCGCCTTGTCGATGCCCTCGCCGCGGCGGGTCGGCGGGTGCGAAGCGACGAGCTCGACGACGTAGCAGCGACTCTCGTTGAGTACCTGCCGAACACAACCCTCCAGGAAAGGCGCCAAGTCGCGGTCGAGATGCGCACCATGCGCATCGAACACGGTATTTGTCGCGGCTACGGCATCTTCCGGTCCGGCTGGCCGGCGCAGATCGAGGTGACCGGTGCCGAACATCTCGATGCTGCGCAACGCCAAGGGCGCGGTGTCGTCCTGTGGCTGATGAGCTTCCTCGACGCCACCCCACTGAATCTCGCCGCGCTCTCGCTCGGTTATCCCGTGACCCACCTCTCGGCTGCCCACCACGGTGTTCAGGCGCGTAGTGTCGTCAGCCAGCGGGTGATTGCGCCGATCTTGCTACGGGGCGAGAGGCGCAGTCAGTCTCATCGCGTGGTCATTCCGCCGGACGGCGGCTTGACATATCTCCGGGAGTTGAAGTCGACTATCGAACGCGACCGGGGGACCGTCACGATCCGAGGCGACTACCCGTTCGGGCGTCGGATGGTCGAGGCGCCGTGTTTGGGCTCCACCGTGGCATTTCCCACAGGGGCCCCGTCGCTCGCCCATGGATCGGGGGCGCCGCTGCTGACCACGGCAGTGGTGCGACGCAGCCGCCTCGTGCACGAGGTGCAGTTCGACGAGCCGATCCAGGCGGCGCGTCGCCTGGATCGGTCCGCCTTCCAGCACGCCGCCGTACAAGAATTCGCCGCGCGGCTCGAGCAACGTACCCGGAGGCATCCCGGCAGCCTCCAGTGGCTCCGCGTCCGCCGGGCCTGACGCGGCTGCATGCCGCCTCAAGGCGCCGTCGGAAGTACCCGGCGGACGTAGCGGTCGAAGTGGGGAATGGCGAACTCCACCCAGCCGTAGCGAGGGGCGTAGATGACGCCTTCGGCGATCAGACGATCCCTGAAGGCGGCCACCTGCGGCGTCGTCTTGCCCGCCGCTTCGGCTACCTCACCCGAACGGTGCGGTCCGGCACCCAGCGAAGCCAGCGCCTGCACGTAGGCAACCTCCGATGCGGGGATGCGAGCGATGCGGGCGGCAAAGAACGATGAATCGAGGGCATGTTGGGCGTTGGGCGCGGCCCGTGCGACGTCGGCCTCCGAGATCGGCTCGTCCATCGCCGCATTCCACGTGTGGTATGCCCAGGTCTGGACGAAGAAGGGAAAGCCATCGGAGAGATCGACGATCTGCTCGGTGGCGCCATGCGACCACGACACCCCGATCTCTTCCGCCGGCTCGGTGATCGCCTGCGCCACTTGATCGGGCGTGAGCGGCCCCAGGTCGGCGACCGTGAACATCCTCTCGGCATAGGTCGCGGCCTTGGCGACGTCGCCGACCAGATTGGGCAGCCCGGCCAGGACGCAATACAGCGGAAGGCCGTCCTGGCCGCAGCGGTGCACCCCAGAGAGCAAGCGACGCAGATCGTGGCGGTCGAGCATCTGCGCCTCGTCTAGGGCCAACATCACTCCAAGGCCTTCGTCGGCGGCGACCGCGGCCACGTCGGTGACCACGTCGGCCAACGCTTCGCGATCGGGGCGTTCGACCTGTCGCTCGATCGCCATCCCAGTGCCGACCACAGTGAGCGAGACGGATTCGATCGATCGCAGCGCCCGGCCCACCTTGGCGCTACCGTCGAACTCTTCGACGATGCGGCGCGCCTGGCGCAAAATGCTGCGAATGGTGTCATCGCCGCCAAGGGCCTCGACCCGAATCACCCGAAAACCCACGTGCTCGCCGAGCGCGGCCAGCTTGCCGAGCAGCACCGTCTTGCCTACACCACGCAGGCCAGTGACGAGCAGGTGCTGGCTGCTGCGAGCCGACAGGAGCCGGCGCAGCGCAACCTCGGCTGCTGCGATCACCTCGTCGCGGCCTACGAGGGCCGGCGGAGGGGTACCCGCCCCGGGCGCATATGGGTTCGATATCGGATCGTACAGTTCAACCGACATGCCGCTACTTTAGCAGTATCCGTAAAACATCAGGCAGGTCAGTTGAAGGAGGGCCCGCACACGCGTCCGCTCAGCTCGACGGCGACTCGACCGCGGCCGGCTCGCGGCCCGTCCAAGCCGTAGACTCCGCCTGAATCGTGAAGACCATCGAGCTCCTTCGCCACACCGCCAATGACGGCGACGCGCTCACGCCCGACGGGGTGACCGCCGCCATCGAGATAGGCCGGCGTCTTGTCGGCGGCTACTCCCTGGCCGTTTCATCGGGGGCCCAGAGGGCGACCCAGACGATCGGCTGTCTCCTCGCCGGTCTGGGCGACACCATCGCCGGTGGAGTCGTGGTGGTCGCCGGGCTGCGGTCCCGCGTCGAAGACCGCTGGCGAGACGCCTACCGCACGGCAGGAGCCGGCGACCTCGATTCGCTGCGCGCCGCCGATCCCGACCTGGTCGCCGGCGATTCTGCCGTGCTCGCCGACGCGCTGCGGACAGTCTTTGCCATGCTCCCCGAGGACGGCAGAGCGCTCGCAGTGGGTCACAGCCCGACCAACGAAGCCGCCGTATACGGTTTGACGGCCGTGACCATTGCTCCCCTGGGCAAGGGCGAGGCGGTCAGCGTGACTGAGACCGCCGGCGAGTACGCGGTGACGCAGACTCGCTGAAGCGATCCCATCTCCGCGCCCACCGACGTGTGCGGGCGATATTTCTTGCGACGCGCGCGCGATCGCCGTGGCGCCCCCAATCGGGGACGCCACGACGTCGTCTTGTCGTCACTCGGCTCAGACCTTGCCGGCGAACTCTGGCGTCGAGTCATCCAGCGGCAGCAGCGGCGGCAGGTCGCCCTGCGGCTCGGAACCACCTTGATCCAAGCGGAACGGCGGATAGCGATCCGTCATCAGCGTCACGTAGGCAATCACGCGATACACCCAGCGGTTGAGACCAATGATCAGATCGAACAGCGACCGCGGATACCGACCCGTGAAGAGCAGCGTCGCCGCGGCGATGATCACCAGCACGCCGATCAAACCCATGGTTGCGATTCCACCGGTCGCGGCGATGTCACCACCCATCATTATGGCGACTACCAGGTAGTGCGGGATGGCCAGCAGCCACCACTTCACCAGCACGAGCCCCCGGGACAGCTGCTCCGGGTAGGCAATGTCGAGCGTCGCCGGGTAGTCGTCGACCCGCTGCAGCGAGAACGGCGGATACCGGTCGGTGCCGAGGCCACCGGTGAACGCGTAGTAGTCCACGCGCCACGTCCAGCGCAGCACGCCGAGGTTGAACTCGAACAGGCCACGCGGGTAACGACCGGTGAACAGCACTGCGAAGAAGGCGAGGATCGTGACCACCGCAAACGCGAGCCACAGGAATGCCAGCACGATGAAGTGAGGAATCGACAGGATCCACTTCACCAGCCACAGCCAGGGCGACAGCGGCTCATCGAGCTTGGCTGTCAACGCCACCGGCTCGGCAGGGCGAGCCACTTCCAATTCCTCACCGATCGGACGCAGCTCTTCGGCCGCCTCGGGCCGGCGAGCCGCGGCGACGATGATCACCACCGCAATGGCAGTCAGAATGGCGCCAATCGCGAGCAGCACGACACCAATTGTCAGAACTGCGCCGGACCGCACACCGACCGTGACGTCGGCGACAATCCCGGACGAGCCGTCGGCGTTCATGAGAACGGCGATCCACTCACCCTCGACCACGTCCCAAGCCAGCTCCTGTTGTCCGAGGCCGGACGCAGTAGCCACCCAGAAGGTCTGATCCACCGGTGCGGTCGCCGGCTCAGTTCCGGCGAACCGCTCGTAGACGATCTCGCCACCGGTACCGACGTCGACGATGACGTCGCGCCCGACACCATCGAGGTAGGCGGTGACGTCGGTCAGCGGCCCGATGCCGAGGAACAGTGGCTCGGCATCAGCCGCCGTAGCCCGGATCCGCACAGTCGCGTCGACGAAGTCGAACACCCAGTCGGACGGGCCGGGGTCGGCCATCAGATCGACATCTTCGGTTGAGATGGCTGCGGTTGGAGTCGCTAATCGATCGAGCGACTCGTCGAAGAAGCCGTCGTCCTCGCGCTCCACCAGGTGAGCCACAGTGAGCGCCCCGCCTCCGAACAGGAAGCCGAACGCCGGCAAGATGATGAGAACGCCGATGACTAAGGCGATAATTCGTCCAGGTTTCATAGTAAGAACCCCCAAACGCCGGGCCAGGCTGCCAGGCAAACACCACACCGGCCCCGGCCGGGCAAGTCAACACTCCGTTGCTGGTTACACAATGCCTCACCGTCGGGCATCGAGATAGGGTCCAACAGCCTCGCGACGCTGGGCTGAATGCGGCGTGGCGAGTTGACCTGGTGGGCATGGCGGCTAGTGCTGCCTCCGGCGCGCTGGCCCAACAGCACGCCCTGCTCCGCGCACGGTGACCACGGTCTCGTTGCCAATGGCGTGAGTAGCGCCAGGATGATGAGGATCGGGATGATCCAGGTCAGCCTGAGGAACGCCGTCCTGCGACCGAGGCTCTCCGGGTAATCGATGTCGAGACGGGCGGCAGACGGAGCAGAGTCGGCAGCCCAGAGTTTCCTCCTTGGCGGTCTGCCCATTCGCGCGCTACCCATGGCCCCTTTCGGGGACTCAGAATCGGTAGAACCCCACTGGATTGTCGACCAGGATCTGACGTTGCAGTTCCGGGTCGGGGGCCCACCTGGCCAGCTGGTCAATCAGGTCGGCGTCGTTGGGCACTGCACCGTACTTGTTCGGATGTGGCCAGTCGGTCGCCCACAGCATGCGGGCTGGATTGGTGGCGATCAGTGTCTGCGCCAGCGGCACCACCTCGTTCCACGGTGGCAGGTCTCCAACGCCGAGGCGATACGGCGCCGACAGCTTGATCCACGTGTTCCCCTCCGCCACCAGATCCAAGAGTATGCGAAATGGGGGGTAGTCGATCCCATGGGCGGCCTCGACGTAGCCGAAGTGCCCGATCGCTACCGGCACGGGGAGCGACCGCAGTCGGATGGCCAGATCGGCCAGATCGTTCGGCACGAACAGGAACTCCAGGTGCCAGCCAAGATCCCGGATTCGCTGCGCCAATGTGTCGATCTCGTCGACTGGGATCGGCATGCCTCCCTTGTCGGCCAGGTTGAGCCGGATCCCACGCACCCCAATATCGTCGAGACGAGCAATTTCGTCGTCTGACGTATCCAGGTCGAGGGCCACCACTGCCCGCCCTCGATCCGGGACCTGCGCTAGCGCATCGAGAATGGCCGAGTTGTCGATCCCGTACACGGAGGGTTGCACGAACACGACGCGTGCAACGCCCAATTGGCGATGCATGTGGAGCATCTCGGCCAGGGTCGAGTCGACCGGGGTGTATCCACGGGCCGGCGACAGCGGATAGCGGGAGTGGAAGATGTGGGTATGGCAGTCGACCGCCCCGGGGGGCGTCTCCAGCTCCGGCCGGCGCGGGTTGCGATCGGGTGGGCTGCAGAGTGGGACCTCAGTCACGACGGCAGTCAACCACGTTCGCCACCGCGGATGCCCGATCCCAGGGTGGGTTGCGCGCGACGGTACTCGAGAGAGGAGTCGGTGGTTGAGGCGACGCCTCACCGGCCAGGTGAGTCTCATCCGGCTGGCCAGGTGAGTCTCCTCCGGCGGCCGGTGATGGCTCACCGGCGCTCTACCTGGCCGACGGTTGCGCCATCCTCGCTGTGCCGCGAGCTCCCCATCGATGGTCAGCTTCGCATTGCGTCGCTGCCAGGCAACCCGCAGCGACCAGGCCGCCGCCGTAGATTGGGCATATATTTCGACCTGGACGGCGGAAATATGGAGGTTGGTATGAAGCGGGCGAGACATGTGCTGTTCGTCGCGGTCCTCGCACTAGTGCTGGCGGCGTGTGCGGCCGGAACCAATCCGGAGGTTGGTGTGGCCGCACCGGACGGGGACGTCGCCGGCTTCTGGCTCGGGTTGTGGCACGGGATCATCGCCCCGATTACCTTCGTCATCTCCCTGTTTACCGACGAAGTGACCCTGTACGAGGTACACAACAACGGCAACTGGTACGACTTCGGCTTCGTGCTGGGGGCCGGCATCCTGTTCGGCGGCGGCCACCGAGGTCGCCGCTGGACCAAGAAGGGCTGAACCGGCTGCCAGCCGTTTCGGACTCTGTCGACCCCGGGCGTTCAGAGCCAGGCCAAGAGGCGACGCGCCCCGGGCGGCTGGCCTGCGAGCCGTGGCCGGCCGCCCCGCTGTGAGAAGAGGAGTTGCGAGTGTCCGTGGCTACATCGTTCGTGTATGGGGACAGCTTGGAACCGTTGGTGCTGATCGGTGGCTTGGCCGCCATCGCGGCCGCCTTCCTCACGCTGGTGTGGCTGGTGGCCATGGCGACGCTGCCCAGTGCCCCGAAGGGGAGCGACCCCGACGAGGAGCTGGGGTTCATTGCGGCCCACGATCGCGCCCAGATCGCCAGGTTCGTGCCGACGACCCTGGTTGCCCTCGCCTATATCCCCACGTGGCTCGGCCTGGGTGCACTGCTGTGGGCCGAGACACCAGCCGCCGCCGCGCTAACGGTCGCCTTCGGCTTGCTCTATCCGTCAGTGACAGCCACCGGTTACTGGATGCAGTACACCGTGGTACGCGGGCTGGCGGATCTCGCCGCCAGAGACCCCGGCGCCGCCAGAGTCTCCTACGAGATCGTGGGTTTCCACGACCGCCCAACCTCGATGAGTGCCTCCGCAGTGATCTTCGGATACACCCTGTGGTCGTTGGCCGCCCTGGCGGCCGGCGTCGCTCTCTTGAGCCACGAAGGCGGGCTTGCAGTGACAACCGGAGTCCTTCTCTTGGTCACGGCGTCGTTGATGTTCATAGGAGTCGTCGGCCACATCGCTCGTAGCCGACTCCTCACTGCGGCGGTCTTCCTGTCGGGCGTCACGTCGCTGGCCGCCACTATCGCGATTGCATGGCTGCTGATCGCACGAGTGTGAGCCGTACCGCCGCCCGGCCTGCAATGGACCATCGAGCCGGCGAGATGAGCACGTCCTCAACAGCACGTCCTCATCAGCCCGGCGCTCCGGTGCCTTCGACGGATCGGGAACACGCCAAGGTGTCCTTCCATCTTCGCAAGCCGTTGCTAGGTTGGCCGCAGAAGTGCGCTACCCAGGGGAGGACACCATGGACGGCGCCGTGCGCACTCCATTGGGTGAGATGTGGGTGGAAGACGGCCTGCTGTGGCACCGGCTCGATACCAGCGACGTGATCACAGAGGACGACGCCCAGAAGGTGATCGCGGCCGTAGCCGAACTGACGAATGGCGAGCCTATGCCTTCCGTCGTAGACATCAGCGGAATCGGATTCGCCACCGCTGCTGCCAGAAGGAAGTTCGGGGGAAGCATCGAGCAGTCGCTGGAAAGCGCCACCGCGATCATCGTCGGCAACACAGCCAGCAGGCTCATGGCGCAAGCCTTCCTGGCGGTCTCCAAGCCGAAGCGGCCGGTGGCGGTGTTCACCGACTCGACCCAGGCCGCAGAGTGGGCAACCGGGTTTCGTGAAGACTGAGAGACTGCGCTCCGTCGATGAGCGCCTCCTGATCCGCTCGGCTCGATTAGGCCCGTGCTTTGGGTGACTGAGGCGCCGCTGCACCAGTCACCCCACAGGCGCGATATCTACTGCGAGCGCGATGAACTGCGTGAACTGGCCGGGGTTGAAGTTGTTGTCACTAACCACAACTAACGTCTGCCGCCCGTCGGGCAGGGACGGACCAAAGGTCATGCCTTCGATGTTGTCGATCGGGATCCCGAGATCGTCGAACGCGAACACCTCACGCTGCGAGACCGGAGCAAAGCCGATCGGCGAACCGCCATCGAACAAGGCATCCACTGCGAGAACGTCAGTCGCCGCCGAGGTCGATATCTCGTTGATCACGACCACGTTGCCGGTGCCGCCGCCACGCACTCCACCTACCGAGAACGAGCGCTCCATCACCAGCATGGTCCCGGCGTTGTCGATCGGCAGGACTTCGACGATGCCGTTGACACCGAATATCGCGGACGGCTCCGCCCACGGCGCCAACTCGTAGACGTACTCGGCGACGGGGATCCGCTGGCGCAGGTCGTAGGCGAGGATCCGGGTGAGGCTCCCGTTGGTGAACGTAGACGCCGGCCCGTCCTGAAAGAGCGCTCCCTCGCCTGCAGTGATCAGACTGCGGCCGTCGGGTGTCGGGTTCAAGCTCTCGAAAGACAAATTGAACCTCACACCGTGATCAACGCCGTTCGGAAGGTACTTGTGCGGGACGGGCAAGCTCGCAGTAACCCGTCCGTTGCGGTTGTAGCGGTTGATGAACGGATCGATGATGGGGTCGGCGAAGACGTTCCCTTCCGATGACATGAAGAAGAACCCTGCGCGGCCGAGGGTGAAGCCTTCTGGGTCGAGCCCTCCTGGAGCGAAGGGTATCTGGCGCGTCTCGAATATCTGATTGACCGCGGCAAATTCCACGTCGCCTGGGTCGAGCGATCCGTCGTTCAGGTCGATGGCGACCGTGTAGTACCGAACCGGATCACCCGTCGGGCGGTTTCCCTGGTCGTCGGAGAGCGTGTAGTAGACCCTTCGCTCGGCGTCGTAGGTGATGCTCGACAAGCCGCCGATCTCAGTGTCGCCGAAGGTCGTGCCTGTAGACACGATCACCTCGCCCAAGAATTCGACGTCCACGACGGTACGGGCACCCCCTTCGTTGCCGGCCGGCGCCGCCGCCGGCGCGACCAGCAGCGCCGCCAGTGCCGCCGTCAGGATCAGGCCGAACCGGTTACGCAGCCACACCCACATGATCTCCCCTTCCCGTAGCCGTTGTGTCGGCAAACTCGACCCTAGCCAGACACTGCGGGCTCATGGTCAGAATCGACTGATGGGTGGGTGATGGTCGGCGGCTACGAACGAGCATGCGGGCTCCCAGCCGCTGAAGAAGACGCAGGCAGTCACATCGCGAAGTGCTCCCCGCCGCTCACAGTTTGGCGCCTATTACGAGGACCCCCGTCGAGATGGGCGAGCCGAGCCATCGACGGGGCTCTGCGGCATCACGAGGCGAGCCGGTGCCCCGGACGCGCCTGGCTGTGATCCTGTCGATGCCGGCGCCCTTCAGCCGTCGTTTCGATAGGCTCGAAGTCTGCGATCGAGGAGGAGCCCGTGACTACCCGACCTGATTGGTTCGACCCAGACCTCTTTCCCGTCGAGTCGCACCGGATCGATGTGGAGGGCTGCACCCTGCACTACGTCGACGAGGGTGCCGGCCCGGTGCTGCTCATGTTGCACGGCAACCCGACGTGGAGCTTCCTCTACCGCCGCCTCATCGCCGGCTTGAAGGACAGGTTTCGCTGCATTGCGCTCGACTATCCCGGCTTCGGCCTGTCGACGGCCGCGCCCGGCTACGAGTACACGGCACAGGAGCACTCGGCCGTGGTACGGGAGTTCGTCCGCAAGCTCGACCTGCGCGACATCACGCCGATCGTCCAGGACTGGGCAGGGCCCATTGGCGTCGGCGCCGCCACCGAGGAACCGGACCGCTACTCGAGCTTCATCGTCGGTAACACGTGGGCGTGGCCCATGGAGAAGAAGTCGGCTGAGCGTTTCTCCAACCTCATGGGTGGAGACCGCACCGGCCCGTGGCTGTCCAAGAAGCTCAACCTGTTCGTTGGCCAGATCATCCCGCTGTCGATGCGGCGTCGCAGCCTCAACGACGCCGAGAAGGCAATGTACCGGGGCCCGTTTCCCACCGAGGAGTCGCGCGAGCCGGTGATGGTGTTTCCCCGCGAGATCATGGCGGCCCGACCGTTCCTTTCCGAGGTGGAGGGCAGGCTCGACAAGCTCGCCGCCAAGCCGGCGCTGCTGCTGTGGGCCGACAAGGACGTGGCCTTCGGCAAGGAGGAGTTGGAGCGCTGGAAGACGGTCTTCCCCAGTCACTATCACCACATGCTCTACGGCGCCGGCCACTACTGGCAGGATGACGCCGGCGAAGAGGCAGTGTTGGTCATCCGGGACTGGTGGGACACGAAGCGCTGATCCGGTTCCCAGGTCACGCCAGTGGGCGGTCTGCGTTCAACGCGGCCCGATCGTGCAACCTGGCGACCTCGCGCGCGGTGGGGTCCGGGGAGGCGCTCCCGAAATCTGCAACGAGGGCGCAGGTGGCGAAGTGGGCAGCGGCCGCTGTGTATTCCCGCTCCCACTCCCGGTAGGCGCGTTCCTTCTCGGCGGACAGGAAAGGGAATCGGCTCGGCGGCCGGCGTACCCCGATCCGCCACGGCTTGGGCGTCAGCCGGGCTCGGTACGAGTCCTGGGTCTTGCACAGCGCTACGTACTGTCGGTCGCTGCCCAGGGCCTGCAGCAGCTGCCCGGCCCGTGCCTCCTGAGCGGGGATCAGTTGCGACAGGAGCAAGATGCGAAAGCCCGAGGTCGTCCGATAGAGCCGCAGTCGCAACGCCGGATCCGCCCCCACCACCGACTCGATTCGCTCCACCAGCGTCCTCTCGAATCCATCTTGCCTACGCCACAGGCTGCGCCATGATCGGCGGGGCAAATCGACGTCCGCGAAGAAGACGTTGTCCGTGTTGAGCACGAGCGATCCATAAGAGTTGCGAGTGATCACGGCCACTCGCCTCCCCCTGATTTCGACCTCCTCGACGATCTCTTCTCGCAGCGGCCGATCGGCTCCGTAGTAACGCCAGCGAACCGGCTTGCCCGCCTCGATCCAGGTGGCGATCGCTTCGGCTCGCTCCCGAGCTACCCGCAGAGCATCGTCCAGGCTGTCATTGGAGTGGCCGTATGCGGTGACCTCGATGTCGCCTCGCTTAGTGGGAAACACGACGGTCGTCGGCGTCCAGAAGCGGAAGAAGCGCATTGCGGCAGCGTAGGCGAGCCTAAGCAGATGCCGTGGTAAGCACCGCAGCCCCCTCGACCTGTCCGCGCTTCAGCCGGACGAGGGCAATGTTGGCGTCGGCCAGCGGATACGGATCGACGAGAGTTCGCACTGGTATGTCCGCAGCGAGCGCCAGAAACTCCTCGGCGTCGCGGCGAGTGAAGTTAGCCACGCTCCGCAGCCCCCGTTCTTGCCACATGAGCTCGTATGGAAACTCGGGGATCGTGTCGAGGTGAATCGCGTTGATGGCCACTGTGCCGCCCGGTCGCAGCGCTTTGAGCGCTTCGACCACCACATAGCCTGCCGGGGCGAAAGTGATGACCGCATCGAGTTGCTGCGGCGGCCGCCGACTGTAGGAGCCTGCCCAGGCGGCGCCCATCTGGACAGCCCGTTCCTGTTCCGTCCGGGATCGGGTGGCGACGTGCACCTCACAACCCCAATGAAGCGCCACCTGCAGCGTCAATAGCGCCGAGGCCCCGAAGCCAAACAACCCGAGCCGCCCACCCGGCTCGATGCCGGAGATCCGGAGCGCGCGGTAGCCGATGACGCCGCCGCACAAAAGGGGCGCCGCTCCGACATCGGAGAATCGATCGGGTACGGCGAAGGCGTAGTCGGCCCGGGCGATCAGCGATTCCGCGTAGCCGCCGTCACGGTCCCATCCGGTGAATTCGGCATCGCCACACAGGTTCTCCGCGCCCGCCAGGCAACGCTCGCATGACCCGCACGATCCTGCGAGCCACCCCACACCGACCCGGTCGCCCCGGCGCCATCGGGTGACGGTTTCCCCCACCGCCGTGACGCGTCCCACCGCCTGGTGCCCCGGGATTATCGGAAGGCGGCGTGCCGTCAGGTCACCCTCGACGAGCTGTAGATCGGTGCGGCACACACCACATGCCGCTACTTCGACAGCAATCTCACCTGGTCCGGGCACGGGGTCTGCTCTCGTGACGAGTCGCAGCGGCCGCTCGGTCGACGGCCGTGGGGTGGACAGCTCTTGGGCCAACATCGTCGTCACCTCCGGCGCCGCCATGATCCCATGTGACGATCACCTAGAGCCTGCGACGGGCGAGGATTGAGATGTGAAGTGGCCGACGGAACCCGCTGAGCTGGAGGCGCTGCAACGGAATATCGGCGCGCTGCGCCCTGCGCCATGGACACCAGAGGGCGCTCTCGTCGCCGGAGGCTGCTTCGTGTGTTTCGGTCGTGGCGGCGGGGGTGCCGGCGCCACCGGGGATTCGGGATGGGCGGCGGCGGCCCTGATGCGGCGAGGGCGGCTCGTAGATGCGGCCGCGATCGAAGGCGAGGCGGGAGCGCCCTATGTATCCGGGCTGCTGGCGGCGCGCGAGGGCGCACTCCTCGAGCAGGCAGTACGAGCGCTCCCCCGGCCCCCCGACGTCCTCTTGGTGAACGCCACCGGCCGTGACCACCCGCGGCGCGCCGGGCTGGCGCTCCACCTGGGATGGGCGCTCGAACTACCAACGGTGGGAGTCACCCATCGCCCGCTCGTGGCCTGGGGAGAGACGCCCGGGCCCGCTGCGGGCGCATCGTCGCCAGTGTGGCTGGCGGGAGATCAAGTCGGCTGGTGGGTGCGCACTCGAGCCAACGCCCGGCCGCTGGCGATCTCGCCGGGATGGCGAACCGACCTGGACACGACGCTCGCGGTTGTGACTGCGACCGTGGGGGCCGTCCGCACCCCGGAGCCGATCCGTCAGGCGCGGCGACTCGCCCGGAGCTCGAGGGGTCGCCCGGCTCCGTAAATGCGCCGATGGGCACCCGTGTACGATGGGTCATGAATCCGACGAAGGGGCCGACGATGCAGGACCACTTGCGCCCGATCGAGCGGCGGGTGCTCGCCATGCGGGACCAGGGGCTGAATTACGAGCAAATCGGCGCGCGAATCAGACGCAGCCCCGAGCACGTCGCCCGCATCGTCCAGTGGACCGAGATCCCCCGGTCGGGGCGTCCCCCGACTCGCACGCCGCGGCCAATCGAGAGCCGAGTTCTGGCATTGCGGGCTCGAGGCGAGACCCACGAGCAGATCGGTCGCCGTTTCCGCCGCTCGGCTCGCTTCATCCGCCAAGTCGAGGGCCTGGCCCATTTCCGCCTGGCCCTCGACCTCCTCGGCTGAGCGCTGGAGCGCCTCGGGTATCGGAGCGGGATACGCCGCTGGCGAATGACCGCGTCGACGGCGGGGACCGGCATCCGCAAGTCCCCTTCTGTTTACCGCGCCGAGCAGCACCATTGCCATGGGGCGATGATGATCCGCGCCGTCAGGAGTGCTCCACTGCGCTGCCGATTGGCGAGGCCTCATCAGGAGGCTTAGGGTCCGCATGGGAGTCTCGCAGGTTGCACTGTGAATTGCGCGCAGACTGGAGGGTGAATGATGAGAAGAGCCTTGGTGCTCGCGGCGGTGGCGGCTTCGATGGTGCTGACGGCGGCCACCCCGGTAGGCGCCGGTGGCTTCGAGCGCGGCATCGTGCTCGAAGTCGACGGCACCGACTACTACCTGGCGGGAGCTCCGGACGGTCCCGGGGGCGCCGTCGACATTCCGGGTCACTCCTGGGTAATAGCCGGCCCCAACCAGCTGGTGGGCAAGCACTACAACACCGGCCCATTCGGCGCCCCGAGCTGGTGGTCGTCCGACGCCCCCGACGGTGAGCTGTTGTACGTGGTGCACGGAGTGATCGACACCTGGACGCCCGAAAAGGCAGCCGACTACGCCGCAGCCGGCTACGTTCACTATCACGAGCTGGTGACAGTCGAGAGCGGAGCGGAGCACCCGACGAAGGTCGTGTGGCTGCGGCATCATGCCCGCACCACGTTCACCCTCGATGGTGGGCCCCGGCCTGATCTGGCTCATGCGGTGACCCCGGGCATCGACTTCGACTTCATCAACAACTGGTTCGTGCCCTACATGCCGTAGTCACCACGCGGCGATAGCCCGGGTGAATACCGAGCGTAGGATTCGCCACGACTCGGGAACGGGCCTCACCCCAGCGTGGGTGAGGCCCGTTCCCGCTTGACACCAGCGCAGCGTTCGGGGCGCAACGACACGGCGGCCGGCCGGCTGCCCACTCGCTACGATCGATTCTGGTCGCCACTGGGCTGCGGTGTCCCCGGCCACCAGAGGAGCGAGGCTGCGACTTGCATTGGGATGTCGAGGTCCAACAGGGTGAAATCGACGGGGTCCCTGCACTGTGGCTCGAGACGGCGCGCCCGTTCACCGCCAGTTTGATGTTCCGGGTGGGGCTGTTCGACGAGAGACTCCGCATACGGGGCATGACCCATCTGGTCGAGCATCTGACCTTGTCGGGGCTGCAGGATCACGACGTCGAGTTCAATGGCTACGTCGCGCCCCACGAGACGGCGTTCCTGGCGAGCGGCGACCCGCAAGAGGTGGGGCGCTTTCTCGCGGCCGTGTGTCGCAGTCTCCATGACCTTCCCGTGGAGCGATTCGACGTGGAGCGTGCCGTCCTGCGCCGCGAGGCCGAGCTGCGAGGTGGGTTCTTCTGGCCGGCAGCCATGTGCGCCCGCTACTTCGGACTACAAGGCCCGGGGCTGTTCAACTACGGCGAGCCCGGGTTGCGGTGGATCGGCCCCGACGAGGTGCGGCCCTGGGTTGAGAAGTACTTCGCTCGATCCAATGCCATCGTCACGCTCACCGGGCAGCCCCAAGATGGGTGGGAGCTTCCTTTGCCGCCGGGATCTCCCCTGCCTCCGCCGGAGTTTGATCGCGCCGCAACGCCCCCACCCGATGAGCCCACCCTGCTTGCCTCGCAAGACGCCGGGGTGAGCTGGGGAGCTCTCATGCACATGCCGCGCGGCCTTCCCCAGCCGGCAGTGCTGACTGCGCTCCAAATCCTGAAGCGGCGACTGCAGGATCGGTTGAGACATGATCTCGGCAAGGTCTACACAACCGGTCAGACGTACTGGCGGATCGACCAAGATCTGGTCTTCGTTGCGTTGGGAGTCGAAAGCGTGCCGGAGGACTCGCGCGAGGTGGGGGTCGAGTTCTTGGCGACCCTGCGCTCGTTCATCGATTCCGGCCCCACGGCCGACGAGGTCCATCGGGAGCGCCGTACCTACGAGCGCCAGCTGGAGGAATATCCCGACCAAACTTTGCGCAGCCACCTCTACGACGAAGCCATCGGCCAGCTGTGCCGCTGGGAACGCTACGGCTCGCCCCGTCGGATCATGGAGGGGATCGAGTCCATGGACCTCGACCAGATGCGGCTTCGATTTGCGGAAGCATTCCGGCAATCCTTCATGGTCGCCGACCTCCCTGAGGGCACCTTATCGGCGCCAAAGTTCCCGCCCGACCGGTCGCTCGACGGGCGCGACTTCCGGCGCAAACCGTCCAAGACCGACCCGATTCGCAAGGTCCGCATCGGGCCCGACGGCCTCGTGCTACACGAGGCCAAGCAGGACGAACCCCGGTCGCTCCTCCGCGACGACATCGAGCTGGTGGCTTTTGAAGGCGAGTCGATAGCGGTCTACTCCGCTTTCGGCTCAGCCTTCATCGACACCTCGGCGTTCTTCGCAGGACGCAGGATGGCTGACATGGTGCGCGCCATGCTCGCTCCCGACCAGATATTGCCCCCCGATCGGGACCCCACCGCGTAGCAAGCGGGCAGACGTTCTCTACACCGCCCATGCTGCGCTGCGGGAGTGCACGATGGCGTTGCGGTCTTGCCGACCATCCCGATCGGTTCGAGCCGCCGCCGGCAGTAAGCCACCGTTCCTGCCTAGATGGCGGCTCCATGCTGCCGTGAGCTACCAAGCGCGAGAGGGAGCGTGCACCGGAACCCAACGTCAGCAAGCACGCGGCGCAGCCTCTGTGTAAGTTGGGCGAAGCAGAGCAACGAAGGGAAGGGGGTCTGCTCTATGTCCAGCACGAAACGCCGCCTGGCGCTCACCGCTGCGTTGACTGTGACCTTGCTGGCACTTGCACCACTCGGTTCGGCGGGTGCCGCTCACGACCAAGATCCGAGAACGAAGAATCTCCACCCGATGGGTCACATCGAGGAGCCTGCGAGTCTGTTCTACGGGCCTCCCAGCATCCACACCGACATCGCCTTCTGGGGCAAGTACGCCTTCCAAGGCAACTGGCAGGGGTTCAACATCCGAGACATATCGGCTCCCGGCAATCCCAAGCACGTCTCGTTCACAAGCTGCAACGGCAACCAGGGTGACGTCGTTGTCTGGGACAACGTCCTCATCCGGTCCTGGAACTCGCCGGCATCCGGAACCCAGGACTGCGATGGGACCATCGTCCCGGCAGGCTTCGAGGGTGTCCACGTGTTCGACATCAGCGATGTGAACGATCCTGAGCTGATCGCGGCCGTCGAGACGGAGTGCGGGTCGCACACCGCGACCGGGGTGCCGGATCTAGAGAACAACCGGCTCCTGATCTACAACAGCTCGGCAAGTGGCGCCTGCCCCGGTATCGACATCATCGAGGTCCCGCTCGACAGTCCGGCGGCAGCCTCGTACGTGCGGTTCGTCGACGCTGGTGGTCGAGACTGCCATGACACGGGCGTCATCCTCGGTGACGCGATGAAGGCCGCTTGCGCCGGCGATGACGGATTCAGCGTCTTCAGCCTCGCCGGATCGCTGGACGACCCGCAGCTGCTCTACTCGCGTTCGATCGACGGCGTGGGTGTGGGCCATTCGGCCGTCTTCACCTGGGACGGCGAGGTCATCGTGTTCGGTCACGAGCCGGGGGGTGGGGTGGCTCCGTTCTGCCAGGAGGCCACCGCCGACCTCGACAAGTCGGCGCTGTTCTTCGACACCGACACCGGCGCCTTGCTCGGGATGTGGACGCTCCCCAGGCCCCAGTCGGCAACAGAGAACTGCACGATCCACAACTACAACATCGTGCCGATGCCGAACGGCAGCTACATCCTCGTCAGCGGGAACTACCAGGCCGGCACCAGTGTCGTGGACTTCACCGATCCGACGAATCCGGTGGAGCTGGCGTTCTCCGATCCGCCAGCGATCGATCCTCTCGACCTCGGTGGGGCGTGGTCCAGCTACTGGTACAACAACTTCATCTACGAGACCAACATCACCGAGGGGCTGAACGTCTTCCGCTTCAGCGGGAGTGCGACGGCAGGCGCTCTCAAGCTCGGTCACCTCAATCCGCAGACGACCGAGTTCACGATCCCGTAGGTGAGGCGAGACGCAGCATCTTTGGGGGTGGGTGCCGCACCCACCCCCAAATGCATTCGGCGCCGGATGCGTTCACCCTCGGTCGTTAGCAGCGGCGGTCGTTGCGCCGGGACATACCTGGCGATCGCTACCGTCACCTGAGTGGTGTGGCGGAGCGGCGTCGCTGCGGCGCGATCCGCTGCAGGTGGCGGGCATCACGGTTCGCTTGCCGTCCGCCCTCGGCGTTGTCGGTTGACGCTGTTTCCGATCAACATTGGCTCTATCCGGGCACGGCACCACCAGCCTGATCCTCTTCGCCAGCATCAGCGAGCTGGTGCTGGCCAACTCGACGCCCTCGGAGCGCTCAACGGGCATCGCGGCGAACCCCTCCGGGCGCCGGCAAAACCCCTCAGCAGATCCTCCGGGAGGGCACGGCGAGCAGTCGACCACGCCCGCAAGGGAACCAACCGACGCCGTCTACACCGGCGATGATTCGCCGCGGGAGTACACCACGGCGTTGCCGGTCTTGCCTACCATCTCGATCGCTTCGAGCCGCCGCAAGCAGTAGGTCATCTGCTGCGCCAGCCGGCGGCTTCGCCCCAAGGCGGTGGCGAGGTCGGCGGTAGTGAACTCGGGGGCGAGCTCGGGCGGCAACAGGGAGGCCAGGTCGGCCGGTGAGGTGACCAAATGGCGATCGACCACCTCCAGCAAGCGCCGCTCGACGACGACCCAGCCCTTGCGGCGCCAAGCCTTCTGACCGTCGAAGCGGCGCACTTCGTCCTCGCGGATCAGGAGCACCTCGAGGGTGAAGCCGGGGTCGGCGACCAACTCTGGGAAACTCACCAGCTCCCCGAAGAGCTCCACGATGGCGCCTCGCTTCGGGGACTTCCGACGGGAAGCGACCTCTCCCGCCTCATCCAGCTTGACGATCCACTTGTCAACAGCGATCGGGTACACCAAATGAACCGGATGGGTTTCGAGCAGTGCGATCAGCTTGCGTTTCATTGAGGAGAACCCTCGGGTCTGGATCTCGATGAGCAACTCGTTGCGGACCAGATCGATCACGAAACCATCGACGGGCACCTCGATGTGGTCACCGACGGCTGCGTACCAGCGCTTCAATGCCGCGTGCAGCGGCTTCTCGCGCAGCGTTCCTACGTGAGGTCGGGGCGGCATCGGAGGCTGATCGTATCAAGCCGCGCTGCCCGCACAGGGGAATAGGGGTCATTCCTCATAGGCCGGCGCCGGTTCGCTGGGTGACAATGGCGCCGATGACGCAAGAGCGGCCCATGTTCACGTCGGCTCGGGAACGCAGGCTCTGGCTATTGGCCCTGGCGGTTGTCGTAGCAATCTATTCGACCTTGGGCCTGGCGCGGACCCTGGCCGACGAGCTGCGCAACCGCGAGCTGCTCGACACCGTCTTTTTCCTCGGGTTCCTGGTGATGATCGCGACCGTCGTCATCGTCGGGTTGAAGACACGGCTGCCGAATGCCGCCGAGGTAGCGGTGTTGCTGGGGGTTGCTGTGGTGTACCTGCTGGTGTTCCTCCGCATGGCCATCCCCGAGGAGCGCACTCACCTCATCGAGTACAGCGTCCTGGCCCTCCTCATCCATGAAGCACTGTCGGAAAGACGGAGCCGGGGGCGGCACGTCCCCGTGCCCGCGCCGTTGGCGATCGCCGTGGTGACACTGCTGGGAACCCTCGATGAGGTTATCCAGGTGATACTGCCCGGACGGGTGTTCGATCCCATCGACATCGGCTTCAACGTTCTGGCCGCCGTAATGGCGGTGACCGCCAGCGTGGCTCTGAGCTGGGTGGCGCGTCGCCGCCATAAGCGGTAACTGCACTACCCCGGCGGCCACAATATCCTCGAGAGCGCTCATGACTATGAAGGCAATCGTCGAGGCCCGATCGCGGTGGAATAAGGTCGCCCGGCTCGAGCAGGGACGCTCATACGAGATCCTCGTCCGCGGAGACCAACGGTGGACCGACGGTCCGATTGGTTGCGGAGCCGATGGCTACGAGAAGTGGTGGCTGGCGCCCTTTCGGTGGATGCGGCGTTTCCGGCCCGCTCCATGGTTCGCCCTCATCGGTTCGGTGGGAGAGAAGACTTTCGAGATCGGCAGCAGTTACGTCCTGCGCGACGCGCCGGGTGGCGAGCTGAGCTGCTACGCCAACGACGTCTGGTTCATGTACTGGAACAACCGGGGCAGGCTCGAAGTCGAGGTCACCCCGCTGACCGAGCTCTAGACCGGGGGGACCGCCGCGCCGGGTCAGGCGCGCAGCCGGCGCAGCTGAGAGTCGATGTAGCCGCGAGCCCGGCGCTGCCCACCGCGCGCCCCGATTGCCTCCTGAAGGGACTCGAGCATACGGACGACAACCTCTCGCTTGGGTTGCCAGCCACGACGCTCGCATTCGTCGAGCCAGTCCCCGAGAGTGCGATGACCGCGCTGGCGGTTACAGCGCCGACACGCGGCCACCTCGTTCTCCAGCCAGCTCGGTCCCCCCTTGAGGCGGGGAACCAGATGCTCTGTCGTGGCCGCCACCAGACCTTCGAGGGGGCGACCACACCACACACACTCATCGCCGTCACGATGCAGGATGACCTGCATGCGCTCTCGTCGATTCATCTCAACCACCTGAGACTGCTGCTCCCGCACCGGACAATAGAGAATGTCGGCCCACATCAGCTCTGCAGAAGCAGCTCTTCGAGGCGATCGGGCCTTCCCTGGAGTTGTGGCACCGGTGGTGGTGACGAGCCGATGGTTTAACCCTCAGGCTGATATGCCGCCTGGCGCACAGCCGCTGCGAAAGCCGCCTGAAGACGGATACAGCTGATCAAAGCGTCGCCCAGCGTTGCGGCGCCGCTCGGCATGAGAGGTGTGGTCCCCGTCACGCCGTGCAGCGCGCCCGGTGGCGCCAGCCGTGGGCACACAGATTCATGCACCGTCCAACAGATCTGGTCGGTACTGTTGGAGGGGAGGACAGAAGGAGGGGTAAATGGGAGTTTCTTCCAGCATGGATAGACGAGAGTTTCTCAAGGCAGCCGGAATGAGTCCATTGGTGCTCGCGCTCATGCCCGGATTCGAATTGGTCGCGGACGGAGCTGGACGTCCAGGCCAGGTCAACTTTCACTTCCTTGCCGTAAGCGACGCAATGGTGATCGACGACGTTCATCACAGGATGCTCATGGGTGGGTCTGGTCGTGTCACGCCAGGAAACGTGATCGGCAATGGCAGCTTCCAGCATCAGAATGCCACTGGTCCCGTTCCGCAAGAGATTCTCGGCGAAGGTAGTTGGAAAGCCAAAAAACTGATCAGCTTTGATCAGATCGGTTCCCACGGCGCTGTTGGCGTTGCCGGCGTGTTGGTCATGAGTGTGGACCTCCATCCAGAGGCAGGACCCAAGATCGCGGCCGAGCTGGAGGTTGTCTGCAACATTCCTCCGGCCGGCCTGTTCACCGGCAAACCAGAGGGATACGTTCTGACTGTGCCCGGCGCACCCTTTGGGCCGTTCAGGCCTCTTGGGCCTCCGCCCCTGGGAATCACTTGGTTTACAAATGGGGTGGAGCAAGGCGGCTGAGCTGAGGCAGCTTCGCGAGGGGTCCTAGTCGGCCGGATCGGCCTCAAGTCGACCCACGGGAGACTGGATCACCACTATCCCACGGGAGGTTTTGGGGCGGGTTCGGTCCAACACTTGCTGCGCGTCCCCGTGCTTGATCTGGATGCTTCGTGCCGCTCAGGCAACGGCCCGCGTCACTAGCTTGCCGTCTGGTACGGCCGTTCGCCCCCCCAACGCGCGTCAGAGCGCCCGGCCAGCTCCTCTCCCCATTGAGTCTGCGCCCAGTGCGGCTCGATCAGGCGCGAGAGCGAAGCGCCGGGGCATACCCGGGAAGCGGTAACGCCACCCCGGTATTGGCCTGGGTGTCGAAGAACACCAACTGGACGTGCTGCGGCACTCCGGCCCAGTTCGAGGTGATGTCGGGCCACCGCTCGTAGATCAGAAAGCGGCTGTCGGTCGACCAGACCATCCTTGTCACCCACCAACTGGGTTCTGGGATCTCGGCCAGCACCGAGCCGGTGTCGGCCTCGACGATCCGCACCGCTGATCCGAAATTGGCTACGAGGTCGGGAACGAGGGCGAGCAGCGACCCGTCCGGCGATCCCAGTGCGCTCTCGAGTCTCTCGCCGGCGTTGAGGCCGGGCACTGGCCTCCGCTCGCGGCCGTCCGCCGACATCAGGAACGATGAGGCGCCTTCTATCCCCAGACCTTCGGTCCACAGCGTGGTGCCCCCGGGCCCGACGCCCACGAACCACTCGCCCTCGGGGCCGAGGCGGCCCCGAGCCACTTCTGTGCCGGCGGCGTCGAGCAGCAGCTGATCGGTCCCGGATCCATCGGTCGTGTGGAGGAGTGCTCCCCAGTCGCCCCATCTCGCCAACCACAAGTCGTGATCGCACGAGAAACCGGGTAAAGGCAACGCGGCAGGTCCGGCGGCGGGGACGCTGACATCGATGGTGTAGAAGGAGGTGACCGAACCGGGCGCCAGTGGATCGCAAGCCAGCCATGCCAAGCGGCCGGGCCGGCTGTCGTGCCATCCAGCTGACCATGCCCGGGCACCGCCTGCGTCCTCGAGTCGCAGAGGCGCCCCCGACCCAACTCCATCGCCGGTCACGGCATGAACCGTCAGCGCGGAATCGCCCCGGATCTCGACCAGCCAGCGGCCCGAGGCGTCCACGCTCCGGTTCCATCCGCCGTCACCGTGATCGAGCGACACCACGGTCTCCGGTCCCGGTCGTAAGGCTTCCCATCGCATGATGTCGACCCCGTCCCGGCCCCATATCAACGTCGTGATCGTGTCGGCAAAACCGGGCACCGCATCTCGCAAGGCCACCTGGGGGCCGCCTGGCCCGACAGGAGACCGAGCAACGACTGGAGCCAGGCGCCCGGTCGGCGGCGCCGAGGTGACGGCACTGTCGGTTGTCTCCAGGCGGGCGAGAGTGTTGGAGCTGGTCGGCTCGGGCGCGTCGACCTGCGACGATCGGAGCAGCCAGCCGAACACGAATGCCGCCACCACCATCACGGCAACCCCGATCCATTTGGGACCACCGCCATCACCATTGCCCCGGCCGCGTCGCGACGGACGGAACTCCGGGTCGATCGTCACTCCGTCATCTGACACTGGTTCCGAACCGCCTCGTTTCATCTCGACGAACATTCGGTCTCGCCAAGAGCGTAACTCGCATCAAGATTTCGAGGCGGCGACTACCCCGACCTAACACATTCGATTGAAGCGGCGCCCGACCCGTGCCGTCGCCGCAACGAAGGAGGTCGCAAGATGGCCCGAGCCAGGCGGGCTGTGTCCGCCGGCGACGGACACAGCCGAGGTCGCCGGGCCTCCAAGGGCCCGGCGACCTCTTTCACGTTTGCGAGGCCGACTAGCCCGTGGTCTCGCAGTTGACGATCACGTTCGAACCGGAGCCGCCTTCACAGTGGTCGTCGTTGCCCCCCGGCGGGAACGGCGGGCCGCCCGGCGGAGGCGGGTTGGGATTGTCCCCGTCGATGAAGTCGTCGCCCGAGCCACCAAGCATGTGATCACTGCCGAAGTTCCCGAACATGATGTCGTTGCCCGAGTCGCCGCGCATGTGGTCGTCGAGCGGGCCACCGGCGAGGAAGTCGTCGTCGGGACCACCGCGCATCTCGTCGTTGCCACCCATCCCGATGAGGAAGTCACTGCCGGGACCACCGCGAATGTCGTCGTCTCCGCCCAGTCCGGCCAGGATGTCGTCGCCGGGTCCACCGAGGAGAGTGTCGTCGTTGGTCCCGTCGCTCGGAACGAACGGCGGCGCGCCTTCGACTGAGTCACCGATCAGGAAATCGTCGCCTGCACCGCCGTTGATCCAGTCGTTGCCGCCTTCTCCGCAGATCAGGTCGTTGCCGCCCAGCCCCTGGATCACGTCGGCGTCATCGCTGCCGACGATCACGTCGTCGCCCTGGGTTCCGATGATCTTGCCACTGCCGACGATCGTCGCCGGTACCTCTTCCCCGGGCGGCCCGCACAACACCTCTTCCCCCACCGCCGGAGCGGCGGTTGCCGCCAGCACCGTGGCAACCAGCAACAGCGCAACCGATAGCGTCCTCTTACGCCCCATGGTCTGAACCTCCGTCCCTAACGCGGGACCGGCTCGTGAATCGCGGTCTGCGCCTGCCCCGCACTCCCAGCGTTCCCCCCACGGCCCAGTCCGGGTCGGCGACGGGCCCACACGCCCTACGCTTTCGAGCCTACCGATGAGCCTCGCGGATTGTGGGAGCGGGTCCGCAACTTGGCCGCAGTCGACGCATTCAGCGTACGGAGGCCGGCGGGTTCAGCTCAGCAGACGATTCGCAATCGACTGGTCGAAGGCGAAGCTCCAGATCTCGGACACTTTGCGGTCGTCAAAGCGGTAGCCGAGCACCTCCCACGACTCGAGGTCCTCGCCATCCTTGGTCGCAGTCGACTTGTGCAAGCTATAGCCGTTGGTGTCGTCGGCCAGAGCATTCTGCAGCTCAGCGCGGAAGGTCCCGCCGGTCTGCTGGACGATGCTCCCGAGGAAGCCAGCGACGGCCGCCTTGCCTTTGTGATCGCCGGCCAGCGGGTGCTCACCCGCAATGTGCCACACGATGTCGTCGGTCCATATCTCCATCAACGCATCTATGTCGCCGGCAGCGAAGGATTGGTATGCGCCTTCGATCAGCTCGACATTGGCATGTGCCATCGGGGTCTCCTTTGAATCGACTCCACGGCTTCCTCCCCGAGCCTACGCGGCACCGAGACGGCGTGACGGAGCGGCGTGGGTCGGAATCGGTCCGCGTGACCGGGCGCGATCGTCGCCCGCCTGGCAGTATTTGAACAGTACCCAGTTCGTACGCTCGACACGCGACCGCACGATCGTCGCCCATCGGGAACGCCATGTTCACACCGCGACTGCTCGCCGCTATCGGCTGCTCGGCTCTGCTGGCAGCAGCCTGCACCGGCTCCGCCGACGGGACAGCACGTCCACTGCGACGCCCTCAGCGTCGGCGACCACCGCAGCAGCAGTACCAACTACCTCCACGGCGACTAGTTCCGCCACCACGTCTTCAGCCGCCACTGCCGCCCCCGCGCCGTGGCCGACCGCCGACTGGCCGGTCTCGACACCCGAAGAGCAAGGGATGGACTCTGACCTGCTGGCCGAGTTGGTCGAGCGCGCCGTGGCGGATGGTGGCATCGACAGCGTCATGGTGGCTCGCAACGGTTACGTCGTGCTGGATGTGAACGTGCATCCCTTCACGGCCGACTTGGGCCACAACACCTACTCGATGACGAAGAGCGTCACTGGCCCGTTGATCGGCATTGCCATCGACCGCGGCCTGCTCGCCGGGGTCGACGTGCCCGTGGTCGAGATCCTCACGGATGCGGCTCCGGAGACGATCGACGATCTCAAGGCGGCGATGACGGTGGGTGACCTGCTCACCATGACGACCGGGTTGGCGTGCCGGGACTCTTATCTATATCGCTGGGAGGGCAACTACGAGAGGATGGCAAGTGACGACTGGTCGGCCTATGTGCTCGGCCTCCCTATGGAAGATCCGCCTGGCACCCGATTCGAGTGCAACGGGTCTTCGTTCCAGTTGTCGGCGGTCCTCAGCGAGGTGACCGGGATGTCGGCGGCGGAATTCGCCGCAGATGTGCTCTTCGCGCCGCTCGGAATCACTGACTTTTTCTGGCCCACCAACCCGGACGGCATCTCATTCGGCGCCGGCGGGCTCGTGCTCCGGCCGGCCGACATGGCGAAGCTGGGATTGCTCTATCTGAGCGCCGGCCGGTGGGACGCCCAAGTCTTACCGGCCGAGTGGGCTGAGACGGCCACCGCCGCCCAGACTCGGGCGGGCACCCTGTCGGACAGTTACGGCTTCCAATGGTGGGTCGACGACGCCGGCTACGTGATGGCTGTCGGGTTCGGAGGCCAGCACCTCATCCTGGTCCCCGATGCAGACCTCCTGATCACCGTAACCGCCGGGTTGCCGTTGAGCCGCTTCAGTGTTCCGGAGCGACTAGCCGCCGAGGACGTGATGCCGGCGGTGACGTCCGATGATCCGTTGCCCCCGAACGCTGCCGCCGCCGCCCGCCTCGCTGAATCGGTGGCGGCGGCCTCCTCCGCCCCTGTGCCAGCTGCGGTCGACCTTCCGGAGGTGGCGGCCGCCATCGACGGGGCTCGCGACGAGTTCCGTGACAACGACTTCCGTCACATGTGGTTCGCGCTGAGCTTCGAGGACGCGACCGCCCGGCTCCAGCTCCTCGACGTGGAAGGGCCTGCCGAGAACGCGGACCCGGAGATACTCGCTCTATCAGGCGTGGTTGACGTCGACCAGCCGTTGGACGTAACGGTGGGCTTGGACGCTCGGTTTGCGTTCGGCGAGGCCTTTGGCCAGCCGGTGGCCATGCGCGGCACCTGGTCGAGCGATGACACTTTCCTTGTCGAGTACCGGTTCCTGCACCATGCTGATCGGGGAACGATGCAGTTCACATTCCGCAACGACCTTGCCCAGCTGAAACGGAACGAGGTCACCAGCGGGCTCTCCCAGATGGCGACGGCAGACAGGCAATGAGAAGGCGCCGGCCCATAGCTGAAAGGTTGGGCCACAGTGGCCCCGGCGCCGCGAAGGGTGCGCGGCCATCCTCTAGCCAAGGCCCGGCGTGACCTCCATCCCGAACTACCCGCTACTGCGCCGCCGCCTCCGTAATCCTGTCCCACAAGTGGCGAGCAAACGACCGGGACACGAGCAACAGGTACGACAGCTCGTCGGCAACGTCATCACGGACCAGCTCGGTCGCCACGTCGTCCACCAGCGTCCTGGCGGCGGCTCCGTTGGGAGTCATGGCCTCACTCAGATCCAGGCCACAAAGATGTTCGAGCACGTTGCGCGACCCGGCCCCCGAGAGCCGGAGCATTGCACGGACGTGGCTGATGTCCACGGCGTCGGCCGCCGGCTCGCTCACGTCGAGCTCGATCCACTCCCCAGGCGCGATAGAAAAGGCCAAGCCGTCGCCTGCCTGCTGCGATTCTCCGATCGGGACCGACCAGCGGTCGGTCCACGTGCGCCACTTGCTCGTCGCTGACTCGTCCGCCAATCGACAGGCGCCGAGGTCGATCTGCTCATCGGGAACTGGGCGGGCGAAACCTTCAACCACGGAGCCGCTTCCCTTCGGGATCGAAGTGGGCGTGGTGGTCGAGCATGTTTGCCCGATGATCCGTGCCGTCGGGAAGGTGGATGGTGAGCCCGGCTCGTGAGTCGACGACCGCCATGTCCACCTGGGCTAGGCAGACACTCCGACCCAACGTCGGCGACATCCGGCTCGACGTGATCCGCCCCACGATCCGGTCGCCGTCGACGAGCTGGCTAGCTTCCGGCGGCACCAGTTGGGGGTCAACGGGTTGGACTGCAACCAGCGTCCGCGGGGGCCCGGCTTCCTCCTCCCACCGCAGCTCCGGCTTGCCGGCGAAGTCCGACTTGTCCGCCTTCACTGCCCAACCGGCGGCGGCACCACGAGCTCTCGTCAGACCATCGGTGTCCTGCCCCACGATGAAGTGGCCCTTCTCGAGACGCATGATGCGCTGCGCCTCCAGGCCGAAGGGGGCGACGCCGAGGTCGGCGCCGGTCTCCAGAATCGACTCCCACACGTGGAGGCCATATCCGGCGGGGACGTGCACCTCGAAGCTCAGCTCCCCGGTGAAACCGATACGCAACAGAATGCACTCGGGGATACCGGAGACGGTCGCCCGCCGGGCCTGCATGTAGCCGAACGCCTCCGCCGATAGATCGACGTCCGCAACGATGCGCTCCAGGAGATCGCGCGACAGTGGACCCGCCACGTTCATCGCGGCGTAACCGTCGGACACTGCGGTCACCTTGACATCCCAGTCCGGGAACCCCGTCTGCAGCCATTCGTCCAACCAGTTCCACACCCGGCCGGCCCCGCCCGAGGTCGTAGTCATGTAGTAACGGTCGTCATCGAGGCGGGCGGTGACGCCATCGTCGAAGATGATGCCGTCGTCGCCACACATGATCCCGTAGCGGACTGCCCCCACCGCAAGCTGGGCCCAGCGGTTCGTATAGACGAACTCCAGCAGCTTGGGCACATCGGCGCCGCGAAGGTCGATCTTACCGAGCGGGCTCACGTCGATGACTCCGACTCGTTCCCTCGTGTTGCGGACCTCGGCGGCAGGATCCCCGTACTGGTTGGGGCGCAGCCATTGCCCGGCAACGATCCGAGCGGCGCCGTTCGCCTCGTGCCAGTCGTCCAGCGGAGACCGCCGCACCGGGTCTTCGCCGGCGCCGGCGAGGGCGGCGAGGGTGACCGGCGCATAGGGTGGGCGCCACGTGGTCGTTCCGGTCTCGGCAATCGTGGCGCCGGTGGCGGCCGCATGAATCGCCACCGCATTGGCGACCTCCAGCTTGCCCTGAATTGGCCCCATCGTTGCGGTCGTGTATCGCTTGGAGAGCTCGATCGAGTCGAAGCCCTCGGCCGCGGCCGAGGCGAGGTCGCTTGCCTTGATGTCTTCCGAGAAGTCCACGAAACCGTCGGTAGGTCCGCGAAAGATCTCCGGGTGAGGTGCGGGCTCCAGCTGGGCCAGCGCCGCGGGCTCCCCCGCTGGGTCGGGTGTGGTGGCGGCCCGGGGAGTCGCCATCGCCCAGCCGTGCGCCAACCGGAGCGCCCGACGGGCAGCCTCGGCACCGGTGGCCCGACCATGCTCGACGAGCTCGTCGAACGAGCCGTCCCCGACGACGCCGCCGGTCGCCATCACCTCGGGTGGCAATTCGCCGGGGATGAACCTCGCCGCCCGGGGGTCATAAGTGGGGCGGTCTCCCGCCATGTTGAGCAGCGCAGTCGGCGTGGTCCACCCAACCGCGGTCACCAGCAGGTCCGCCTCCACGGTGCGCCCCCCGCCCAGCTCGACCTTGCTCACAGCCCCCCGGCCGATCGCCCTCACGAGGTGCTCGTGGCGGCGCAAGTCGACCACCGCGGCAATGTCGGCACCGGCCTCTTCGAGCTGATCCCGGGCCAGATCGCCTGCCGCGTTGGCCGTCGCCACGACTACCCGACTGCCCGGAACAACGCCGTACAAGCGGATCAGTCGCGACACGGCTCCCGAGAGCATTACGCCGGGAAGATCGTTACCGGTGAACACGTAGGGGCGCTCGATCTTGCCGGCCGCCACCACCAGGGATTTGGCCCGTGCGTTGATGATCCGCTCCTCACCACCGGACCGGGCCACGACGCCGACCCAGTTGTGGTCGTAGCGACCGGCGACCACCGCGTCGGTGATCACCTCCACCTGGGCCGCCGCAATGGCGCCGCGCAGCTCCTCCAGCGCTGCCAGATCGGCGGCGCTGCCGTAGCGCAGGTGGCCCCCCAGCTGGTGGTTCTCGTCGACCAAGATCACCCTGGCGCCGGTACCGGCCGCTCCCAAGGCGGCCGCCATGCCTGCAGGGCCACCGCCGGCGACGAGCACATCCGGGTGGGCGTAGCGCTTCTCCGGATGCTTGTGATCGGCGCCGCCGCCGACCGTGCCCCCTGCGCTGAACCTGCGCAACGTGCGCTGGTAGAACTGTCGCATCGGCCGCGGGCCCATGAACGTCTTGTAGTAGAAGCCGGGCGTGAGGTAGCGCCCGATGAGGCCGGTAGCCGCCCGGACGTCGTAGCGCAGCGAGGGCCACCCGCCCTGGGACTCGACGATCATCCCGTCATCAAGCAGCCGATGCCCGGCGCGCACATTGGGCTCGCCACCGACCTGTACGAACAGGTTGGGATCGTGCCCGTCGGCGGTGAGGATGCCCCGCGGCCGGTGGTATTTGAAGCTCCGCGAGAACACTGTGATGCCCGCTGCCGCCAGCGCCGATGCGATGGTGTCGCCCCCGTAGCCGGTGATCGGCTCGCCGTTCCATGTGAAGTAACGCACGTCCGTGCGGTCGATCACCTGGCCGGGTGTAGCGGGGAGGCGGTGGGCCGTCACGACGCGGCCTCGGCAACGTCGCGCACCGCCCGGATCTCGTTGCTCACGGTGTTGCGCTCGACCCTGAGGAAGCGCCGGCACCCGGACACGTGGAACCAGGTCTCGTCCTGCCAACCCGCCACGTTCGCCTTGTCGTATAGGTAGGCGCGCCACTCGTGGGGCGGGGCGTCGACATCCGGCCGCGACACCACTTCGCCGCGGAAGGCGAACTCGTCCGAGTTCCGTGGTCCGCAGTGGGGGCAGGGGATCAGCAGCATGGAAGCCTCTCAGTGGCCAACAGCGGCGGCCCCTTTCTCGGCCGTCAGGTCGCCCCGGGGGAACCGGTCGAGCCCGAACGGCGCAATCAGCGGCGGCATCTGGCCGGTTGCCACCAGTTGAGCAGTCTGCTCGCCCGCGACCGGGCCCGCTTTGAATCCGTAGGTGCCCCAGCCGACATCGACGAAGAAGCCTTGGACCGGAGTGGGACCGATGATCGGCCCGAAGTCCGGCGTCATATCGCACAAACCGGCCCATTGCCGCAATAGCCGCATCTGGCCGAGCCCGGGCATCAGCTCGAGCACGTGGTGAGCCAGCCCCTCGGCGAAATCGAGCGATCCCCGCGTGGAGTAGGAGCTGAAGGGGTCGACGCTGGCCCCGAAGACCAGCTCGCCGCGGGCGGTTTGGCTGACGTACACGTGCAGCGTCCCCGAGACGACGACCGGGTCGAGGATCGGCTGCACCGGCTCGGTCACCGCGGCCTGGAGAGGTCGGGTCGTGATCGGAAGCTTGACTCCGGCCATTGCTGCGACGAGTGAGCTCCAGCCAGCCGTGCAGTTGATGACAACCGGGGTGGCAATCGGGCCCCGCGAGGTGGCGACGCCGGTGACCCGGCCATCGACGACGTCGATGCCGGTGACCTCCGTCTGTTGGTGGAGGTGGACGCCTCGCCTGTCGGCAGCGCGGGCGTAGCCCCACACGACGGCGTCGTGCCTGATGATCCCGCCCGGCGGGTGCCACAACGCTCCGAGGATCGGGTAGCGCGGCCGGTCAGACACATCGATCGCCGGCGCCAGCTCCTTGATCTCGGCCGGAGCAATCACCGACGAGTCGATGCCTTGAAGCTTGTTGACCTCGGCCCGCCAGCGCATCGTGCGCAGCGAACCGTCGTTGTGGGCCAGCGTCATGTGGCCGCGCTGTTCGAACATCACGTTGTAGTTCAGGTCGGAGGCCAGCCCCTCGTAGAGCTTCACGGACCGGTCGTAGAAGCGCGATCCCTCCGGGGTGAGGTAGTTCGACCGGACGATGGCCGTGTTGCGCCCGGAGCCGCCGCTGCCGATGTACGCCCTCTCCACTACAGCGACGTTGCTGATGCCGTGGTTGCGGGCGAGGTAGTACGCAGTCGCCAGTCCGTGCACCCCCCCACCGACGATCACCACGTCGTAGCTGGGGCGCAGCTCATGGTGCCGCCAGGCCCGCGGCCACGATTCTCCGGTGAGGCCGCGCCGCAGCAGCGAGAGCGCCGAGTACTTAGCCATTGCCGCCCTCCCCTGCCGGCCGCCTAGCCGAGCACGCTGAAGGACGAGTCGCGGTTGATCTCGCGATTTCTGCTGAATGCTCCCATGTTCAGCTGGAGACCGGTATACCTTCCGGGGACGACCACCGGGTCCTTGTCGTGGTCGTGCCCGGCTTCGACCCGGCCGATCAGCTCGGTCATGCAGTGGGCGGCCACGGAGGCGTTCTTGAACTGGTTGCCGCTGGTGCCGATGGCGACGTAGAAGCCGTCGAGATCGGTCTTGTCGTAGATCGGGATCCAGTCGTCGCTCACGTCGTACAGGTCGACGACGCCCTTCATGCTGTTCGGGATGCCGAGCTCGGGCAATCGGGTGGCGAGCCGGTAGGCCTGGGTATGCCACTGCTCGCGAGTCACGCTGCGGTTGTAATCGTCGGGATCCTCGATCCACTCCTGTGGATCGCATTCCGGGTCCTGGCTGCCCAGCAAGATGTTGTTGCCCACCTCCGGCCTGAAATAGGTGCCGAGATCGTCGTCGCCCACGAGGAAGCCGTTGCGCTCGAAGTCGAGCCCGTCCGGCGACGGGAAATGATGCACCTCGTGACGCAACGCTCGCGTCTTGATCTCCATCGAATCTGCCACCCCGGCCAACTCGTTGATCACGAATGAGTGCGGCCCGGCCACGTTGACGACGATGGGGGCATCAATCTGGATTCCGTCACCGAGGGTGACGCCGAGCACCCGGTTGTCCGCGGTCCTGATGTCGGTGACCTCGGTGTTGAACCGGAAATCTCCCCCTTTGGCCTCCGCGGCTCGCTGCAGATTGTGTGTCGCCAGCTGCGGATCGCTGATGTAGCCGGCGGCCGGGGAGTAGACGGCGCTCGGCAGCTGTTCGGTCGGCTCTGCGAAGAACGCCTCGTCCTCGGCCCGTTTGGGCGGGGCGTGCCTGCCCAGCGCAATCCCTGGGATGTGCTCCTGGATGGTCTTGGCGTCCCATATCTCGTAGGGCACCCCGATCTCGTCGAAGAGCGGCAGTACCTTGTCGGTGTAGCGCGAGTCGTTGCCCAGGTAGACGCCGCCGCACTTGTGGAACTCGGCGAGGCCGAGCTCGTCTTCGACCTCTAGGTAGTTGGGCCAGTCCTCCCAGTAGAACATGCCCTCGTAGGCCATCGCCACCCCCGCCCAAGTGGAATAGTGGGTCCGGATGATGGCGCACGAGTTGCTGGTAGATCCGTAGCCTGCGGCAGGCAGCTTGTCGATATTCAGCGTGGCGTAGCCGGCCTTGGACAGCTCGAAGCCGATGTTGGCGCCGATGACCCCGGCGCCGATGATGATCGCATCGTACTGATCTCGCATCGGCTCAGCCTATCCGAAGGCGCCCCGCCTTGTAATCTCGGTGCAGACATCGAGAGGAGGCTCCGGGTGACGGCCCCGCTACCTGAGTCGGCAACGTACGTCATCGTGGGCGGCGGCGTGCACGGGCTGAGCACGGCCTGGCACCTCGCCATGCAGCTCGAGCGTCGCGGCACGGGAGGCGGCGGGGATGTGCTCCTTCTCGAGAAGACGGCACCCGGGGCCGGCGCTACCGGCATCGCCTGCGGCTGTGTTCGCAACCTCTACATGACCGAGCCGCTCCACGCCATCTTGCGCGAGTCCGTCGACGTCTGGAACTACGACCCGGTCCTCTTCGGCTTCCAGCAGGTGGGCTACATCTCGTGTGGCGAGGAGAACCAGATACCCGACTACGAGCGAATCCACCACAGCCAAGCGAGCGTCGGCTACACCTCCGACATGTACGTTGGCCAGGAGGCCCGCGACTTCCTCACCGGTGTCTGGCCCGACTTCAAACATCACACGGTCGACGTCGTGCTCCACGAGAAGCTGAGCGGCTACGCCGGGACCGCACAAACGGTGAAGGGCCTGACAACGATGTGCGAGCGCTACGGAGTTCAGATCCGTAGCGGCGTCGAGGTCCAGGGTTACGACATCACCGGGGGACAGGTCACGGCCGTCGAGACGAGCCACGGCAAGGTGAACGCGGACGTGGTCTTCCTGTGCCTGGGGGCCTGGCTGCCGGCTCACTGGAAGATGCTCGGCCAGCCGATGCACCTCGACGTCGGGTATGCGGACGGCACCCGGGTCGAGAACAAGGATATGTGGACGTACTGGCGCCTCGAAGAAGGCGAGATCTACTACGACGGCCCGTATTACACGGCGGACGGTCTCAACCCGCCGGTGCTGCATATCGAGTTGATGAACACGCCGGTCATCGACCCCCAGACCGGCCAGGAGCTCGACGACAACGTCTACGTCTACTGGAAGAACGGCAGTGAGCGCATGGAGCGCCCCGGCATCCAGGGGGGTGGCATGCCCGTCATGCTGGGCGCCGAGGCCAACGTCGAGCCGTATGGGCACGCCAACGACGAATACCAGGCCGGCCCCGAATTCGCCGACTACATCACGGCGTGCATGGGCATGTTCATGGAGCGCTTCGAGGGGATCCGGCCAAACTTCAAGGAGCGCCGCAACGGCGGCATCGGCGCCTTCACCCCCGACAACGTGCCCATCGTCGACTGGATCATGCCGAACGTCTACGTGATCGCCGACTCGAACCACGGTTTCAAGAAGACGGGCTTGGGCAAGCTCGTCGCCAAGCAAGTGCTCGACTCACAGCCCGTTCCCCAACTGAAGCCTTTCCGCTTCAGCCGCTACGCCGAAGGCGCCGCCTTCGGGTCGGGCACCACCCACTCCCCCTGGGTGTAAAGCTCCTGCGAGGCGGCGGTGTGGGTCCCCCCGAAGGGGGGAAGGTTCCTGCAAGGCGGCGGAGCCGCCGAAGGAGGTAGGGGGGCGACACCTGGCGCGGCATCACCAACTGAGGTAGTCCCCGCCGCCGACGGCCACGACAACCTGTAACCGGGCCTCCCATCCGCACGCGCCCCCCTTCCAGCCGCCTACAGCGGCTGTCCCCCCTCCGGGGGGACCCACGCGCGACCCCCGGTTCTGTCGATCGCCGTCCGATCGCAGCCAAACGTCCCGAACCAGTTCCCGACGAGGCGGCAATGTGGGTCCCCCCGAAGGGGGAAGGTTCCTGCAAGGCGGCGGAGCCGCCGAAGGAGGTAGGGGGGCGCCACCTGGCGCGGCATCACCAACTGAGGTAGCCCCCGCCGCCGACGGCCACGACAACCTCTAACCGGGCCTCCCGTCGGCACGCGCCCCCCTTCCAGCCGCCTACAGCGGCTGTCCCCCCTCCGGGGGACCCACGCGCGACCCCCGGTTCTGTCGATCGCCGTCCGATCGCAGCCAAACGTCCCGAACCAGTTCCTGCGAGGCGGC
>JBFIXI010000037.1:0-40107 GCA_041605955.1 Acidimicrobiia bacterium
ATGGCTGCCAGGCTGCACTCAGCGACCCGTCGAGGAATGTGGCAATCGTCTCGATCCCCTTCTCCATGTCGCCCGGCCCGCACAGCGCAGCTTCCACTGCCGCTACTGACGATTCATCTCCGTAGCGACCGGCAAGCTTGCGGATCTACCAATGCACCAAGATTGACGCGCTCGTTCTCAGCTGCTCACGGTCATCCGAGGCGACTGCCGGTTCTGAGCGGGAGTCGGCGTTCGATTCAGTTTGGAGTCGATGAGGGTCGGCGTGCAAGCAGGCCGAATCCAGCGAGCCAGCAGAGAACGGCAACCACGTAGAGAGGTTCGATCTTTTCGAATGGCGCCTGGGAAGTGGGGAACGAGATTCCGCCGAGGGCGATGAACACCGGAACAGCCTTGGGCACGTTGCTTGCCCTCCACAGGCCGATCGCCAAACCAATCAGGGTGATTATGGACATCAACAGAAACGGAATGATCACCCCCCCGTGGTGGGCCACATCGCCGAACATCTCAACAAGTGTCTCGCTTGGGACGCCCATCTCGACCAGTCCAGAACCAACGATGCGTACGACCGATGGACCGGCCAAACCCACTGCACCAATCATTGCTGTGAATCCGAGAACGATCCCAAGACGTCGATCCCGTTTCGTCACGACTCCAGCGGCATAGAGCAATCCAGCTGCGAAGAAGGCCACCACGAGAAGAAGGATGGATCCTTCTACCCAGGCGGGGGGTCTTGGCGCTTTGGCGTTCGGCTCGTTTGGCACCGCGGCCGTCCTACCCGGCTGTCAGTAGCCACCTGCTCTGGCTCGCCATCGAACGTCGGGACCCGATCCGTCGATCTAGTCAGCTGCGGGCCTCGAGGGGATGGCTAGGCAGGTTCTGCGGTTTCGGCCAGGGTGCCGGTGATCCATCGATCGATCTGAGACCACATGTGGTAGAGCCATTGCTCCACCTCGGCGGGGTCGGGGAGCTCCTCGGCGGGGACGAGCCAAGTCTTTGCGGCGATGGTCGTGCCGATGGGCATCGCCCGCCATATGTCACCCGGAGTGAGAAAGGCTTCCAACCCGGCGTGCCCGATGAAGAACACTCCTCCGTCGCGTGGAGCTGCATCCAAGGCTGCCTGAACGCCGGCCGTACGCGGCGGGAGCGTGATCTTCAGATCCTCGGCCCGTTCGGCGAGGTCGGGTCGCCCGATTTCCCGTAGCTTGCGGATGGCGTTGTCTCGCCGGCCCTCGGTGTAGTTCGCCCCCTCGGGGAAGATGACAAACGCGTCATCCTTGCTCATATCGGCGGCGAGGTCACGGATCGCTTTGATGAGGGCATCGCCGCCCTTGCGTCCGACCGGAACGAACGCCGAAGGGATCCGATTCAGCATGACATCGACGGCCGGGTCCCACTGCAGGAACTCCTTGAGCACGATCCTCGGCCTCCGCTTGTAGCCGTTGACGAGGAAATCCAGGAGGAGCATCGAGTCGCCGGGACCGGCGTGGCGGCTCAGGATCAGCGCGGGCGTGCGGTCCGGCCGGCCGACTGTTTGCGGAGGCGGATCTTCGAGCGTGACGTCCAGCTTGAAGGCTCGCTGTGCCGAACCGACTACGAGTCGCAGCATCACCCCGAACACACCGAAGTGGGCACGCTGGAACGGGTCCGATCGGATCTTCCAACCAAGGCCCGATGCCAGCCACAGCGTGAACAACGCAATCAGGGCGGCGACCTCGACGGCCAGATACAGGAACAGAAACCAGGCCACTCGAAGGATGCGCCAATTGCCGGGAACGAGTCGGGACACAACCAAGGCGACGATCACCCACAGCGGTAGCGCGACAACGGCCAGAACGAAGCCGATCACGACTGCGGGGTCGATCAACAGTCTTCGAACCCACCTGTGAGGGAGCCTCACGGCCGGCCGCTCTCGTCCAGATAGGCGACGCTTGCGCGGTAGGCCGCGTCGATGAGCTCGCCGGTCGCCGTCGTATCGCGCCACTTCAGCTGACGCCGGTCGCTGAATTCGAGAGGGTTTCCAGAGGGCAGCACGTGAAGCTCGACATTCCCGGGAAGCCGCGTGATGCCAGTGCGGAACCTGTGTCGTCGCGCGATCTCGAAAGAGAGCAGTGCTGCCTCGTGCAGCCGCCGTGGCGGACGGAGCGGGACCTCGACGCGGCCAACCTGCAGCGCATAGACCGTCGTGGCGCCGAGCTCGATGGCCCGGTCGATCGGTATCGAGTTGACGAGACCGCCGTCGTAGAAATGCTCGCCATCGATCTCGACTGGCCCCAGCAGCACCGGGATCGCCGAGCTGGCGAGGAGGGCATCGACGAGGGGGCCCTCGGTGAACCAATGCTCGGACGCGCCTTCGATGGAAGCGGCGACGCACTGGAACGGGGTCCGGAGATCCTCGATCTTCGTGTCGGCACCGTGCACACGCAGAAGCATCTCACGGAGCTCGTCGGTGCTGTGAATGGCCGGCCGCATGAATGCGAGGTTCTTCATCCGCTGCCCGATGCCCGATGCGAAGAGTTTGGCCCCCGTGATCTCGGTCCATAGCTCGGTGAGACGTTCCACGGCGTGGGAGGCTGTTTCGGCGGCCACGACCGATCCATTGAATGCACCAATCGACGTGCCCACGATGAAGTCCGGCCGAATCCCGGCTTCCGCGAGGGCACGCAGCATGCCCACTTCCACGGCTCCCCACCGGCCGCCGCCGCCGAGAACGAATGCCGTGGTCACGAACGGACGATAGGCCTCCCGGTATCGATTCGCCTGCTGCGCAACGGGACACGACTCGCACCCACCGGCTCGGTCGCACGGAATCCGCCGTGTCTACGTTGGGATCCGAATGTCGGCCGGTTTCGAGGGTATCGGCTGGTCCTTTGTGAAGTGGCTGAGGAAAGCGCCCGCTGTGGTGAGTCCGCGCGATTCCCCTCCTAGAGGTCGCCGGTGTCGTTCCCATGGCGCGCCATCGCCGGGTCTGAAGGGCCGGCGGGTACGATCCCGGTCGTGTCCGAGACGCCCGACCGAAGATCGTCGATGCTTGTGGAGGGCCGGCGCCTGATACTCGACCAAGGCTTCACCGGGACGTCGGTGGACGCCATCTGTGAGGCGGCTGGAGTAACCAAGGGGTCCTTCTTCCACTACTTCCCGTCAAAGGACGAGTTCGCCTCCCAGGTGCTCGAGTACACGTGGCAACCGGTGATGGACTTTCACGAGTCCGGCGTAGTCGAGGGGGACGTGAGGCGGCGCCTCACCGATCACATCCGGTTCATGGCCAGGTGGATCGCCGAAGAAGGGCGGTTGATGCCGATGATCGCCCAGGAGGTTGGCTCGGCCAACCCGCGAATTCGGGACCAGATTCGCGGGTACTTCGAGACATGGATGTCGCTGCTCGAGGAACTCCTCCGTGGGGCCGTTTCGGAGCGGAACCGGAACGTCGAGGTCGACGCGCTGAAGGAATTCATCATCGCCACCACCGAGGGGATACCCGTTGCAGTGTCGCAGTTTGGGCAACAGGCGTTGGACAACGTGACCCAACGCCTGGTGGCTTCGGTCGAGCACGAGCTCGGGTGACGATCGGCCCAAGGCTGAGGCGACATACCGACTAGTCGGTACGGTATCCTGGGAGGCCTACGGAAGGAGTGCCGGACATGGCAACCGCTTTGCTGATGATGACCGATCCCGGATCGCCGGAGGCCAACGGGCGGATGGTGCACCTCCTCAAGACTGCCGTCGGGCTCAGGGACGCCGGCGAGCCCGTTGCGGTGTACCTGCACGGCGCAGGCGTCAATTGGGCGACGGCCTTCGTCGAGCGCGCCGACCGATTCACCCAGCATTACGGAGAGCTGTTCGACGACGTGTTGCCCCTGGTCGCCGGGGCATGCGACTTCTGCACGAAGGTCCGCTTTGCCCAGACCGAGGCCGTCGAAGCCCTCGGCATCACGTGCCTCGGGGGAGAGGGTGCCCACCACACGGCTGCCGACGTCATCGTGGCGGGTGACACCGCCATAACGTTCTAGCGAAACGGGCGAGACCCCGGTTTGAAGCGAACTGACACGAGCGCCCGCGATGCCATCACCGGGCGTGTCGGTGGTGTCAGCCGCCGCCGTCGGCTTTGCGGAGCGCGTTGTAGGCGTGCACCATTTCTCGGACCGCTTGCCCGTGGTTGGTCTCGTTGAGCTCATCCGGCAGCTCACCGGTCAAGATTCCGAGTACCTCGGCGGCATGGCCCCGCCCGAAGGCGTTGCCATTGCCGTTGCCGCGGGCGAGTGCAGCCGCAATCGCTGCCGCAGCGCGTTCCCGTCCGGTCACCTTGTCGCGCTGCTTGTCGAGACCCTGGGCTCGGTTCTCCTGACCGGGGGCTTCGGTCGCTCTGCCCTGTGACTTCTCCAGCCCCTGCATCGTGGCCCGGGCCGCGCGGTCGAGGCCGGTGAGCTTCTCATGCTCGTCGGCGATCGCACCGGCCGTGAACAACGTCATGAACACAGCAACCGCAAGAGATACGGTCAGACCTGGCCTCATTGGCGACGACGCTACGTGCTCGCTCAGGGACTGTCCATGGGTCAGAAGCCCTGCTCGATCGCTGCCGTATGCTCGGGGCAGAGGTGTCCGACGGCAGTACCGAGAACTGTTCCGGCGAGCGTCAATTCGTCGTCGCCGGCTGCTTCGATGTCACTGCCGGTCAGGGTTTCAACGTAGAAGCCGAGGACGTCGGCCGGCTCTTCGCCCTGGGTGAGACGCTCGCAGAAGGCGAACCCGGTGGCGACGAATACGTCAGGGTCCTCGCTCACCGCATCCTCATAGGCGGTCCCGGTCAGTAGCTCCTCGACGGCTGTCAGGTAGTCGAGGATCTCGTCACTCACCTCGATGCCATCGGTCTCGAACGCTGTGGTCGACGAGTTGGCTACCGACGTCGTGGTGGTCGCCACCTCCTGAAGGGTGGTCTCGTCGGCGGCGGCGGATGTTGCATTCGTGTCGACTGAAGGACCCGTCGACGTGGGTGAATCCGAGCTGCCGGACTCGGAACACGCCGCAATCAGCAGCACCAACACCACAACGAGTCTCCACGTCCGCATCACGAGAACTCCTTGGCCGTCCAACCACCAACCCGAGTCTGGCATACACCGCACTCCGGCTGGCCGACCGAGGGGGTAGCGTTGTAACGAGGCCCCGTTGATCGTGACTCGTCGCATCTTTGTCGATACCGAGTGGACTCGACCTCCGTGGTCTGCCGATTCAGAGCTGTTGTGGGTCGGTCTCGCCGACGAGGCCGGTTCCGCCTGGAGCGCCGTCGCGGCAGACGTCGATCTCGAGCGACTGGTGGGCAGCGAGATCGTGTCGCTGATACCCGCCGACGAACCTCGACTCGGTCGCCTCGAGCTTGCGGCAGGGGTGGTGAGGTTCTGTGGCGATGTCGATGAGCTCTGGGCGTGGATCCCCACGGTGGAGAGCGTCGCGGAGTGGTTCGGTCTCGGTGCTGATGCCGCCGACCTGTATTCCCGGTACCGGGACGTCGACCTCCAGCATTTGCAGTCCCTCGTCGAGCCATGGCCGGAGGATTGGCCGAGCAGGCTCTTCGATCTGCGGACGGCAGCAGTAGAGGCTGGCGTGGACATCCCCGACAGGAGTCCGGACCACTTGAATCCTCGGGTTCACGCCCTGTGGAACCGCCGGCTGTTCGAGCTGATCCTCCAAGCTCGGGAAGGCTGAGCCGCGCTGGCGCCTTGCGCGCAGGGGCGCCACGCGACGATCAGGTCGTGTCGCCGGCGGCTCTTTCTTCCGTCGGTTCGAGGACGACGACGGCGGTTTCACCCGATCGACGCGCCGCGTAGGCGTCGAGATTGTCATCGATGGTGCGCCATCGACTCCACAACCGCGATCGCTCCTCTCCGGCTGCAGCTCGACCCTTCACCGTTCGTTGTCCGTCTGCGAGCTCAACGGTGGCGATGGGATTCGCTTGAAGGTTGAGCCACCATGCCGGCTCGCCGTCGGACCATCCGTTCATCGCCATCGTGACGAGGTCCGGACCATCCTCGAAGTAGCCGACCATGACGCTTCGCTTCTGACCGGTCCGGCGGCCGGTTGTCGTGAGCCGTGCCGTGCCCCACTTCCCGGGCTTCGGCCGCCACAGACCGATTCGGCCGCCGGTGACGCGATACAACCCTCGGTGAGCCGACCAGGCGAATCGAACGAACCATCGGGGGGGCACCCATGCGTGCTTCTGCTCTGTCACTTTGCGTCTCCTGATGCGTTGAGGTCTCCTCGCATCGTCATCGACAAACAGGCTCGGCACCAGGGCCGCAGGACCGCTTGTGTCGGTCACGGGATGGCGAGGGCAGGCCGACGCCGGGACGTGGACGATCGAAGGGACCGGCAACTACGAATCCTCGAGTCGACCTCATCAACGACAACGACGAGGCGATGATCCACATGGTCGGCGAAAGGGGGGCCTGAAGAGCACGAACTCTCGAGTCTCGATGAATCGTTGCTCCGGCCGCCCCGTGGCGCAAGCGTCCTTTTCACGGGCGAACGGAGGTCCACAGGCCCTGGTGGGTCGACGCCCACCCGGCCACGATGGGGACAGCGAAGCAGCCCGCTTCGTGATTTCGCTGCTTCGGAGGTCGCCATGCGTGGACTCTTCGGTACCCATCACCGACTCAGCCTCAGCCTGGCGTGCTTGTCGCTCGCCGCTCTCGTGGTGGCGCCGCTGACACCGGCGGGCGCCGCCGATCCACTCCTCGAATGGGACCCGCCCATCCTGACGCAATCCATGACGCGCTCGCACGTGGTCGAGGGGCCCGGCGGATTCGTGAGCATCGAGCCACATCCGGTCGAGGACATCGACGCGCCTCTGCAGACGTCGATCTTCTACTCGGCAGACGGTTTCACGTGGCAGCAGGGACCGACGGTCACCACTGCGCGTCTCGTCGGGCTCGCCGCTGGGGGGCCGGGTTTCGTTGCGGTCGGGAGCAAGCGGGTCGCCGACGACCTGCTCGCTCCTGCCGTGTGGGTCTCGACGAGTGGGCAGTCGTGGTCTGAGGTCCAGACAGTGCCGAGCGCGGTAGCTTCATCGCTCGCAGAGCCGCCGCTCGACCCGGCCACCGCCGATCCGATCCCGTTTCGCGGCAGCTGGATGACCGATGTTGCCTCCGACGGGTCCAGGCTGATCGCCGTAGGGCGGGACTCGGGGTCACGCGGTGCGCAGTGGAGCTCCACTGACGGAATGAGCTGGACCGTGACGCCGGGAGCACCCTTCGGCGACTCTCCGGCGGAGTCGAGCATGGTCGCCTCGGGAGTACCGGGCTGGATGGTCCTCATCCGGCAACCGGTCGAGGGCGACTTCCCAGGCCCCCTCCGCACGTGGTGGTCGGCCGATGGCTCAACCTGGCAGCCAGCAGCCGACGACGAGTCGTTCGGAGCGGCGACGGGGGTGGGGCCGTTCATCAGGCGGCTCCTCGGTTTCGGCGACGGATTCGTGATGCTGGGCATGCACGACCTCAACGCGGCGGCGTGGGTCTCTGCCGACGGCCGGGCGTGGAGCCCACCCCAGTCGCTGCCGACTCGGCCTGAGACCAGCTCGGCGTTCGTCTTCGACGCAGCCACCGATCAGTCGCTGCTCATTGCCGTCGGCGATGACGTGATCTTCGGCGAGGGCACCGGACCTGCGACGAGCGAAGCTGCGATTTGGATCTCGACCACAGGAGGCGAATGGGTGCAGGTGGATCCCGCACATCTGCGGGGGCCGGTAACGCTGCACGGGGTGGATGCCGACGTCGTCTACCCGGTGCACTCTTGGTGGGTGGTACTCGGGAGCACGTCCGATCCGGGAGCCGATTCCCTCCGTATCGCATGGACCGGCAAACCGGTCGGCTCCGGGGCCTTCGCCGATGTTCCTGCCGAGCACCCTTTCTTCGACGATATCGAGTGGCTCGCCGCAAACGGCGTGACCCGCGGCTGCAATCCGCCGGCCAACACGATGTATTGCCCAGAGGCGGATGTGACTCGCGGCCAGGCGGCTGCCTTCTTCGTGCGCGCCTTCGGTTATGTGGACGATGGAGGCGGCGACCTGTTTGTCGACGACGACGGGTCCATCTTCGAGGCGGACATCGACAAATTCGGCACCGCGGGGGTGACCCGCGGCTGCAATCCGCCGGCCAACACGATGTACTGTCCCGACGCCGCGGTGACCCGAGCTCAGCTGGCCGCTTTCCTACACCGCGCCTTCGGCTGACCGGGCACCATGACTGGAGTCATTCGACTGAGTGAGCTGCCCACAGCTGCCATCTGACGCCCGGACTGCCTGCCAGCGATCGGCTCGTCGAACGCGACAACCTCGTGGTTGGCCCGGGTCGGCCAGCTTGTCCGCTACCAACCCGGTGCTTCGCGTTTGAGCGGGGTCTGCCGGGCGACGGCGCCGAGCAGTCCCGAGGGGCTGGAGTCTCAGCCGAGCCTCGGCAGCCGCGTGGGCCTCCAGTCGACGTGCATGGCAGTGGCCCCCGGACGCCGCCTCGTCGATCAGCAGCAGCTTGAGGTCAAAGCCATCCGAGCCAAGTGAGGATCTCAACGGCGACCTCTCGGACTGGGCGATCGTTGTCGATCTGAACGTCCCCGAGACCGGTACCAAGCCCCTGGTGAAACCAGCGACGTGCCTCGCGCAGATCCGCCGTACGCGCAGCGGTGACTGAGCCGCTGAGCCGTTGCTCGATCAGCGGTAGCGGCACGGTCAGCTCCACCACCTTGATCGGGAAGGGCAGCGCTGCGCGAAGGGCAGACACGTCGCTCGGGTCGCGCAGCGACCACGCCATAACGAAACGGGTAACGCCTGCGTCCAGGTACACACCGACTACCGAAGCGAGGTTGGCGGACAGGACGACCAAGGCCTCACGCCGTTGGATTCCGGGAGTCCCGAACCACCACAGCCAGTCGAGATCAAGCGCACCGTAGTTGGCTTCGGCGCCCTCGAGAAGGTCTGCGATCTCCTCCACGACCGTCGTCTTGCCTGAGCCGTACAGGCCACTGATCACGACGCCGCTGGCCCTCGACCTTCCTGACATCGCCACAGCCGCAATCCTATGCATCCCCACGCCCTCGAACTCGGACCCCACACCATTAAGTTCGTCGACCACGCTCCGGGGCCAGAACTATCACACGCCGCAAACCCCGCTCAAACGCGAAGCGCCACCAACCCGCCGGGCCTGGCGAACTACCTGATGCCACTTCGGTCCCCGGAGCTGACTCACCGTCGATACTCGTCGCTCCCCCGAGTCGGCCAAGATGGGCGATTCTCGATCCTCGCTTGGGGCACAGCTCAGTGCAGGCTGGCCTCCAGGCCTACGACACCGAGTCCGAGCATCGCACCCAACAGTCCTGAGCCCAGGGACACGAGCTTCGAGTGGCCACGCTCGGCCGCAACCAGGTAACTGAGCGAGAAGAGGCCGAGCAGCCCGAATCCGATTGAGATCGCGATTGCAGTACTGAGAGACATGATTTCCAAGGCGGCTAATGCCAGCAACCCTGCAGGTACGGCCACCACTGCGATCAGGGGTACCTGGTTCATGACCGTCGCCTGCATGTGACTTCGCCAGTGGCCCAACTCGGCAACACCGCTGCCTAGCAACGACGCATACGTGTGGGCCACAAACACGACCACCGAGGTTGCGACGAGCTCGCCGAATACCTCAACGGCGTCATGGGTCAAACCATCGACGGCGCCGAGAAAGGCGGTGACCAGGATTGTCCCATAGATTCCGTTTGTGAACTGCTCCGCTCGCTCACGCTGACTGGCCGCAATGACTGCCTGTTGGCTCTGTGTCTTTCCCATTCGAGTGCCTTTGCTCGTCGGCTCGCCAACCGGCAAGAGTGGCAACGAGGGAGAATCCGCCTGGTGCTCCCTCGTCTTGCCGTGACTGCGCTCCCCGGGCCTATCCGAAGGCTGCCCGCAGTTCAGCCTCTTGTCCGGCCGGCAGGTTGGTGTGAATGATCTCGGACTCGTAGCTGCTCAACGCGGTCGCGACCTTGTCGACCACCGCGTCGTGGGTGAGCAGGAGAGCGCCGAGGTACCCGGCTCCATCCGGCTCGCTACGGTCTTGATGAAGTCGTCATCGATCCCGAAGTCGGCAGCCACCGTGAGCGTGCTAGGCATGTCACCTCCTGGGTCTCGAGAATCGGCATCAGAGTCTCAGGATTCCGGGTGACGGATCGTCACCCACAGCGGGTGAAGCTCTGGACCCTCACACGGGCTTGGCGCGAGCGAGCTTCGACTTGATCTCAGCCTGCACGGCTGGCGGCACCATGAACTCGTGCACTCCGATCATCGTTTCGGCATTGACATGTGCGAGGATCATCTCGCGCTGGCCGGAATCGATCAGGAAGAACGCAGCCGAGCCGTCCTCCGGGAGTGCCCGAGCAACGCCGTCCATCCACTCAGCGGAAAGACCGAGTTCTCCCAACCGATTCCACAACGGCCCCAGCGAAATGCCCCAAAGCGTGCCGGCGATGGATGCGGCATACGTGGTCGCCACCAGTAGGCCCCACCACGGGCCGGCCCAGCCCGATAGTTCGTCGGTTACCTCAGCCGTCTGGGTGAGCTGCACTGAGCCTTCTGCGGTGCGCTCGACGACTACGGCCGCGGCTTGGGGACTGGCCTCGGCCCGCACGATCTCAGCCGCGAGGTCTTGTCCTTCTGTTGGCGACCCGAACGTCACAGCCAACAGGCACACATCGGTCGACTCATCACGTTTGCTCGACCGTGACGTCACCGACGCCCCTCCGTTCCGACGGATCGCCCCTGTCCGGGCGTTCGGTTCGGCTCCGCTACCTGCTGAGCGTGCGGCTCGGTCAGCAGCGACGCAGGCGGCGTCCGGCTCATCACCGAGCAGCCGACGGGCGCGACGGACCCAGAGCGTTCAGCGTCGAGCGGACCGAGGCGGCACCGAGCGCCGTGACCGCGATTGCGACTCTCGTACGCCATGCGACTGCCGTTCACGGCCAGTCCAATCTCATGTCGTGCATGCTCCGGAGTCCCTGGGTGACGGCTCGTCACCCCTCGTGGGTGAACTTCCGGTCCGGGGAAGGCGAGCGTTGTCATGCACGTCGCGATTGCCGTTCCACACAGGAATCACCCATTGACAGCCCACCCAAGTTCTGGCTATCGAGGAGGGAAGCACGTCACGTGCACTCACGCCCGGCGATGCTCATCGCCGCACAGGAGCAGGAGGGATCCAGATCGGTTCGCTCTTGCGCACCGCTCTTCGTATCCGTCTACTCGGTGAAGTCACACGTGAAGAGCATCTCTCGCAAGTTTGGGTGTCACCTCCCGTAACGCGGCCATCTCCCAGGCGGCAGCTCTGCGCTTGATGTGACACCCGCTCACCCGTGCTAGGTGATGACGACCGCGCCGTTGGATTCCAACCTCTCTTCAAGCCCTCGCTACCGCTCGGGAGACGCTGATGAACGAACTAGTGGTGGTCGCCTTCAGGGACAAGGAAGGTGCCCAGCAGCTTCTCGCTGAACTCAGTCGGTCGGCCCGAACAGGCGAGCGGCCGTGGTTTGCGCTGGAGACGGCCGTGGTCACTCGGGACGCCACCGGGAAGTTCCTCATCCGAGATTGTCTCGATCTCAGCCAAGCTAAGGGGCGCCGCGCATTGGCTGCCTGGCGTCTCCTCGTTGCGGTCCTCGTGTCTGGCCCGCTGGGTGGCACCATATGGGGGGCCGGAACTGCACGCTTGTGGAAACGGCTGGCCGTAGCGGGACTCGACGAACGATTCATGACGAGCCTTCCGGCCGTGGCTCTGCCCGGAGGTTCGGCGCTCTTTCTCTTGCTCGAACAGGCCGCGTTCGAACCAGCCCGCCACAGGTTGAGCGCCGGCACCGGGCGCGTCTACCACGCGACGGCGCCGGACGAAGTAGGTCGCATCGTCCTGGATGCGCTATCTGGAGTGACCGCACAACCGACGTACGAATGACCGCTCCGGACGCTCAAGGAGGCTCAGCCGCCGCCAGCAGCGGCAGTCATCTCCGGTTGGGTTCGGCATCTCGGTCCTCGCTGCGTCGAGCTCGCCCTCGAGACGGAGCCACAGCATGTGCTCGAATCCACACCTACGGCAGGTTTCCACCCACACCTCGACCAAGATGACGACCTGACAATCCCCCTAGTTCTTGCACGCCGAGCACCCGGGCCGGCGACATCTCGGTGGTGCCGTCTGCTGCCATCGGGGCTGAGGTGCCAAGTCAGGACAGCCCGGCTGCGATTGGCGAAGAACACGAGGCTGGCATTTTCGAGCCCCGTTCGCTCCCGCCCCAAGGCCGGCGAGGACGCACATCCTGGCCACCGACCATCTCCCAGCAGGATCCTGCGAGCTAACCGCGGGAACGCCGCCTCTGCATCATCTCCAATTGCCCACCGCATGGCCGCCGCCATGCCTGCGGTTGCTTGCCCTATCCGCATCGGGAGCAGGCCATGGCGGTGGCCCCGACGACCAGCTCTCCACGCCCGATCTCGGTGAAAGGCACCTCATACCGGGATTGTGAGCTGTGTTCAGGTGTGGCGGTCTGCGTCGAGTGGGCCTAACCGGCCAGCAGCTTTGCCTTCTGAGCTGCGAACTCCTCATCCGTGAGGAAGCCTTGCTCCTTCAATGCCGCCAACCGCTCCAGCGCTTCCACCCTCTCCTCCATCGATGGTGGTGCGGCTGCCGACGGTTGCGGGGCGGGGGCGGCGGCAGCCGGAGCGGGTGGAGGTTGCTGACCTGTTGCTTGTTGGTCTTGAACCATCTTCCCTTGTTGCCGTCTGGCGACGCGTCCGGACACTGCGGTAGCAGTCCCGGCAACGACCGCGGTGCGACCCATAGTCCGGACCATCCGACCGGCCATTCTCCTTGGCATTCGAACTACCTCCCTTGGCTACTCGCCGTCAGCGGATGCTTCTAGGGCCTCCAGGGCCTCGAGCACATCTCGAGCCGGAACGCGCCCTGTGTCAGCCAGCTGGCCTCCCGACTCGAGGATGGCGGTGGCCAGAGGTGCCGCCCAGGTGTTCTCCCAGACCGCAAACAGTGCTGAGCTACCTGGCTCGATCACTTCGCCGGCGGCGGCGATGTCTTCATGTGAGAGCAAGTCGGAGAGATCGCCCTCATACACCGAGATGCTCCCGATCTCATCCTGATCCATGTCCGTGACTTCGAGTGCCTCGACCGAGCCGTCTTCATTTCTCTTGAGGAACACCAGGTCCAAGATGCGAATGATGCCCCGATCCGTGAGATCAACGATGTTGGGCGCTATCTCACCGTTGAAACGGTTGCCCGGAAACTCGAAGATCGCGTAGTCGATTGGGCCGAACTCGCGGATGTCTCTCATCGCGCCGTTCCTCCTGCGTTTGATGTCGTGATGATGGCGCCTCCGGTCCGGGGTTCCATCACCCCTGAGGGGTGATCGTTTCTCGGCGTCGACCCGCTCCACCGGTGTGGTGGGACGATAGAACACCAGGCCCGAGGGCCCAATCATGCACCAGGCAAGCGCATCCAGAACCGGTACATGGTGCTGCAGATGAGCGGGTACCTCTGCTCCAGGGCATGCCAGTTGGACAGATTGCGAGCCGTCGGATCGTTCGGGAATGACCGGCGGTAGAGGTCCCGGATCCGGCCAGACGCCAATTCGAAGCCGAGCAACTCGAGATCCAGTGCTTCGAGCGCCCGCTGGATCCGGGGAAGATCGAAGCGATCTTCGTGGGCATGGAAGAACAGGTCCCGACAGCCGCTGAGCGAATAGAAATCCGGAACGTCCACGACACGGCGCGCAGGCGAGTGCGGCGGCAGCTCTTCACCGCCGACCGAGTGGCTCGTATCCCCGAGATCGTGGGCTCGAGGCCAAGCTCAGCGATGATCGCCTTCGCCGCGTCCAGGAATCTGCGACCGTGCGAGCTGTACAGGCCGAGCTTCATGAGCCCCCCTGGGCGGACCAGGCTCGGTAGCTCGGCCCATCCCTGCTCCGGATCGGCCATGTGGTGGAGAACGCCCATGCACTCGATGACGTCGAACACCTCGTCCAGCGTCGCCAGCCCGGCGATGTCGGCCTGGGCGAAGCGGAGATTCGAGATGTTGAGCCGCTGGGCCTGGTAGGCACCGTACGTGAGTGCCGTCATGCTCAGATCGATCGCCAGCACGTTGGCGCCCGCGTACCGCATGGCTGTCATCGCGGCGTGCCGCCCGGTTCCGGCGCCGGCGATCAAGATCTGCGGCCGGTCGACATCGATCTCGGCTGCCAGCTCTGGGCTACCGATCGCTGCGGCAACCGAATCGCCAAACCGCCGCGCCCGGCGCGATCCCATCTGCCGCTACCGCGGATACGGGCGCTCCTCATACTGAGCGCGAACGGCGTGCGACACCGGGTCTGTGATCGCAGTGACACGTGGTATCTGTGTCGCCAACGCCCGTTGGGCCACGGGCTCGACCAAATGCCGCCGGAGCAGCTCTTGCTCGCGATCGCCTCTCGCCGGGGCTGTCGACACCTTGAAGGCGGGGAGGATCTCTGTCAGTGGTCGATACAAGGCGTACACGAGCACGTGCGCACCGGCCGGTTGGGCGTCGTTCGTGATCATGAGGCCCAAGGTGGTGAGCCGGTCGGCTTCTCCAGGGGTTTCGTCGTATGCCCACTCGATGATCTGCATTTGCAGCCCGATCGCCGCCAGCAGCTCCGGGGATGCATCGACCTCGGCGCCCGACACCGCCGCCTCGAGCCAACCCCGCCGCAGGGCGACAGTCAAGGTCTCCACTGATTCGCTGGTCAGAAGAGAGTCGGAAAGCAGTCGCAGCATCAGCGGGCTCGAGAGGGCAGCGCCGACTCCAGCCCGGACCTCGGGGGACAACGTGGCTTCGGTTCTCAGCACAGCCACCGCCTCGGTAACGGCAGGCGTGGCCTCCAACCGGCCGACGGCATGTGGCATCAATCGCTGATGATTCACCCTCTCGTCGGCGGCGAGGGCTGTCACTGCGTCGTCGATCGGTCCGGCCGCGTGGTCGGGTGACCGGATGAGCCCTGTCACCTGGGTACGGCCCTCCGGCTCAGGCGTCCGGCATATGCCGGATCAGCATCGAATCATCCGCGACGTGCTTGTGCACCATGACATCCTCCCCGAAGATCCTCGAGCCGTCGTGTGTGGGCGTCAGAGCCATGCCTACACCAGATAGGGCGCCGAGGAATCACCCGTGGGGGGTGAAGGGCATCGGTCGTCGACTCGGGGGCGCCAGATGTCGTGAGTCAGATCAGCCCGAAACGGCGAGCACCCGCAACTGCCTCGGACCGGCTGGAGACACCCAACTTGCGATAGATGCTGGAGCTGTGTGTCTTGACGGTCTCGGGCGATATCCCCAGCTCGCGAGCGATCTGACGACGGGTCAGATCGGTCTGAAGCAATCGGAGCACTTCCCGCTCCCGATCGCTGATCGCGTCGATATCCAGCGTGCGGCTGGACGACGGCACCCGCTCTGCTTGAACCTCCACGAGCTTCTGCACGAAGCGTGGTTCACGTAGCCCGTTCATCTCTTGCCGTGCCGCTTCGACGTGCTGCGCGGCTTGCCGGTGGTCGCCGGCTCGATGGGCCATCTCGGCGTTGCATAGTGCGACGAAAGTGGCGCCCTGGGGGAGTCGCGTCTGTTCGGCCACCTGCTTGACGATCGCCACGGATCTCGAGACGTCGTCGTCGTCTCCGGTCCAGAGGAGTGCGAGTGCTCCGAGCAATGCACCAATCGGGGGCTGGTCGAAGCGGTCGAGCCAGGAGAGCGACTTTCGCGCCAGGTGGTCAGATGCCGCGGTATCGCCCATGACGAACCGCACCAGTGCTTCGATACCTTCGGGTAAGAGCGTGGCGAACAGGGTCGCTGGGGAGCGTCCGGCCCGGCGGACCAGCTCGAGAGCCTTCGAATACTCGCCAGTGATGTACCGGGTGGTCGCCGCAAGGCCCAATGCCCGGCCCTGATCCTCTCCTAGATGATGGGGGCGCGCTACGGCAACGGTTTCGGCAAGTTGTTCCATCTCTCGCGAGCAAGCCCACATCTCCTCGAGAGTCCCGCCGGCCAGCAGCGTGAACCATTGCAGCTGCAGGCCGCCTGCGCGCACGGCCTGTCCGGCGATGGTCGACGAGTCGACGCCGAGGGCGATCTCCAAGGAATGGGCAACTTTGGACCATTCGCCGATCTGGACCGCTGCGTCGCCGGCGAGGACCGCGAGTGCCGGTGCATGGCGGATTTCCGATTCGGGCAGCGCGGCGATCCACGTGAGCATCGTCCGGAACAGACCGCGTTGGAGCAGGCGATAGCCGTGGCCGTGTATCAGGTCGGCGGCTGTATCCCAGTCGGCGGCGTCGAGCGCGTATCGAATCGCCTGTGCGAAGTAGCCACGCTCGGCGCACCACGCCGCCGCCCGTCGACGGAGCAGGCTGCTGCGGCCGGGCACCCGGTGCTGCAACTCAGCCAGTAGCCATTCGGAGAAGAGGTCGTGATACTCGAAGACATCTGGCCGTTCTTTGTCCACTCGAGTGATGAAGAGTCGCCGCCCGGACACTTGATTCAACAGTTGCACAGCATCTTCGGCGCCCGTCACGGCAGTACAGCTCTCTGGCGTGAGAATGTGGAGCACAGAGGTGTCGAGTAGGAATTCTCGAAGTCGGGAAGGAAGCTGGGCAAACACCTCCTCAGCGAAATAGGCGCCGAGGTGTCGATCGTGGCTCGAATAGCGGAGCAGCGTTCCTTCGCGATCCGTGCGTGATTCTTGCGCTGCCAGCCCGGCGAGGCAAAGGCCGGCTGCCCAGCCTGCCGCGTGTTCGTTCACGACGCTCGCGACTTCCGGCGATACGTCGATCCCGAGCCCCTCGGTCATCAACCGGTACGCCTCCTCATCGTCAAACCGGAGCTGTTCCACAGAGATCGTTCTCAATGCGAGGTTGGCGCGACGACGGGCGAGCCCGAGGGCAGGCTCGGATCGAGATCCGATGATCCACCGCCAGGACTCGGGCAGCGCGTCGAGAAGAGAGGCGCACAACTCAATCACGGGATCGGACGAAACCCGGTGGAAATCATCCAGGGTCGTGACGATCGGTTCGCCGCTCTCGGCGACGCCGTCGATCAGCGCAGCTGCGATCGCCCGCGGGGATGCCCCCTGCTCGGCGCGCTGATTGGCCGGTTCGGCAGCCTCCGGGACGGCGGAGGCCACCGACGCCACGAGATAACGAACGAACACGCCCGGGTCGTCGTCGGATTCGTCCAACCTCAGCCACGAGACCCGACTCGTCGTGTTGCTCGCCCACTCCACCAGGAAGGCGGTCTTGCCATAGCCAGCAGGTGAGACCACCACCGTGAGTGCGGGCATGTTGTCCGGATCGAGCCGATCGCGAAAACGCGGGCGAGAGACGTGATGGTCGCTTACAGGAGGTATGGAGATCTTGGACCGAAGCAGCAGACCGCCGGCCAGGCTCTGTCCCGCAGTCTCCACATCTGGTCTGAAGTCACGTTTCGCGTCGTGCATCCCGAGGGGCGAAAGTGTACCGCTGAGCAGTTTCTTGGAAGAGAGACCCAGGGTTGTAAGGACGCCGGCGCCTGCGGGCCGCTCACCAGAACTGGCTGCGCCAGCTCGAGAGCCTGGACCGGCTCGTCGATCTCAGGGGAGCTGCGATCCCGGCGCCCCGGCTCCGACCGCATCTTCACCAACACCATGCATGCTGACGAGGTGGCGAGGTTCGAACTCTGAACCCTCGGTCACGCGGCCATCGCGGTTTCGCGCTCTTTGTGGAACAACACGAGCGCGAACGTGAATCCGCTGATCAGCATCCAGAGCCCGTAGAGCGCAGGTATGACCGACATGGGCGGCGAGTCGAGTGAGACCAGCGCCACCGTGATCGCAAGCGCGGCGTTCTGGATCCCGACCTCGACGGCCACGGTTCCAGCTTGCAGCCGTGGGAGGCCGGCCCACGACCCGACCCAGAAGCCGACGGACAGTGCCGTTGCGTTCAGCAAGATGAGCGCGGGCGCAAACTCGGGGCCCTGGTCCACCACCAGCTCCCAGTTCTCTACGAGCAGGGCGCTCACAATCGCGAACAACACGACGCCCGAGAAGACCTTTCCGGCCCTCTGCGTCCGATCAGCCAGGCCCGGGCGGCGCCATCGCATCAGCATTCCAACAGCCAACGGGACGAGGGTTATCGCCGCCACCTCGAGCATGGTCCGGACAAACGGAACGGTGACTGCGCCGCCACCTATTTCGAAAGCATCGACCGCCCACGACAGAAGCAGCGGGACGGTGAGCCACGACACTGAGCCGGAGAGAGCGGTGAGCGTCACCGACAGAGCTCGATCGCCATCTGCGACGTGCACGATCACATTGGAAGTGGCTCCGCCGGGTGCGGATGCCAGAAGGATGATGCTGACCGCCACAACAGGATCCAGCGGAAGTGCGAACGCGATCGCAAAGGCCACCGCGGGAAGCGCGAGTAGCTGAAGACCGAGCCCTACGGCAACCGCCCGTGGTGCTAGGAGTACCCGCTTGAAATCGGCCCAATCCACGGCAAGTCCGAGCGTGACCATCATCGCAAACACCGCTACCGGAAGGCCGATCTGTGAGAGAGCACTTTGTTCCATCGCCTGTAGTCCTCGATTCAGCGGTTTCTGTCACGAGACCAGCGACGACAGCTCAGCCAGCACCACGGGGGACACACGACTCGATTCAACATCGGTTGCTCGGTCGGCCATCAACCCCTCGTCTGTCGCAACGGTCCCTGTCGTTGCTGCAACCCTTGACGGCCAGGACCGGTGGTTCAGGGTCCGCACCCTACCTATCGGGGCCGGTGCACCCGGGCCTGACGATGCTCCGATCTCTGGGACTCGATCCCTTCGAGGCCGGAAACATGCGCCCTAGGCCCTGTTCCCTCTCGAGGCGCGCCAAGTCGCCGCGCTGCAGGACAGGGCTCCGTCGTGCGTGGCGTCCGCGCCATTGGGTACATCACGGTCGGTAGGCGTAGGGACCCCAAGGGGAATCACCCCCGAGTCGGGTGGCATCGGCAGGGCTACGGCCAGACGCCGCGCTCGACGAGGATCTGGCGGCACCTGCCGACCGCTATCGAGGTAGCCGCTATGCGATAGTCGGGTTTGCAGACGGCCGGATCATGGGGGCGCACCTCCGACCAGCGGTCCTGATGGGTCTCGAACGAATCGATGAGGGCGGCCCGGCGGTCGACGACCTCTTCGGTGGCCGTGTTCATCTTCACCCGCAGCCGGTCGTGGACTGCCTCCTCGGTCCACTGTTCGTTCTGCAGGTTCTGCACCCATTCCAGGTAGGAGACGACCACGCCGCCGGCGTTGGCCAGGATGTCCGGCAACACCGGGATCCCCCGCTCAGCCAGGATCACATCGGCTGCCGGTGTCGTGGGGCCGTTGGCGGCCTCCACCACCAGCCGGGCCTGTACCCGAGGGGCGTTCACGCTGCTGATCTGGTTCTCGAGTGCGGCTGGTACGAGGATGTCGCACGGCTGCTCCAGGACCTCCTTGGGGGCCAGCGTCCTGGTATGCGCGGTTCCCACGACGCTGCCCGTTTCCTTCTTGTGGGCCTCGACCGCCTCGAGATCGAGACCGTCGGGTTCATGGACCCCGCCCCGTGAGTCGCTGACTCCCACGATGATCGCCCCCAGCGAGCGGAAGATGAAGGCGGCCTCACGACCGGCGTTGCCGAACCCCTGGATCACAATCCTCGTGTCGGCGATCCCGTCCACCGCGGGCAGGGCACCGATCTCGAGGAACCGCTCGGTGCAGTACACCACGCCCTGGGCGGTCGCCGTGGCCCTACCGGGGATCCCTCCGATGTCGAGCGGCTTGCCCGTCACCACCGGCAGGTTGTTGTTGCCGGGGTGCATCATGTTGTAGGTGTCGTAGACCCAGGCCATCGTCTGCGAGTTGGTGTACAGATCCGGAGCCGGGATGTCGGTGTGGGGCCCGATGTTGTCGCCAAGCGCCGACACGAACCGACGAGTGATGCGGCGCTTCTCTTCGTCCGTCAGGTTGGTCGGGTCGCACTCGACGCCTCCTTTGGCACCACCAAACGGCACGTTCAGGAGGGCGCACTTCCAGGTCATCCACGTCGCCAGTGCCTTCACCTCGTCGGCATCCACGTTGGAGTGGTAACGAATGCCTCCCTTGCCCGGTCCGCGAAGCGTGCTGTGGAGGACGCGGTACCCCTTGAAGATGTGAACGTACCCGTCGTCCATCACGATCGGCAGCGACACCTCGATGATGCGCTCGGGCTCGAACAGCCGCTCCGAGATCCCGCGCCAACCTCTCAGGTGGTCGGCGAAGGGCGCGGCGTTCATGAACTGACGGCGAGCGATGTGGTGCAGATTGAGGTCCTCGCCAACCTCAGGCGCGGTCATGGATCTCCTCCGGCTCGTGCTGCCACCGTCCTTCGCCAGACGCCGCTCCAGAATAGGGACCGGGGACCCGGCCAAGGCTGGTTTGGCGCCTCGCTAGCGTGACCCTGGATCGCTGAGTGAAGGAGCGCGGTAACGAATGGGCTCATCGACCGCAAACGAGATCGACCACGGCCGGACGCAGGGGCGACCGGAGGCCGATCGCTACGCAGCGCTCCTCCGAGAGCGGTTCCCGGACCTGAACCCGAGATCGACGACCTCTTCTTTCTCGAGGCGCTGAGCCCCGCGCCCCCCTATTCGCCGCGCTGAGAGCCGGCGGACACGAGCCGTCCCTCTACCAAGGGACCGAGGCCGCCGTCCGCTCGTACTGGAAGCAGATCACGGCGTGAGGCGCGCGACCTCCGCTCGCTCCTTCACGGCGAGCAGCATCTCCCGGCTCATCACGAAGCCGACGGGTTCGAGGAGCAGCGGCGAGAAGAAGAGCCGTTCGGCCATCGAACTGCCGAACCCGCTCTTGCCGCGTTCGATGAGACGACACGCGTCGTCGCCGTCGGGGATGACGTGGAAGGCCCACAGGGCGTCGACGGTGTGCGTCGATACCGCGCCCGGCGCGTCCTCTCCTGGTTTGCTGGTCAAGACGAGCGATCGGCCCGGCTCGAGAAGAGCGACATGGAGGGGTGGTGCCGTGGGGTGGAGGCGAATGGTGTCTCCCACGGCGAGTGTCTGATGTTGGGGGAGAATCACGTCGGTGTTCGTGATGTGACACCCGATGAGGTTCTCGAGTCGCTCGAAGGAGTAGAACCCGCCTCGCTCCTGCCCGATCTGAACGATCCACGGCCAAACGCCCTCTGGGGGCGCCGCAATCGACACGGCACGGGTGAACTCCCATGCGGAATCCTCGATGAGGTACTCGCCGGGCAACGTGGGATCTGGCTCACCTGGCCGCGAACCCCAACGTTTGCGCCACGAGCTGTGCCACGGCGCAAAGACGTGGTACACGATCTGAACGAGCGCCGATGCCGTGCGCCGGAATGAGCGCTGCCGCGCCCGGTTGTGCTCCATCACCCCATCTTGGGCCAGATCTCGTCTGCGAGCGAGGGCCGTCCGGTACGAGCCCAACCCGATGGGCGGAGATGGAGTCCGGCGGCAACACCCTCGTGATCGAGTACCAGTTCAACGCTGCGCTCCGGCGGAGCCGTGATGGATCGCATCCTCACCGTCTCATGCCGGTGAAGGTCCGGCCGCCGCGATGTCGTCACCTGCCTCGTCCGCATAGGCGGCGAAGTTCTCGACGAACAGGCCGGCGAGCTCCCGAGCCTTGGCGTGATAGGCCTTTGCATCGGCCCAGGTGGTGCGCGGGGTCAGCAACTCGGCGGGGATTCCGGGGCATGACTCCGGGACGGCGAGGCCGAACACGGGATCGGTGGCGTAGGGCACCTCGTCGAGCGCTCCCGAGATGGCGGCGCGGATCACGGCACGGGAGTGGGCGATCTTGAAACGCTCCCCGACGCCGTACGGACCTCCGGTCCACCCGGTGTTGACGAGCCACACCTTCACGTCGTGCTCTGCGATCTTCTTTCCGAGCAGGTCGGCGTAGACCGTGGGGTGCAGGGGCATGAAGGGTGCACCGAAGCAGGCCGAGAACGTCGCCCTCGGCTCCTTGACGCCGCGTTCGGTGCCGGCCACCTTTGCCGTGTAGCCGGAGATGAAGTGGTACTTCGCCTGCTCTGGGGTGAGCCGGGAGATGGGCGGCAGCACCCCGAAGGCGTCGGCGGTGAGCATGAATACGTTACGGGGGTGACCCGCCATCGATCCCTGGACGATGTTGTCCAGATGTGTGATGGGGTAGGCACCCCGCGTGTTCTCGGTCTCGGCGCGCTGCAAGTCGAGGCGGCGAGTGGCGGCATCGATCGTCACGTTCTCGAGGATGGTGCCGAAGCGGCGTGTGGTCTGATAGATCTCGGGCTCGGCCTCGTCGGACAACCGGATCATCTTGGCGTAACAACCGCCCTCGAAGTTGAACACGCCGCGGTCGCTCCAGCCGAGCTCGTCGTCGCCGATCATGGCCCGATCGGTCTCCGTCGAAAGGGTCGTCTTTCCCGTGCCGGACAGCCCGAAGAACACCGCGGTGTCGTCGTCGGAACCGACGTTGGCGGAAGAGTGCAGGGTGAGCACGCCGCGCTGAGGCAGGAGGTAGTTCATGATCGAGAAGACCGACTTCTTGATCTCACCGGCGTAGCTGGTCCCACCGATCACGACCATCTGCTTGTCGAAGCTCACCAGGATGAACGCCTCGGACCGGGTGTGCTCCGTCTCCGGGTCTGCCTGGAAGCCCGGACAATGGATGACGGTCCAGTCCGGCCTGAAGTCGGCGAGTACGGCGGGGTCGAACTCACGTAGGAACATCGTTCGTGCGAAGAGGCTGTGCCAGGCGTGCTCGGAGATCACTCGGACCTTGATGCGGTATTCGGGGTCGGCGCCGGCGTAGCAGTCTTGAACGAACACGTCCTTGTTCTGCAGGTACGACCGGAGGCCATAGTGCACCTTGTCGAAACGGTCCGATTCGAACGGCCTGTTGACCGGACCCCACCAGATCCGATCCTCGCTCTCCGGCTCCCGCACGATGAACTTGTCGCTGGCGGAGCGACCCGTGTACTTGCCGGTGCTGACGACAAAGGGTCCCAGGTGGCCGATGCGGCCCTCGCCTCGTTTGATCGCCTCCTCGTAGAGCGCAGGAGTCGACAGGTTGTGATAGATCGTCCCGACATTCGCCAGATCAACATGAGAGAGGTCAACCATGACAGCTCCTTCTCGCAGGCTGCATTCCCACAGCTAAATGCGAGGACCCGACCGACTCCAGAGGGCGAATTACCCGCATCCTCCGCCTTCCGACCCGGCTCGGATCGCGGCGTTCAGCACGGAGCACGGCGCACGGTCGGCGCGGGCTTCCACGTGCGAGCGCTATCTTCGGCGCACTCCGGTTGGAGTCGACAACGCCGCCGCTCCGGATGACTCCAAGGACCGGGTCATCGCTCGCCAGGTGGGGAGGCTCGCGTCGAGTGTGGTCTCGGTGGGGGCGACGACCGTGATGAGCAGCACCCGCTCATCCGGCAATACGGCCTGGATCGCAAGCACGGAGCCACGTCGTTCCCGAGCGCGGACCTGTATGCCCTCGCCATCGAAGAGGGCAAGCCGCTGGTGACCGCGCACATCCTCCCAATCGAAGTACTCGGTGCTGAAGGCGACCAGGTCCTCCGGGCGGGGATCGGGCGTGTCGACCCCGACGCTCTGGATGAAGTCGACGGTCTCGACCTCGAAGAAGACGAGCGGTCCCTGGACGGCAGCGCCACCGAACCAGCGGTCGATGTCCGCAGGGTCTTCGGCGATGTTGGTGTAGGGCATGCGGCTCTCTGCGTGCCATCCCTCGGGGTAGCGAATCGTCTGACCCAATCCAGCCAGCTCGATCTGTCGGCCGAGCGGAAGTGCCGGCCCGGAGGCCTCGACCAAGTACTCGGGATCCCCGATCGGCATCGGCGCTGGGCCGGAGCAGCCGGCGAGGACGAGGGCGCAGACAGCTGCGGCGATCTTCGTTCGCGGGCGCACCCCATCGACGAGCCCGCCGAATCCGGGGTGGTGGTCGTCCACGCCCCAACCATACGTCACACCCCGCTCGACTCACGAGTGGGGGAGACGCTCCCGGCGATGTGTGATCCCGGTTTTCGTCGACAGGCGGTAACGCTACGCACCCGGCGGGGAGTGTGGAGTCACCTGGCCGGCGAGATGTTGCGATTGACCCTGAAGAAGTTGTCGGGATCGTATTCGGCCTTGATCGACTGCAGACGGTCGTAGTTGCCCCGATATGCCGCTTCGAGGCGCGTCGCGTCGTCTTCTTCGAGCTGGAAGTTGATGTAGTTCCCCCCGGTCGAGTAGGGACGGATGGTTTCCCAGGACTCTCTCACCCACTGGATGTGGGGATCGGCGGGCACATTGGGCGGCCAGGTTCCGGAAAAGCCCGTGATGAAGTGGGCGTCCCGGTTGCCGACGGCGGCATCATCGTCGGGGCGCTCGTTCAGTGCCCCTCCGAGGTGAAAGAGGACCGATTGAGACAAGGGGGACGTGACGTTCAAGGCCCCGTGACGGAACGTCTCGAGGAAGTCGTCGGACAGACCCGGGATGAACTCGGTCTTCCAGTACCGGTGGGGCCCATTGGGCTCCGTGGCGTTGAGCATCGATTGAAGAGCCACATACGGCATGGTCTGGAGGGTGTTGGCGACAGGGTCGCCGAGCTGATGGATCGATGCCAGCGCCGTGGCTGGATCATCTCCGGTGTAGCACACGATCATGGCCACGACCGGTCTTCCGTGCCACTCCTCGGGTACGAATGGTGCAGGCGGTGCCAGGCGCACCAGGGCGCCGACCGTCAACTCCGGGGGAGCGGAGGCGGTGATCTCCTGATAGGCGGCGAGGACCTCCTCCGCTCGCTCGGCACTCCAGGCCACCAGGCCACCGGTGACCATCGGGCCCACCTCGTGGAGGCGGAACGTGAACCGGGTCACCACACCGAAGTTGCCGCTGCCACCGCGGATGGCCCAGAAGAGGTCGTCGTGCTCACTCGGGTTGGCGGTGCGGATGGCACCGTCGGCCGTGACGATCTCCACACCTTCGAGGTTGTCGACGGTCCACCCGAAGCGACGGGTCAGGTACCCCCATCCGCCACCGAGGGTGAGACCGGCGACCCCGGTTTCGGAGACGATGCCGAGGACGGTGGCGAGGCCGAGCTGCTGGGTTGCCTCGTCGACATCTCCCAACGTGCAACCCGGGCCGACATCAACCGTCCGAGCATCCGCGTCGACGGCCACCGAGCGCATGCGCGACATGTCGATCGTGACGCCACCAGGAGCGATGGAGGTGCCGGCGATGTTGTGGCCGCCTCCTCGCACACTCAACAACAGTCCACGTTCCCGGGCGAAGTCGACGATGGTGGCGACATCTGCCGATGATGTTGGCTGGACGACCAGAGCGGGAGTCTTTGCAACCATGCCATTCCAGGTGAGCGTCGCCTCGTCCCAGCCCGGGTCTTTGGGGAGGAGAACCCTTCCTGCGACGCGTCGCTCCAGGTCTGCGAGCTGGTTGTCGTCGACGGCTGCGGTGCCCTCGCCGACCGTGCTGATCTCAATGCTTGACACGGACATCGAGGTCTCCTCCGGCTGATCGACTGCTGAACACGGATAAGCTATACTCCAAACAGGAGTATTTATATACTCCGATTTGGAGTATGTCAAGGGTGGCGATGAGTGAGCAGCTGACCACGACGTCGTATGCGGTGCTGGCCCAGGTGGCAGTGCGACCGTGGTCGACCTATGAACTCGCCCAGCAGCGGGTCAGGTACTTCCGCTACGTCTGGCCCCGAGCGGAGAGCGCCATCTACCGCGAGGTGAAGCGGCTCTCGTCGATGGGTCTCGTCGAGGGGCGGAAGGAGTACACCGGCAAACGGGCGCGCACCATCTACTCGATCACCGAGGACGGGAAGCAGGAGCTGCGCGAGTGGCTGGGCACTCCGATCTCCCCGTTCGCCATGGACTTCGAGGCCATGATCCGCCTGTTCGTGGCACCCCTCGGCACCAAGGAGCAGATCACCTCCACGCTGAAGCAGGTTCGGGCGGACGCCCAGGAGATGCTGAGGTTCGGGGGCGAGGTGAAACAAGAGTTCATCGACGGGATCGCCGCCACCCAGGACCAGGTGTACATCCGGGCGCTCGCGGTCGACTTCTTCATCAGCCTCCTGCACACCGTCGACGAATGGGCGGAGCGAACCCTGCGGGAGATCGAATCCTGGGACGACCTGACACCCGAGGACAAGTACGAACGAGGCCTCGAAATCATCCATCGCCTTCCGGTCGAGACCCCGGGCGAGGCATTGGACGAGGTCGCTGTACCCCCACGGAGTCAGACGCGGTCGCGCCCGCCGTGAGCCACAAGACGCTCACCAGCTCCAACCCCAGAACGACGTGCCCAGGATCACCAGTGCGATGGCGGCGGTGGTGACCGTCATCGCGACGACGAATCGCCGCCCATGCCGGGTCGGTGCGTAACGGGATTGGAACTCCGGGTCGCCGGCGAGCGCGCCGCGTCGCAGGATCTCGACCGCCCGGAAGCTCAGGAATCGGTCGGCGCGGCTCAATCCCTCCCAGTCGTCCTCTCGCTCGCTCCTCAGCCAGGCCAGCAGACGGCTGAAGGCAGAGGTGCGCCGCACGTCGAGGTAGAAGGCATAGACGGCCGCAACGACGCCGATCGACAGCACGATCATGATCTCGACGCTGGTATTCATCCGTGGGCCTGCGAGAGTGAGAGGATCCTCGACCTCTTGACGATCCCGGTGCAACCTAACGCAGCGGACCTGTCTGCCGTCTCCGATCCGGACACGCCCAAGCAGCCTGCCTGGCCTGGCCTCAGAGCCCGCTCAAGATTGCCGTGACCGGGTCGACCAGTTCATCGACGAGCTGGCGGGCGCGTGCGTTGTCGTAAGGCGACGTGGTGTCGATCTCGATGGCCTCGAGCACACCATCGGCCTCGCTAAGGACGAGTTGTGCTTCGCCAACCCACCGGCTGGTGAACTTGAGCGCACCGACGCTCCCGACGAATGTGCGGCCATCGTCGAGCTCGACGAGCGTGACGTACCAGAGGACGTCGTCGGTGAGCCACATGGGTGGCACCAGCCGATTGACCCAGGTCGCGTCAGGTGGCCGGAGCGAGCAGCCGTTGCCCCAGCTCGCCAGATAGGAGTCGACACCTTCGAGCGAGTCGAAACGTGCCACCCAGGCCCACAGGTAGTGATTGCGATTCTCTCTCGGCACCAGCTGAACGGCTCGCTCTTCCACGAGCCCGGCGGAGTCGTAGTCCTCGCAGTTGGTCGACGTCGTGCTCGGCTCGACGGTGTAGTCGGCAAGTGCGAGACCTGCCGCCGAAGGCACGAGTCCGCCCAGGTCCCACTCGGGGACCGGCTGTGCCAGAGCCGTCGTGGGGACGTCTACGGGCTCGGGCTCGGGCGCGCGCGAGGGCTCGGGCTCGGGCGCAGGGGCGGTCGTCGCAACGGCAATGTCGGCCGGATCGGCAGCACCGTCGTTGCCGGAGTTGACGATCGCGGCGATCGCTATGCCACCGGCGACGAGCACCGTGATCAGCACGGCCACCAGCAACCCTCTGCGTCGCTTCGGCGGCACTGCGGCCGCTCCATCACGCGGGGGAGTAGCCGGCCGCGGCGCGGCTTCACGGACCTCGGTGCGGGCAGGCTCGGCGTCCACCGGCGGCTTGGGGACGTCAGCTGCCTCGGCGCGCCACGAGTGTGGCTCCGGCTCGGGCGCGGCGGGCTTCTCGGGCGGGGCGGGCGGCTCGGCCGGAAGCGGCTCCGGCGCCGCTTCGACACCGCCGGTCTCCGCGGCTACGGCTTCCTGCGTGACCTCTGCGCCGGCGACGCCGGAGGCCTGATCGGCAGGCGCCGGGGGCTCTGCCGCTCCCACTGGCTTCCCCGTCATCTCCGCCGCGAACGCCTCGAGCTCGTCGCTCATTCGCCGGGTCACGTCGTCGCGATCATGGAGGTCGTTGGCGAGCTCGACGACCTCGTGCCTCGGGTAGCCCTCTTTCGCATAGGCGCGCAGTTGATCGAGGAGCTGTTCCTGGTCGCTCGGAGTGAGGACTTCGCCGGACTGGATCTGCGACCTGATGTCGAACATGTAGGTTGCCGGGACCTCCGGGCTCACCGGAAGTGGATCGGGGAGTGGGTGTCGGGGCGGTGTGTCGGCGAGCGCCCGGTAGAGATCGCCGAACGACTTCTTCGAGGGATCGTCGTAGCGCAGCACTGGAGCGTCGGCGAACTGAGGGGTCAGCAAGGCTGCCGCCGGCTCGCTACCGACCACCACACCGATGAGCGGCTTTCCCACTGCCACCGCATACGCGAGTTCGCTGTGACACGCTCGTGAGCTGACGGACGCCCGGCTTGCTGCGAAGACGACGACGTCACTGTCCCTGATCCGACGGAGCACCTCGTCCCACCACTTGCGACCGCCGGGGAGTTTCTGGTCCAGCCACAAGTCCCATCCGACGCCCTCGATGTCCGCTGCGAGTTCGCTGACGATCTCATGGTCCAACCGGCTGTAACTGAGGAACACCGTGCGGCTGCCTGTGCGGATGCTGCGATCGTCAGTGGCTCGATCGGGCAGGTCGCGGAGGTCGAGCCGGTAGATCGCGTTTGAGGCACTCGAGGGCTCGCGAAGCGCCTTGCGCAGGGCTTCGATCTTCACGGCGACCTTGGCGGTCGTGTCCTCTCGGTCGGAGAACTGCTGCAAGAGGGTCAGCACCTTGGTGACTTGAAGTCCCCCGGCAGCAGTGGCGTTGAGCTGATCGATGAGCTCCATCTGGAGTTGTGGGGGCAAGTAATCCCCCGAGGCGAGTTGGCTCTCGATGTCATGGCCGTAGCTGGTGGGTTTGTACGCTCCCACGTCCACGACGGGTGCTGTCTCCGAGACCTCGGTCGCCCGCAGCGCCCGGACGACATTGGCCATCGCTGTCCGGTCGGCCGATCGATAGTCCACCCGTTGGACCTCGGCGATGGTTGGGGGGAGGAAGGCGTCCGAGACCCCATCCTCGACGAGGACCGGGAGGATCGGCTTGCCATAGGCACCCGCCAGCGCAAGCTCTGCCGCCGAGATCTGGCTGTCCATTGTTGTGGAGCTGAGCGCCACGATGAACAGATCGCAGCGTTCGACGTTGCGCGCCACGCGATCCCACCACCGGTCGCCGCCCGGCAGACCGCGATCGAGCCACACGTCGTGTCCGAGGCTCTGAAGGTCTTCGACGAGGGTTGCGACGAGGGGAACGTCCGACCGGCCGTGGCTGACGTACACGCGAAAACGCAGGGGGTCCTCCGGGTTCGACCCTTCCGAGCGTACTCACGCCGCCGGCGAGCGGGGGGTGTTCGCATTACACGCCGGCCGCGAACAGGAATCTGGCCTCTATCGGTCTCGCGGCCGCCGGCATAGGTTGAGGAGGAGAAGGACGGCAGCATGGCCGCGCGTCATGTTCCGGGAAACGCACCGGCAAACGGATCGGTCGTAGCAGCCATCGTCGGCATCGACGGCTGCGGGAAGACCTCGACGTTCCGCGACGCCATCACCCTTCTGGCGCAGTCGGTTCGCACCGTCGGGATCGGCGACGTGGTGGTGGATGGCTGCCCGGGCCGGCCGCCGTACGAGCGGACCGACATCCCCATGTCGCGGTCGGCCCGCGCCGTCGGAGCTGCCGCCAAGGGTTTACGCCGCCCCAACCTCTACAAGGATCTCAAGCTGCTCGAGTTCACCGAGCGCACCTTCGTCCGCAACCACGTGCTCGCCCAGGACGCCCCGCCTGCGCTCCTCACCGACGGTGATCCACTCGTGAACGTCGCCGCCTGGGCCATCGCCCGCTACTCCAAGGGAGAGCTGACCGACGACGAGCGTCTCCTCGATGTGCTGCACTACCTGGCGGGCGACCAGACGATCCCACTCCGCGAGCTGCCGTACTACCTGCGTCGCGGCTGGCAGCTCGCATTACTCAACCGGCTGCACCTGGCCCGGTTCGGTTTTCCGGATCTCGTGGTCCTGCTCCGCATCGCACCGGAGACGTCCATGGCGCGGATCCGGGCACGGGGCCGGCCGCTCCAGGTCCACGAGAACGTTGCGTTCCTCACGGAGCTGGCGGCCGCCTACGAGCGGGTCTGTGACGTCCTGGAGGCGCGGTGTGGCGTCCGCGTCCTCCGTTTGCGAGTCGACGAGACCACCCACGAGGACACGGTGCGAGCCGTGGCGGAGGCTGTGCTCACCCACCGGCCCCCGCCGACGCCCGGGCCGTTCTCGCCGGACACGATCGAGATCATCGCCACCACCATGTCGGGTTCGTTCGCCGATCAGCGCAAGGTGCCTCAGATCGAGGCAGCGTTCCGTGCAGTGACCGACCGTGCGGTTCGCGTCCACCTGGCGGCCAGCCACGCCGCCGCAGCGGAGACCGCTCGCACCATCGTCGAGGGCGGCGGGCGCACCATCGTCTCCGCGGGGGGCGCCGGGACCTTCAACGCCGTGCTCGAGGGTTGCCACGTCGCCGGCGGTGTCCCTCCCGATCTCCGCCTCGCCTTCCTCCGCAAGGGCTCCGCCGACCTGATCGGGAAGGTGCTGCACGTCCCGGATGACCTGTTCGATGCGGCGGCGGCCATCGCGGTCGGAATCGGCACCGACCACACCCTGCCCGCCGACGTCCTCGCCGTCGAGACCGTCGAACCAGACGGCAGCGTGCAGCGGCGGCACCTCGTCGGCTTCGGCGGGCTCGGCATCTTCGGAGACGTCCCCCTCTTCACCGAGAGCCGGATCATCAAGTTCTACAAGGGTCTGCTGGGAACGCTGTTCGGCGATCTGGGGCCCTTCTTCTTCGGGCTCATGCTCGCGACGATCCGGTGGTGGGTCCTGCGCTTCCTCGGCCGCATCGCCCCCACGGAACTGAGCCTCGACGGGGAGATCCTGGCTGCGGACCGATGGGCGGCGGTGATCGTGCTCAACGGCGACCTCGGCAAGGACTTCCCTCTCGGGCGCGGCATGCCGCTCTCGAGCGGCGCGTTCCGGGTGGTCGTCCTTCGCTACGTGGGCATCCGCGCCATGGTGCGGCAGATCAAGGCCTGCCGCACGGCAGCACTCCTGGACCGCCCGGACGAGCACGGGGCGATCGTCCGCGACGTGCGCAGCCTGTCCACCGAGCCCACGGGCCCGTCGAGCCCGGTGATGGTGAACGTCGACGGCCTGCGCCTGATCACGCAGGGTGCCGCTCGGTTCTCGGTTTCCGGGCGCGTCCGGCTCGTGGATGCGGGGCCCGTGTCGGCGGCGCCGCCGGTGGCCCCGACGGCCACGACGGCCCAGACCCGATGATGGAGACGCTGGTCGACCTCCTCGAGGACGCCGCCCTTCGCTACGGGGAACAACCGGCGCTGTCCACGCACCGCGGCCTGCGCGCCCGAAGGTGGAGCTACCAGGACCTGTGGCGGTCGGCGGTCGCCGTGGCGAATCACCTGCGCTGCGATCTCGGCCTCACTCCGGGGACGCGCGTCGTCGTCTGGGCGCCCAACTCACCCGAGCTCGTCGCGACGTACTTCGGTGTGATGCTCGGGCGGCTCGTGCTGGTGCCCATCGACCCGACGGCGACGCCGAGCTTCGTCGCTTGCGTCGCCACGACGACACGCGCCGAGCTCATCGTGTCGGCCTTCGCCGTCCCCGACGCCATCTCCGCCCGCAGTGTCGCCATGGCGGACCTTCCGATGAATCAGAGCGATTCTCCGCCCGACGATCGGCCGTCGAGCGACGACGTCGCCGAGATCGTCTTCACCTCGGGTACCACCGGAACGCCGAAGGGGGTGATGCTGACCCACGGCAACATCGTCGCCAACGTGGAATCGGCTCTCCGGCTCGTTCCCCGCCGGCCCCTCCGTCTCGTCTCGCTGCTACCGCTGTCGCACATGCTCGAACAGACCGTGGGCCTCTACGGGCCGCTGGTGCTGGGGTCGACGATCGCCTACCCGACGAGTCGCCGCGTACCGGTGCTCATGAGGGCGATGCGTCGTAGCGCCGTCACCACCATTGTGCTGGTGCCACAGGTGCTCGAACTCATGGCGCAGGGCATCGAGCGCGAGGTGACGAGGCAGGGGAAGGTAGCCGTGTGGCGGTGGGCCCACCGGCTCGCCACCCGCGTGCCGATGCCGCTGCGGCGCACGCTGTTCCGGCGAGTCCACCAGGGACTTGGCGGCCACCTCGACTTCGTGATCTGCGGCGGCGCCGCTCTCTCCGCCGACGTCGCCGGCCAGTGGGAGCGGATGGGGGTTCGGGTGATCGAGGGCTACGGCACCACCGAATGCGCCCCCATCGTGACGGGCAACACGTACTGGGATCGCCGTCCCGGCACGGTGGGTCGCCCGGTGCCGGTCGTGCAGGTCCGTCTGTCCCCTGCCGGAGAGGTGGTGGTGAAGGGCCCCAACGTGACCGCGGGGTATTGGGAGGACCCGGAAGGAACGACGAAAGCCTTCGATCATTGCGGCTGGTACCGCACCGGCGACCTCGGAGCGTGGGACACCGAAGGGCGGCTCCGCATCACCGGACGGCTGGCGGATCGCATCGTGCTCTCCAGCGGTCTCAACGTCTATCCCGAGGACGTCGAAGACGCGTTGCGGGGGGAACCCGAGATCGAGGACTGCGTCGTGGTGGCGCTGCCCGACCGGAGCGGCAACCCGGCCGTGCACGCCGCGATCATCCCTGGGGCGGGCGCCGAGGCGACGGCGGCGGCCGCCGTGCGCCGTGCTGCCGCCAAGCTCGCCGAGCACCAACGGCCGACCGGATTCACTATCTGGCCCCAGGAGGACTTCCCCCGCACCAACCTGCTCAAGGTGAAGCGGCACGAGGTGGTGGCGGCGCTGCGCACAACTGCTGGGGTCGTTCCGCCACCGCCACACGTGGCGACCGTCTCCGGTGATGAGACCTTGGAACGGGTCCGCGCCATGCTCGTCGGGCTGGGTCACGTCGACGCGGCTGCGATCACCCGGGAGAGCGATCTCACGATGGACATCGGCCTGGACTCGCTCGGTCGAGTCGAGTTGGCGGTGCGCCTGGAGGACGAGCTGGGTCTCGACGTGGAGGATGGCCAGCTCGCCGAGCTCGGCACGGTGGGTGCGCTGTGTGCGCTCGTCGAGCACAGCGAACGACCGGCGACGCCGGCAGTCGCCGGCTGGCCGCGGCGACCGGTTGCACGCGCAGCGCGTGCCTTAGTGCAGCGAGGGCTCGTCTTCCCGATCCACCGTCTCGTGGCCCACCCGTTCGCCGTGCGAGGTCGAGCGCACCTCGACGGCGTGGCCGGTCCGGTGCTGCTGATCGCCAACCACGCCAGCCATCTCGACACCCCGTCGATCCTCCGCGCGCTTCCGAGATCGCTCCGGCGGCGGACTGCCGTGGCGGCCGCCGCCGACTACTTCTACCGCTACCGCTGGCTGGGCGCCGTGGCGACGGTGGCGCTGGGCACGTTTCCCTTCTCACGCGAAGGGGCGGTGCGGTCGAGCCTCGAGCACTGTGGGGACCTGATCGACGACGGGTGGTCGGTGCTCATCTACCCGGAGGGCACACGGTCGACCAGCGGTGTGCGGGCGTCGTTTCGCAGCGGGATCGGCTTCCTTGCCGCCGAGCTCGATGTCCCGGTGATTCCGATTGGCGTCTCGGGTGCCCATGCCCTGTGGCCGAAGGGCGCAAGATTCCCGCACCGCGGATCGATCACGGTGCGCTTCGGCCCCCCGATCCGGGTGCCGGTGGATGCCGACCGCGACGAGCTGATCACCAAGCTCGAACAGGCCGTGGCATCTCTCGCCGCGACGCAGGTCGATCAGCCGCCCGTGGCTACTCGCCGTTGACCTCATAGAGACGATCGACGTAGCGCTCGATGAGGTCGGCGACCGCACCTCGGGCCGGAAAGGTGGCGGCCATGCCGTAGAGCGGCGCAGAGCCGGTGCGCGCCTTCCCACCGCCAGCGACCGCAGCGGCCACCGCGGCGCCGAGATCGGCGACGAACTCCTCGGCAACGCCCTCCTGGGTGTGGCGCAGCGTCACGGCGATGTGCACGGCCGGAGGATGGTGAAGGCCGTTGAGACTCCAGCCTCGCTCGCCCATGCGGGCCATCACCTCGTAGATGTCGACGGTGTCCGATGTGAAGGCGATCACCCACAGGGGATCGCCGATGATCTGCAGTTCACGGATCTCCTCGATGCCGGCCCGGATATGAGCGGCGGCGGCGAGGATGGACTCGGTGGCCGAGAGGTAGCCCGCTTCGCCCATCGCCAGCAACGCCGCCCACGTACCTGCGATGAGTCCACCGGGGCGGCTTCCGGCGAGGGCAGGTGAGTAGTAGAGCCCACCGGGCCATTCGGTCGCCACGTGGAATTGGTGATGGCGCAGCTCGCGTCCGCGGTACAGCACGACGGAGGTCCCCTTCGGGGCGTAGCCGTACTTGTGGGTGTCCACCGACAGGGAGGTGACTCCAGGCAGACGGAAGTCGATGACCGGCACGTCGTAGCCGAGTCGCTCCGCCCACGGGATCACGAAGCCGCCGAGGCACGCATCGGTGTGGAACCCGACGCCGTGTTCCCTGGCGAGCTGGGACAGCTCGGGAATGGGGTCGATGACGCCGTGGGGAAAGCCGGGAGCCGACCCCGCCACGACGGCGGTGCGGCGCCCGATGGCCTTGGCGGTTGCGGCGACGTCGGCACGGCCATCCGGCCCCACTGGGATACGATGCTGCCGGTAGCCCAGCAGATGAGCGGCTTTGTCGAACGCGACGTGCGCCGACGAGGGCACCACCATCTCGGGTCGTGCGATTCCCGCCCGGTCGCGGTGGGCCTTCATCGCCATGATGATCGACTCGGTGCCGCCGGAGGTCAGTGTGCCGACGATGTCGTCGCCGCCCGCCTCGTCCCCGCCCAGCATCCCCGCCGTCATCGACACGATCTCCGCCTCGAACTTCATTCCCGATGGCCACAGATCGACGTGGAGGGGATTGGATTGGGAGTGGAGGGCATACACCCGGCTCAGGAAGTCGATGTGCTCGGTGTCCCCGTGGTAGACGGCCCCCGAAGCTCTCCCCCCCTGCCAGCCGGCCGCTTCGGCCGAAGCGAGGGAGGCGATGTCGCCGAGGATGTCCTCGTGGGAGCGCGCTGCGGCGGGGAGTCGGCGGAAGACCCGTACGTCGGACGCCGGCTGTGCCGGCGGTGCGTCGACCAGCATCTCCTCGTACTGGCGTTCGAGGGCGCGTCGCACCGGCGGGACCCGCATCGCGCTCCGATGGAGACGTGTCGCCAGTCCGCGCGGCAGCTTCTCCAGCAGCCGTTGCGACATCGACACGAGGCTCATGGTTCTTCCCGGAATCAGCGGTTGAGGCGGCGGTAGGTGCGGCGGTTCCGCTTGTGAAGCTGCCGGAAGGCATCGTAGGCGGTGTCGTAGACGGCCCGATGTGCCGGATTGGGCTCGTAGGTGGCGGCGATCGGAACGAGACCGGGGACCCCGCCCCACCGCAGCCGGCCGAGGGCGACGTGGGCCAGGAGTCCGGCACCGCGCACGTTCACCTGGATGGGATCGTTCGCCTGGTGCACGGTGCGGCCCAGCACGTCGGCGTGGATCCGGCACCAGAGATCCGACTGGGCGCCGCCACCTACCATGACGATCGGATCGAGCCGGGTACCGGCGAACTTCTCGACGTAGCCGAGCAGCCAGCGGGTGTTGAAGGCCACGCCTTCGAACGCTGCCCGGATCATCTCTGCCCGTCCCGTGCCGAGCGATTGGTTGAAGAACCCGCCGCGCAACGCGGCGTCCTCGACGGGGGTCCGTTCCCCATAAAGCCACGGAGTGAAGATGACGCCGTTGCTCCCCGCCGGAACGGAGGCGGCCACCCGGTTCATGTCGGCGTACACGGCGGCGCGGTCTTCGTGGTCGGGGTAGAGCACATCCGCCAGCCACTCGATGGCCTTTCCCGCCGTCTCCTGCTCGTTGGCGGTCAGGTAGCGGCCGGGCACCGCCGCCGGGAGCGTGCCGATGCTGTGCACGACATCGGTCTTCTTGAACGGCACGTGGCAGATCAGCCACGACGACGTGCCCAGGTAGCAGTGGCCGGCGAGGTCGGCCGTCGTGCCGGCCCCGATGGCGGCCGAGTGCAGGTCGGGCGTCCCCACCACAACGGGGACGCCCGGCGGCAGCGTGAGATCGGCGGCGGCTTCCTCTGTCAAAGGGCCGAGCACATCCGTGGCCGGCCGCAGCGGTGGAAGCTGCGATCTCTCCAGTCCCGCCCAGTCGAGGAGCACGTCGGCGTACGACACCGCAGACGGGTCGGTGTTGTCGGTGACCCAGTGCAGGGCGATCGAGTCGAACGAGGCGGCGATGGAACCGGTGAGCCTGAGGTTGAGGTAGTCCGTGGGCTCCAGGAAGGTGGCTGCGGCGTGGTACACCTCGGGGCGTTCGTGACGCAGGAACAGGATGTGCGCCAGGGGGTCCTTTCCGGAGCGGCTGGGGGCGCCACCCGTCAGGCTCACCCAGGTGCGGAGCTTGCGTGGGTCGTAGCCCTCCACGCGGATCGGTCCCCTGATGAGATCACGGATGTAGCTCGCACCCCTGGAATCCATCCAGATGACGGCATTGCCGATGGCGGCTCCGGTTGCGTCGACGGCGACGGTGCCGGACCACTGTCCGGTCACCGACACGGCGTCGATGTGCTCCCGAGGTACGAGCTCCTTGGCCACGACCCGGCGGGATGCGGCGCACACTGCGGTCCACCAGGCGGTGGGATCCTGCTCGGCGCCACCGTTGGGCAGCAGCAGGAGCTCCACGGGATGGAACTCCGCACCGATGACCTCGCTCGTGGCCGACACGAGAGCCACCTTGGGGCCCGAGGTCCCCAGGTCGATCGCCAGCACGTACGACTCGTCACCCATGCCACGCGCAAGCTAGCCAAAGGTGGTCGCGTGGCGCTCGACATCGGCTGAACCGCCGTCACCCGGAGAGCCGTGGACCTGCGGTCTCCCAGAACCGGGCCTCGTCCACGTAACACACTGCGGTCACGTCGGACCCCCCGGTGACCGCCCAAACGTCATGGGCCCCCGCCGTAACCACGAATTGATCGCGTTGGCTCCACCAGTCCGGCGGATCGGTCTCGCCGGAGGCGACGTAGGCATCCCAGTCGTCGGTGGTCGTGCCGGGCGCATACGTGCCGAGCAGCCACGCGATCGTGTCGCCGCCGTCGTTGTCGATGCGGACCCACATCGATGCGGGCAAGGGGTCGGGGCCGTCGTACACGCACGTCGTGCCATCCCAGGAAAGCGTCGCATCGGGCACCCACTCGGCAACTCCGGTGTCGCTCGTCCCGAGGATCGCCTCGTAGAAGGCGTCCTCGAACAGCTGCGGGTCGGCGTCGACGGCTAGCCGCACCGATCGGCCGGTAGCGGACTCCACCGTCGCTCCGGCGGCTGGTCCGCCGGCTTCGACCACTTCGAGCAGCCGTTCCTCGATCGTGACGACCGACTCATCGGTTGCGACGACGGCGGCCAGCTCATCCCAGTGGTACATCCCGCCGTACAGCGGCGTGACATCGAGGTACTCGGCCATGAAGTCGGCAACGGGTGACGCATCGTGGTGGGCGGCCACGGCCTCGTAGAGGTGGGGGGTCACCGGAAGGTGGTTGGTCGCATCGAGGGGGATCATCGTGATCGGAATCTCACTGGCGAACACCATCGCCGCGGCGCGAGGGTCCGCCCAGATGTTGAACTCGGCATCCAAGTTGTCGGGGACGTTGCCACCCGCATCGACGGCGCCACCCATCAGGTACATCATCTCGATGTGGTCGACCAGCGTCGGATCCTCCTCGAGAGCCTCTGCGATGTTCGTCAACGGACCCACCGCAACGAGCACTACATCCTCGGCGTCGGCGAGTGTCTCGACCAGGAGCTCGACGGCTGAAATCTCTGCGAGGTCGGGTGGCTCCGGAAGTTCGACGCCGCCCAGCGTGTCGGCGGCGTTGCGAAACGCCTGGGGCGCTTCGTTCGAGCCTTCGAGCGGCGTGGTCCGCCCGCACGCAACCGGGATGTCGGGGGCGTCGATCCTGGTGAGCATCGCCGCGATGTTCTCTGCAGCGACGGGGCAATGCGCAACCCCGGTACCGGAAACCGTGATCGCCAGGACCTCGACGTCGGGATCCTCGAGCAGGTACAGGGCGGCTTTGACGTCGTCGATGGCGCCATCACCGTCCACCACCACCTGGATGGGCCCGGAGTCTCCGCACGCGCCAACGAGAGCTCCAAACAGCAATGCAGCAGCCAGCCAGCGAAACACCCTCATCTCGACCTCCATCTCCCCACCTCTCACGGTCGCGCCGGGCCGTTGGTGGGAGTAGGGCCGAACGTCGGACGCGCCGCACGAATGGTGGGCGCTCCGGCTGGAGTCTCAGGCGCTCGAGTCGGCGGTGCGAAGCCGGCTCCAACCCATCTGCCAGATCGCCTCGAACCGGCGAGTCATCTCGGCCAGGACCGCAGGGTCGTCGACCCCGGCCACCGTGATCTCCTCGAAGCCGGTGATACGAGTGCCGCCCTGGTGCGGCTCCAGGTTCAATTCACCGTCTCCCGCGAACCTGCCCCGTAGTTCCCATGCGGCGCGGCGGTCGAGCTCGAGGGCGGTCATCCGCACTTCGAGGTCGACGCGGGCGTCGGCGACCGGGACGGCAAACCACCCACCGCCCAGCTCGCGGACGTCGCCGAACGCGCCGTACAGTCGCGGCCACTCGGTCGGAGCCCGCAGGTAATCGAACACGGTCTCGGGCGGCACCGGCACCACCTCGTCAAAATCGATGCGCATGTCCTCTCCTCTGCTCTCGTCATCGGGTTGGCGCGGCCGCCGGGCCCTGCAGGCTCCGCCACGCTGCCGCTGCGAAGTCGGCGCCGCGGCCGCGATCCGATGGGTCCGGCGACAGCCGTAGGGATGCCCGCGTGTGGAAGTAGCTCGGACCGAACAAGATGGCCATGAAGACCGCCATATCCACAGAGCGCAGCCGCCCGTCGTTCATGTGCCTGCGCGCCCACGCCATCAACGCGCCCGCGAGTCGAGCGTTGGCGGCATCGTGGTCGGCGGCGCTGGCCCGGATCTCCGCAATGTCACCGTTGCTCACCATGAAGCGCGCCCAGTCGGAGTGCGTGGCGACCCACCGATGGTGTGCGGCGACCAAGGAGCGAACGCCATCCTCCGCATCGGGGTCGCTGTCCACGACGTCGAGCAGCGGCTCGTGGTAGCGGCGGATGGCCTCTGCGTAGACCTCGGTAGCGACGCCGCCCTTGCTGTCGAAGTGGTGGTAGAGCGATCCGACGCTCACTCGCGCGGCCTCGCAGATCATCTCCACGGAGACGGCGCCGTACCCATGCTCGCTGAACAGCGACAGCGCGGTCTCGACGACGCGCCGGCGTAGCGCCATCGTCGTTGTTCTCTCTCGGACCGGAGCTTCCATCACTAGAATCGTATTCTAGAACCTCGTTCTAGTCAACCGCAACTGACCCTTGTTTCTCGTTTGTTCACCGTGGCGTTCGCTCCAGTTCAGATCTCAATGAGATGGTCGGGCCACTGGCCGGATCGCCCGGCCCGGAAGGAGACAAGTTCGTGCGCAGATTCACCGTGATCGCGATGGCGGCGATGCTGGCCTTGGTGTCGGCTGCCCCGGCGTTCGCCAACCCCGGCAAGCCCGACTTCAGCCCGCAGGTCTATGCAGACGGCGAGGTGTGGGGGACCAAGGCAGCGACCGAACTCCCGGCCCCGAAGGGAGGAAACGAGGCGTCCTTCGACAAGCTCTTCGTGATCATCAACAGCAACAACCCCGCCGGCCAGTTGCCGGTCGCCGAAGCGGCCCCCGGCCCCGGATACAACGGCGGCCGATGGGTGACACAGACCGTCGAGTGGACCCAGGCGGGCTTCGATGCCCACGGCACCGCTCCCGTCCTCACGTCCTACGACGATGTGATGTTGCACTACTCCCTCGGTCACCTGACCATCACCGCGGGCTCGCCCGGAGGCGAGGGTGCACCACCCGACTACTTCGAATGCCCGTTGCTTCCCGTGAAGTAGCCACGCCGTAGGTCGTTTGTCGGGGGCCCGCACGTG
>JBFIXI010000038.1:0-39820 GCA_041605955.1 Acidimicrobiia bacterium
AGACTCGATCGCGGCGCCGACGGCAAGGATCGACAGTGGGGTGATCGAATCTTGCCAACCGGAGCCGAAGAGTACGGGCACGAGCGACTCCGCGATCGCCCCGATGCCGATCAACGCGGGATAGGCAAGCAAGACAGTGAATCGCGCCGTGGTGAGCAGGGCCGACGACACTCTTGCGAAGTCATCGGTCATCTTGGCTAATACCGGGAACAGGACGCGCTGTGCGGCCCACGTCATCCGCTGGCGAGCCAGCGACGGCACGGTGTATGCGATGAAGTAGAAGCCCAGCGCCTCGGGCCCCAGGGTGGCGCCAACGAACCAGTAGTCGACATTCTTGGACACGTATCCCATCAGTCGGGATCCCAAAACCCCGAGATTGAATCCGATTTCGCTGCGCAACTCTTCGAGCTCGAGCTCGAGACGTGGCTTGATGGGCACGGCCAACCAGAAAGCCGCCGAGGAGACCACCTGGCCTCCGATCCGGCCGAGAACGATCGACCAGGCGCCCGCGTCGGTGGTCGCCGCCAGCAGGATTGCAGTGACCGCGTACACGACGTAATCGAGCATTTGGATGAGGGCGCGAGCCCGAAAGCGCAAGGCGTGCCGTAGCTCAGCATCGGCGACGGTGGTCGCTGTGCCGAGAATCAGGATGACGGCCAACGCAGCGATGAGCGGCGCGGCCGCGCGATCTCCAAAAGCTCCCGCCAACGGAACTGCCAACGATGCGGCGACGATCGCCGCCAGGAGGCCCAGTACCACCGAGGCCCAGAAGTAGGTCGACACGACGACGGAGGTGAGCGTCGTCCTCCGCATCAACGAGGCGGCCAGACCCACTTGCGTAAAGAGTGAGAACAAGCCAACGACGATTGTGGCCACTGCGACCACTCCGTAGTCTTGCGGAACCAGCAAGCGAGCCAGCGCAGCTGTGGTGGCAATCTGGCCGAGCTGCAACAAGATGCTCTCGGTTGCGGTCCACCGGCCCCCGGCGACGGCGTCTGCCCGCAGCGAACGCTCGCTCCAAGGTGACGTATCGTCAACCACGGCTCAGCCGCCGGCAGAGATTGCCACCCGTCCGGCCGACCTCGCTCCCCGCCGCCCTCCGCCAACCTCGGCCGGGACACCGCGGTCGCCAGCGGGGAGCTCGACGGACGCCCACGAGGCACGCGACCGGGTGGTGCCGGGTCGCACCGCCCCAACCATCGGATCGTCCCAGGTGACTCGTCACCGGCCCGGCCCAGCGACCGGGCAACACCCGGTTCGGGTGGTGCTCGCCACCTCGTTGACGTAGCCGACGGATGGGGTTGGATCTGACGAGAGCACTGTGACGATCCCCCTCATGACACGAAGGCGCCCTGCCGGCCTTGAGCCTGCAAGTGGCAGATGTTACCCAGGACGCATCGCAGCGAGGCGGCGCGCAACGGCCGCAGGGGACCTCTCGGGACCGGCGCAGTCCCGATCCAGCGAAGCGTGATTCCTCGGCGGGGGGAGTGCGGGTGGGCTCGGTCGAGGGGCGTGCCATGTGCCGGCCCGGCTGGCTCGCCGTGCCCCTGCGGCCGGGCGTCGAGGTCGACCGAAATGGGCCGATGGGGTAGAAGAGGTTGACAAGTGGCATAGAAGGGGGCAAAGTGGGGCCTCGTGGGAGATGACGGACTAGCGACGGGACCGAATACGCGTGTTTCTCGGGGAGTACCAGCACGTTCTGGACGACAAGGGACGCGTAGTGCTGCCGCGCAAGTTCCGGGATGCTCTGGAACACGGCTGCGTGATCACCAAGGGCCAAGAGCACTGCATCTACGTGTTCACGATGGACCGGTGAAAAGAGGAGATGGCGAAGGTCGCCAAGCTGCCCCGTACCGACCGACGTGCCCGGAAATTCTCTCGCTCGTTCTTCGCGGGAGCCAGCGACCAGGCGCTCGATCGGCAAGGGCGGATCGCAATTCCAGAGAACCTGCGCAGCTACGCATCGCTCGAGAAAGAAGTGACGGTGGTCGGTGTTGCCGACTACATCGAGATTTGGTCGACGTCGGCGTGGGAGGACGCCGCCGCCGACGCCGACGAGCTCTACGCCGGGATCGAGGAGGTGCTGAGCGAGGGCGGCGACATCTGATGATCGTCATCGAGAAAGGAACCAACGAATCAACGAAGTCTGGCTCATGGTCAACCCCCCGGATGCCATCTGGAAGGCCCCTTACTCCGCCCGCTTTCAGTATGGCGCCAGCGCTCCGGGGGGTTGACCATGGATCAGACCCCAACGGGAAGGGAACGCAGCTTTCACCGGCCGGTGATGGTGGAGGAAGTGCTGTCGATCTTCCAACAGACGGCGGGCCTCATCGTCGACGCGACCTTCGGCGGGGGAGGCCACAGCCGGGCTCTGTTGGCTTCGAATCCAGAGCTACGCGTCCTCGGCATCGACCGGGATCCCGACGCGACATCACGGGTCCAGGTAGGGCTCGACGACCCGCGACTTCGCCTGGTAACGGCCAATTTCGGCGACCTGGAGAAGATTCTCGCTCGCGAGGTTCCTGATGGGGATCTTGCTGGCGCACTCTTTGATCTTGGCGTTTCCTCGCACCAGCTCGATAGTGCAAGCCGCGGTTTCTCGTATCACCGTGCGGGTCCGCTCGACATGCGAATGGGACCGGATGCAACGCACACTGCGGCCGACATCGTCAATGGCTGGTCGGCGGATGAGCTCGAAACCATTCTGCGCGACTACGGCGAGGAGCGGTTCGCACGCAGAATCGCCCGAGCCATCGTCACAGCCCGTCCACTCGACGACACCGCCCAGCTGGCGCGGGTTGTTGCCCATGCCGTCCCCGCCGCCGCCCGCCGGCGGAAGCACCCCGCAAGACGTACCTTTCAAGCGATCCGCATCGCTGTCAATGGGGAGCTGGCGGCGCTGCGCTCCGGCCTCGATGCCGCCCTCGCCGCGCTCCGACCGGAAGGGCGCGCCGTCGTGATCTCCTATCACAGCCTCGAAGATCGCTTGGTGAAGCGGCGCTTCGCGGCCGGTAGCGCCGGATGCACGTGTCCGCCCGACCTACCCGTCTGTGCTTGTGAGACCGTGGCCGACCTGCGCTTGCTGACGCGGCGCCCGTTGCGGCCCCAACCCGAAGAAATCCAGAACAATCCACGCGCCCGCAGCGCTCTGCTGCGGGCCGTGGAGAAGGTGGCACCATGACGGCGCATCCCCTGTCCACCGATGCTTTCGATCTGACCCGGCTGATTCCGCAGCGACATCCGGCGCGATTGCGTCCCTGGGTGGTCTTCGCCGTTGTCGTCGTGGTTGCATTCTTCGGGTTGATCTTCTCTCGAGTTGCTCTCGATCGCTCCGGCTTCGAGCTCGACGATCTGGAGAGTCAGATCGCCCTCGAGGAAGCCAAGCGACGGGATCTCTCGGTCGAGATCGCCCGCTTGCAGAATCCGGACCGCATCACCGAAATCGCCCTGACCAATGGTCTCGTCTACCCCGACGAGCGCATTGTCATCGAGGTGCCCGGCATCGACGATCGGACCTTCGATCCGGACTATCGCTGGGCCCAACTGAAGGCGGTGCTCACCGCACAGCCGTGAGCGTTGACCCACCGAGGAGGGTGATGACAGTGCACAGGCCGAACGCTGGCGGCCACCGCTCCCCACCCCGAGTCGCAACGGGAGCGTCCGGGGATGGCTAGGCGGCGCCAACCGGGTGACATGCGCCTACTCGTCCTAGGGGTGGCTTTCGTCGTGGCCTGGGTCGGGATCGGGTTTCGCCTCGTGCGCGTTCAGGGCTTCGAAGACGAGAAGTGGGCCGGGCGCGGCGAATTGCAGCGCATTCGCAACGAGGATCTGGCTGCCCCCCGGGGCACCATCTACGACCGTGATGGCGTCGAGCTCGCAGTGTCGGTCGACGCGATCACCGTGACGGTGAACCCGCAGGAGGTAGTCGACCCGAAAGGGCTGGCCCGGGCGTTGGGCCCAGTGGTCGGCGTGCCCACGTCGGTACTCCGGGAGCGGTTCACGCGGCCCGATTCTCAGTTCGCCTACGTGGCGCGCCGCCTCGAGAGCGGGCTGGCACAGAAGGTCCGTGAGCTGGTTGACAAGATGGATGTCTCCGGGGTGTACTTCGAGGTCGAGCCCAAGCGCATCTACCCGGCAGGAGATCTGGCGGCCCAGGTGATCGGATTCGTGCGCGATGACGACATGGTGGGGCTGGAGGGGCTGGAGTGGATGTACAACGACGTCCTCGCGGGCATTCCCGGCTCGCAGATCGTGGAGCGTGATCCGTACGGCAATCCGATCCCGCAAGGCGATTTCATCGTCGATCCTGCGGTTCCGGGATCGGACCTGATCCTGACCATCGACCGAGAGATCGAGTTCGCCACTCAGCAGATCCTCGAGCAGGCGCTCGAGGATACGAACGCCATAGCCGGCACAGTTGTCGTGCTCGATGCTACGAACGGCGAGGTGCTTGCCATGACGACTGCGCCCACGTTCGATCCCAACAATCGAGTGGGCGCTGATCCTGCCAACTTCCGCAACCGGGCCGTGACCGACGTGTACGAGCCGGGGTCGACCCTCAAAGTCGTCACGATCGCGGCCGCCCTCGAGGAGGATGTGATATCGCCGCGGACCAAGCTGCGGGTTCCCGGCAAGCTCGAGATCGGTGACAAGGAGTACACGGACGAAGGCCGCAAGAAGGCCAGGAAGATGGCGGTATCCGAGATCGTCGCCACGTCCTCGAACATCGGCACCATCCTCATTCAAGACTTGTTGGGCAACCAACAGCATCACCGTTACTTGAGCGCCTTCGGGTTGGGCGACGTGGCATCCGGCGATTTGCCCGGAGAGGCCCGCGGACGGCTCGAGGACGTCCGTAACTGGTGCGATACCACTTGCGGGCCGTCCACCGCGATCGGATATCGCGTCGACGTCACTCTGCTGCAGATGGCGGCGGTGTTCGCCGCGATCGCCAACGATGGCGTCTGGGTGGAGCCGCATGTCGTGCGCGAGGTGATCTCGTCCGACGGCTCCCGGGAGAGCTTCCAGCCGACCGAGCGGCCGGTGGTCGGTGAAGAGACGGCTCACACCATGCGTCTCCTCTTGCAAGGCGTCGTGGAATCGGGAACCGGATCGCGGGCCCGGATCGATTCATACAGCGTGGGAGGCAAAACCGGGACAACGGAGAAGTTCGTCCCCGGCGAGGGATATTCCGAGGAGGAACGCATCGCCAGCTTCATCGGCATTGCACCGATCGATGAGCCGAGAGTGGTAGTTGCGGTCGTCCTGGATTCGCCACATGGCGAGCTCGAAGACGGCTCGGATCTGCGGTTCGGGGGCGTGTCGGCCGCTCCGATATTCGCCGCCGTCGCCGAAGCTGCGCTGCATCGACTAGGGGTGCCGCCCGATGTGCGCTGATGCCGTAACAGCCAGCGATTTGGCGGCGGCGGTACCCGACGCAACCCCACGGCTGGTAGGCAATGACGTTGTCGTGGCCGATCTGTTCCACGACTCGCGCGATGTCGTTCCCGGCAGCGGCTTCATCGCAATCCGCGGCGCGATATCCGAGGGGCACGACTACGCCGCCGCGGCGTGCGCCGCCGGAGCGAATCTGCTAATCGTCGACCACGAAGTGCCTCCCGCCTGCACTCAGCTCGTCATCGATGACACCCGGCGCCGCATGGCGCGGCTGGCGGCAACCGTGCACGGCAACCCGGCCACCCGGATGAAGATGGTCGGCGTGACCGGCACCAACGGGAAGACCACCGTGACCCACATGGTGGAGTCGATCGTCAATGCCGCCGGCGGCATGCCCGGGGTCGTAGGCACGGTCGGCGCCCACGTGGCTGGCGAAGTTGTTCCGCTGGCCCGCACCACACCCGAGGCGACGGATCTCCAGCGTCTGCTGCGGGAGATGGCGGATCGGGGTGTTGACGTCGTCGCCCTCGAAGTGTCATCGCATGCTCTGGTGCTGGGGAGGGCAGACGCCATCCTCTTTGACGTAGCGGCGTTCACCAACCTCTCCCAGGATCATCTCGACTTCCATGGAACGATGGAGGAGTACTTCGCCGCTAAAGCGGCGCTGTTCTCAGCTGAGCGGGCTCGCCACAGCGTTATCTGGGTGGATGATCCGGCGGGCCGCCGGCTGGCCGGCATGACCCCGCTGCCGGTCACCACCGTGGGCTTTGGCTCCGCCGGAACCCAGCACGTCGGCGGCGACATCACCAGCTGGGGTCCGGACCACACGCAGCTGACAATGCATCTGAGGGCGGGGACGGTGGCGGTCCGCATTCCGCTGGGCGGGAGGTTCAATGCCGCCAACGCGCTGCTCGCCGCCGCCGTTGCCGATCAGATCGGGATCGACGTCGCCAGCATTGTTACCGGGATCGAGGCGCTGCCTCCGGTGCCGGGCCGCTTCGAGCAGATTCCGAATGACCGCGGATTTGCGGTCGTCGTCGATTACGCCCATACCCCTGACGCAGTGGCTAGCGCGATTGCGGCCGCCGCCGAGGTGACCGAGGGTCGAGTGATCGCCATCGCCGGGGCGGCCGGCGACCGTGATCCCGCCAAGCGCGTACCCATGGGCGCCGCCGCGGCCACGGCCGACATCGCCATCATCACCTCGGACAACCCCCGCAGCGAGGATCCGGCGGCCCTGGTCCAGCACGTGGTCGAGGGTGCCGGCGGCCTCAGCAACTCGGTGTTGGCCGAGGTCGATCGGAGGGCGGCCATTCGCCGTGCGATCAGGTTGGCTGCGCCGAGCGACATGATCTTGATCCTGGGAAAGGGACACGAGCCCTACCAAGAGTTCGCCGACGTCACAATCGAGTTCGACGACCGGCGAGTCGCCGCCGAAGAGTTGGCCGCCCGCAGTGGAGATGGCCACCGATGAGCCTCGACTGGACACTCGGTGACGTCGCCTCTTGGGTGGGAACGCTGATGGGTGATCCAGAGTTGCGCGTTCATGCGGTGGCGACCGACTCGCGCACTGTCGGTGACGGTGACCTGTTCGTGGCGATAACCGGCGACAGCCACGATGGGCATGACTACGTTGCGGACGCGCTGACTGCCGGGGCCGTTGCGGCCGTCGTCGAGGCGGGGCGTACCACGGCGCAGCCACGGATCGAAGTCGCCGCCACCCTGACCGCGTTGCGCGACCTGGCGGCGAAGCGTCGGAGCGAGCTGGCCATGCCCGTGGTAGCCATCACCGGAAGCACCGGGAAGACGACGACCAAGGACATGCTGGCTTCGGCGATTCCGGGCGCGTGGGCTTCGCCTGCGTCGTACAACAACGAGATTGGGGTGCCGCTGACCGTATTGCAGACGCCGTCGACCGCCCAAGCGCTCGTGGTCGAGATGGGATCGCGCGGTCGCGGCCACCTGGAGTGGCTGATGCCGGCAGTGCGGCCGCAAGTGGCAGTGATCACCAACATCGGCGTGGTGCACCTCGAGACGTTCGGGGACGTGGACACTCTCGTGGAGTCGAAGTGGGAGCTGGTGGCAGCTCTCGGGCGTGATGGGGTGGCAGTGCTGCCGGCGAACGATGCTCGCCTCGCTCGCTCTCATCGCGGGCAAACCGTCACGTTCGGAGTCGAGTCGGCGGGTGACGTGGTTGCTCGCGATGTCGAATTCGACGACGGTAGAGCGCACTTCACCCTCGACACCCCCCAGGGCCAGCGCGAGTTGCGGTTACAGCTCCCGGGGCTTCACCAGCCTGCCAACGCCGCTGCGGCTGCAGCTGCCGCGTTGGCGGTCGGCATCGAGCTGGACGCAGTGGTGGCAGGTCTCGGTGCAGCCACTGGGTCCAAATGGCGAATGGAGATTCACCGAGGCCGCTTCACGGTCATCAACGACGCGTACAACGCCAATCCCACTTCGGTCGAATCTGCCCTGCGCACGACCGTCGGCCTGGGGGGCCGGCCGCTGGCGATCCTGGGTCGGATGGCTGAGCTCGGCGACGTCGCCGAAGCCGAGCACATCCGCATCGGCCGGTTGGCGGCTTCTCTGGGGTTCGCGGTGGTAATCATGGTCGGCGAAGACCCCGGCTTGGCCGACGGCGCCGGGTCCATCGCGCAGCGGGTCGGGTCTCCCGAAGAAGCCCTCGACGTCGTAGCCGAGCTCGTTCGCCCCGGCGACAACGTGCTGGTGAAGGCGTCGCGGGCGGTCGGCCTCGAGGAGTTGGCGGAACAGCTGGTGGATCTGGCGGCCGCCAATGCGGGGAGCGCAGCATGATCTCGCTTCTGATCTCTGCCGCCACCGCGCTGACCATCACCATCTTGGTCACTCCGCTGGCTATCCGTGTGCTGCGGGCCAACAACATCGGCCAGTTCATCCAAGAGGAGCTGGAGGGGCACGCCCACAAGCGGGGCACTCCCACCATGGGAGGCGTTGTGATGCTCGTGGCGGTCACCGTCGGCTACATAGGCGCCCACTTCCGGTTCTTCAGCTTTGGTGAAGGATTGGGTTTCTTCAGCCAGCCGTTCGCTCCCGAAGGCTGGCTGGCCGTTCTCGGTTTTCTGGGCATGGGCGCCATCGGGTTCTTCGACGATTTCGTGAAGTATGCCCGCAAGGAGAACAAGGGCTTGTCGAAGCGGTGGAAGTTCCTGGGCCAGCTGGTGGTGGCCGGCTTCTTTGCATGGGGAGCCGTGGCCGCCGGAGTCTCGACAGAGCTGTCGGTGGCGCGGCCTACCGGCATCGAGCTGGGCCCCACCCTGTACGGGTTGCTCGTGCTGTTGATGCTCACCTCAGCTGCCAACGCGGTCAACCTCACCGACGGCCTCGACGGCCTAGTCGCCGGGTCGGGGTCGCTCGTCTTCGGGGCATACGTGCTCGTGGCCTTCTGGCAGTTCCGTAACCCGGATACCTATCCGGCCCAGGGAGCGCTCGATCTGGCGATATTCGGCGCGGCCGTGGTCGGCGCGGTGCTCGGCTTTCTGTGGTGGAACGCCGCTCCCGCCAAGATCATCATGGGCGACACCGGCAGCCAGGCCCTGGGGGGTGCCCTAGCGGCGTTGGCGCTGCTCACCAACACCCACCTGCTCCTGATCTTGCTCGGCGGCCTCTATGTGATGGTGACCGTCTCGGTCATCCTCCAAGTGTTCTCGTTTCGGCTCTTCGGCAAGCGCATCTTCCGGATGGCCCCGCTGCACCACCATTTCGAGCTCAAGGGCTGGCCGGAGACGACCGTCATCATCCGCTTCTGGATTCTGGCGGGCGTCATGGTCGCCGTCGGCGTCGGTGTCTTCTACGCCGACTTCCTGGTGGTAACGGAGGGGGGCCTGTGAGCCGCATTCTCATACTCGGGGCCGCAATATCGGGTCGCGCCGCCGCCCGCCTGGCCCGGCGCCACGGACACGACGTGACCATCTACGACCGGAGGCAAGCGGCGGTTGCCGACCTGACCGACGTCAGATCGGCAGGCGGCGATTGGGATCCAAGCCTGCTGGCTCATCAAGATCTCGTTGTCACCAGTCCCGGCATCCCCTGCCATGCGGCTCCCATTACCGACACGTTGGCGGCCGGCATCGAGCTGATATCCGAGATGGAGTTCGGCTACCGCCACCTCGAGGCACGATGCGCGGCGATCACGGGTACCAACGGCAAGACGACGGTGACCGCAGCAGCCGCCGAGATGATGACCGCCAGCGGCATGGACGCAGTGGCGGCGGGCAACATCGGGCTGGCCGTCAGCGATGTCGCCGGGCGCGGTCACGATGTCGTCGTGATCGAGGCCTCGTCGTTCCAATTGCAGTTCATCGACACCTTCCATCCCGAAGCGGCGGCCATCTTGAACGTGGCTCCGGACCACCTCGACTGGCACGGCAGTGCCGCCGCCTACATCGCCGCCAAGAAGCGGATCGGAGAAAGGCAGACCGACCGGGACATCATGGTCTTCGATGCGGACGACCCAGGGGCGGTAGACGCCGTCGCCGGTCTTCCGGCAAGGCTGATCCCGGTGTCCGGTACCAGGCGCCCGCGAGGAGGAAATGGGCCCGAGGGCGACCACATCGTGATCGGAGAGACGACGGTGACCCGGCCCCCGCTCGATGCGGCCTTCACGATGGACCTGACTGCGGCCGCAACGGTGGCCAGTCACCTGGGGGCCACCGGTAGCGCGCTCGAAAAGGTCGTGACCGCTTTCACTCCCGAAGAGCATCGGCGTACGGTTGTGGGCCGCTGGGATGGTGTGGCCTGGGTCAACGATTCGAAAGCCACCAATCCGCATGCCGCAGTGGCGGCCGCGCGGGCTTATCCCGCTGTGGTTCTCATCGCCGGAGGTCGCAACAAGGGCCTGGATCTCTCGGCGCTGCCGCGCGTCGAGACGGTGCAGGCTGTCATCGGGCTCGGCGAGGCCAGCGCGGAGCTCGAAGCGGCGACGCCCGCCGGGCGCTTCTACCCGGTGACCACACTGGAGCGTGCGGTCACCCTGGCGGACGAGCTCGCCGAACCTGGGGACACGGTGTTGCTCGCCCCTGGTTGCGCCAGCTTCGACATGTTCACCGACTACCAAGAGAGGGGCCGGCTCTTCACCGAGCTGGTGCTCGCTCGGAAAGGCGCCTGATGGCCACCAGCGTCACGCCGATTGCCAGAGCTCGATCGATCAGGCGGGCTCGGGAGGCGGTGCGGGCCGCGGATCGCAACTCAGTGCTGGTGCTGCTCCCGGTGACCATATTGCTGATCGTGGGGCTCGGCGCAGTGCTGTCCGCCTCGAGCGTGATCGCCCGTATCGAGCGGGGCGACCAGTTCTTCTACTTCAAGCGCCAAATCATGTGGGCATTCCTTGGAATCGTTGTGCTGATGGCAGCCATCCGCATCCCGTACCGGCTCTACAAGAAGTACGCCGGACTGATCTTCGCCCTTTCAGTAGTCGGCCTGGTGGCGACCCTGGCGATGGGATCGGTGCGGGGAGGCTCACGCCGCTGGATCGAGGTGGGTCCGGTCACCCTGCAGGCATCGGAGTACGCCAAGTTCGCGGTGGTGGTGTTCCTCGCCGCCGCCCTGTCCCGCAAAGCCGACTACCTGGGCCAATTCAGCCACTTCTTCTGGCCCGTAGCCGGATCGCTGGGGACCACTGCGCTCCTACTCATGATGGAGCCGGATCTGGGCACCACGATCCTCATCTCCGCCACTGCGATCGCCATGATGGTCGCATCCACCACTCCGTGGCGCTACGTAGTCGGGCTCACCGCGTTGGGCGCCGCCGCGGCGCTCGCCTCGGCGATGCGCCAGCCGTATCAGATGGCGCGAATCCTGGCGTTCCTGACTCCCGAAGCAGACCCGCTGGGCTACGGCCTGCAGCCACTGCAGAGCCTGGTAGCACTTGGCACCGGTGGCCTGTTCGGCGTCGGCTTGGGCGCCAGCCGCGCCCGCTGGTCGTTCCTGCCGAACGCCCATACCGACTTCATATTCTCGATAATCGGCGAGGAAACCGGTCTGGCGGGTGCCCTCACTGTGATCGCATTGTTCCTCGTTTTGGCCATGGTGGGACTGAACGTCGCCCGGCGGGCGCCCGATGCCTTCGGCAGGCTGCTGGCCATCGGATTGGTGGCGTGGCTTTCGCTGCAAGCATTGATCAACATAGGTGGAGTGGCGGTCGTCCTACCAATCACAGGCGTTCCGCTGCCGTTCGTCTCCTCCGGAGGCAGCGCGATGCTGGCCAACATGATGGCCGCCGGCGTGCTCGTCAACATCGCCCGGGCAACGGCTCGACAGCACGAGAGGGCGAGATGACCTTCGCGATCGCGGCCGCTGGTACCGGAGGGCACGTATACCCGGCCCTCGCCGTTGCCGGAGCGTTGCGCGAGGCGGGGGTGGCCCGCGAGCGCATAGTCTTCGTGGGAGGGAAGCGGCTGGCCGCTACCGCGGTCCCGGCCAGCGGCTACGACTATCTCGAGGTAGACATCCGTGGCATGAAGCGGTCACCGACGCCCTCCAACCTCACCCTGCCCGCGGTGATGCGGAGGGCTCGGAAGCGGATCCAACGCGAGTTCGAGAACCGGGGAGTCACCGTCGCCATCGCATTCGGCGGATACATCGCCGTGCCCACCGCAGTCGCTGCCAAGCGGGCCGGAGCCAAGTTCTTCATCCACGAGCAGAACGCCGTCCCCGGGTTGGCCAACCGCGTGGTATCGAGTCGGGCCGTCGCCTCGTTCATCGCTTTCCCCGCAGCAGCCGAGAAGCTGGTGCGCACCCAGTTGGTCGGCAACCCACTACGACCGGCTCTAGCGCGGTTCAACCGCGACGCGCTGCGGGCCGAGGCGGTGAAGCGTTACGAACTGAGCGGCACCCGACCGATCCTGGGAGTCCTGGGAGGATCGCTCGGCGCCAAAGTGCTCAACGACGCCACCGAGCGGCTGGCAGATGCCCACGACCCTGGAGAGATATCGATTCTCCATCTCACCGGCCACGTCCACTTCGAGGAAGTGACGCCCATTGCGGCGGCCTCGGCACAGGAATGGAGAGTGCTCCCATTCGAAGACAACATGGAGTATTTCTATGCGGCGAGCGATCTCGTGTTGGCCCGGTCCGGGGCTCTCACAATCAGTGAACTGGCGGCGACCGGAACCCCGGCGGTGGTGGTGCCCTTTGCGGCCGGGACATCGGGGCATCAGGCAGCCAACGCAGTGAACCTGGTTGAAGCCGGGGGAGCCGAAGTCGTCGAAGAGCGTCACGTCGATCGGGTCCCGGCGCTGCTGCAACAGCTGCTGGCTGATCCCGACCGGAGGGTCTTGATGGCCGAGTCGGCTGCCCGCATGGGCACTCCGGATGCGGCCGAGGTGATTGCCAAAGCCTTGATCGAGGCGGCATCGTGAATCCGGGGCGCAGTCTCGAGGGCCACGACCGGGTGCACATCGTCGGGGCCGGCGGAGCTGGGATGAGCGGGCTCGCCAAGCTGTTGGCGTCGCTGGGTCACCGCGTGTCGGGCTCTGACCTCAAGCCAAGCGGTCGGCTCGAGGCTCTCACCGACATCGGGGTCGAGACCTGGGTAGGCCACCGCCCGGATGCAGTGCACGGAGTCGACTTGGTGGTCACGAGCTCGGCCGTTCCCGTGAACGACCCCGAGGTGGTCGCTGCCCGGAAGTCGGGAGCGACCTGGTGGGAGCGGCCCGAGTTGCTCGACGCGTTGACAGCACGCCTACCTGCCATCGGCTTGGCTGGAACCCACGGCAAGACCACGTCGACGGCGCTGGCGGTCACTGCGCTTCGCGCCAGCGGACTGGATCCGAGCTTCCTACTCGGCGGCCAGATGGTCGCGCTCAACACCGGTGCTCATTGGGGTGAGGATCCGGTCTTCGTCCTCGAAGCCGACGAAGCATTCGGGACGTTTCGCAAGCTCCATCTGACCTCGTTGCTGATCACCAACATCGAGTCGGACCACCTGGACTACTACGAGACGGTCGCCGCCCTCGAGGAAGCCTTTGCTTTGGTGGCCCGGCGCGTGGACGGGCCCCGAATCGGCTGTATCGACGATCCCGGAGTGCGCCGATTGGCGGCGCGGGTTGAAGTCATCTCGTACGGTACGTCCCCGTCAGCGGATTGGCTGATCAGCGACATCCGGGGCGTGGACGGCACCGTGGTGTTCAGGCTCACTGCGGAGGACTACTCCGGAGAGGTGGTGGTTCCCAAGCCCGGTGCCCACGTGGCGCGCAATGCAGCCGGGGTGATTGCACTACTCAGTGAGCTGGGTTACGACACCGCCGAGGTAGTCGAGGGTGTGTCCCAGTTCGCCGGCGTGCGACGCCGATTCGAAGTGCGTAGCCGCGTGGGCGACGTAACCGTCGTCGACGACTACGCCCACCATCCAACGGAGATCGCGGCCACGATCGCGGCCGGCCGCGAGGGTGGATGGCGGCGCGTCTGGGCGGTGTTCCAGCCGCATCGCTACACCCGCACCGCCGCGCACGGCCCGGCCTTTGGAGAGCCCCTGGCTACTGCCGACCGCATCATCGTCACCGACGTCTACTCGGCCGGTGAGGCTCCGATCCCCGGTGTCGGCGGGCGTCTGGTCGCCGAATCAGTGGCGGCCGCCGGAGGAATCGTCGATTTCGCGCCCGACCTGGCGAATGCGAGCGCGCTGCTGGCGGCCGGGGTCGAGCCCGGTGATCTGGTCTTGTTGTTGGGGGCGGGGGATGTCAACAGCCTCGCCGAGCCGCTGGCGCTCAGCCTCGAGGAGCGCGGATGAGCCGCTTGGCGGAGTTGGAACGCAGCGGCGTAGTGACCGGCGACGTCGAATTGGCCCCGTTGACGACATACAAATTCGGGGGCCCCGCCCGTTGGTTCGTCACTGCGGCCGATGCCGCAGTCATCGGCGACGTGCTCGACGCGGCCGCATCGGACGGCATACCCGTCCTGATGCTGGGTCGGGGCTCCAATTTGGTGGTGAGTGATGCCGGCTTCGACGGTGTGGTCATCCGCCTCGGAGGGGGACTCGCCGCGGCGAAGATCCTCGAGTCCGGAGAGGTCGTGGCCGGAGCCGCCATGCCTCTGCCGAAGCTGGCGAGGGCTTGCGCTCGTAGAGACCGCGGCGGGCTCGAGTTCCTGGTCGCCGTGCCCGGGTCGGTCGGGGGAGCAGTTCGGATGAACGCCGGTTGCCACGGTTCTGAGATTGCTGAGTGGTTGCTCAGCGTCGATGTATATCGGCCCGGCGTGGGGATGATCACAGTCCTCCGCGACGAGATGGAGATGAGCTACCGCCACAACTCACTCCCGGCCACGGACGTGGTGCTCACCGCCCGGCTGCGGACCATCTCGCGACCCCGCCAGGATTGTGAAGAGATCATGCGGGCCATCACGATGTGGCGAAAGGAGCACCAACCGGGGGGCACCTTCAACGCTGGCTCTGTCTTCAAGAACCCGCCAGGGGAGGCCGCCGGCCGGGTGATCGACTCCCTCGGACTCAAAGGCCTCGCGATCGGGGGGGCCCGGGTCTCACCCCGTCATGCCAACTTCTTCGAGGCCGCCGCCGGCGCGAGCGCCCAGGACGTCTACGACCTCGTCTGGGAGGTGCGCTATCGAGTGGCCGAGGCAAAAGGAATCGTTTTGGAGCCTGAGCTGCGGTTTGCGGGGGAATTCGCCAGGCATCCCCATGAAGGTGACATCGAGCTGCCGGAGCTCATAGTGCGAGATGGAGAGGACCGATGACAGCGATGGACCACCGGATTGCCATGCGGCGCCGAACCGTCAGGGAGGCGGGTGCCCGCCGCCGACTGGGACGGGTGCTCGTCGTCATCGGGTTCTTCGTCGCGGTGGGCCTCATCGCGCTGCTGCTGCAGTCGCCGGCGATGGCAGTGCAGGAGATCGAGATCGTCGGCGCGGATCGCGCCGACGTTCACGCAGTTCTCGACCATCACGGAGTGGTGGCGGGGGTACCAACGATCTCGGTGCGCCCCGATGCGATAACTGCCGACATCGAAGCCGATCCATGGGTAGCGCGGGCCAGGACTGCGATTAGATGGCCGGGCACGGTAGAGATCACCGTGCTCGAGCATCAGCCGATCGCCTGGGTGGAAATCGGCGACACCTGGTATCGGGTCTCTGCCTCCGGCGCCGTGCTCGACGAGTCCCTGCCCTCGAAACGGGCGGCCCGGGTGGAGATCGGCGGTCTCAATGGCCAGCCGGGAACGCAGTTGACGGGAGTCCGGGTGACGGCGGCGCTCGAATTCATCGCCAGCTTGCCCGGAGACCTCCGACGCAAGGCTGTGGTGCGCCCCGGAGCTGCCGGCACGCTGCGGGCCAGGGTGCAAGGTCACCTCGTTGACTTGGGGAGCCCGGTCGAGATGAGGGAAAAGGCGGCCTCGCTGACGGCGCTGCTGGCCGAGTGGGTTGCCGCTAAGACAGAGTTCTCGCTGGTGTCGCCGCTGCGTCCGGCCATAAGAAACCCTCAACAAAGGGTTGAAGGTCGTGAAACCTGATCCGACACGGTGGCGCGTACCAGCTAAAGTTCCGGTTCAGACCTAAGGGGATGACGTGATCAACGAAACCCGTGCGCCGCAAAGTTACCTGGCAATCATCAAAGTCGTCGGAGTGGGTGGTGGCGGCGTCAACGCCGTCAACCGCATGGTGGAAGCGGGCGTCGGCGGCGTCGAGTTCATCGCCATCAACACCGATGCGCAGGCACTGCTGATGTCCGATGCCGATATCAAGCTCGATATCGGCCGCGACAACACCAAGGGTCTGGGCGCCGGCGCCAATCCCGAGATCGGGCGCGAGGCAGCCGAGTCGCACCGCGAAGAGATCGAAGATGCCCTCACCGGCGCCGACATGGTCTTCATCACTGCCGGCGAGGGAGGTGGAACCGGCACGGGCGGCGCTCCGGTGGTTGCCGCCGTCGCTCGATCGCTCGGCGCGCTCACGGTGGGCGTCGTCACCCGTCCATTCGGATTCGAGGGACGGCGCCGCTCCGTGCAAGCGGAGCAGGGCATCCAGGAGCTGAAGCAGGCCGTCGACACCCTCATCATCATTCCCAACGAGCGATTGCTCGAGATAGCCGATCTGGAGACGCCAATGACGGATGCGTTTCGAATGGCCGACGATGTCCTTACGGACGGGGTCAAGGGCATCACGGATCTGATCACCACGCCGGGTCTCATCAACGTCGACTTCGCCGATGTCAAGACCATCATGACCGATGCCGGTTCGGCGGTGATGGGGATAGGCGCCGCCAGCGGCGACAATCGCGCCGAGCAAGCGGCCGCCAAAGCGATCGCATCACCCTTGCTGGAAACCTCTATGGAGGGCGCTCGCGGCGTGCTGCTGTCGATCGCGGGTCCCGGCGACATGACGCTGCACGAGGTCTCGACCGCAGCCGGAATGATCTCCGACCATAGCGACTCGGACGCGGTGATCATCTTCGGGGCCATTGTCGACGATGTGCTCGACGACTCCATGAAGGTGACCGTCATCGCAGCTGGTTTCGATGGTGAGCGGATCGGCGCCCGCCGTCCACTCGGGAGTCTCTCCGAGCCGACGACCGCTGAGGAGGAGGCCGTCCCGGAGCCGGCCGACCGCGATGACGATGATCTCGACATCCCGGGCTTCGTGCAGGGCTGAGACCCGAGGCAGCGGGCGATGATTCGGCCGCCCGGGTTTCGCGGAGTGGCCTTCGGTGAGGCCGCGCAGGGCGACTTGCGGATCGACGAAATGGCTCGACGGCGCATCGCCGGTGAATTGGGAATCTCTCCGGAATGGGCGTTTGTCTCCCAGGTACACGGCACCAGCGTCGTCACTGCGTCAGTTCCGGGCGGTCTCGGCGAAGCCGACGCGATCGTGACTACGAGGCAAGCGCTGCCGATTGCAGTGGCGACTGCAGACTGCGTTCCCCTCGTCCTCGAGGGCGCGGCCTTTGCCGCCGTGGTCCACGCCGGATGGCGGGGCGCTTCGGCCGGAGTGCTCGATAAGACGTTGGCTGCGATCGACACGCTGGGCCTCACCGTTGAGCGGGCGGCAATCGGGCCCAGCATCGGGCCGTGCTGCTACGAGATCGGCCCCGAGGTGGCCGAGCGATTCCCGGGCTACACGAGGACAACGACGTGGGGCACACCGAGCGTCGACATCGCGGGTTTCTTGGCCGACTCGCTGGCTGCGATTCCGCTGTGGCGGTCGAGGCGCTGCACGTTCACCGATAGCGGGTTGCACTCCTATAGGCGCAATCGAACCAGGCGGCGGCAGATCACGGTGGCATGGCTGCCGGCGGCCTGAAAGCGGTTGCCTCCCGTTCCGTCGCAGCTGCGATGCGGGTCGGCCGCGACCCGGCAGAGATCACCGTCGTCGCGGTCACCAAGACGGTCGGGCCTGACGAGATCATGGCCGTCTACCGCGCCGGCCACCGTGACTTCGGCGAGAATCGATCGGATGTGCTGGCCAGCAAGGCGGCCCAGCTGCCCGACGACATCAGGTGGCACTTCATTGGAGCCCTTCAGTCGCGCAAAGCCAAGGAAGTGGCCCCTATTGCGCGAGTCGTCCACTCGATCGATCGGGTTTCGCTGCTGCGGGCCTGGGCGAAGACTGGGTCGGACGCTCGTCTCTTCCTGCAGCTCAACTTGGCGCACGAGCCTCAAAAGCACGGCGCGGACGAGTCGGTGGTACCCGAGTTGCTCGCTGAAGCGGCTGCGCTAGGGCTGCATTTCGACGGTCTCATGTTGATGCCCCCACTGGTGAGCGACCCGGAAGAGAACCGACCCTGGTTTCGCCGCCTCCGCCGGATACGCGACGATTTGGCCCCTGATTGGCCCACGATCACCGAGCTGTCGATGGGAATGACCGACGATTTCGAGGTGGCCATAGAAGAAGGCGCGACACTCATACGCGTCGGACGGGCTATCTTTGGTACCTGAGGGCTAACGACCGAGGAAACCGATGGCATCGCTTTGGCAAAAGACGCTCTTCTACTTGGGCTTGGTGGACGACGATCAGATCGAATCCGGGGACGACGGACACATTGCTGCGTCCCAGACCCAGGTGCGTACTGTGGAGCCGCTGCGCCGTTCGACTCGGCAGCCCGCCGCGGCGGCCGCCGCTGGTGGAGGAGGGCCCAGCCGGCAGTCGGGCGTGGCCGGCCGCCGCATCGAGCCACCGGAGTCGGCCCGTCGCCGCATGTCTCCCGAGCCGCAGCTCGCCGAGGCCGGCGTCCTCGTTACGCGGGTGAGCTCCGACGGGCCCAAGCAGTCGGCGGGGGCATCGCAGATCATCACCGCCCGCAGCTTCTCCGACGCGCAGAAGCTCGCCGACAACATCCGCCAGGGACGCGCCGTGGTGCTCGACCTGCGCGGCACCGAGCCGGCGATGGTGCGCCGCATGGTCGACTTTTCTTCCGGCCTCACGTACGCCCTCGACGGCAAGATGGCCAAGATCGCTCAGGGAGTGATCCTGGTCACGCCCGCCGGGGTGATGATCGATAGCTCCGAGCAACGACGGCTGGCCGAGCTCGGCCTCTATGGCGCAGGGCACTAGCTGACGTGGTAGCTGTCTAGTGGACCTGATCTGTCTCCTGCTGCGCATCGTGTTGTACACGCTGCTCGCCTGGATCATATTGAGCTATGTGGCCGCATATGGTCGGCTGCCCTCGGGCCATCCGATCCGCCGGGCCTATGATTTCCTGAACAGGCTCATGGATCCGCTGCTGCGCCCCATCCGCCAGGTGTTGAAGCCGGTGCGAATCGGTGGAATGGGACTAGATCTTTCTCCCCTTGTCATTTGGTTAGCTGTCCTTCTTATCATGGGTCTCGTGGGCTGTTAGCCTGAGGTTCGACCATTCACTAGGGCTCAGTGTGGAGGACCTGGCTTGGATGTCACGTCCGATGAGATTCGATCCAGCCGTTTCCAGGGCACGCGGCATGTCTACGACCGGCGAGAGGTCGACGCGTTCTTGCACCGCACGGCGGCCACTCTCGAGGTTTACGAACGCAAGCTGGCGGTCACCCAAGCCCACGTCCAGTCGCTGGAGAAGGCTCTCGATCTAGCCCATTCCAGGGTCCGCAACGTTCGTGACCGTGAGGCCCGCATCGCCGAGCTGGAAGCGGCCCTGGCGGCAGCGCAGCACAACTACGAGACCGCGATGAGCATGGTGGGCACTGGTGGCGGCGTAGCCGATGAAGCCGTGAGCGATGCCGTCGTGGAGGCCCAGCGCCACGCTGAGAAGCTCATCGACGAGGCTCGCCAGGAAGCACTTCTCATCCGATCGGAAGCCGAGCGGGCGACTGACGATGCCGCTGAACGGGCCGCCGGCCTAGTGGCGGCCGCCCAAGCTGAGGCCGACGAGCTGCTGACGGCGGCCCGACGTGAGCAAGAGGAGATGCTCGCCGAGCTCACCCAGACCCAACGCGAGGCGGAAGCCACTCTCGAAGCCGAGCTAGCGGAGCAGCGGGCCGCCGCAGTCGCCCAATTCGCCGGAGAGGCCGCGGCGGCTGAGGCGGAACAGCTAGAGCGTCTGAGCGCCGTCTCGGACAACGCCAAGAAGGTCGAACAGCAGGTGCGACGCGCCGCCGACAAGGTGGCGCGGGCTGAGGACAAGGCGAGCCGAGCCGAGTCCAAGGCCGCCGAGGCGGAGGAGCGAGCCGCCCTCGCCGAAGAGAGAGCGGCCGACGCCGAACAGGAGCGGCTGCGCCTCACTGAGGACATCGAGCGGATGAAGGCGGCGGCCGAAACAGAACGTCAAAGATTGATGGAAGATGCGGAGCAGATGGTCGAAGAGGCCGTGAGCCGCGCTGAAGCCGACCGTAATCGGATGCTCGAAGAGACGCAGACACGGCTAGCCGCGGTAGAGGCGGAGAGCCTGGAGCGGCTTCAGGCACTAGCTGCCACCGCAGGCGGCAACGGGGACGAAGCCGTCGAGCTGCGTCGGCAGCTGGCACAGATGCGCACCGCCCTGTCCAACATTCACGCCCGATTCAGCAAGGCGACCGGACCAGAGGAGCTGGAGCTGGCGGCCGCCCTGGTCGATCTGGATCTCCACGATGTCGACGCAATCGTCGACTTGACTGCGCTGCACGACCCCAGGGAGCCGACGTCGATCGAGCCGTCCGCCGAGGCGGCGGTGGAGGATCGAGCTCTCGAAGAGGATGAGGCGCCGCCAGACGTCAAGATCAAGAGCAAGTGGGCTCAGGCAGAGCAGGTTCCCGCCGGGACATTACGCGGCGGACGGCCCGATCGGGAAGACCAGGGACGAGCAGGGAAGGAATCGCCTCATGGCGAGCGCCGCACCTGGCGCGACAACGTATCAGCCAGGGAGAAGCCCGCCGGGCCGACGGTCTCGGAGGAGGAAGAGAGCCTCGGCTTCTACGAGCGTCGTCTGGCCGGCCTGCGAGCTCGTCTCGACCAGGCAATCCCCAAAGACCGCTGACCAAGACCGCGGAGAATCGGGACCGATGTGGCCCAGAATCGGTGCGGGCCCGGGAGCTCGTAGTCTCTCCTCGCGCCGATCCTGTTTGCCGGCGTGTCTTCGGTTGGCTGGCCCTCCGCCGGCTTCAGCCTCGGTTACTCGGGCGCAACACGCTCGATAAGGATGGAGGCCTCCGTGCCGGCGACCTCCACTACCGCCCCGGCGGCGCCATCAACCTGCGAGATCTCTGTCGCCAGCGTCTCGGTTGCGATCGCTTCCTGGTGGTCCAGTACGGCGGCGCCCAGCGTCGCATCGGCCGTGGAGAACGTGACGGTGATGCGATCGGTCACTGCTAGGCCGGCGTCGCGTCGCAGCCCCTGGACGCGGTTGATGAACTCGCGCGCCAGGCCCTCACTCGCCAGCTGAGGAGTGATCTCGGTATCGAGCACGATGGTCACCTCAGCATCGCTCGCCACGACCACCCCGGCGCGCGGTTCTCGCACGACGACGATGTCTGTGCTGTCGAGTGACTCGCCGTCGACTTCGATGGTGCCGGAGTCGAGCAGGTCCGTGATGGCATCGTGGTCGAGCGCGGCGATGGCGGCGGCGAGTTCCTTCATACGGGCTCCGTAGCGCGGCCCCAACTGCTTGAAATCGGCTTTGGCCGACAGGTGGACCAGGTCGCGCTCGTCGTGATCAACGGCGACCTGTTTGACGTTGAGCTCCTCTGCGATGAGCTCGAGATGGGATGCGACCGCAGCTCGGGCGGCCTCGTCGCGACTCACGACCGTTACCGCCGCCAACGGCTGGCGGACCCGGATCTGCTCTCGTTTGCGCAGCCCCCTTCCCAAGTTGACAACCCGGCGGGTGACGTCCATCGCCGACTCGAGAGCTTCGTCGATCACAGCCGGATCGGCCACGGGGTAGTCGGTGAGGTGAATGCTCACCGGCGCGTGCGTATCGATGCTGCGAACCAGTCGCTGGTAGATCTCTTCGGTGATGAAGGGGATCACCGGAGCGGCCACCTTGGAGAAGGTGACCAGCACGTCGTAGAGAGTGGCGAATGCCGCCAGCTTGTCGGCATCGTCGCCGCTGCGGCGCGCCCAGAACCTCCGCCGCGAGCGTCGGATGTACCAATTGGTGAGGTCGTCGATGAATCCGAGGATGGGTGGTACCACTGCGTAGAGGCGATAGTGCTCCATCTCTCGGTTGATGTCGCGGATCAGGCTCTGCAGGACGGAGACGACCCAGCGGTCGAGCTCCGGTCGCTGCTCGATGGGTGGGGCGGCCTCCAGGTCGGCCCGGTCGATCCCATCGGCTTCGGCGTAGGTCGTGAAGAAGGAGAAGGCGTTCCAGTAGGGGAGCAGCACGGTGCGCACCACCTCGCGAACGCCCTGTTCGGAGAACCGCAACGGCTCGGCGCGCAGCACCGGCGAGTTGATCAGGTATGCCCGCAGCGCATCTGCACCGGGGCCATCGAGAATCGTCTCCGGATCGGGGTAGTTCTTGAGCGACTTCGACATCTTGCGCCCATCTGCGGCAAGGATCATCCCGTTGACGACGCAGTTCTTGAACGGGACGTCGTCGAACAGGGCGGCCGCGAGAACTACGAGGGTGTAGAACCACCCACGAGTCTGATCGAGTCCCTCGGCGATGAAATCGGCCGGGAACGTATGGTGAAAGCGGTCCTGGTTTTCGAACGGGTAGTGCATCTTGCCGTATGGCATCGCGCCCGACTCGAACCAGACGTCGAGCACTTCCGGCACGCGGCGCATCGTGCCCGAACACTGCGCACACGGAAGCGTCACCTCGTCGACGATGTGCTTGTGCAGATCATCGAGCCAGACGCCTGAGCGCTCCTTGAGCTCGCTGCGCGACCCGATGCACTCGCGGGTATCGCACTCGTCGCAGATCCACACCGGGATGCAGCTCCCCCAGAATCGGTTCCGGCTCACCGCCCAGTCCCGCGCCTCGCTCAGCCAATTGCCAAAGCGGCGCTCGCCCACATAATCAGGCACCCACCAGATCTTCTTGTTCAGGTCGGCCATCCGATCCTTGAACGACTCGACTCGCACGTACCAGCTGGGGATGGCCTTGTAGATCAGTGGAGTGTCCGTGCGCCAGCAGAAGGGGTAGGAATGCACGATCCGGCCGGAGTGCACCAGGAGACCTCGTTCCTTCAAGAGGCGAACGAGCGTCTTGTCCGCGTCCTTGACGAACTCGCCTGCCACCTCAGGTACCTCGGCGGTGAAGCGCGCCTCGAGATCGACCGGGTCGACGAAGGCCTCGATGCCGACCGTCTGAAAGGCCAAGAAGTCGGATTCGCCGTAGGCCGGAGCCATGTGAACCAGCCCCGTACCCTCTGCGGTGCTCACGTCGGGAGATGGAATCAGCACAAACGCGCCGCGCGCTCTCTGCTCCGAGAAATGATCGAACGGCGGGCGGTACGGAGCCCCCAGCAGCTCGGCGCCGGTGGCAGAGGCGACAACCGCCACGTCACCTTCCTTCCAGACCGACGTCACCAGCGGCTCGGCGATCCAATAGTGCTCTCCTTCGTCGGCGACGCGCACGTAGCGAATCTCCTCGCCCACGGCGATGGCCAGGTTGCCCGGAAGGGTCCAGGGCGTCGTCGTCCAAATCAGGAACCAGTCGCCGGCGACCACCGGCCCGTGGTCGGCGGTGGCCTCGAGCCGGACCGTTATCGAGGGGTCTTCGATGTCCCTGTAGCCTCCGAGATTCAGCTCGAAGTTCGACAAGGGAGTGCCCGCCGCCCAGGAATAGGGAACCACCTTGAAGTCCTGATAGACGAGGCCGCGATCCCACAATCCGCGGAACACCCACCACACGGACTCCATGAACTCCACGTCCATCGTCTTGTAGTCATTCTCGAAATCGATCCAGCGCCCGAGACGGCGAGTGATGTACTCCCAGCGCTCGGTGTTCGCTTGGACCACACGGCGGCAGGCCTCGTTGAATTCGGCGACTCCGAACTCCTCTATCTGTCGAGGTCCGGCCAATCCGAGCTTCTTCTGCACCTCCATCTCGATGGGGAGGCCGTGGGTGTCCCACCCAAACCGGCGCTCGACGCGATGGCCTCGCATGGTCCAGTAGCGCGGCACGATGTCCTTGATGACACCTGCCAGCAGATTGCCGTAATGGGGACTTCCAGTGGGGAAGGGGGGCCCGTCGTAGAAGGTGTACTCCGACTCGGGGTCGCGGAACTCCACCGAGGTCTGGAACGCGTTCAACTCGTCCCACAGGCCGAGAATCCGCCCCTCTAGCAGTGCGATGTCCAGATGGGGCTCCACGCGCGCGAAGGGGCTGGGAACCAGGGAGTCCGAGTCGGTCACGCGATTGTCCTTGGGTCGGCGGGCGATCAGTTACGGTCGGCCCGGGACGAGAGGTGCTCCCGCGGTACCACCCGGTTTGCCGCCTGCCGGCAGCCACTTCGTTGCTCCCGTGCGGCGGAGACCCGGCGAGGTCTAATGAGAAGCGCCAGCTTCCGTTCTTCTCGCAGCTCAGAGGTGATGTCCCCGACGGACGGATTGCCGGCATCTCACCATCGCCGGCTCTCTGTATACCGAGGTCCCGCCGGGGTGCGTCCTCGTCGCAGCTCGCCACGATGATACCCGTCGTTGACGAGACCGGGGTCGCGCAGCTCGCCCTGTCTCATTCTGACTCGGTGACTAGGTGACTAGCTGACTAGCTTGCGTGCATGGGCGACAGCCTGCCTCTGCGCCTCGAAGGCGACGGCATGCTCCTCGATCTGTGGGTTGTGCCCGGCGCCAATCGCACCGCGCTCGCCGGCATCCACGACGAAGCGGTGCGAGTTCGGGTTGCGGCCCCCGCCGCTCATGGTGACGCCAACCGGGCGTTGGTGCGGTTTTTGGCACGTCGCCTGGGATGCGATGTGACCCTGGTGAGAGGCTTCCGCAGCCGGCGAAAGCGAGTTCGCGTCGACAGCACCGACTTACACGCGATAGCGTCTCGACTCGGGATCGGTCAGGACTAGGCCGCGAGCACTGCTATGTTCTCTTCGCCAGAGGAGGTGAGATGGCTCGCAAACTGGCGAAATCCACGTTGGATCGTCTTGCCAAGAAGCTGCAAGAAGAACGGGAGCGGCTCGAAGACATCATCGCAACCTTCGATGAGGAGCTCGAGACCAGCCGGTTGGCCACTACTGGGTCCGAGTTCAGCGATCCCGACAACGCGGACGGGGGGACCATTGCGGCAGAGATCAAAATGGATCTCTCGCTGCAGCAAAACGCTCGCGATCTGCTCGAGAAGGTCAAGCATGCCGAGGACCGTATGGCCAAAGGATTGTATGGGATCTGTGAACGAACCGGTAAGCCGATTCCAGTAGCCCGGCTCGAAGCGCTTCCATACGCAACGACAACCGTCGAAGGCGCGACCTGATCAATACGGCTACTCGCACCGGTCTGTTGGTGGCGGCGGTGGTGGTCGCGGTTGATCAAGCGACCAAAGTATGGGCCGTGGCCGCCCTCAGCGACGGGCCGATCTCCATCTGGGGCGATGTGTTGCAACTGCGGTTGACGCGCAATCCGGGGGCGGCGTTCTCGTCCTTCACCGGCGGAGGAGCCTGGCTGGCGGTAGTAGCCGCCGCGGTTGCGGTCTTGATTGCCTCTCTCCTGCCGAAAGTGGCGCTGCCGGTAGATCGCTTTGCTTTGGCGCTGATCATGGGTGGCGCCCTCGGCAACTTCGCCGACCGCATCTTTCGCAGCGATGGCTTTCTCGACGGCGCCGTCGTCGATTTCATCGACCTGTCCTTCTGGCCGACCTTCAACGTCGCCGACAGTGCCATATCCGTGGGGGTCGTCCTCATGCTGCTATCTGCGTTCTTCAACCAGCCGGAGGACGACGCGGCGGCCGCTATCGCCGATGATGAAGCGGCTACTGCGCTGTTTGACCGTGAGCCTGCCCCGTGAGCCGGATGGCGCCACTAGGCACGAGCTCGTGGTGCCGGCGGAGCTCGATGGGCAGCGAGCCGACCGGATAGTCGCGACGTTGCTCGATATCAGCCGTGCCGCGGCACGGCGCGCCGTGGATCGCTCTGAGGTGAAGAGCGGCGGCATCCCTCTAGCACCGGCGCAGCGGCTATCGGCCGGTACCCGGCTGATCGTGGTGCGACCGTCTGCCGATCCCGGGCCCCGGCCGCTGGATCGGCCGCTGCAGGTCGTCTACGAATCGCCGCACTGCCTGGTCGTCGAAAAGCCGGCAGGCCTCGTCGTGCACCCCGGTGCCGGCCATCGCGATGACACACTGGTCAACGTGCTGATCCACCACTACCCGGAGCTGGCTGGGCTCAGCGACGAATACCGCTGGGGTCTGGTGCACCGGCTCGACCGCGACACATCCGGATTGCTGATCGTGGCTCGGCGGGCGGATGCCCACACGGCGCTCCAGGCTCAACTGAAGCGCCGTGACATCGAGCGCACGTATCACGCATTGGTGACCGGCCGACTCGAGCCGGCGACGGGGACCGTGGAGGCACCGATCGGGCGCGATCCCGGTCATCCCACCAAGATGGCCTTGCGTCACGATGGCAGGTTCGCCCGGACGCACTATCGCCGGCTGGCCTCGTGGCATGACGCCACGCTGCTGGAGGTCCGCCTCGAGACCGGTCGCACCCATCAGATTCGCGTGCACCTCGCTTCGATCGGTGCGCCGATCGTGGGCGACAAGACCTACGGAGGTCGAAGCGACCACCGGGCCGATCCGGGCCGGGTGTGGCTTCATGCCAGTGTGTTGCGGTTTCGGGACCCAGGGCTTCCCGCGACCGCTGAGCCGGTAGTGGTGCGGTCGCCGCTCCCCGTCGATCTGCAGAGCAGTCTCGATCAGCTGGGCGCCCCCGAGGAGGGGGCGATTGCAGAATCGGTACCTGATCACGAGTTAGGCCCAGGCTCCTAGGCTGGGAGCCGCCTGCTCCCGCCCGCCGACAGAGTGGAAACAGCATGAGCGTCCATTACGAGCGACTCTCGTTCCTCGACAACTCCTTTCTGGCCTTGGAGAGCCGTAACACCCACTTCCACGTGGCTGCAATGCTGATCTTCGAGGCCGGCGCCTTGACACTGCCCGATGGGGGTATCGATGTGGCCCGCATCAAGTCGTTCATCGAGTCCCGGCTCCACCTGGTGCCCCGCTACCGCCAGCATCTGGCTTACGTCCCTCTGGAGCGCTACCCGGTGTGGGTCGACGACGCTCACTTCAACATCGACTATCACATTCGCCACAGCAGCCTTCCCCGCCCCGGCTCCTTCGAGCAGCTCGAGGCTCTGATGGGTCGATTGAGTTCGCAGCAGCTCGATCGCTCCAAGCCGCTCTGGGAGCTGAACGTGGTCGAGGGGCTAGAAGGCGACAACTTCGCCATCATCACCAAGATCCACCACGCCATGATCGACGGTATCTCGGGCGTCGATCTCATGGCGGTGATGCTCAACCTGGCGCCCACGGACGACTTCGAGCCGGGGCCCCCTTACGAAGCCAGAGATACACCCTCGGGCGCGGAGTTCCTCATCAGCGAGGCAGCCCGCCGTGCCGGACGAGCCGCTGCGGCGCTCCGGTCGGTGCAAACCCTGTCGGCAGATGTGCGGTCGTTGGCTCTTCAGGGCGCGCGCCGGGTCAGGGCGATGCGCAACTCGTTGAGCTCGGGTTGGCTCACCCAAGCGACCAAGACGCCGCTCAATGGCACGATCGGGCCCAACCGGCGGTTCGGCACGTTGGGGACGCCGCTCGATGAAGTCAAAGAGGTCAAGAACGCTTTCGGGGGAAGCGTCAACGACGTGATCCTGGCCACAGTTGCCGGTGGGGTCCGCCATTTCCTGCGCGATGTCCGCGGCTTCGAGATGGCCGACATCGACTTCCGGGCCATGGCACCGGTCAGCGTGCGGTCACCGAGCGAGCGCGGCACGCTCGGCAATCAGGTGGCGATGTGGCTCGTCTCGTTGCCGGTCGGGGAGTCCGACCCGGTGAAGCGCCTCGAGGCGGTCCAGGAGGAGACTCGGAAGCTCAAGGAGACCGATCAAGCGCTGGGGGCAGCTTCGCTGGTGCGGATGAGCGCGGGGACCCCGGCGACGCTCGTCTCGCTGGCCAGTCGGCTGGCGACCGGGGCTCGCCCGTTCAACTTGACCGTGACCAACGTACCCGGTCCACAGTTCCCGCTGTATCTGCTCGGCGCGAAGCTGATCCGGCAATATCCGCTGGTGCCGTTGTGGCACGGTCATGGTGTCGGCATCGCCCTCTTCAGCTACGACGGCGAGGTTTCGTGGGGCTTCAATGCCGATTACGACGTGCTGGAAGATCTCGACGAGCTCGTCGCGGCCATACAGGCTTCATTCGAGGAGCTGCTGACGTTGGCCCGCAAGCCTGCCAAGAAGCGCGGGCGCAGGACGGCCCAAGCGAAGGCGGCCCAAGCGAAGGGGACCCAAGCGGAGAGGCCGCGCTCCGAGACGAAGTCGAAGGACGCGCCGCGGACCGCGTCGTCCAAGACGGCGAAGAGCGCAACACTCGCCGGCTCCGCCGACACACAAGGTGGGAGCTCCGCGCGGTCGGTTGGGTCGCAGACGCCGGCTCCGAAGAAGCGGCCGCCACTCGGGACTGGATCCGGTGGGGCGCCGCCACAATCGGACGGGTCACCGGCTCGAGGTGACGTCGCCGCCAAGAAGGCCGCCGTCGCGGCGGACAAGGGCAAGAGAGCAACCGGGCGTCCTCGGCACGACGGCCGAGGGTCCGGCTAGTCATCGTTTTCGCGCTATAGCCTGCCGGATTACATTGATGTAGTTTGTAGTACCTCGTCGGGCCGGAGGATACGTGGCCGATAGCTTTGCCCATCTGCACGTTCACACCGAGTTCTCGATGCTCGACGGGGCCGCCCGAGTCAACGACCTCGTCACGGCCGTCGCTGGTGATGGCCAGCCCGCAGTGGCCATCACCGATCACGGGGTGATGTACGGGGTCGTCGACTTCTCCAGGGCGGCACGGGCCGCCGGGGTGAAGCCGTTGATCGGCATTGAGGCATACGTCACACCCGGCTCCCGCCTCGACCGTCCGCCGCGGCGCCAGGACGTTCGCTATCACATGAATCTGTTGGCGACGTCCGAGACCGGGTACCGCAATCTGATGGCGCTCGCCTCACAGGCCTACCTGGAGGGCTTCTACTACAAGCCGCGCATGGATGCGGAGCTGCTCGCAGAGCACAGCGAGGGGATCGTGGCCACTTCGGGTTGTCTCGGCGGTCACGTGCCCCAGCTGCTGGCACCGGACGCATCCACCGAGGAGGGCAACCGTGATCAGGTGCGCGACTTCGACGCTGCGGTAGCCGCCGCCGCCATGTACCAGGACATCTTTGGGCGGGAGAGCTTTTTCATCGAGCTGCAGAACCACGGCATCGCAGCTCAATCGGCCATCATGGAGGACCTGGTCTCCATCGCGGATCGGATCGATGCCCCGCTGTTGGCCACCAACGACAGCCACTACACGTATGCGGCCGAGGCGGACACCCACGACGTCCTGCTGTGCATCCAGACGGGTGCCAATAGATCGGATGCGGACCGGTTCAAGTTCGAGTCGCACGAGTTCTACGTCAAGTCGGCCAGCCAGATGCGCGCCCTGTTTCCGTCGGAGGACTTCCCCGGGGCGTGTGACAACACGCTCCTGATCGCAGAGCGCGCCGATGTCGCCCTCGACTTCGGCCGGATTCTCCTGCCGCATTTCCCCGTTCCCGACGGCTACAGCGAGAGCAGCTACCTACGCCATCTGGTAGTCGAGGGCGCCAAGTCGCGTTACGGCGAGCCGCTTACGGCCGATGTTGCCGACCGCGTCGACTACGAGCTGCGAGTGATCGACGACATGGGATTCGCGTCGTACTTCCTCATCGTGTGGGATCTGATCCGGCACGCCACCGAGCAGGGCATCCGCACCGGGCCGGGTAGGGGCAGCGCGGCCGGCTCGATCATCGCCTACTGCCTCGGCATCACCAAGCTCGATCCGCTCGAGTACGGCCTCATCTTCGAGCGTTTCCTCAACCCGGGACGACGCCAGATGCCGGACATCGACATGGACTTCGATGAGCGCTATCGCAGCGACGTCATCAAGTACTGCGCCGCCCGCTATGGAAGCGACCACGTCGCCCAGATCATCACCTTCAGCACGATCAAGGGTAGGCAGGCGATTCGCGACGCGGCGCGGGTTCTCGGGCATCCTTACGGTCTCGGCGACAAGGTGGCCAAGCTGATGCCTCCGCCGATACTGGGTCGGGAAGCAACGCTCACCCAATGTCTCGAGTCGCCTGACCAGGATGCCGCCGCCACCGTCAAGGACTGGTACATCGGCGCCGCCGGGCTGAGAGAGCTCTATGCGGCGGACGATGCGGTTCGGGAAGTAGTCGACACCGCCCGCGGTCTCGAGGGCCTCCGCCGCCAGGATTCGATTCATGCCGCCGCCGTCGTGATCTCGCCGGTGCCGCTGACGGAGATCGTCCCCGTGCAGCGCAAAGGCGAAGACACCGAGATCGTCACCCAGTACGAGATGCACGCCGTCGAGGAGCTCGGACTCCTCAAGATGGACTTCCTCGGCTTGCGCAACCTGGCGACGATCGAACGCGCCCTCGAGCTCATTGAGCGGACCACCGGAGAGCGGGTCGATATCGATGCTGTGCCGCTCGACGATCCGGCGGTCTACGAGATGTTGCAGGCGGGCGACTCGATGGGGGTATTCCAATTCGAGGGCGGCCCGATGCGTGCCCTCATGCGCAACCTGCGTCCCGAGGAGTTCGAGCATCTGATCGCTCTCAACGCGCTCTATCGGCCCGGACCCCTAGGCGCCGGCATGCACACCGAGTACGCCGATCGCAAGAACGGGCGCTCGGCGGTCGAGTACCTCCATCGTGACCTGGAACCGATCCTCGAAGGCTCGTTCGGGATCATGGTCTATCAGGAGCAGGTGATGCAGGCGGCCCGGGCCATGGCCGGCTTCACGATGGCCGAGGCCGACATGCTGCGCAAAGCGATGGGCAAGAAGATCCCGAGTGTGATGCGCCAGCAGGAGGAGAAGTTCGTCGCCGGCTGCGTCGCTCAGGGCCATCCGGAGGAGCTCGGCAAGGAGCTGTTCGGCTTTATCGAGCATTTCGCCGGCTACGGCTTCAATCGAAGCCACTCCGCCGCCTATGCCCTGGTCGCTTACCAAACGGCCTGGTTGAAGCGGCATTATCCGGCCGAGTACATGGCGGCGTTGCTGACGGCTTCGAAGCGCGACAAGGATCGCACTGCGCTGTACCTGCATGAGTGTCGCTCGATGGGCCTGCGAGTTCTGGTGCCGGATGTGAACCGGTCGGAGATGGATTTCGCCGCGATCGACGGGCAGATCACGTTTGGTTTGTCGGCGGTGCGCAACGTCGGCGAGGGGGTCGTGGAGCTGATCATCACGGAGCGCGAGAAGAACGGTCCATATACGAGCTTCCAGGACTTCATCGATCGGGTGGATCTGAACGTGCTCAACAAGCGCACCGTCGAGTCGCTCATCAAGGCCGGCGGGTTCGATTCACTGGGACATTCGCGGCGGGGCCTCATCGAGCGCTACCTCGACATGCTCGACGCGACTGTGGCCCGCCGCCGGGCAGAAGAGATGGGACAGTTCAGCTTGTTCGGCGGCGCCGGCTCCGAGGTAGCCGAGGTTGCCGTCGAGATCCCGGACAGCGAATGGGACAGGCGTAAGCGTCTTCAGTTCGAGAAGGAGATGCTGGGCCTCTATGTGTCGGACCATCCTCTGCTGGGGGTGGAGAAGGCGCTCAGCGACCTGTGTACGACGACTCTGCCGGGCCTGTGGGAGCGAGAGGACAAGTCACAGGCAACCATCGGCGGGATCATCTCTGGAATCACCCGTCGCTATACGCGGGGCGGTGATCCGATGTTGTTCTTCGTTTTGGAGGATCTGCAGGGTTCCACCGAGGTCGTCCTGTTTCCGAGGGCAGTAGCCGAATATGGACCCTTCGTGCGGGAGGACGCCGTCGTGGTGGTCACCGGTCGGGTCGATCATCGCGGCGACGACGTGAAATTCATTGCCCAGGAGGTGCGGGAGCCGGAGTTGGCCGAGGAGGACATGGTGCGGTTGCGCGTCGCCGCCAACCGTCTCTCCAAGAACATGGTTGATCGCCTGCGGGGGGTCATCGCCAACCATCCCGGGTCGGCCAGCGTCTACCTTCACATGGTTGCAGCCGGGACGGAGAAGGTGATCCGGCTCGGCGACGACTATCGGGTCGAGCCCCGGTCGGCGCTCTTTGCCGAGCTGCGCGAGCTGCTCGGTCCCAGCGCGGTAGGTTGATTGGAGCCGGTGGCCGGGTTGGCAGCCCTAGACCGCCGCACGATGGACGATCTCGGCCGGCGGCGCAGGATGGGCGAAGTAGTAGCCCTGAGCCGCGTCGCATCCCAGTGTTCGCAGCACGTTCAGCTGTTCGGGGGTTTCGACGCCTTCCGCCACCACCTGGAGGGCGAGCGAGTGCGCCATCGAGATGATCGCCGTCGAGATGGCCTCGTCGCCGTCGTCGTCGTGGAGATCTCGAATGAAGGAGCGATCGATCTTCAATACGTCGATGGGGAAGTGTTTCAGATAGCTCAGCGCGGAATAGCCGGTCCCGAAGTCATCGACCGCGATCGTCACCCCGAGGTCGCTGAGGTCGTTCATCATCGCGATCACCTCTTGGCGGTCCTCCAGCAGAATGCCCTCCGTCAACTCGAGCTCCAGCAACCGCGCCGGGATGCCGTGTTTGGTGAGTGTCTCCTCGATGATCGCGGCGAGGCTCGGATCTTGGAATTGTCGGCTCGAGACGTTGACCGATACCGGCATTGGGTCGTGGGGCAGATCGTGCCACGTAGCCAGCTGAGCGCAGACTTGGTCCAGCACCCAAGCGCCGAGCTCGAGTATCAGGTCGCTTTCCTCGGCAACCCGGATGAACTTGGCGGGGGAGATGCTGCCGAGGCGCGGGTGATCCCAACGGGCCAGCGCCTCGAACCCAACCACTCGTTCGCTCGTGAGATCGATCTTGGGTTGATAGGCGACCCACAGCTGGCCGTCGCCCAGGCTCAGGGCGGCCCTGAGGTCCTCGGCCATTTCCAGGGGTCCGAGCTCGCGCGGCGCCAGGTCGTCGCTGTATGAGCGGTACACCGCCGCGGGCGCGTCGCTGGCGGCACGGCGGGCCAGGCGCGCCCGTTGGATCAGGCCGTCCGGCGTGACCGCATCGAGCGGGGCGATGGCTATCCCGACCCTGGGGTTCGGGAGAATCCGGACGTCGGCGAGCTCGATAGCTCCCTCGAGCGCCCCCAGCACCTTGCTGGCGACGCGGCCCGGATCCTCGACGCGATGTGAAGATGGCAGTACCACCGCGAGCTCGTCGCGAGCCAGGCGGGCGATGGTGTCGGTGGCGCGCACCGTGTCGCGCAGCCGGCGAGTCGTCTCGAGGAGCGAAGCATCGAGATGGGCTCGGGTGAGGGGAAGGAAGTGCTCGTGCTCCGGCTGTACGCCGACGACCAGCAGGCCGATGAATCCGGCCCCGGGCTTACTGGTTTCGAGGTGCTCGGCGAGCCGTTGGCGGACCGTGTCGATGCGGCCGAGCCCGGTGAGCGGGTCGATCTGGGCGGGATGCTTGGCCCGGGCGCGGCGTGACTTGATCTCGGGTTGGCGGCGGGCGGCAACACTGCGGATCAGGAGTATGAGGATGATGGCGGCAGCGGCCACCACGCCCATCTGGATCTGCTGAATACGGACGACGGACAGCCGGGCGTGATGGTCCACGGCGCCGTAGACCTCCCGCAACGCCGCTACATACGTATCGGTGGCAGCGACATCGCCGGAGAAGGCGCTCGTTCCACTCTCCGCCAGCGTGGTGCGCCACCGTTCGATATCGGCCGCAATCGGACCGTCCTCGATCGCCGCCAGGAGCTTCATGTGCAACGCAGCGATTGCCTCGGGAGCTGCTTCCGAGGCCAGCGCGTCGTTGACGTCGAAGGCGAGGGCGAGGACCGATCCGGCGGCCTGGCGAGTGTCGGTGGAGCGAAACTGGAGCGCGGTGACGGCGAACATTGCCAGGACGGCCATGACCACCCCGGCCACTAAGTGGCCATGGCGCCACCATGCCGGACTCGGCTCTTTGTTCTCCACCTCGACCGCCTCGGGGGACTTGCGGGTCGTCAACCCCATATATCGGCCCTGAGTGGCAGCTATTGATGACTTAGCGGCGCTGAAGATCCCAACCATTCCGGAATTGGGACACGGCCAAAGTCGCGAAGTTCTCCACTAACGGTCAAGGACGTTCTCGAGACCCTCGGATTGGGACACGAGATCGGCCAGCTCGGTGACGGAGTTGGGCGGGTGGCGCAACCAGGGCACGGTGGCCATGGGTATCTGCAGGCGGGCCGCCATCGCAACCCGGGCGTCGCGGTTGCGTCGCGCCTCGACGGCCCAGCGGCGGAGGTTCTCCCGCAGCGCCTGGTCCTGTCGCGCGTTGCCCTTGGGGCCGCGTGCGGTGATCCATCGCTCGGGGAGCGACCGATTGAAGATGAGCGCGCTTGGTCTGACGTCGACGTCCGGGAGGTGTACGAAGAAGCGGTTGGCCTCTCGGACCGGCCCGGGCGCATCAGTCGTGGCGACGTATACATCGGAGCCGCTGAGGAGGCGATCGATGTCGGCGGCGCGAGCCGAGAGCCCGTCGTAGAGGGCCCGCAGGTCGAGCAGGAACTCCGCGATCTCCTCTAGCAGTGCACTTCCCAGAACCATGTCGGTGAGTCGCAGCATCGGCCGGGCGGTGGCTCGGTACAGCAGCCGCCGACCCGGTATGTGTGCTCCCGTTAGCCACCGCAGCAGCCGTCCCCCGACGAGATCGCGCATTCGGCGCGGCGCCGTGAAGAAATCGAGGCCGCCGGCCGCCGGGGGAGTGTCGACCACCACCAGCTCCCAGGCGCCACTTTGGGCGAACTCGGCAACCTGCTCGCCGGCGGCATACGACTGAGCGGCCGGGAAGCGATCGGCGATGGCTCGAAAGTAGGGATTGTCGACCAGTCGATCCGCCACGTCGGGATCGCTATGACGCCGGGTGATCGCTTCCCACGATGCGGTCACGTCGATCATCACCGCGTCCAAGCCGGGCAACCCGGGCACCGGCGTCGGCCGGTTGGTGCCGCCGTCGTTCAGCGAGATGCCCAGGGCGTCGGCGAGCCGCCGGGCCGGATCCACGGTCAGCACCAAGGTGCGGATGCCGCGCCGCGCCAGGGCGGCCCCAATGGCAGCCGACAAGGTGGTCTTGCCGACGCCGCCTGCTCCAGTGACGATGATGATGCGGGCTTGGCTCACAGCGCGTCTTCCCAGGCATCGGCCAGCAGGGCGGCCACTTCTGACGGGGTGTGCACCCCGAACAGGTACGGCAGGCTCGTGTCCACGGGGAGCATTTCGAGGGCGGCGTGCTGTTCCTCGAGAAGCCCGATGTGGTGGAAAGCGGCCTCGGTGGCGGGGCGGGCGTCCACCGCGGCCAGCCGAGCCGGGTCGATGTCGAGCTCCGGGAGCACTCGATTGGCGATCACCGCGGCCACCTTTATCACCGGCTCGGCCGCCAGCTCCGCAAGCGCTTGCGCCGTCTCCAACGCCGGCAGCTCCTCCGGGGTGGTTACCAGCACCAGCGCCGAGCGCTCCGAGTCGGCGAGCTCACGCGCCATGCGGCCCGCCTGGTCCTTGATCGCTCCGGTGGGCACCAGTTTGGCTACCACCTCCGGCGCCCGCAGGTAGGACATCAGCTGCCCCAGCGGTGGGGCATCGACGATCACCAAGTCGTGGCGGCCGGCCCACGTGTCAAAGATCGGCTTGCCCATTGAGATCACCTCGCGGATGCCGGGGGCCGTGTCGACCAGCACCTGCATGGCTCGTACGAGTGTCTTGGTCGGCGCCGCCCGCGGGACGCGGAGCTGTACGTGGAGGTACTCGTCGAGAGCTGCGCCCCGGTCGACTGCCATGGCCTCGATGTCGCCGTGAAACAGGGCCGGCTGGTAGCCGAGTCGATCGGCGCCGAAGTGGATCGCAGTGCCGACCTCGTCCGTCAGGGCGGCAACCAGCACCTGCTTCCCGGCACGCTGCGCCCGCAATGCGAGCGCGACGGACACTGCAGACTTGCCGACGCCGCCTTTGCCGGACACTATGACCAGCTTGTGATCGAGCATGCGCGGAGGCTAGCCATGGCGAAGGCCGTGACCCGAAGCGGTAGCGTATCGAGAACGACACCGGCGCCGAAAGGATGCATGTGGCACAGCTAGACGTTGACGAGTTCTTGGCGCGGTTTCGGGAACGAGCCGCCGCGGTGAAGGATCGGGGGATCCCGCCCATAGAGGGACCCGGTCGAAAGGCATTCGTCGAGCAAGCTGAGCTGGACTATCTCGACTATTCGCTCGTCGGCAGGGCCTCGTGGAGTGTCGAAGAGGGCGCTTTGGTGCTGCGAATCCCTCTCGGCTAGGCGCGATTGCGTCGTCGCACCAGCGTCCGGAATTCGAAGGCGGGCGGGCCCGGATGGCTCTCGCTGAACACCGTGTGCCAGTCCTGCGGATCCCATTCTGGGAAGTGGGCGTCACCCGGCGGGCTGGCATCGACGAGCGTCAGCTCCAGCCGGTCGGCGTTGTCGATGAACAGCGAGTAGACCTGGGCCCCGCCGATGACGCAAATCTCAGCGTCCGGCCCGTGGAAGCGAGAGGCGAGGTCGACTGCCTCTGTGGGACCTCCTGCCACGCTGACACCGGCCGCCGACCAATCGGGCCGTCGGCTGAGCACGATGTTGGTGCGCTCCGCAAGCGGCCGACCAATCGACTCGAACGTTGCTCGGCCCATCACCACCGGTTTGCCGAGTGTGATGCGTCGGAAGCGGCGGAGGTCGTCCGGGAGCGACCAGGGGAGCCGGCCACCGCTCCCGATTACGCGGTTGCGCCCCACGGCGGCAACCAAGACGATCACGACTCGATCACTCAGACGGAGACCATCGCCTTGATCGCCGGATGGGGGTCGTAGTTGCGCAGCGTGAAGTCCTCATAGCGGAAGCCGAAGAGGTCTTCGACGTGCGGGTTGAGAACCATCTGGGGCAGCGGTCGCGGCTCCCGCGCTAGCTGTTCGCTCACCTGCTGCCGGTGGTTGTTGTAGATGTGCGCATCCCCCAGGGTGTGGATGAACTCTCCCGGGCGATAGCCGGTCACCTGGGCGACCATCTGGAGGAGCAGCGAATAGGACGCGATGTTGAACGGCACTCCGAGGAACAGGTCGGCGCTGCGCTGGTAGAGCTGCAAGCTGAGCCGCTCCCCATCGACGAAGAACTGAAACAGGGTGTGGCACGGCGGAAGCGCCATCTCTTCCAGATCGGCGACATTCCAAGCCGACACGATGTGCCGGCGAGAATGGGGGCTGGTTCGAATTTGGTCGATCACCCGCTGGATCTGATCGAGTGTGCGCCCTTCCGGGCCCCGCCACGACCTCCATTGAACGCCGTAGATGGGGCCGAGGTCGCCGGTGTCGGGGTCGGCCCATTCATCCCAGATACGGACGCCGTTCTCTCGCAGGTAGCGCACGTTCGAGTCTCCCGAAAGGAACCAGAGCAGCTCGTGGATCACGGACTTGAGGTGGATCTTCTTCGTGGTCACGAGGGGGAAGCCGGCGGCGAGGTCGTAGCGGGTCTGCCGGCCGAACGTGGCCACGGTGCCCGTACCCGTTCGATCCGACCTGGCGGACCCGCTGTCGAGTACGTCCTGCAGGAGATCGAGGTACTGCCTCATCAGCTACTTCCCTTCGGTGATAGGTTGCTGGTCGTCTGGTTGCTTGGTCGTATGGTTGGTGGCGTGGTTGGTCGCGTGGTTGGCTGCTGGCCGGGGAAGCGGCCGGGGCAGACAGCAGGTCGAGCTGACCAGCCCACGGCTAGACATCATCGTAGCGAGCGAATCACATTCGTGTAAGTAGCACGCCGCCCGGCGTCTCCGATTACAGCTCCCACCGCACACCTCCAACGCAGGGCTGGACCTGGATTACCCTGGTCCTGTGATCGTGATTCGCTTCCTCATCGGCGTCTTGATCGCCGCCATCGTGGGCCTGGCGCTGGTGCCGCTATTCGTGTTGCTCGACCTTCGCTCCGGCGGCACCGGGTGGGGGCTGTGCGCCGAAGGGTTCGGACGCTGCCCAACCTCCTATTTCGTCGGCTTCGAGCTGGTTGTGGGCTTGTTGCTGGCCATCCTGGCTTTGGTGTTCACGATCGGGCTGCTGGTGCGTCTCCTCCGTTACTTGGAGGAACGGCGCGCCCCGGGGCAGCCCGCCTGATCTGCTGCGATGGCTGCCGACCGCCAGTCCCCAGACCGCCCTACTCCCGACCGGCACGCTCCAGACGGCGACCAAATGCCACTGCGGGACCGGATGCCGGATTATCTGGCGCTATTCGGGATCGGCATCGCCCTATCGGCCGTAGTCGGTGTTGTGGTCATCGCGATCTCCGGTCACAGCTTCGCCAGCGGCCTCGGATACTCGATGATTGGGCTCGGCACGGTCATGCTGCTGTCCGGGGGAGTGGCGGGCGGAGGTTACGCCAACCTCGGCGTTGGAGCCTTGGGGACCATGTTCGGCAGCGAGCTGCGCCGTCCAGAGGGGAGCGCCGAGCATGACGACCCGGAGGAGTTGCGCCGCCAGGTATTCGGCAAACGTATGGACCCCAAGGAGCGGCTCCGCAGAGGGCTGCGCCCTGAGGCGAATCCCCGGGCCTTTTGGCAGGTCGTCGGCGGATTCGCCTACTTCGCGTTGGGCACGATCGTGATCCTCACCCTCGCTAGCTGAGCCGCCGGCTCATTCCCACTACGACACCGGCGGCGCCTGCGCCGCTCGCGGTTGCCAGCAGCCATAGTCCGGGACCAACGGCACCACCGACTCCGGCGGCGACCGCCTCTCTTGCGGCGAGAACTGCATCGATCACGAGGGCCCCGGTGACCACCACCGCCAGGGTGACCGCCGCACCGGCGGCGACCGCTGCCAGTCCGGTCAGGTTGTCGCGGCGGTCGCCGGTGAGGGCCACCAGCGCGGCCCCACCCAGCGCGGCCAATGCCAGCCAGCCACCAGCGTCGGCGCCGGCAACGTCGTCGATGGCCTCGGCAGACAGGAACGGCAGCGGGATCGACAGTGCGCCCAGAGCGGCGGCGAGAACCAGCAGCAGGCGCCCCCGGTGCATTAGTCGGTGACGGGCTCGGTGGCCAAGAAGAGCCCGGCCGCTTCGGCGATCACCGCGCCTTCGACCTCGGCCCGGGCTTCGATGCGGAGGCGGCGCCCACGACGTTCGACGATCCGGCCCCGCAGCTCATATCGGGCGGTGGTCGGCGCCGGGTTTCGGTATCTGAGCTGAAGGTTGGCAGTCACCACATAGGTGCCCTCGATCATCATTGCAGTCCAGGCCATCGTCTCGTCCAGAAGCGAAGCGACGATTCCGCCATGGAGCATTCCGGCAAACCCGCAGTAATCAGGGCGGGGACTGAACGTGACAGTGAGCTCGCTGCCATCGAGCGAGAATCCGTCGAGGTGCAGGCCGATCGGGTTGTTCAGGCCGCAGCCGAAGCACTCGTTGTAGACGGCGCGTACGGCGGCGGCCCGAGCCGCCAGATCAATCATCGACGAAACGGATCGTTCCGGCGGCGATCGCAGCCACCCTGACGAGCGAGCTGACCAGCCATCCGTGCCTCTCGAGCCGCGCCCTTCCCGGCGCGTAAGACTTCTCGATGGCGAACGCGAAGCCAACCGGGCGGCACCCGGCTTCCAGGGCGATCTCCCCGAGCGCCTCGGCAGTGCGGCCCCCGGCGAGAAAGTCGTCGATGACGGCGACCCGGGCCCCGGGCTCCAGCACGCGGCGCGACACTTCCACGCGGTATTCGGTCCCTTTCGTGGGTGAGGCGACCTCGCGAGCGAACGTGTGGCGCCTGCCGGCGCCGATGTACTTCTTGGCGTAGATCACCGGCAGGTTGACTTGGAGCG
>JBFIXI010000039.1:0-39215 GCA_041605955.1 Acidimicrobiia bacterium
CGGTGTATGCCCTGGTGGCCAGGGCGATACCGATCTATGAGCGGATCCGGCTCAACGGCGACGTGATCCGCGACACGGTACCTGCGGGGGTCCGATGACGGCCGGGCCCCTCGCCGGCGTCCGCGTGCTGGAGCTGTCGCGCTATATCGCGGCGCCGGTGGCGGGCAAAGCGCTCGGCGAGATGGGCGCCGACGTGATCAAGATCGAAGACCCAGCTCGGGGCGATCCGATGCGCTATTGGCAGTCGGGTGATCGCCCCTATAGCCCGCAATTCGCTGCTTACAACCGGAACAAGCGCGGTGTGACGCTCGACCTGAAGAGCGAAGCAGGCCGAGAGGTCTTCCTCCGGCTAGCGGCAGGTGCCGACGTCGTGCTCGAGAACTTCCGTCCGGGGGTAATGGATCGGCTTCGGCTCGGCTATGACATTCTGAGCGGTGCCAACCCGCGACTGATCTACTGCGCCATCACCGGATTCGGGGCCACGGGGCCGTACGCCGACCGTCCCGCCTACGACACGGTCATCTCCGCGATGAGTGGCATGTACAGCCAGATCCTCGACGTCGGGGAGCCGTATCCCGTGGGTCCCGCATTCTCCGATCTACTGGCCGGCAGCTTTGCCGTGCAGGGCATCCTGGCTGCGCTCTACGCCCGTGAGCGCACCAACCGCGGTCAGTTCGTCGATGCCGCCATGCTTCCGGCAACGCTCGGGTTCTTGGTCGAGCCCGGCTCCAACTTTCTCGACATGGGAGAGGTGACCCGGCCGAACACAAGACAGCGCCGCGCTCAGGCCTACGGGGTCGTGTCATCCGATGGCTTGCCGCTCGTCATCCACATGTCGGTACCCGAGAAGTTCTGGATAGCCGTGACAGATGCCATCGGTCGGCCCGAGCTTCGCGACGACCCCCGGTTCGCCAGTCGCGACGCGCGGCACGACAACTATCGGATACTGGACGCAGTGTTCAAGGACGCGTTCTCCACCAAGACCCGCGTCGAGTGGTTCTCGATCCTCGAAGCCGCCGACGTCCCCCACGGGCCGATTCACGGTTTCGATACGGTCTTCACCGACGATCAGGTCCAGCATCTCGGGCTGATCACCGAGATCCCCATGCCGGACGGGCAACGCCCCCTGCGCCAAGTGGGGCCTCCGGTGCGGCTGAGCGACACCCCGGTCGTAGCCGACACCCGGGCTCCCCTCCTTGGCGAACATACGCGAGAGGTGCTGCGCGCCGTCGGAATCAGCGACCCGGAGATCACCCAATTGGCCGCCGCCGGGACCGTCTAGCCATGAACCTGAGTCACGTCGAAGCCATTGATATCCATACCCATCCTCAGACCGAGGAGTTTCTGGCGGCGATGGGGGCGCGTCGCCGGCAGATGGGTGAGCACTTCAAATCCGAGCGAACCCCGATCTCATTCGACGAGCAGGCCGATATCTATCGGAGCCGCGGTATGGCTGCTGTGCTGTGCAACTCGGACGACGAGACTGTCTCTGGGGTACCACCGGCACCCAACGACCTGATCGGGCAGGCCGCTGCCGATCACCCGGATGCGTTCATCCCGTTCGCCGGCATCGACCCGTGGAAGGGCGCGGCCGCTATCGACGAGATTCGGCGGTGCCATGACGAGTACGGCATAAGAGGAATCGGCGAGCTGAATCCGGCCCGGCAGAAGTTCTATCCCAATGACGAGCAGCTGTACCCGGTGTGGGATACCTGCCGCGAACTGGGCCTGGTCGTCATGTTTCACATGGGCTATCCCGGTGCCGGCGCCGGGCGGCCGGGCGGCATGGGCTACAAGCTCGACTACGTCCGACCGCTCCATCTCGATGCCATGGCCGCCGATTTCCCTGAGCTCAACGTAATCTCGGCGCACCCGGGCTGGCCGTTCCATCACGAGAACCTGGCGGCCTGCTGGCACAAGGCCAACTTCTGGATCGATCTCTCAGGCTTTGCTCCCCGCTACTGGCCGGCGGAGGTGGTCCACTACGCCAACTCCCTGATCCAAGATCGGGTTCTGTTCGGAACCGACTGGCCGGTGATTCCCATCGATCGTTGGCTACGCGAGTTCGCCGAGCTCGACTTCAAGCCGGTGGTCGAGAAGAAGATCATGCTGGAGAACGCCAAACGGCTGCTGAACCTGGAGTAGGCGCCGGATCGACCACGTACGTTGCGCCCCTAGCTGCCGACTAGTTGACCGCAATTTTCTCTACAAGGTAGGCTCGATCAGTGCAATCGATTGCAAAGCGAGATGGGGAGCAGGTGAGCACCGCCAACGGCTCAAGACCTCTGATCGTGACGCAGAACATGACGTGCGGCTACGAGCTCGAACGCGAGCGGAAGCTGCTCACCGCACTGGTCAACATCGACTTGACGGTAGACGAGGGAGAGTTTCTCGTCCTGGTCGGCCCCTCCGGCTGCGGCAAGACGACGTTCATCAACGTCATAGCCGGATTGCTGCAGCCCTGGGAAGGAACCGCCACTTTCGATGGGAAGCCGATCCTCGGCACAGGCGCCGACCGCGCCATGGTGTTCCAGGACTACGCGATTCTGCCGTGGCGTACGGTGGAGCAAAACGTGATGCTGCCCTTCGAGCTGCGCGACCTGGATGTCTCCAAGGAGGAGGCGCGGGGGCGGGTCCAGGCCGTGATCGAGAACGTTGGGCTCGCCGGTTTCGGGCGGTCCTTCCCTCATGAGCTCTCGGGAGGGATGAAGCAGCGGGTCGGCATCGCCCGGGCGATGGTCACCCAGCCACGTGTTCTGCTCGCCGACGAACCGTTCGGGGCACTGGACGCCATGACCCGCGAAGTCCTGCAACGGCAGTTGGAGTCGCTCGTCATGGATGCCAAGCAGACCGTGATCTTCATCACCCACAGCATCGACGAGGCCATCGCCCTCGGTGACAGGATCGCCGTGATTTCGCATCGTCCTGGCAGCATCCGCGAGATCGTCGAGGTCGACATGGAACGTCCTCGGCTGGCTGAGGGCGAGATAACCAGCCACCCCGACTATGGAGTCCTCAGAGAACATCTCTGGGACCTCGTCAAGGATGAGGCTCTTGGGGCGAGGAGCGACACGACATGACCAAGATGGATTCACCGCTCGCAGAAGTCGAGCAGACGACACAGGCTGCGGCAGACGAAACCAGGCTGCGCGACGCGAAATGGACGCCTGCGCGCATCTGGCGGCGATCACGCTACGCCGTGATCACCATGATCAACCTTGCAGTGTTCTTCACGATCTGGGAGCTGTGGGCGCGCGACATGATCCCGTTCCTCCCCGATCTCCACAGCCTCGTCTTCCCGACCTTCAGCGAGACGATGCGCTCCTTCAAGATCGGGTGGATCGGGGGCGGCAACCTCGAGGGGTTCAACAACAAGCTGCTCGCCGATTTCGTCATCGCCCAGAACTTCGTAGAGACCCTCAAGGTTTACACCGTCGGCATGGTCATATCGATCGGCCTAGGCATCCCCATCGGTCTGATGATGGGGGCCAGCAAATGGGTCGACGCCATCATGAGCCCATACGTCTGGGCACTTTCGTCTCTGCCCCGCATCGCCATCTACCCGATCCTCGTGATGATCATTGGCATCGGCGGCAGCTTCGCCATCGCCGGCGTCGAGATCGGGCAGCCGATCTCCCTCTGGGTGGTGGTCCTCACCGCGATCTTCCCTGTGGTCATCAACACCTGGGCGGGAGTGAAGACAACGGATCAGTCGCTGATCAATGCCGCCAGAGTCTTCGGAGCCAGCCGGCCCCAGATCTACCGCAAGGTGGTCTTGCCATACACCTTGCCGTTCGTGGTAACCGGCGTGCAGCTCAGCCTGAGTAGGGGGCTGATCGGTGTCGTGCTCGCCGAGTTCCTCACCGGAGCCACCAAGCTCGGCGGTGTCGGGTGGCTGATATTCAGGTCCGCGGCTGCGTTCAACGCTCCGCTCACATATGCGGCGTTATTGAGCTTGGCCATCTTTGCTCTGGTTCTCGTCCAGGGTACGAGGGCAATGGAGGCGCGTATCGCGCCGTGGAGACAGTTGACCAACGCCTGACACGGGCAGGCAGATAGGAAGGGCAGCCAGATGGTGATCAGAGAAGCTGACCAAGGCGGGCCGCAGAAGATTTCGCGGCGCCGTTTCATCACAGTGGCCGGAGCCGGCGTCGCCGGCGGCCTCTTCATGGTCGCTTGCGGTGACGACGCCGACGACACGACTACAACTGCTGCGGCTGCGACAACGACCGCGCCCCCGGCAACAGAAGCCCCGATGACTGCGCCGCAGTCGTCGCTAACGAGCGTCAACTTCGACTTCAACACGCCGAACATCAGCCTGCAGGCGCCGTACCACATCGGACAGGAGAAGGGCTTCTTCGCCGAGGTGGGCATCGAGAGCCTCAACATCACGTCGAACGACGACTGGGTGCCGCCGATGGCAGCCGGTTCGCTCGACGTCTCGCTGGGCGATGCGACGGTGCTCTACGGCGGAGAGGATGCGTCTGTCCAGCTGGGCGAGCCGATCGGGATGCGCATGGTCTGTATCAACCTGGGAGCGCAGCCGCTGGTGATGATCGCCAACGCGGGCATTACGCAGGACAACATCGCAGGCAAGGTGGTCGGCGGCGCCCGCGAGGGGACGACAAACGAGGCCCTGGCCAAGTTCCTGCTCGGCGAGATCGGCATCAACTGGGAGACCGACGTCGACTTCCGCAACCTGACGGGTGGTTCCAACGACTGGGTAACCGCCATGCTGTCCGGCCAGGTCGACGCCACCATCGCCTTCCCTCGCCACATTGCGCTAGCCGAGGAGGCCGGGGGATCCGCGCTGTTCGTCGGGTCGCGGCCCGATCCGCAGGCCGGGTTTGCCATCAGGCAGGCCACCATGGACGAGCATCCTGACTTCGCCGCTGCCTGGTGCTATGCGTACATCAAGTCGCAGCAGTGGTGCAAGGACCCGGACAACTGGGATGAGATGCGTCAGATCATTGTCGACTCAGGCCTCGACTACCCGGACAACACCTTCAACGTGCTCGACATCGACACCGGCATCATGACCCAGGATCTCGGGTTCGATCCGGTGAAGATGGACGGGTGGATGGAGTTCATGACTCCGCTCGACGACGCCCTGTATGAGGGTCTACCGTGGAGGGACTACACCGACGTCTCCAGCTTGCATGTCGCCCAGGAAGCGCTCGGCCTCGCCACGAACCCGGCACTCGACCTTTCGAGCGGCGTGACCTTGCTCGACAACTTCTAAGCGATCCGAACGACGCAAAGGGGGCTCGCCGCGGCGGGCCCCCTTGGCAATGGTGGCGGCGCGGGGATGCTCAGGCCCTTCCCGTCCATACGACCAGCATCGAGCCGCCGATGACGGCGACCATGCCGATGAGCAGCGCCGGCGTGATTTGCTCCATCTCGGTGCCGATCACCAGCGGGGCCGCAAACACGACGACGGGCGTGGCCAGCTGCATCAACGTGATCGCCACCGTGACTTCGATGAGGTCCCAGGCCTGCCACTGAGCGGCGATCGCCCCAGCGGCTAGCAGCGAGCTGAGCAATATCCATCGATAGGCCGCGCGGGGCACGCGAATAGGGTGCTTGCGGAGGACGAGCACCACGGCGTAGGCCACGGCGGCGCAGGCCAGGGCGAGCGTCACCCCAATGAGCGGAACGTCGAGACCCTCTAGTCCCCACCGCACGAAGATCGGCGCAGTTCCCCAACACAGCGCCGAGCCCAAGCCGAACCACGGCACAGCCGCCAGGCGCTTTTCGGCTAATCCGTGGCGTTGCGCGATCAGAGCCACTCCGGCGACCACCAGCATCACCCCGACCACCGTGACCGCTGTCAAGGGCTCGTCGAGAAAGATCGCGGCGGCCACACTTCCAATCAGCGGGGTGGCGGCGATCGCGATTCCGGTGCGACTCGCTCCGTCGCGCTGCTGGCTCAACGAGAGCAAGGTCCATCCGAAGAAGAACTGGACGATGCCGGCCAAGCCGAACGCGACGAACGCCCACGCTGGGGCCGTGCCCAGCACGTCGAGATCCTGGGTCAGTGCCGATCCGCTGCCGATGGCGACTACCGAGATGATGAGCAGCAAGAAGGTCGCCCCCAGGGCGTCGATGAGCTGGTTGGCCCGCCGGTGGAAGGCCTGAAACAGTCCGAACCCGACCCCGGCCGCGGCCGCCCACAGAATCCCGCTCATCCGTTCCGACTGCTTCTGCGTCTGGCCACCGCCATGCAATCGATTGTAGGAATGTCGTCTCGTGCGGGGATCCGGGCTCAGAGCTGGTCGGGCCCCTCGGGTGAAGTCTGTTTGCGATCGCGGCGACGCTAGCTTGGGGAATCGAACATGAAGCGAAGCAAGACGTGGCGGACCTCGGAGGCAGTGACGGCTCTGGATCCTGTGCGGGAGGAACCTGCCCACGATGGTCCCGGAACACCCAGGCGCGTGAGCCGGCGCCCGAGGATCGCAGCCTCGATCACGATCGTGGCCGCTCTGCTGGTGATGGCATGGGCCGGCCTCTCGATAGAGCGGAATACCACCCCTGATCCGATTGCGCTGAGCGAGCCCGTGACTCCACCCGAGAATCTCCAGGATTTCCGTTCGACGGCGGTGGCTGCGTTCGAGGATTTCGTGGCGGCCGTCAACCGGGGTGACACTGCGTTGGCCCAAGAGCTGATGGCCGAGGAGCTGCCCGATGTCACCGGGCTCGGGACCACGAGCTATCCCCATTTCCCCACCGATCCCGAATTGTGGATCGAGAGACGGCTGCATCCGGCGAATGTCGCGGGTTTCGTGGAATACGCTTCCAACCTACCCGCCGCAGTGTTCCTGGCGGATTGCCGAGGCTTCTCCGACGGGCCGCGAGTGATGATTGCAGGCTGCTCCTACGCGGCCGAGGGCGGATTGGAGGAGCTCTTGGGCCGGCAGCCTGAGTCTGGTCAGATGTTCGGGTTCATGGTCGACGGCAAGGTCGCCGGGGTCGTTCGCAGCGGTGAGGTCGATCTCGAAATATGGAATCGGCTCGCCGCATTCGCCGCGGGTTACGAGCCAGACATGGCGCCACGCGATCTGGGCTCGGTCTCGGCCGCGTGGGCGTTCGCCCCCGCTTACAGCGCTGAAAGCGCCCGGCAGCATCGGGCACTCGCAGCGGCAATGGCCGCAGCGTTTCCGCCGAACGACGCACGTTCCATTCCCCCCTCCGGCTGAGCTCAGCGGGTACCCCCGGGGCTACAATCGCCCTTCATCGCGCGTGCACTATCGAAGGGTGCGGTCCGACTCGCCGGCTGGCTGAAGGAGGCGGCGTGGAATTGAGCTCCGCCAAACAGCTGGCTTTCGAGAGAGTCCACGGTCTATGGGTCGCCATGCCGACACCCTTCGCTCCTAACGGCGCCGTGGACCCGACGGCGCTGCGCAGATCCGTAGAGCACTACATCGAGGGGCTCGGTGTCGACGGCATATTCTGCGGAGGCGTGATGGGCGAGTTCTGGTCGATGTCGCTAGCCGAGCGCCGCCGGGTCCACGAGCTCGTCGCCGACACCACGGCGGGGCGGGTTCCACTCATGGCGCAGACGAGCCATCACGTCTTCGCTGAGTGCGTCGAGTTGACCAACCACGCTCGCGAGATCGGTATCGACTTCGCCATCGTCATGAACCCCTATTACCCGCCGCGGCCCGCTGATGACCTGGTCCGGGCGTGGTACCACGCGATTGCGGCACAAACCGAACAACCCACCTTCCTGTTCAACACTTCTTATTCCGGGTATTCGATCTCTCCCACCTTGATCGCCGAGCTGGCCGAAATCGACATCATCTGTGGGATCAAGAACCCCAAGCCGCGCTCCCACCTGCTCGACGTTCAGGAACGGTGTGGCGACCGCATCGTGGTCTGCGACGCCGCAGAGGAAGAGTGGCTCGACCTGCACCTCAACCATGGATTCCAAGCGCTCATGTCGACGCCCGCTATCGCCCTCTTCCAGACGGTCAACGAAAAGCCGATCGCCCGGTACACCTCCCTTGCCGACGGCGGCAGGTTCGAAGAGGCCTGGGAGGTGCACGCCAAGCTCGAGGGACACAGGCGAGCGTTCCAACGCTGGATGCGCGACCCATGGCTGACCAACATGGAGGGGGCGATCCCGATCGCGCAGCTCAAGGCCTGGCTGGGTTTGATGGGACTCCCGCAGGGTCCGGTGCGGTTGCCCCTCGTACCACTCAGCGAGGAAGAGCAAACCGAGCTAGCCGCCGATCTCGACGCCCTCGGACTCTTGCCAAGCGTCGAGGCACCAGCCTGATGGAGCTGCCCCCTCGATCGGAAGCCAAAGCGTGGGCGCGCGAAGTCTTCAGGGGGGTGTGCAACGTCATCATTCCCAGTTATGCGGCGGATCTGCGGTCGCTCAACGAGGCGGCCATTCGCCACGACGTGCGACGCAACATCGAGCTCGGCTTCTGGGGCGCGCTGCTGGTGTCTGAGGCGGGGACGACCCGTGAGGAGATGCGCCGCTTCATGGAGATCGCGGTCGACGAAGCCGCCGGACGACAGCGCTTCCTGCTCCAGGGGGTCTTCGACACTGCAGACGACATAGTCGAGATGTGCCGCGCCGGCGAGGCCATCGGAGTCGACGGGGTGCTTCTGGGACATCCCAACACCTTCTACCCCAGAACGACTGCCGAGCTGGAGGAGTACACCCGCCACGTGTGCGCCGCCACCGACCTGCCGGTGGCGCTGTTCGTCGCCGCTCACTCCAATCTGAGCCGGCTCGATCCGCGGGGCTACCCGCAGGACCTGCTGGAGCGCCTCGCCGACGTCGACACGATCGTGGCCGTGAAGTACGAGCTGGGCCGCCAGCACACGATGCGCACCTATGACTGTTTCCGCCGGATGGGGAACGCCCCGGTGCTGATGTCCGACCCGATGGAGTTCAACGCCCCGATGTGGGTCGACCTGTTCGACATGCAGTGGATGGGAACCAGCAACTACGAGTTTTACGGCGATCGCACGCCGCGTATGTTCGACGCTCTCCTCGATGGCAAGCGAGAAGACGCCATGGAGCTGTATTGGGAGATCCAGCCGGCTCGGGAGGCCCGTCGCCAGGAGATGGCGGCGTTGGGCCCGATGAACTTCGTGCACCGCTACCTGTGGAAGTACATGTCTTGGCTCAACGGCTACAACGGCGGCCCGATGCGGCAGCCGGCACCCAAGCTCAACGACGGCCAGATGCGGCGGGCCGCGGCCGGCCTGGCCGCGGCAGGCATCATCGACGCAGCACCTGACCCGGCAGACTTCTTCGTCGGCCGTTACCCGGCCTGAGGCCGCGATGCGGTTGATCGATGCTGCCACGGTGGAGCGGTATCTGACGACCGAGCTCGCCCTGACCGCCATGAGGCGCTGCTTCGCCGCCGAAGCCGCCGGCGCCAGCGGACCAGCCGCTCGCGTTGATATACCGCACGAGGCCGGATGGATGCGGGTGCTCCCGGCGATCGCCTCAGGGCTCGGAGTGTTCGGGCACAAGGTCATCAGCTTCAACCGGGAGGTCGGTGTCCGCTATGTGGTGACGATGTTCGACATCGCCACGGGTGAGCTGCGCGCCGTGGTCGATGCCGAGGCGATAACCGGCGCCCGCACTGGAGCGACGGCGGCGCTCGCCGCCGAGCTGCTGGCGCCAAAGGGCTTGACAGTCGGCGCAGTCATCGGCACCGGGTCGGTGGCCCGGACTCAGCTCCCCGCACTCCAGGGGGTGCGGCCGGTCGAGGAGATTCGGGTCTACTCGCGGCAGCCCGAGAATCGGACCGGTTTCATCGCCGCCATGACCGGACAAGTCGACGTGCGCTTCGTCGACTGCGATTCGGTGGAGAAGGCGATCGAGAGCGCGGGCATAGCGACGCTCGCGACGAAGTCCCCGGATCCGGTGCTGTTCTCCCGTCACCTCCGTCCCGGTATGCACATCAACTCGGTGGGCTCGGCGCGCCCTAACCTTTCAGAAGTGGATCCGGAAGCCTTCGCCGCCTTCGACCGGGTGGTGTGCGACTCGGTTGACCTCGTGTTCAATGAGTCCGGCGATGCCGTCGCCGCCGAGGAGAAGGGGCTCTTCGCCAGGTCTCGAGCCACCGACCTGGCTTCGATCCTCGATACGGCTCCGGCGCGGCACGACGAAGACATCACCCTCTTCAAATCCACGGGCAGCGGCCTCCAGGACATCTACCTGGCAGCTGCGATCCTCGACAAGGCCGTGGCAGACGATGCCGGTGCCGTCGTAGAGGACCTGCTCGGACTCAAAGCCTTTGGGCTCGGCGGCCGGACGTAGCTGCGAAATAACTCAGTCGCGCCATCTGGAGACCACTCAACGATCTGTCAGCAGCACCGGTGTGCGAGCCGACGCTCCACATCACCAACCTGGCCACCGGAGTGAACGAGACCATCGAGACCCCCCGAGGGAGTCGCAGCATTTCTCGGAGGCTTCGGTCAATTCTCCCCCGACGGGCGGTCCCTCGCCGTGCAGACCGCGGCCCGCGTCGGACCCGATCGACCCAACAAACACGGTGGCACTAACCGTTGTCGATATCGCGAGTGGACGATCCCACCACGTCCCGGGAAGCTTGATATCCGACCCGCGAGGCGTGGCATGGACGTCAGATGCCAACTGGATCTTCTACCAAGCTTCGTGCAATGCAATCGTGGCGTATCAACCCGGTGATCCGACCCCAAGCCGTGTAGTCGTTGAACTCACCACCATCGGATACGGGTTCGCCGCCGACTGACGCGGACCCGGCAAGCGGCACACGGGCACTCGGTCGCCTGACAGAACCTGTCGGTTTCGACCCGCTCAAACGCCGCGGTCGGTAGCAGGAGCGCCGAGATGCCGACACTGACCACTCGGCCAAGTGCTCGTTACGGTCCGAGATTGTTGCTCGGCTTGACGTCGGAAAGGCTGAACAGGATCGGCGTTCGACGTTGTGCAGGTCCCGTGCCAATCGTCGGGGTCAGCGGTCGAATCCTGCGGCGTGACTGGCGAATGAGGCGCCAAGTTGCATCTGTTCAGTCGCCGCTTTGATCTCGTCGGGGACGTCACCGAGGAAGAAGAACGGCCCGGGGGTGGCGACGGCCAGCAGCTGCGGGAAGTGATTCGCCGCCGTGGTGCCCAGGTGGAAGCCTACCGCAGCGGCGTCGGCAAACTCGTCGCGGACGTAGAGAGCGTTCTCCACCTCGGACACGTAGATGTGGACGGCTTCGGCGCCTGGCTCGTTCTGCTCCATGGCGTCGGTGACGTCCTTGTAGATCGAGGTCAGCTCGTCGAGCTTGCCCGGATTGGCGGTCCACTTGTAGACGACGGTGACGTGGCTGCGGTCCATGACCTGTCTCCTCTCTCCGGCCCGGGCGCGTCTGCCCTGGACTCCTAGGAAAGTAGATGTGCGATTACCTTGCCGAAAGGTAGATATCAGCGGTCCGAGAAGCAACGGAACAGGAAACCGGGGCAAGCCTGCTCACCCAACGTGGCTCTCGCCGCGAACCTCAAGCGATCCTGGAAGTGCCGATACAGCGCACTCCTTGACATGCTCGTTCCTGCGGCGGAATTGGTGATCGGGGCGGTATTGATTGCTGTGCGCTGCACGTTAGGTGGCGCTTCAGGAGTCGTCTTGACCGATCGGCTATTGATTGCCGGACACGTAGTAAATGACGTCGGCGGCGGTGTAGAACTCGCCGGGTGGTTGGTCGCTCATGAGCTCACGGACACTGCTGAAGTCTGATCCGGCGGTGACGAGGGCAGGCTCTTGGTAGGCGCCGGTGGCTCGGTATTGCGGCAGCCCTGCGGTGGCGAGGAGGCCGTTGCAGAGGCAGAGTCGTCCGTCGGTGTTCGCAGATCTGCCACCCTTGATGTCGCTGTAGGCGCGTTGCGGCTCAGCGGGGCAGCGATACCCGATCGAGCCGTCGGCGGTCTTGTAGGGCACGCGAAGTACACCCAGGTCGCATACCCGTTTGCGGTCTTCGTAGACGCTCTGATCGGAGAGCGTTCCGTCGATCTGCACGATGCGGAAGGGAAAGCCTGTTGGGGAGGCGCGCCAATCTGAACGGACGTTCACGCCTCCGTCGAGGACCTGGGTGAGGATCGTGCGCTTCAACGCGGGTGCGAGACCGGATTCTCGGCTGAAGGCGAAGGCGGTGCCGATTTGGACGCCGGCGGCACCCTCGGCGAGCGCGTGCTGGAGGCCGGCGGGGGTTCCGTAGGATCCCGCCAGCCAGAAGGGCAACCCGATGCTGCGCAGCTGAGCGAGGTCGACGTGATCTCGGTCGTCGTAGATGGGTTGGCCGAGCGGATCGGTGCGCCTTGGACCTCGGGGTGGTGCGTTGTGGCCCCCTGCGCTAGGTGCTTCCACGATGAACCCGTCGGGTGGTACAGGAAGTCCGGCAAGGCCGATGGCGAGATCGGCGGAAGCGACTATCGCCAGGAAGGCTGGTCGCTTCACGGCGGGCGGGTGTCCGCTGTGGAGGTCGGCTGGGTTGAATCGTATCTCGATGTCGTCGTCTGCCGACGTGAGGCCCTGAACCCGCAGCGGCAGGCCAACGGTTTCGTTCCGGGCGAGGCGGGTGACGAGATCGGGGATGTCCTGCGGGTTTCCGGCTCCGACGAGCACGTAGTCGACGCCGGCCAGTATCGCTCCGTAGATCGAGAAGGGAATGGGCATCTCGATCTTGCGCAGGTAGTTGATGCCGACGGGTCCTTGGTGGCCCTCCTTGGCGAGGAACACCTCGACGAAGTTGGCGGCAACGGTGAGCTCTTGCAGCGCCAGATCGGGGGCGACGGTGAAAGAGCGCACGTTCTTGAACGGCTTCGTATCGTCCTTCCCGTTGGGGAGGTAGTAGTCGTCGATGATCCGTTCGGCGACGTCGGGGAATGGAAATCGGGCAAGGGCACGCCGGGTGTGCCCTCCCGGATCGCCGAGTTGGAGTCGACGCGTCATGACCACCTCGAGAGCCGTCCCCGAGACGACTCCCAGCTCGCCTAGGCGGGCCACTGCGTTGGCAAGGGACCAGCCGGAGATGGCGACGCCCATACCTCCTTGGATCACTTGTGGCAACCGGCGTCGGTCCGCAACGTCTGCGATCGTGTCTGGTGGCGGCATTGTCGCCTCCTTACGACGGATGGGCCCGTCGGTGCCGGGTGGTGGTCGTCGTTCGCTCCGCCGAACCGCGCCGTCGCGTGCCGTCAGATCGAGCTCGCGGCTTGCATGCGGCGCCCCCGGTCCTGTTCCTTTGGATTGCGGTATTCGCCACATCGGCATTTTGGGACCGAGCAGCTGACCTCTGGAAATCGATGCTCGCGGCCGGGGTGCCCGCATTCCAGGCAGCGTTGTCGTCTGCCGTCGATCGGCGCATTGGCTTCAGACCTCAAAGTGCATCACCACGGGGTTTGTCCGCTCGGGTCCGGCGGCGTCGAGGCGCCGGGATCACTCATCGCCGGCGGGACGGCGCTTGTGGCGACGGTCCTTGCCTTTCTCCTTCTTCACCGGTGGTCCGATGTTGTGGGCGTGGGCGAGATGGATGGCCATCTCGTCGCTCCGCACTTTCATCGAGCATTGGGGACAGCGGCCCAGGACGTCCACGTGCCGAGCCTCGTCGGTTGTGATTCGCTGTTCGGTTTCGGCGGTCATCAGGACCTGGTGGGGCGGGGTCGAGCCTTGTTGACCGTGAGGCGCCGGCCGTTGAATTCGTGGCCGTCGAGCCGGCCGACGGCTTTGCCGCCGAGCTCCTCGTCAGCGAGCTCGACGAAGCCGAACCCGCGAGAGCGACCAGTGTCACGGTCGGTGATCACCGAGGCCGAGGTGATGGTCCCGTAGTCGGCGAAGAGGGCGCGCAGGTCCCCGTCGGTCACGTCGAATGGAAGGTTGCCTACGTAGATGTTCATGGCGACTCGCCTCTCTGCAGCACGAAGAGCGGTCCTGCTCCTCTGGGTCAGTTGTTCCGGTATCGACTCTGCTGCAGTCCGGTCCGTGAACGAGGAGAGAGTGTGAGTCGCCGCCGAAGCAGCTGAGGCCAGCGTACCAGGTGTTGCGCAGATCGAATCGCTCAGGTCGCCTTTGCGGTGTCGAGAACCGCTGTGAGCGATATCTCGTACTTGATTCCGATCCGACCGGCAATATGCGTCTGGGCGCGCCGGACTGCCGGCCGTTGCCGGATTGCCGTGAGGTTCGGGTGAGGTCGTTCGGATTGCGTCCGAGGTGCCGGCTCTACCCGTCGGGTGAGGCGCGGGTTACTCCTGGGGCGAGAAATCGGCGTCGGCCGGGTGGGGAGTGGGGGTCGATGGTGTAGCCGTGTAGATGAACGACTACGTGGTGGTGGAACCAACACAGCAGCACGAGCCCTTCTGGATCAACGTCGCCGCCATTGGCGCGGTGGACGATGGGATGTGGTTCGAGTCGGTAGCGGGAGGGGCAGCCGTCGGCTTGGCTGCCGCCGTCGCGGAAGAACACGTAGTCCCGGGTCCGCTGCAGAACGCATAGCCACTGGTCGCACCTCCTGGCCCCCTTCCTGACCGCCCTGCGAGCTGCCTACTTCAGATGCCGGTCCAGGAACTCGATCACGCCGGCGATGGCCTCGAGCTGGACGTCGTTGACCTCGTACTCGCCGTCGGCACCCCGAATCGGGAAGACGTAACCGTGTAGCGGATGGTCGTACGAGACCCATTCCACGTCCTTGCCCAGCTCGGCGAGCAGCTCATATGACATCCGGAAGATGCCCTGGAGATGGTCCTCCTCACGACCCATCACGAGGATGGGCGTATCTATCCCTGACGCTCGGGCGGTGGCGACATCCATGTCGATGCGGGCTCGCACCTCGTCGGTTTCGCTCATCACCATGCCCTCGATGTTGCGCAGCTGGGTCTCCTCATTGACGAAGGCCGTGTCATCGGGCGTCAAGGCCAGATACTCGTGCGACGCCGGCTCGCTGGCCACCGCCGCCGCCACCCCGTCGTACTCGGACGTGATCTTGAGGACCATCTCGCCGCCGTGGCTCATCCCGATGAGCCCGACCCTATCGCCGTCGACGTAGGGAAGCGTCTTGAGATAGTCGATGATGGCGATCTCATCCTCGTACTCGAGCGGCGCACGGTTGAACAGATCGCGACCTTGGCGAATGTCGCGCACCAGCGGACCACCTTCGTGGTAGCCGAGCTCCACCTCACTGCGATAGCGCAGCCAGGCACACGCGTATCCGGCTTCGAGCAGCCGCTCCATCGTGTATCCCTTGTTGGCGACGGCATCCCGAATCCACGGCATGCCCTCTCCTCCGTTTCCCGAAGCAAGCAGCACGATGGGAAACGGGCCGTCGCCGGCGGGCTTACGGAGCCCTACCGGGGCATATAGGCCGTCCCACGTCTCGATGTACATCAGGTGCACGGGGAAGTCAGAGCCCGCTACAGGCTCGGTGATGACGACGTGTTCCGGGTCGAGCGTTGTCAAGGAAGCCTCCTACCGATAGACGAGAGTTGTTGGGTGGTCTGGGGCAATGGCCGCGGCGATGTCAGAGCCGAGATCGCGGAGCATGACGATCGCAGCATTGCGTCCCGGACCCGCAGAAACGGAGCCTCCGGGATGCGTAGTCGCTCCGGTTTGATACAGGCCGGTGATCGGGGTGCGATGCTCCGCCCATCCGGGCGCCGGCCGCAGCCCGCCGCTCTGGTCGGGGCTCATGTCCCCACCGTGACATGAGCCGTGCCAGTTGTGGGCGTTCATCCGCTCCAGATCGAGCGGGCTCTTGAGCGATTCGGCCATTACGATGTCGGGCGTGATATTGGATGCATAGCTGCCGAGGTGGGCGAGGTTGGCGGCGGCCACGGTCGGCATCAGCTCGTCCCACTTCTCCGTGCCGGCTGCCAGCTCGTACGGCTGGACGCCGACGATCTTGAGCGTATGCCGGCCGTCGGGAGCCCGGCTCGGGTCAACGACGGTGGGGCACAGCACCAGGAGCACGGGATCGTCGAGTGCCACCTCGCCTCGCTTGAAGTCCTCGGCCACCCGCAGCACCCGTTCCGCCGATGTCGGCGTGCCCGCCGCCAGCGGAGTCATGCCACCGTCAAAGGTGGGGGCCTCCGTGGTGGCGTAGTGGCCGGCGCACATCGAGATCCCGGCCTGCCAGGAGGCGACGCCATCGGTGAAGCTGTCTTCCCACTCCTCCCGCGGCGCCATGTCGACGAGATGCTTGATGTGGATCGTCGACACCACCGCCCGGCTGGCCCGGTATTCATCGCCCGACTCCGTCCGGACCCCGACGCAGCGGCTCCCTTCCAGGATCAGCGACGCCACGCGGGCCCCGGTGACGATGCTGCCGCCATGATCCTCGATCAGCCGGCCAAGCGCGTTGGGCAGGGCGCCCGAGCCGCCGGCGGGCACGACCCATGAATGGCGTTGCCGCCCGAACGCCAGCGCGTAAGCGAGGCGCCCGGTGCCGGCGCGTTGGGGAGGCTGCATGGTCATCAGCGCCATCCACATCATGAATGCCCGGCTCCGCCAGTCCTCGAAGTTCTCCATCACGATGTCGGCGGCGGCGCGCTGGCGGATACGGCGCCAGCGATGGCCGCCAGGGACTTCGTCGAGGCACTCGTCGAGGGTGGGGCCCCAGCCAATGGGGGTGTACCGCCATTTGGTGAACCCCGGTGCCGCCGCGCCGTAGTCGTCCATCATCGCCCGGTAGGTGGCGGCGTCGGCTGCCGAATACTTGGCGAACTCGGCGACCGTCTGCTCGATGTCCTGCCACATGGTGATCCCGTTGCCGTCGGGTAGCGGGATGTGCACTACGGGATCGGGCCGGATGTACGCCAGCCCGTAGTCGCCCAACCGCAGCTCGTCGCCGGTGATGGTGGGGCTCGATTGGAGCAGGGTGTGGGCGGTGGAGCACGAGTCGTGGAGGAATCCGGGGAGGGTCAGCTCATCGGTGGCCGTGTCGCCGCCGATGCGAGCCTCCGCTTCGAGAACGGTCACGCTGAAGCCCGCCTTGGCGAGATAGGCGGCGGTTACGAGGCTGTTGTGACCCGCTCCCGCCACTAAGACTTCACAATCGGCCATCGTCAACCTTCCGCTCAAAGTCTTGTGGGCAGGCCGTGCAATCGATTGCAGAGCCGTGGGGATTGTAGGTACGGCGGACCCTGCTTCGCCTAGGGAATCACAGGCAGAAGGACGTACCCATCCCGCTCCGGACCGAGGTGAATCGTGGTGCGACCGCCAAAGATGTCCTCTGGCCGATCTTCTGGATCGTCATGCAGGAATGGCCCACAGCCCGTGAAGCGGTTCTTGAACGTGGTTATCTCGGCGGCCTCGCCGAGATCACCCTCGTACTCGTAGTCCTTGCCGCGAACGGCCAACGCCACCGTGTAGCCGGCCGGGACGACGATCGATGTCGGCCAGATTTCGATGTCGAGATCGACCGGCTCGCCTGGAATCAGCGCAGCCTGCAGACGATGAGTGTGGACAGGACGCCACGGCTCCGAAAGGTTCTCGTCCAGCTCCCGGTGGGAAGCCCGCAGCCAGCCCTGCGCGACCGGCGCATGGGGATCGAGGGCGCCCTGGAAGGTGACTTCGTCGCCGGCCGGATCGAAGACGCGCAGCACGAGAAAGACATCGGCGTCATCTGTGCTCGACGACACGGAGAGCTTGGCGGAGAGCGGGCCAGTGATCTCGGTTTCTTCCTCCAGCGGAGCTGAGCGAAACAGCAGCCCCTCGCCAGCGGCATCGAACTCCACTACCCCGTCCGACCCGGGTCGCTTCGGCTGCAGCGTCAGGTTGGGATGCAGGTGCATCTCCGTCCACTGGGTGCGCGGGATCGGCCAGGCATCCTCGAGCCGCACGACGAACCTCTCCCCTGGATGCCGCACCTGCAACCGGACCGGCGCCTCCTCATCCCACCCGTTGTCCTCGCCCTTGAGGAAGTGGTCGAAGAAGCGCAGCTGCAGCTCACGTCCGTAGTCGGTGTAGAAGTGGGTCCAATGCTCGATTCCGTGAATCTCGAGCCACTTCTGCTCAGACGCCGACTGCAAGTAACCCTCCGTGTTGCCACGCAGATGCAGCCCTTGGCCGCCCCAATTCCCAGCGCTGAATAGGGGCACCTCGATCTTGCTGAAGTCGGGCGAGCGAGCACGGTGGTACTCGTCGTCGAATGGGTGAGCCAGGATGTCCGCGCCGAAATCGGCTCGGTTGGCCGCCAGCTCGTGCTCCGAGAGCGTCACGTCGCCGCACGCGAGCTGCCCCGTCACCGGATGGCGGGGACCGTTCTCGCCTAGGCCGTACTGGACGGTCTTGACCTGCATGTCGTACCAGTTGGCCCAGAACGTGCACAGGATGCCACCGTGGTGGGTCATGTCGCGATACCAGTCGGCGGCGCCCTCCCAGGCGCACATTGCGGCGAGATGCGGCGGATTCAGCGACGCAACGTGCCACTGGTTGATGGCGTAGTAGCTGATCCCGTTGAGACCCACCTTGCCGCTCGACCATGGCTGGGCCGCGGCCCATTCGATGGCCGCGTACAGGTCCCGGGTCTCCCGGGGTGAGAAGTGGTCGACGAAACCGGGGGAGCGCCCGGTGCCGCGGGAGTCCACCCGAACGCAGGCATAGCCATGAGGAACCCACTTCTCCGGGTCGACGACCTCCCAGTTCTGATACTGGTTGGTGGAGCCCTCGGCAACCTCCGGGAAATCGGTCACCATTCGATTCCACTGGTCGGGGTAGCCATCCTGGAAGGCCAGCCCCTTGGCATAGGGGCCATAGGAGAGGATCACGGGGTAGCGGCCTGGGTCGACGGGACGAAACACATCTGCTTTGAGAACTAACCCGTCGTCCATCGGCACATCTACATCCCAGTCGATGCGCATCCCGTCGCGCACCTCGCTCTTCCAGGTCACGGCGCCTCCGCTCGCTCACCACTCCATGGCGTGAACCGTACCCGACGTCCCATCGACGGCGAGAGCCCATGCACCGGTTAGTTCCGTCAAGTCGCCGCCGACCAGCTCTTCGATTCTCGTGGCGCACAGCGCCGGTATTCCCAGCGATCGGGCCGATTCGAAGAGGTGAGCGGCCGGGCTGCCGCCGGTGGTGATCACCGCAGCTGCGTCGAAGAGAAGGGCAGCCAACCCGGGGACCGGATGTACCGCGACCACCACATCGCGGGGCCGGAAGCTTCCGGCTGCGGCGGGATCCGGCACGGCGCACAGCCGCCCGAAGGCCACACCGGGTGCGGCTGGGGAGCCGCGCACCGCGGCGCCGTGGGCGGCGACGAGTGCGGCCTGGAAGGGTTCCCATCGGTCGAAGCCGATACGGGTCGCAGTGGGTGGTGGCGTCCCGCCCAGCCAGCGACGCGCCGTCGCTCCGTCGACATGCCAGGCAGATGCTTCGTCGGCAACCGCCCCAGCCCCGACCAGTCCTTGGCGCACCGATGAGAGCAACCCGAGGACCTTGGTGGCGCGAGATCGATCCGGTGCGCGCAGCGCGCGCACCAGCTTCAGCGCAGGGCCGGGATCGGCGCTGCGTAGTATCCGCAGCGCATCTGCGGCCTGCCGGGCCGCCACGGGCTTTGGACGACTCCACACCTCAGCGGTGATGGCCGCGGCCTGGCCGATTGCGGCGTGGAGGGCGTCGTATGGATCGTGTGCCGGGGGCGGGACGGCGAGGTCGGCCAGGCCGGGGTCGGCGATGGCCCACGGTAGGACGAGTGTCTCGCCCAGCGGCCCAGGGAAACGGCGGATCAGCCGGCCCAGAGAGGACGCATGCTCGCGGCGCAGTGCAGGGTCGACGGCGATTCCCTGCGGCGTCGCGGGGAGGGAGAATCGCTGCACCTGAAGTAGCCACACGGTGCCGTCGTGGACCGCCCACTCGCAGTGGTTGGCTCCAACCGTGGCCTGGGCATGGCGTAGCGTGGCCGCCACCCGAACCACCAGCTCCTGGCCGAGGAGGTCGGCGGCCGCCGCACCGTGGATGGCACCCTCGCTGGACACCCGAGCGTGAACGCCTGGATCCCAACCTTGGACCAGCGGGAAGGGAGACCCTTTGACGCCGGCCACGTAGACTTCGTCGCCGTCCAAGCGCGCCATCCCGCCGAACTCGGGCTCGAGCGCGGGCTGGATGAGCACGGCCATGGCGGCGTTCGCCGGGGAGACGCCGGCGGCCTCGAACCGCGCGATGGTCGATGGGGTGAACGCGGAGGCGTAGCAGCCGACTAAGGCCTTGGGCAGCTCGGCATGTCCGATGTCGAGGTAGGACGTGAAGGCACCGGACCACAGACCCGATCCCTCTAGCCCGCTCGAGGACCGCACGACCAGGGGGGCGGCCAGCCCGGCGGTAGCCGTCTGGAGATCTTGCCGGAGTCCCTCGGGAAGCGGCCTAGCAGTGATGGTCATCCGCGCCCGCCCTGATCCGTGCCTGACCAGCTGCTCGTAGCCCGTCGCCAGGTGTTTCGTGGCGTGTTCGACCCCGATCACCGCTCCGGGCAAGACCGGCAAACCGGCCTGACGGGCCCTCGCCAACCAGGCCGCTTTGGCGCCGGCTCGGCTGGGGTCGAGAGCCTGCGGGTCGTCGAGGGAGAACGGCTTCACGAGCTCGGGCGGTGGCAGCGTAGGGCGGTCATCGGGTGGGTCGGTAGCGGCTGTGAACGGCCCGCATCATCTTCTTGCAGATCAGTCGATGACGATGATCTCGTGCTGCTTGTAAGTGGTGACCATCTCATAGCCGGTCTCCGTCACGAACAGCATCTCCTCGAGGCGCACCCCGTGGTCATGTAGCTTCCCGTTCTGGGTCTCGAGGGCGAAGGTCATGCCTTGCTCGATCTGGACGGGGTGGTCGAGCGACCAGATCCGAGAGATCACCGGTGGATCATATTGGGCCAGGCCCAGCCCATGGCCCCAATTGTTAGCCGCGGCCTGGTCTTCTTCCTCGTAGCCCCACGCCTCTTGGGCGCTGGGCCACTTGGCGGCGACATCGGCCGTCGACACCCCGGGCTTGACCATCTCGATCGAGTCCCACAGCCATTTGTGGGCGGCGTCGTAGGTCGCCTGGTGCTCGGCGGTAGGGGTGCCACCTACGCAGTAGGTGCGGTAGCAGCACGACTTGAATCCGTTCCAGGTGAGGGCGGCGAGATCGATGATGACCAGCTCGCCCGGCCGGATCATCCGGTCGGAGAAGTTGCGCCAATTGGGCCAGGCGTTAGGGCCGGACGAGACGATCACGTCCTCGACATCTTCCATGCCGGCGATCGAGTACAGCTTCTCGAACCCGAAGGCGGCAACCTCGTTCTCCGTCATGCCCGGCTTCATGAAGTTGGTGAGCTCGTAGTGCACGTAGTCGCAGATCGATCCAACGATGCGGAATGCTGTGATCTCGTCGGGACTCTTGATGGCGCGGGCATTCATCATCGGGGTCATCCCGTCGGTCCAGACGATGTTGCGCTTCTCGAACTCCCGCATCAGGTTGATGTCGATGAAGTCGACCCCAAGCGGTTGGTCCTTGACTCCGGCATCCTCTAGATCGTTCATCAGCGCGTTGACGAACTTGTTGACCTGCTGGTCGGCGGCCGGCCCGACCGCGCCTTTGATCCACACATAGGAGTGGCGGATGTTCTCTTTGGGTATCCACGGGTTGTGAACTTCGAGGTGGAACCCGATGTCACCCTGCTCGTAGACAATGGGCGGTTTCCCGGCGGGAAGGACGACGTACTTCAGGCCCGGCTTGAGCCGGTTCCAGCCCGGAGTCAAGGTCGAGGAAACGTATCGCATGTTCTCGTCGTAGAACAGGAGCAGGGCGCCCAGCCCCGCCTTCTCCATCTCGGCGTGCGCCCGCTCGAGGCGCCATTCGCGAACGTTGGCCCAGTTGATTCCCTCTTTCCAGTCGGTGCTGAGCCCGAAGAATGCTTCCCGCATCAGGTGCCCCTTCCGTCGATCGCCGTCAACGTGGCGACTCGGCCTCGGCATCTTATCGGCCCGCTGCAGCCCGGGTTTGGGCCGGAGCGACGCGTGACGGCCGATCCGGTGGCGGAACCAACTGGGGCGGCGGCGATATGGGATCATCTCGCCGATGTCGTAGAGGAGCGCCACATGGATGTCGGATTAGGGATCGTCGGGCTGGGTTGGTGGGGCCGCGTGCTCGCCGATGGCGTGGTGGCCGCCGACGGCGTCGAGGTCGTTGCCGGCTATGCCCGTTCTGCGGACGCGAGGGCAGCCTTCGCCGCCGAATATGGGTGTGTTGCTCCCGAGTCGCTTGACGCGATGTTGGCCGATCCTCGGGTGGAGGGAGTCCTGGTGGCGACTCCGCATTCCACGCACCTCGAGATTCTCGAAGCGGCGGCTGCAGCCGGCAAGGCGGTGCTGATGGAGAAGCCGCTGGCGCTCACCAGGAAGGAAGCCGAGGCCGCGGTTGACATCGCCGCCAGGGCCGGGATCCCGTTGCAGGTCGGTCACCAGCGGCGTCGCACGGCCGCCAATCGTGCCATCCGGAAGATGATCGATGCCGGCGACATGGGTCTGATTCAGATGGTGGAGGCCAACCAATCAATCGGCAACGCCCTCACCCACGCCGACGATGCGTGGCGGCGCAACCGGATGGAGAGTCCGCTCGGCGGGATGACCTCGCTCGGGGTCCACAAGGTGGACACGATGCATTATCTGATGGGTCCGATGCGACGGGTGGCGGTCTTCACGAAGAACCAGATGGAAAGGCCGGAGATCGATGAAGCAACAGTTGTCGCCATCGAGTTCGAGTCCGGTGCAGTGGGCACGCTGGTGACCTCGTTCGTCGTACCGATGATCTCCCGAATCAGCCTCTACGGCACCGCGGCGGCCGCCTTCAACGACTACGACGGCAAGTCCCTGGAGGTCCAGAAGATGAAGGAAGGCCGGGTGCCGGTGACCCTCGAGCCGATCGACCCGGTGGTCGACCAGCTCGTCGAGTTTGGCAGAGTGGTCCGCAGGGAGGCGGAACCGGAGACCGGCGCCGCCGAGGGCCTTGCGGTCGTGGCAGCCATGGGCGCCATGGTGGAGAGCAGCGAGTCCGGGTGCGCCGTCGACGTGCGATATTGACAGCACTCCACTCTGCAGACCGGGACGGCACCACCGGGTCCATAAGATGGCCGGGCGCGGCGCAGCTAACCACCCGGAGGACGAAGTGACGGGGACGCTCACGATCGATGTGCACTGCCACCTGGCGACTCCGGCGGCTGCCGAGTTGGTGGCCCCTCACAAGCGGCCGGAGTACGAGCCCTACGACTACTTCATGGCGGAGGCCTCTAGGGCCCAGAACCAGGTGATGTTCCCCACGATCGTCGAATCGCTGCGCAATCCGAGTGCCCGCATCGTTCACATGGACCGCATGGGGATCCAGATCCAGGGTCTGGCCACTTTCGTGTCCGAGTACGCCTATTGGGCGCCCGCGCGCGCGGCCGCCGAAGCGGCCCGGTTGCAGAACGACAACCTGGCGGCGGCAGTTGCCGCTCATCCCGACCGATTCGTGGGTCTGGGAGCCACGGTTCCTTTGCAGGACGTCGACCTCGCCATCGCCGAGATGGATCGGGCAGTCGATCAGCTCGGGCTCAAGGGCCTCCAGATCGGGGGAACCGTAGACGGCCACAATCTGGACGAGCCGCGGTTTCGGCCGTTCTGGCGCGCTGTGGCGGCCAAAGGAATCCCGGTGATCATCCATCCCAACGGCTATGAGGAGAGTCATCGCCTCGGCGACTACTTCCTCACCAACTGCATCGGCAATCCACTCGAGACCATGGTGGCGGCGACCCGGATGATCTTCTCGGGCCTCTTCGAGGAGCTGCCCGACCTCGAGCTCGTTCTCCTCCACGGCGGTGGGTACCTGCCGTTCTACTGCTCGCGGGCCGACCACACCTGGAAGGTACGCCCCGAGACTCGGGTTGCCATCCCCAACCACCCGCCGAGCTATTACATGAAGCGGTTCTATTACGACACGGTGGTCTTCCAGCCCCTATACCTGCGGCACCTCGTGGACATCGTCGGGGCGGATCGGGTCATGGTCGGCACCGACTTTCCCTTCGACATGAGCGAGCCCGATCCGCTGGGGCTGATCGACGCCACCGAGGGTCTCGACGAGGCTGACAGAGCAGCCATGAAGGGGGGCACTGCTGCCCGGCTATTCGACATAGCGGTCGAGTGATTCGAGATTCTGCCGGTCATTTGCCGGCTGCCTGTATCGCTTCCCACACCTGCTGCGGCCGCAGCGGGATCTGTAGCTCACGCACGCCCCACGGCGCCAGAGCATCGATGGCGGCGTTGAGAATGGCGGGCGGCATGCCGATGCAGCCGCCCTCGCCGGCTCCTTTGGCTCCTAGCGGATTGGAGGGAGCCGGGTGGCTGAGATGGTCGGTGGCTACCGCCACCATCTCCACCGCCGACGGGAGCTGATAGTCGACGAATGTCGTCGTCAGCGGCTGGCCGTCGGCTCCGTAGCGCATGTGCTCATAGAGCGCGGCGCCGACGCCCTGCATGACCGAGCCGTGGACTTGGCCCAGCACGAGCATCTCATCGAGCACGGTACCGACATCGTCCACGGCGACGAGCGACAGTGGTTGGACCACACCGGTCTCGGTATCGACCTCGACCACCGCAATGTGCACCCCGTAGGGAAACGTCTGGACTCCCGGCGAGTAGCGCTCCTCGGATTGCAGCTCCACGCCGGCTCGGGAAGCATGGGCGGCAATCTCGGCCAGGGGCAATCGTTCTTCTTCGCTGCCGGCGACATGGAATGCGCCCGCGGCCACCCGAATGTCTGCCGGAGCTGCCTCGAGCATCTCAGCGGCGATCTCAGCAGCGGCCACCCGCACTCGCTCCGCACATCGCCACAGGGCGGAGGCCCCGATCTGGGCCGATCGGCTGGCAAAGCTGCCGGTCGAGTCAGCCACGGTGGCGGTGTCTCCAGTGTGCAGCTCGACGGTGGCCGGGCTCACGTCGAAGACTTCGGCCACCAGCCGCCGCCACATGGTCTCGTGACCCTGGCCGGCCGAGGTAGACCCGCTGTGAGCCACCACGGTGCCGGCGGCGTCGATCGCCACCTCTCCGTACTCCCATGACTCGGGCCGTCCCCCGGCTCTTTCGATGAAGGCTCCGATCCCGATGCCGATTGGCTTGGCGCCGCGCGCTAACCGGTCCTGCTGTCGGCGGCGGACTCCGGTGTAGTCGGCCAGTTTGAGTGCCCGCTCGAACGCCGCCGCGTAGTCGCCGGAATCGAGGTGGGCACCGGTGGGGGTGGTATGGGGCAGTTGGGCGATGAAGTTCTGCCGCCGCACGTCGGCCGGATCGAGTCGCAGCTCTCGAGCCAGCGCATCGATCGCCCGCTCGATGGCCAACGCCGCTTCGGGGCGGCCGGCTCCCCGGTAGGGAGCGGTGGGTGCCAGGTTGGTCACGGCGGCGATGATCTCGAAGTCGACTCGAGGGATGTCATAGAGCCCGGTGGCCACCAGCCGGGAGAACATCGGGATCATCACCCCCCGGTGGGGATAGGCCCCGGTGTCGGTGAGGAGGCGGAAACGGGCTCCGTGTATTCGCCCGTCCGGCGAGGCACTCAGGGTGACCTCGTGGCGTTGCCCCCTTCCGTGGGATCCGGTGAGGAAGAGCTCCCGCCGCGACTGCACCCATAGCACGGGGCGGTCCAGTAGGACCGCAGCCTTGGCCACCACGACATACTCGGGATAGAAGCGCTTCATGCCGAAGGCGCCGCCGACGTCGGGCACGGTAACCCGCAGCCCAGCCACCGGCAGATCGAGGAGCGCCGCCATGTCCTTCTGCAGCTGATGGGGGCTCTGCACCCCTACGGTGATGTGGAGGCCCCCATCGGCGGGCACCGCCAGCGCAGCTAGGGCCTCGAGGGGGGAGGGTGCCAATCGGGGGTGCTCGATGGTCACTGTGACGTCGGTCAGTCCAGGAGGCAGGTCGGGACCGGACACCTTACGATCGCGAAAAGCAATGTTGGATCCGGCTGCGGCATGGACCAACGTCTGGTCTGAGATCGACTCATCGACGGTGACTACCAGATCGCCCGGTTCCACCTCGACGAACACCATCCCGGCCGCATCCTCGGCCTGGGCGGCCGACTCGGCGATCACTACGGCCACCGCCTCGCCGACGAAGGCCACCCGATCCCGGGCCAGCATGGGGCGCTCCATGCCGGGCGCGCCGCCTGGGATGGGCGCAGGCTGATCCGGCAGCTCCAGATCGGCTGCCGTGTAGACCGCCACCACGCCGGGCATCTCGGCCGCGGCGGCAACGTCCAGGTCGAGGATCCGGCCGCGGGGGAAAGGGCTGCGAACGAACCAGGCCGCCAGAGCATCCGGTGGTGCGGTATCGGCGACGAATGTGCCGTGCCCGGTGATCAGCCGCCGGTCTTCGAGCCGCGGCAGCATCGGCGGCAGCGGGCCCGGGGAGGCACGGACAGTCACCGTCGGCGCTCGCTCAGGCCCACTCGCCGAGCACGGTCTCCACGATGCGGTCGACCGAGGGAATCGTCTCGTCCTCGAGAATGTCGGCCGCCGGCAGCGGGATGTGGGGCGTGGTTATCCGGACGATGGGAGCATCGAGACTCCAGAAGACCTCGTGAGCAACCAGGGACGCGACTTCGGCGCCCCACCCACACAGTCGGGGGTTCTCTTCGACGGTCACCAGTCGTCCGGTGCGTTCCACCGAACTGAGGATGGTCCCTGTGTCGAGCGGGACGAGTGTGCGGGCGTCGATGACCTCTGCGGAGATCCCCTGCTCGCCGAGCCGCTCCGCAGCCGCCACCGCCCGCGGCACCATCAGGGCCAGCGCCACGATCGTGACATCGGAGCCTTCTCTGACGACCCGGGCTTTGCCGAGCTCGTCGACGATGTCACCATCGGGGACGTCCTCCTTGGTCGCCATGAGCGACTTGTGCTCGAAGAACACGACGGGATCCGGATCGCGGATCGAAGCCGCCAGGAGTCCGATGACGTCGGTCGCAGTGGATGGGGCCACCACCTTGAGGCCCGGGATCATCATGCACCAGTTCTCCACGCTCTGTGAGTGCTGGGCGCCGAATCGTGAGCCGCCGCCGTTAGCGGTGCGAATCACGATCGGCACGCTCACCTGTCCGTCAGTCATGTAGCGCAGCTTGGCGATCTCGTTGGCTACGAGGTCGAAGCAGACTGCCAGGAAGTCGCTGAACATGATCTCGGCGATCACCGGTACCCCGGTCATGGCGGCACCGGCAGCCGCCCCGAGGATTGCCTGCTCCGAGATCGGCGTGTCGCGGACCCGATCGGGGCCGAACTCCTCGAGGAGGCCGACCGTTGTCTTGAACACTCCGCCGGCGGCGGCCACATCCTCGCCGAGAAAGACGAGATTGGGGTCGCGGCGCATCTCCTGGGCGATCCCGCGCGCCACCGCGTCGCGATAGGTCAGCTCCGCCACGCCGAGCCTCCGTCTGCCCACAGCTCGGTGAATATCGACTCGAGGGGCGGCTGGGCGCCGGCTTTGGCGGCCGCAGTGGCCCGATCGACCTGGTCGGCGACCCGGTTGCTGATCTCCGTCAACGTGCTCTCGCTGAATCCGCGGTCGAGCAATCGCTGGTGGTAGACGATGATCGGGTCGTATTCCTTCCACGCTTCGACTTCGGCCGGAGGCCGGTATTTGGCGGGATCGGCTCGGGAGTGGCCTCCCGACCTATACGTGATCGCCTCCACCAGCGACGGCCCTTCGCCCTGCCGAGCCCGCTCGAGCAGCTTGCGCGCCGTGTCGTAGACGACGTCGACATCGTTGCCGTCGATGATCATGGGCTCTAGTCCGTAGGCAGACGCCCGGTCCGCGGCCGGATTCGCGACTGCGGTTATGTAGTCGATCGGGGTGTATTCCATGTAGAGGTTGTTCTCGCAGACGAACACGACCGGGAGGTTCCAGACCTTGGCCAGATTCAGCGCCTCGTGAAACGCCCCGATATTGGTGGTCCCGTCGCCGAAGAAACACACCGTCACCTGGCCGCTGTTGCGCAGCTGCGCCGACCAAGCCGTCCCGTTCGCCAACGTGAGGTGGGCGCCGATGATGGCATAGGAGCCCATCATTCCCCGGTCGGCATCGGACAAGTGCATCGAGCCGCCCTTGCCGCCCATCAGGCCGTTGGCTCGCCCAAGCAACTCGGCCAGCACGCTATCCATCGATGAGCCTTTGGACAGCGTGTGGGCATGCCCCCGGTACGTGGCGAACACGTAGTCGTCGGGACGCAGCGCCTCGCCGAACCCCGCCGAAATCGCCTCCATCCCCAGCGACAGGTGGCTGGTTCCTTTGACGAGGTTCTGCATGAACAGGTCGTAAGCGCGTTTTTCAACTTGGCGGAGCTCTTGGAGCCGGGTGTAGAGGCTGAGCCGCGTCTCGTCCCGTAGGTCGAGCCCGGGATCGCCCTCCGGACGAGGTGCCCGCACCGGCCGGGTCGCGTAGTCGTAGCGACCCTCGTCTGTACTAATACTCATTGGCGACCATCAACTCCTCACATGGGAACAGCGTGATGACCTTGGGCCCGTCGGCGGTGCAGACGACCTCTTCTTCGATGCGGGCCGCCGATCTGCCGTCTGTGGCCGGGGCGTAGGTCTCGAGGGCGAAGACCATCCCCTCTTTGATCTCGATTGGATCGTCCAGTGAATTGAGGCGGCTGATGATGGGCCGTTCGTGCAACCCGACGCCGACGCCGTGACCGAACTGCAGGCCGAAAGCATCCATCTCGTCCTCGAATCCGAATTCCTCCGCCTTGGGCCAGACTTTGGCGATCTGGTTTGTAGTCACTCCTGGCTTGACCAGCTCGATGGCGGCATCCATCCACTCTCGTGACTGTTTGAAGGCGTCGCGCTGCGCCTGGCTGGCGCGTCCCACGACAAAGGTGCGGTAGTAACAAGTGCGGTACCCGTTGAACACGTGGATGATGTCGAAATAGGCCTGGTCTCCGGGGCGGATCAGCCGATCGGAGAACACATGCGGATGGGGGCTGCAACGCTCCCCGGCGATCGAGTTGATCGCCTCGACGAACTCGGAGCCCATCTCGAAGAGCCGAGCATGAGCGAGCGCCACGATGTCGCTCTCGCGGACCCCGGGCTTTAATGCCTCGAAGATGTCCTGGTAGACGCCGTCGACCATCGCGCAGGCCTGGGTCAACAGCATCACCTCGTCCTGGTTCTTGATCTCGCGAGCCGCCATCATCGCTTGCTGTCCGTCCACGACTTGCATCCCAGCCTTCTGCAGCTCGAGCAGCACGGCGGTCTCCGCCATGTCGACCCCGAGCGCTTCTGCGCCGACACCCTCGTCGCGGAGCACGCCGGCGATCTCGGCCGCAGCCCGGGCCTGCAAGCCGCTGGCCGGCCCGATGGCTCCTTGTAGGCCGGTGTTCCCCCCGATCGACTGCTCGGGGCGCATCGTGGGGTGTTGCAGCCGATGGGCTTTGGCCGCCGAACCAAAGTCCCAGATGCGGAAGTCGCCGTTGCGGGTGATCAAGGCGTAGCGCTCGCCCTTGTTGAACGCCCAGTAACCGATGTGGGTGGAGGTCAAGTACCGGATATTGGACGTCTCGAAGAGCAGCAGCGCGCCGAGGCCGTGCTCGTCCATCGCCATCCTGACGCGGCTGAGCCGGTAGTCCTTGAGCCGCTCCCAGTTGACCCGGTCCTCCCAATCGACTGCCTGGATGCCCGGAGAGGGGGTGGTGGCTACGGGGAAATCACCGGTGGTGGTCATCAGACTTCTCCTCTTGTTGGCGTCTCGGGCGTCGTGGTGGCGATGAGCTACTTGTCCCCGGAGGGCATTGCAATCGATTGTAGCGAGAGCCGCCCCAGCCCGTCTTGGTGGCCGGTGGCACCGTGCAGACCTTGATCCGCTGGCATTACAATCGATTGCAGTCACCATTGAAGGGGAGGGCCGAATGCCGGCTGACAACCACCGACTCGGATGGATCGGCACCGGGCGCATGGGCTATGCGCTCTGTGTCCGCCTGCTCGAGGCGGGCCACGACCTGTGGGTCTACAACCGGACCCGGGCCAAAGCCGAGCCGCTCGAGGAGCACGGTGCCAAAGTGGTCGACACGCCCGCGGAGCTGGGCGAGCGCGACATCGTGTTCACGATGGTGGCGGGACCCCAAGACGTACTCGATGTGACTGTGGGCCCGCAGGGTGTCCTATCGGGATCAACTGGTCCGCGAATCATCGTGGACTCGACGACGATCGATCCGACGACTTCAGTCGAGCTGCGAGCGGCGGCCGCAGAGCGTGGGGCCAGCGTGCTGGCGGCTCCCGTCAGCGGCAACGCCAAGGTGGTCAAGTCAGGCAAGCTCACCGTCGTTGCCTCGGGCCCGCGCGAGGCCTTCGACACGGTCGAGCCGTATCTCGACGCATTCGGCCGCAAGGTGACATACGTGGGCGATGTCGACCAGGCGCGCCTCGTCAAGTTGTGCCACAACCTCCACCTGGGCGTGGTCACCCAGTCGCTGGCAGAGGTCACTCTGCTCGCCGAGGCGTCCGGGGTATCGCGCCACGACTTCCTCGAGTTCTTCAACGACTCCGTGATGGGGTCTACCTTCACCCGCTACAAGACGCCGGCATTCGTGAATCTCGATTGGACCCCAACCTTTACGTGGCACCTGCTGCGCAAGGACCTGGAGCTGGGCTTGGCGACCGGACGAGAGCTGGACGTCCCCATGCACACCGCGGCTTTGGTGAGCCAAATCGTGATGGAGGGAATCGGGCGGGGTATGGGCGACAGCGACTTTGGTGCACTGCTGGAGCTGCAGGCTGCCGCCTCCGGCCGCGAGCTCGAATCAGAAGACGAAGACGTATCCGATGGGCTCAGCTGAGCAGGCGAGGTGTGAGCGACGTGTTGAGTGAGATAACCCAGAACGATATCGCCCGGATGTACGTCGGCGGTGAATGGCTGCCGGCATCCGATGGAGCGAAGATCGTCGTGCTCGATCCCGCCACCGGGGAAAGTATCGCCGACGTAGCCAGCGCCTCGGTCGATGACGCGCTGCATGCGGTGAGCGTGGCCTACGACGCGCAGCCAGCGTGGGCCGCGACCGCGCCGCGGACCCGCGCCGAGATCCTCCGCAAGGCATACGAGATCATGGTTGCCCGCGCCGACGACATCGCAGAGCTCATCGTCCTGGAAATGGGCAAAGCTCTTCCCGAAGCGCGCGCCGAAGCCGTGTATTCCGCCGAGTTCTTTCGCTGGTTCTCCGAGGAAGCGGTGCGCAACATCGGTTCCGTGTCGATCGCCCCTGGGGGGGACAAGCGGATTCTTGCCGTCCATCAGCCGATCGGCGTTTCCGTTCTGATAACGCCGTGGAACTTTCCGGCGGCGATGGCAACTCGCAAGATCGGCCCGGCGTTCGCCGCCGGCTGCACGGTGATACTCAAGCCGGCGTCCGATACCCCGCTGACGGCGTTGGCGTTGGCTCAGATCCTCGAAGAAGCCGGGGCGCCCCCGGGCACTGTCAACGTGCTGCCCAGCCGCCGCTCGGGCGAAGTAGCGGAGGCCATGCTGACGGATCCGCGGGTGCGCAACCTGTCGTTCACTGGATCGACCGCTGTAGGCCGCAGATTGCTGGAGGTCACATCACGTCACATCGTGCGTTCATCGATGGAACTAGGCGGCAATTCCCCTTTCCTTGTATTCGAGGACGCCGATATCGAGGCTGCCGTTACCGGAGCGATGATCGCCAAGATGCGCAACGGCGGCCAGTCCTGCATCGCTGCCAATCGCATCCTGGTGCACGAAGCGGTGGCAGACGAGTTCTCCCGCCAGTTCTCCGCAGCCATGGCCGGCGTCAAGACCGGGCCCGGTCTGGATCCGGGCGTCGAGCTGGGCCCGATGATCAACGAAGGGGCCCAGGCTGACATGAAGGAGCTCGTGGGCGTGTCGACCGGGGCCGGCGCCTCAGTGGCCACCGGCGGCCAAGCACCCGCCCGGCCCGGTTTCTTCTTCGAGCCCACCGTGCTGACCAATGTGACCCGCGACGACCCCATTCTCGACCGGGAGATCTTCGGGCCGCTGGCGCCGGTGATTCGTTTCGATTCTGAGGAAGAGGCCTTGGCGCTCGCCAACGATACCGAGCACGGGTTGGCCGCCTACGTCTACACGCACGATCTCGAGCGTGGCTTGCGGGTCGCCGAGGCGATCGAAACCGGCATGGTTGGCATCAATCGCGGCCTCATCTCTGACCCCGCCGCCCCGTTTGGAGGGGTCAAGGAGTCGGGACTGGGCCGCGAAGGCGGCACCTACGGGATGTTCGAGTTCCTCGAGACGAAGTACATCGCCGCCGATTGGTAACCCGTCTCGGGCTAGGCCCACAACGCGGGTTGGTCGACTAAGCGCCGGTCGGCTTGCGTACCCACACCATCTCGGTCTTGACGCCTGCGTCGCTGATGAGGTTGAAGACCGGACACCGAGCTTCGGTCTCCTCGACTACCGCGGCCAGCCTGTCCTCGCTCTCGTCGGTGGTCACCGTGGCCTGCAGCCGCACGGTCTGGAAATGAGCTCGCACATCGCGCTTGCCCATGCGGCCGCGGATGTCGATGGTGAACGCCGCCTCGAACTCGATCCGCTCATAGGAGAATCCGAGATCGTCGGCGGTCCGCCGGAAGGTGACCGCCTCACATCCGCACAGCGCCCCGAGCACAGTGTGCAGCGGTGACGGGCCCTCGGCGGTGCCGCCGTGGGCGACGGGCTCGTCCGTAGCGAAATGTCCGTACTCCCCAAAGTCGATGAACGTCATCATCGAGGCGTCGTTCGATGCCGTCACTGACTTGCCCCTGATGATCGGCTCGGTCAGCTCGTCGACGTTCTTTATCTCGGTAGCCATACCTCACACCCTCTCTGTGCCGAGCCCGGCGGTCGTGTCGCTCATCACTTCCTTGTGGCCTAGGTCGAGTGTCTTGATCCAGCGCTGTTGGCCGGAAGTGAGGGCAATGAAGAAGCCGAGCTCGACCAGCTCGGCCGGCTCGAAGTTGCGGTGCAGCCTCTCCCACATCTCGTCCGTCGCCAGCCCGGCATCCCAAACGATGGCGTCGGTATAGGCGAGCGCCGCTTTCTCCCGCTCCGTGTAGCGATCCGATTTCTCGAAGAGCAACAGGTCGGCGTAGTGGTCTTCCTCGACGTCGGCGTCGACGGACCGCTGGGCGGCGCAGTAGCCGCAGGCGACAGTCTTCGTGACGTACACTCGGCACAGCTCTTTGAGCTCGTGCTCTACGACGCCGTCGACGAACGTGTCCATCCACGCCTGGGTGAAGCTCTTCAGAACTGCCGGGACGTGTGCGCGAATCGCTTGGCTCTCCGGCCGGGGGGTTCCGAACTGCCGGGCCCGGTCGAGAGCAGCCTTCACTTCCGGATCGTCGATTTGTGTCAGGTCGGGATACGGGATGCGTGCCATGTCACCTCAGCGCTCGTGTGCCGCCATCGTAGCCCTGCAATCGATTGCAGGGCCACGGAGTGGAGGCCCGGGGCGCTCGATGTGCCGCGGATCATGCTTGGCGTCTGCCCGGCGCGGTCTCCGGGATGACCCTGAAGGCCAGCAGGAACACTCCGATGACGAAAGCGCCGAGGGGGGCGGTGGCCCAAGCGCGCCCCAAGGTTTCGTAGAGGGCTCCGGCGACGAGCGGTGCCAGCAGCAGCGCAGTGTCGCCCGTGACGCGGAACACCCCGAGCCGTCGCCCCATGCGGCCGCCCTCGCTGAGATCGGCCAATACGGTGGCTCCGACGTTCACCGCCGAGGATCCAACGGAGAACAGCATGATCGCCGCCCACCACGCGACCGTCGAGTCGCCCCCTGCGAAGACGATCAGGGCGGCGAACTGCAGCGCCAGGCCGGGGAACAGCGCCCACCGCCGTGAGTAGCGATCGGACACGTAACCGCTGGCGAGGGCTCCGACCAGCCGCAGGAGGCCACCCACTCCGATGGCGATGCCGATCATCCCAACGGTAAGGGAGAGCTCGGCATCACCAACTATGGGTATCAACGTGTGGATGAGAGCAGCTCCGATGCCGAATTGGACCGCCGGAAGCAAGTAGAGAGCTATGAGGACGGGGCGGTCGATGTGGCTGGGCACGGCCTTGGAGCGCCTTGCTTCGATGGTGGTACCGCGGGTCCGCGGGACCCGCAGGGTTGCGGCGATGGCGACGCCGAGGATCGCCGCCGCAAGGAACGCCCCCCGCCAATCCCAGATCGATGCTGTGATGCCGCCGAAAGTGGGGCCGATCGCTTGGCCGACCATGAGCGCAGCGGCGAAGCCGGACATGGCGACGCCTCGTCGTGCCCGTGGAGCCTCGGCGAAAGCGGCAATGCCGGTGGTATTGGTCCAGGCCGATCCAACTCCGAGAACGAAGGCGGCCGCGAATGCGAAGCCACTGTTCGGGGCCATAGCGGCGATCAGTGATCCTACGGCCACGATCAGAGCGCCGATCGACAGCATCGAGAGGGCAGGCCGGTCGTCGGTGAGCCGCCCGGCAGGCATGTCCGTGACTATGCGACCCAGCGCAAAGGCGGCGATGAAAGCTCCCAGGGCGGTCGGGGACATGCTGAGCTCGCGTCCTAGGTCGGGGAGCAGTGGTGCCCTCACGTGGGCGGCGACGGTGATGCCTAGGACCCCGGCAGCAATCGGACCAAAGAAGATGGAACCGTGAACGGCGGTTTGGATTCGGCTCAACGAGCGGGAGCGGTCGAGGCCCGCACCGTCAGCGAGGGCTGCAGGCGGACTGTCTCGGCGCCATTGCTCTCGCCCTCGATGAGGCGCATGATGGTGCGAGCGGCGAGGTCACCCATTTCCCGATAGGGCACCCGGACCGTGGTCAGTGGCGGCTGGAGAACGTCGACATGAGGCATGTCGTTGTAGCCGGTGAGTGACACGTCCTCGGGCACCCGAATTCCGCGCTCCCGAAATGCCCGTAATGCTCCCAATGCCAGCAAGTCGTTGCCGGCGACGATGGCAGTCAGCTCGGGAAGCCGATCGATCAGGGTCGCCGCGGCCACGACTCCGGGCTCGACCTTGAACCACTCGGCGATCTCCACCCTGCCATCAGCCTGGAGGCCGTGATGCGTGATGTGTCGGGCGAAAGCATCCGCCCTGCCGGCACCTGTCGACAGGCGAGACGGCCCCGCCAGGTGCCCGATGTGGCGGTGCCCCAAACCAACGAGATGGTCCACGGCCAAGCCGATCCCGCGGTGATCGTCGCCCACGATCGCGGGAACCGAGCCCGAGTCCGCTTCCCGATTGACCAGCACGACGTGGGTTCCCTGCTTCTGTACCGCGGCCGAGAGCCCCATCCCCAGCTCGGCCGTCGCCATTATCAGACCATCGACCCTGCGGTCGACGAGGGTCGCCACCAGCGCTTCGGTGTGCTCGCGCTCGTTGTCGGTATTGCCGATCAGCAGTGTGTATCCCGCTTCGGCGAGGGCCGCTTCGGCGCCGCGGACGAGCGGGGGAAACAGCGGGTTCTCCAGATCGGGAACGATGATTCCGACGGTAAACGTGCGGTCCGTCCGCAAGCCGCGTGCCAGGGGATGGGGGCGATAGCCGAGCGCTTCCGCAGCCTCGAGAACTCGCTCAACGGTCTTGGCGGATACGACATCGCGGGTATCGGGATTGAGGGCCCGGGACGCAGTCGAGGCGTGCACGCCGGCGGCCGTGGCAACGTCCAGCAGCGTTACTCGATCAGTCATCGGCGGTTCCGCTCACGACGTGTCGCCGGCCAGTCCGGCCAAAGTGTCGCCCATGACCTCGCGATGGCCGAGCTGCAACGTCTTGATCCACTTTTGCTGGCCGAGTGTGAGCGCCACGAAGAAACCCAGCTCCACCAGCTCGGGGACCGTGAAGAGGCGGTGGAGCTCTTCCCAAGTCGAGTCGTCGGCCCACGACGCGTCCCACACGATGGCTCGCGTGTACCGCAACGCCGCCTTCTGGCGTTCATCGAAGCGGTCCGAGCTCTCGAAATCGAGGAGCTCCTCGTAGTCGGCTTCGATCAGGCCCTGCCGCCCACCCTGGGCGGATCGCTGCGTCCCTCAGTAGTCGCATGCGATCGACTGCGATACGAAAACCCGACACAGCTCCTTGAGTGAATGATCGACAACTCCCTCCAGGAACGTCTCGCGCCAAGCGCGGGTGAAGGCATGGAGCACCGTAGGTACGTGGGCGCGGATGGCCTGACTCTCGGGCCGAGGTGTTCCCCGCTGCCGCGCGAACTCGAGGATTGCCCTGTCCTCACGCGACAACGCGTCAACGTTCGCGTACGGAATGCGAGGCATCAGCTCTCCTGACCGTGGTGAGCCCCGCTGGCGGCAGTCGGTGCCCAGGTGCATCGGTCGTCGCTGATCCACACCGTCTCCGATGGTGCCGGCACCCATAGCTCGATGAAGGTGAACTCGGCGTCGTAAGGATTGGCGAACCAGTGCACCTCGTCCTCGTCTACCAGCGCGACGTCCCCGGTGGCCAGCTCGATGGGTTCGCCATCGGCGTGCAGGATCCCGCGGCCTTCCAGGACGAAGAAGAAGTGCTTGGCATCACGGTGGTAGTGAGCGGCTGCGGTGTCCCCTGGATGGTACGTAATTCGGTCGGCCCGCAGCTCGGTGAGCCCGAACGTGTCCTCGGTGACCAGGTCGGTTCGGTCACGGGTGTCGCGGGTCGACGTGAGCTTGGGGAGCTGGTCGCTCTTGACTACTCGGGCCATCTTCGTGCTCCTCGGCTGAGGTGCCGGTAACGCTACTACCATCGTTGACAATCGTTTGCAGCAATCGTTTGCAGCAATGGTTTGCAGCAATCGTTCGAGAGTGGCCCGCGAGAGCGGCGGGGGCGGCCCGGCTGCTCCAGCTCCACAAACGGTTGCCGCCGCCGAGCAGTCAGGAAGGATCGGGATGGCCAATATCAGCTTCAAGCTTCCACAGGACATCGAAGACCCCGAATGCCGGGAATGGCTGGAAGCCGCCATCGAGCGGGGCAAGCCGGGACCCGAGTTCCAAGCTGTCCGGGCCCATGTGCCCGGGGTGATGCGCTCCTTCACCAAGACCCGGGAGTGGATCTACCACGAAGGAGTCTTGGACTTCGAGCTCAAGGAGCTGCTGCGGGCGTACATCGCACTGTCTGGTGATTGCACCTACTGCTCGAATCAGGGCATTGCGCGCGAGATCCGCGGCAGCCAGGAGCAACTCGACGCGCTGCTCCACTATCGGCGCTCCGATCGCTACACGCCCCGGGAGAAGCTGGCGATGCGCTACGCAGACGCCATCATGTGGAATCCGGACGAAGCGGACCCGGCGATGTGGGAGGACCTGCGCGCCGAGTTCACCGAGCCCGAGCTCGTCGAGCTGGGTTACTGGGTCGGGTTCACGTTTGGCGGGCAGCGTTGGCTGCGCACGCTTGCTTCGCAGCAGGGTCAACTCCAGGCGGCCATCGACCGAGCCGGCGTAGCGCACGTCGTCAGCGGGCCCAGCACGACCAGCGACTGATCGCGCGGCAGGATCGGCTAGGGGACCAGCACTTCGCGGCCGATGACTGCGCGGGCGCGCACCCGCTCGTGGAGCTCCTCGACCTGTTCAAGCGGATAGGTCCCGCTGACCACCGGCCGGATCTTGCCTGCGGCCACCAGGTCGACCACCTCGGCGAGCTCCCCGACGGAGACGTTGCGCGCGCCGAGCAACTCGAGCTCGTTCTGATAGAAGGCATGCGGCGAGATGGTCAGCTCGGTACCGGTGTGTGATCCGACCACCACCATCCTTCCCCCCTTCGCCAGCGCCGCCAACCCGGCCGGCATCGTCGCCGGGCCGACCAGCTCGAGGATGCCGTCGAGGCCCCTACCGTCGGTCCAGCTGCGGGCGACTGCCGCCAGGTCCTCCTCTTCCGGGTTGACGGTGAGCTCGGCCCCATAGGCGGCAGCTGCGTCCAGCTTGGCGGCTGAGATGTCGGCCGCCAGCACCCGGGCCCCCATCATCGAGGCGAGCTGCACGGCGTGGATGCCGACGCCGCCGCCGGCTCCTGTGACCATCACCCGCTCCCCGGGCCGGAGCCGCATCCGCTTCGTGAGGGCGTGGTAGGGCGTGCCAATCGCGTTGGCGATGACCGACGCCTCGGGGAAACCCAGGGCCGGGGGAATCGCGACCAGGTTGCGAGCGGGGAGCGCCACATACTCGGCGTAGCCGCCGGGAATGCTGACACCGACGTGACCGCCGAAGTTCTCACAGATCGTCTCCCGGCCGGACCGGCAGTGGCGACAGTGGCCGCATACGAGATACAGCGAGGCCGCCACCCGATCGCCCGGCGCCCAACCAGTGACGGCTGCGCCACTGGAGACCACCTCCCCGGCGATCTCGTGTCCGATGATGAGTGGCAGCACGGCATGGCTCCACCGCCCCTCCCGGATGGCCAGATCGAACTGGTCCACGGCACACGCTCGGACCCGCAGCAGGACTTGACCCATGGCCGGTTCCGGCACCGGGATCTGGCGCAGGTGCAGCTGACCACCGAACTCATCCAGCTGAATTGCACGCATCCTCATGGACGCGGACCTTACCGATGTGGTAGCAAACCGGCATGCACGATGAGGAAGCACGCGGATTTCAGCTAATCGGCCACTCGGATCTGGGCGGCTACGGCGACGGTATGCAACTGATGCGCGCCGGCGACGCCCTGTATGTCGGCCACTTCGGGCCGTCCGGGATGGGGACGTCGATTCTCGACGTCTCCGACGTCACGAGTCCCAAGCTGGTCCACCAGTGGCCGGCTCCCGCTCACAGTCACACTCACAAGGTGCAGGTGGCCGACGGGCTCCTGTTGACCAACCATGAGCGGTTTCGCAGCGACGATCCTTGGTCGGCGGGCATGGCCGTATACGATCTCTCCGATCCGTTCGCCCCCAGGCAGGTCGGGTTCTGGGAATCCACTGGGCGGGGGGTGCATCGGATCGTCTACGAGGGCGGACGCTACGCCTACTTGTCGGCAGCTCCCGATGGATTCGATGACCGGATCTGGGTGATCGTCGATCTCGACGATCCGGCGGCTCCGGTCGAAGTCGGTCGCTGGTGGTGGCCCGGGCAGTGGGTTGCGGGCGGGGAGGTGCCCGACTGGCCGCCGGGTCAGAATTGGAACACGCACCATGCCATGGTGCAGGGGGAGCGGGCTTACCTCGGTTTCTGGGACGGCGGCATGGTGATCTTGAACATCTCCGATCTCAGCGCGCCGACGGTCATCTCGCATCTCAACTGGGACGAGGGCGGCGAGAC
>JBFIXI010000040.1:0-37596 GCA_041605955.1 Acidimicrobiia bacterium
CCCACCGCCTCCGGCGGCGGTACCCCTCCCCCCTCCGGAGGGAGCCACCCCCCCGAGAGTCCCCCCGGAGGGGGGAAGGTCCCTACCAGGTGCCGCAGGCACCGCAGTAGGTAGGGGGGCGACCCCAAACCCGCGACACCCCAACCCGCGACCCCCAACCCCAACGGCGACACCCACCGCCCAACGGAGACATTGCCGAGTTAGTACCTCTCCCGACATTCGGGAACTAGCCGGACCCGTTGTGTCGTTTTCACTGATACCAGGATGACCCCCGGCGTCGGAGCGGTCGAAGCCCTCTGGCCGTGCGTAGGCCGGAGGTCCCCACTCCCGAATGTCCGCAGGAAACAACCGGCGCCGGGCGGTCATCCGCCAGCCTGTATACACGTCAACGCATATATGCAGGCAACTCTCTGCCCAACGCGCCGCTTCACCAGTCAGCGACCGACCGAGGGAGTTTTCTTCATCGAATGGATTTGATCGCAGGCGGGCCGGTCTATGATGTCTTTTCCGCCTTGGCCGACCAGAGCCTGATCTGGCGTCGAATTTGCGCATACCTGAATCAGGCACCGGTCCGAGGCGACCGATGAGGGGAAGGGCACGAGATGCCGACAACGCAGGGCCTGCATCGGGCCGTATTCGAGCACGACTCGTGCGGAGTCAGTTTCGTAGCCCACCTGAAGGGCAAGCGCAGCCACGAGATCGTCCAACTCGGCATTGGGGCGTTGTGCAACCTCGAACATCGGGGCGCCGAGGGCGCTGACCCCAACACCGGCGACGGAGCCGGCATTCTCATGCAGGTTCCCGACATCTTCTTCCGAGCCGTCGTCGACTTCGAGCTACCGCCCGAGAAGCATTACGCCACCGGCATCGCTTTTCTCCCCCAGGATCCCGACCAGGCGGTGAGGGGCATCGCCGAGATCGAGGCCATCGTCGCCGACGAGGGCATGGTCCTGCACGGCTGGCGCGATGTGCCCGTCAACCCGGCTGGGCTCGGCAAGGCAGCACTCGAGACGATCCCCACCTTCAAGCAGGTCTTCATATCCAAGCCCGGAGTATCCGGAAAAGACCTCGAGCGCTGGGCATACGTCGTTCGCAAGCGAATCGAGCACGAGATCCACCTCGACGCCGGCAAGGACGAAGTCAACGAGGCCATGGGCGGCGCCTCACAGATGCATGACGGCGTCTACTTTCCGTCGCTGTCCGGCCGTACCTTCGTTTACAAAGGAATGCTGACATCGCCGCAGCTCGGCGACTTCTATCCGGATCTCCATGACGATCGGGTCGTGAGCGCGATGGTGCTGGTGCATTCCCGGTTCTCGACGAACACATTCCCGAGCTGGCCGCTGGCGCATCCCTACCGGCTGATCGCTCACAACGGCGAGATCAACACCATCCAGGGCAACCGCAACTTCATGCAATCCCGGGAGACCCTGCTGCACTCGGATCTCATCCCCGGCGACATCGCCCGCATCTTCCCGATCTGCACCCCGGGCGCCTCTGACACGGCCGGCTTCGACGAAGCGTTGGAGCTCCTGTACATGGGCGGCTACTCGCTCCCCGAAGCGGTGCTGATGATGATCCCGGAGCCGTGGGAGCGCCATGAGCACATGGACGCCGACGTCAAGGCCTACTACGAGTACCACGCCTCCCTCATGGAGCCATGGGACGGGCCGGCCTCGATTGCCTTCACCGACGGCAAGATCATCGGCGCCCTCCTCGACCGCAACGGCCTCCGGCCGAGCCGCTACTGGGTGACCGACGACGACCTGGTCGTCATGGCGAGCGAGGTGGGCGTCGCCGACATCCCGGCCGCCAGGATCGTCGAGAAGGGCCGCCTCCAGCCGGGCAAGATCTTCTTGATCGACACCATCAAGGGCCGGATCATCCGCGACGACGAGCTGAAGGCCCAGCTCGCCTCCGAGCGGCCCTACCGAGAGTGGCTCGACCGCCAGCTCCTCCACCTCGACGACGTGGCGCCCGCAGGGCCGGAGCGGTGCGATGAAGCACCGCTCCTGCAGCGCCAGCAGACGTTCGGATACACCCACGAGGAGCTCAAGCTGATCCTGGCACCCATGGCTCGCAGCGGGAAGGAGCCACTGGGTTCGATGGGCACCGACACTCCCCTTGCACCGCTGTCGCAGCGGCCTCGGCTGCTCTACGACTATTTCAAGCAGATGTTCGCCCAGGTGACGAACCCGCCACTCGACGCTATCCGGGAGGAGTTGGTGACGTCGCTCCGTTCGTTCATGGGCCCGGAGTCCAACCTTTTCGAGCCGACGGAACGTTCGTGCTCGATGATCGAGCTCGACAGCCCGATCATCACCAACACTCAATTGGTGCAGCTATTGCACATAGACCAGATCGACACCGTCGAAGGCTTCACCGCCATCGTGCCGGCGCTGTATGAGTGTGCTCGCGGCGGCGACGGTCTGCGCGACGCGATCGAGAACGTGTTCGCCCACGTCGATCGCCTCATTGAAGAGGGCGTCTCCGGCGTCGTGCTGTCGGATCGCGGCATGAACGCGGACCTGGCCCCGATCCCCTCGTTGCTGATCACGTCGGCCGTCCACCATCACCTGATCCGCACCAAACAGCGCACCAAAGTCGGCCTCGTGGTCGAGACCGGCGACGCCCGCGAGGTCCACCATTTGTGCCTGCTGATCGGCTACGGCGCCGCCGCCGTCAACCCCTACGGGGCGCTCGAAGCGATCGAGCAGATGGTCGCCGACAACGCCCACGACCTCGGACAGCTGGACGTCGAGGAAGCCAAGGCCAACTACGTGAAGGCCGCCGGCCAGGGCATCCTCAAGGTGATGTCCAAGATGGGCATCTCCACGGTCGCCTCGTACACCGGAGCCCAGATCTTCGAGGCGATCGGGATCGGGGAAGAGCTGGTCGACTACTACTTCACCGGCACGGTGAGCCGCCTCGGGGGCATCGCCCTCGATGTCGTAGCCGAGGAGGTTGCCAGACGGCATCGCATCGCTTTCAACCCGATCCCCGAACAGCGGGCCCACCGTGAGCTGGATGCCGGAGGCGAATATCAGTGGCGGCGCGAGGGCGAGTTCCACCTCTTCAACCCGGAGACGGTCTACAGGCTGCAGCACTCGACCCGTTCGGGCCGTTACGACTTGTTCAAGCAGTACACGGCCATGGTCAACGACCAGGCGGAGAACCTGGGCACGCTGCGCGGCCTCTTTCGCCTCCGCACCGAGGGCCGGGCCCCGATCCCCATCGACGAGGTCGAGCCGGTGGCGGAGATCGTCAAGCGCTTTTCCACCGGGGCGATGTCGTACGGCTCGATCTCCAGGGAAGCCCACGAGACGCTCGCCATCGCCATGAACCGCATCGGCGGCAAGTCCAACACCGGCGAAGGCGGCGAAGACGCGGATCGATTCACCCCCGACCCCAACGGCGACTCGCGCCGCAGCGCCATCAAGCAAGTCGCCTCGGGCCGATTCGGAGTCACTTCCGAGTACCTGGTAAACGCGGACGACCTCCAAATCAAGATGGCTCAGGGAGCCAAGCCCGGCGAGGGCGGCCAGCTGCCGGGCCACAAGGTCTATCCGTGGATCGCGGCGACCCGCCACTCCACGCCCGGCGTCGGCCTGATATCGCCGCCGCCCCACCACGACATCTACTCCATCGAGGACATCAAACAACTCATCCACGATCTCAAGAACGCCAACCCCGATGCCCGGGTCCACGTCAAGCTCGTGGCTCAAATGGGAGTCGGCACGGTGGCAGCGGGCGTCGCCAAAGCGAAGTCGGACGTGGTCCTCATCTCGGGCCACGACGGCGGGACCGGCGCCTCGCCCCTCACCTCGCTGAAGCACGCCGGGGGGCCATGGGAGCTCGGCCTCGCCGAGACGCAGCAAACCCTGCTGCTCAACGAGTTGCGGGACCGCATCGTCGTGCAAGTCGACGGCCAGCTCAAGACCGGGCGGGACGTGATGATCGCCGCGCTGTTGGGTGCCGACGAGTTTGGCTTCGCCACGGCGCCGTTGGTGGTGTCGGGCTGCATCATGATGCGGGTGTGCCACCTCGACACGTGTCCGGTCGGCATCGCCACGCAAAACCCCGAGCTGCGCAAGAAGTTCTCCGGCAAAGCCGAGTTCGTCGTCAACTTTATGGAGTATGTCGCCGAGGAGGTGCGCGAGCTGCTCGCCGAGCTCGGTTTCCGCACGCTCAACGAGGCGATCGGCCGCGCCGAGTTGCTCGACACCACGGCAGCCGTCGCCCACTGGAAAGCCGGCGGACTCGACCTGTCGCCGATCTTCCATGTGCCGGAGCTCGCGGACGACGCGCCGCGGCACAACACAACCACGCAGGAGCACGGCCTCCAGCACGCCCTTGATCAAACGCTCATCCAGCTGGCGGAAGGCGCCATCAACGACGGGACCCCGGTGAAGCTCGAGCTACCGATCCGCAACGTGAACCTCACCGTCGGAACGATGCTCGGGCACCACGTCACCAAGAAGCACGGCGGCCGGGGTCTCCCCGACGACACCATCACCGTCAACTTCTTCGGTTCGGCGGGAATGAGTTTCGGGGCGTTCCTTCCGAGGGGCATAACCCTCAACCTCACCGGCGACGCCAACGACTACGTCGGGAAGGGCCTCTCGGGAGGCCGGATTGTGGTCAAGACGCCGACAGACGCCGGCTTCGTCCCCGAAGAGAACATCATCGCAGGCAACGTCATCCTGTACGGCGCCACCTCCGGCGAGGTGTTCATCCAGGGCATCGTCGGCGAGCGCTTCTGCGTCCGCAACAGCGGGGCGACGGCCGTCGTCGAAGGCGTCGGCGACCACGGCTGCGAGTACATGACCGGGGGGCGTGCCATCATCCTTGGTCCCACCGGCCGCAATTTCGCCGCCGGCATGTCGGGCGGCATCGCCTACGTCCTGGACGTCTACGGCGACTTCGCCACCAAGGTCAACACCGAGATGGTCGACCTCGATCCCCTCGATGCCGACGACGAACACTTCCTACGGGATCGCATCGAAGCGCACCTCAAGGAGACGGAATCGAGCGTGGCCGCCAAGCTGCTGAGCAGCTGGGCGGACAGCCTGGGCCGCTTCGTGAAGGTGATGCCCAAGGACTACAAACGGGTGCTCATGGCCGCCAAAGCGGCCGAGGAGCGTGGCGAGGACCCGATGACGGCGATCATGGCAAGTGCCCATGGCTGAGCCGCTCACCAAGGACCGAGCCGATGGCTGATCCCCGCGGCTTTCTCAAGCATGGGCGGGAGACGCCGACTCGCCGCCCGGCCGAGTTACGCATTCTCGACTGGAACGAGGTCTACGAGGACTTCTCTCCCGACCAGCTGCGGGCCCAGGCCGCCCGCTGTATGGACTGCGGGATCCCGTTCTGCAACAACGGGTGCCCGCTCGGCAACCTGATTCCCGACTGGAACGATCTCGTCTACCGGGACAACTGGCGGGCCGCCATCGACCGGCTGCACGCCACCAACAACTTCCCCGAGTTCACCGGCCGGCTGTGTCCGGCGCCATGCGAAGCGGCCTGCGTGCTCAGCATCAACGAAGACCCGGTGACGATCAAGCAGGTCGAGGTGGAGATCATCGACCGCGCCTGGCGAGAGGGGTGGGTCGCCCCGGTGCTGCCGTCGGTTAAGACCGGCAAGCGGGTCGCCGTCGTCGGCTCCGGGCCGGCGGGCCTCGCCAGCGCCCAGCAACTGACCCGAGCAGGCCATGATGTCGTGGTCTTCGAACGTGACGACCGCATCGGCGGCCTGCTGCGCTACGGCATCCCCGAGTTCAAGATGGAGAAGCGCTTCCTGGATCGCCGCCTCGCCCAGATGGCGGCTGAGGGAACCGAGTTTCGGACCGCAACCGAGGTCGGCGTCGATCTGAGCGCCGCCCAGCTCCAGGAAGACTTCGCCGCCGTGGTCCTCGCCGGCGGAGCCACCCGATGGCGTGACCTACCCATCGAGGGCCGCCAGTTGGGGGGCATCCACCAAGCGATGGAATACCTCAAGCCCGCCAACCAGGTCCAGGAGGGGGACCTCGAAGAGTCGCCGATCTCTGCCAAGGGCAAGAACGTCGTCATCATCGGCGGCGGCGACACCGGCGCCGACTGCCTGGGCACCGCGCACCGTCAGGGCGCCACGTCGATCCATCAATTCGAGATCATGCCCCGGCCGCCGGATACCCGGGCCGACTCGACCCCTTGGCCGACATGGCCGCTGCAGTACCGGGTCTCATCGGCGCACGAGGAAGGCGGCGAACGCGTGTACGCGATCAACACTGCGCGCTTCGTGGATGATGGAACCGGCAATGTGGCCGGTCTCGACACACATCGGGTCGAGCCGGTCTACATCAACGGGAGGATGGATTTCGAGCGCATTGCCGGCACCGAGAAGCGCTTCCCCGCCGACATGGTGCTGCTGGCGATGGGCTTCACCGGCCCCGAACGCAGCCCGATGCTCGAACAGTTCGGCGTCGAGCTGACCGAACGGGGCAACGTGGATCGCGGCAACGACTGGTCCACCAACGTGGACGGTGTGTTCGTGGCCGGCGACATGGGCCGCGGCCAGTCGCTGATCGTGTGGGCGATTGCGGAGGGCAGATCGGCGGCGGCTGCCGTCGACCGGTATCTGATGGGCTCGACCGAGCTGCCGGCTCCAGTGAAGCCGACCGATCAACCCTTGCGCTAGCAGCTGTATTGGGCGCCACCTAAGTGGTCGCCGCTGAGTACTGTCCTGGTCATGCCGGTCATAGTTGTCGGAGCAGACACGCCGTTGGGCAGAGCCGCTCTCGACGCGCTCTTGCCCCGTGAGGGGGAGGTGAGAGCTTTCGTGTCCTCTCCCGACGAGGCTGCCCGATTGCGCGACCGCGGCGTCAAAGTGGCTCTGGGCGATGTGTCCGATGGATCCCACGTCGGCGGGGCAGCCCTCAATGCCTACTGTGCGGTCCTCATCGGCGAGGCGGCGACCGATGCCCGGGAGCGCTCATTCGCCGCCGACCCGACTGGAGTCCTCGACGCGTGGGCCGAGGGCCTCAACGACGCCCAGGTCAGTCGGGTCATTGTCGTTTGGGACGATCCGCCCGCTACCGGCATGGCAAGATTTGCGGCCGAGACCGTTGTCGTGGGAGTCGCCGGGCGCCGCGCTGACTCGATCGGCGCCGACGTCGTCGGCCTCGAAGAAGTGGCCGAGCTGCCCTGAGTTGCCGGCAGGTGCTCCGGACCTGGGCTGGCGCGCCGATCAGCGCAGATGGCTCCTAGCTAGAACACCTCGTGGCAACACGGTGCCGTGTCCGAGCGCAGTGCAGCTGCCAGGCGGCGAACAGCTCCCGGCTCGCCGTCGATGCGGCCTACACGAGCCAATATCGACGCATCTCCGCCCCCCAGATAGAGGCTGGCGAGAGCTGCCACGTCGAGCACTACGTCCGGTTCCTCGTCGGTGGGCACGCACACGGCGCCTTCCGGAGAGCATTCGAGGTGAAATGTGCCATCGGCCAGGTGCAGATGGTCGGTCACGCAGATCGTGAGCGCGTCGCTCGTCCCGTACCCGCGTGCCTCCAGGGCGGCGGGCACATCGACGAGGCGCACGTACATGCCGTCGACTACTCGGCGCCGCACCACCCGCGGGTTGGCAACCTGCCACGGCAGCTCGAAGTCGAGGGGCAGGTTGGTTGCAGAGACATTGGGAAAGAGGTCGATAGAGCACAGCAGCGACCACAGGCTCAGCCGAGCCGCCGCATCCAACCCGACCAGCTCCTCGACCCGCACGTCACCGGCGGCCACCGCATGGGTCCATTCCGCCTTTTGCCGGTAGGTGGCAAAACCGACCGGGCGCCCCGCCCGACGCGCCACGACGTAGCGGCGCTCCGAGGCCCCCTGCCGCCACTCCTCGGGATCTCTGAAGTGGCGGTGTTCCCACCACACGTCGGATCGTCCGAGCTGGCCGGGACGTTGCAGATAGACATCCGAGTAGATGCCGGGGAAGATCTTGCGGGCTGCCGCCACGTCGATGAGCCGTACCTCGTCGGGCGCCGGGGGGATCCCCACGGTCTTGGCGTCGATGTCGACGTGGAAGGTGGGGGCGGCATCCGCGTACCCGTACCGCCCATAGATCGATGACTCGGAGGCCCAGAGCCCAGACAGGGCCTCCCCCCGCTGGCGACAGTCTGCGAAATGGGCCCGCATCAGCTCGGTCAGCAAGCCGCGCCGCCGGTGCGTTGGCAGAACGGAAACCATGGTCAATCCCGCCATCTCGGTTGCGATGCCGCCCGGCAGGCTCACCTCGAAGTTGAAAGCGGCCGCCGTCCCGACGAGCTCATCACCTTCGAACGGGACGTAGGTGCGCCCCAGGTCCACCTGGTCGAGAAACCGCGCCTGGGCCGCCTCGTCTTCAGTGGCGTCTCCCCCGAAGGCCCGATTGACCAACCGACGAAACGCCGGCACCTCCTCGGCGACGATCGGACGTATCTCCACATCCATGGTGCCCAAGCTACTGCACCACCGCGTGGGGCGGTGCTCCTGCCCAGACCGGCGACTTCGACCGTCGAGGGCTGCGGTCTAGTGTGCGCACACAGCAACCGCTCTCATGGAGGACTATGAGCCAGATCAGCATTGCCGTGCAGTTCCACCCCCAACACGCCGATTACTCCGCCATCCGCGACGGGGTCGAACGCGCCGAGGAGATGGGCGTCGATATCGCCTACAACTGGGATCACTTCTACCCGCTGTACGGCGAGCCCGATGGCAAGCATTTCGAATGCTGGACCATGCTGGGCGCCTGGGCCGAGCGGACGTCGCGCATCAGGATCGGGCCGCTGGTGACGTGCAACAGCTATCGCAATCCCCAGCTGCTGGCCGACATGGCACGTACCGTCGATCACATCTCGGGAGGTCGGCTCATCTTCGGCATCGGCTCCGGCTGGTTCGAACGCGACTACGTCGAGTACGGCTACGAGTTCGGCACTGCAGCCAATCGGCTGCAGGACCTCAAGCGAGATCTCCCGAAGATCAAGGAGCGCTGGGCCAAGCTGAATCCGCCGCCGACCCGTGAAATCCCCATCCTCATCGGCGGCGGCGGTGAGAAGGTCACACTGCGACTGGTCGCCCAGCACGCCGACATGTGGCACTACTTCGGATCGCCGGGCTCGATGGCAACCAAGCTCGAGATCCTGCGCGGTCACTGCGAAGCCGTCGGCCGCGACTACGACGACATCGAGAAGAGTGTCGGCATCGACTGGGAGAAGGTCAGCGATGTCAGCAAGCTCGGCGACGAGTTCTACGACCTCGGCTTTCGCCAGTTCACGTTCGGTGTCAACGGGCCCGACTATGAGCTGGGCTTCATCAAGGAATGGCTCGACTGGCGGGACAGGAAATAGCTCACGGACCGAGCCGACCGCTGTACGGTCAGCTCATCGCCTGTAGTTGGTTACGTTGGGCGGCGGCGCCACCCCCGGCAGCACTCGTTCATCGCCGATAGGCGCACCCGGCACGAGGGTGATCGGGACGACTCCCGCCCAAATGGGCAGGTCGGAGTCGGCCTCGTCGTCGACCGGACCTCCGGTCCGGATCTTTGCAGATGCTTCGGCTATGTCGAGGGCGGCCACCGACGTGCCTGTGATCTCTTTGTCGGTCACCGGACGTGACTCCGCCCAGCGCCCCCTGACGATGTGATTGGTAATGGCTTCCAAGGCAGCCAGCTTCTCGGCCGGGCTCTCCACGAGACGGGGAACCCCGATGACCACCACGGACCGATAGTTCATCGAGTTGTGGAAAGCGCTGCGAGCGATGACCAGACCGTCGAGCAGCGTCACCGTCACGCATACCTCGTCTCCCGTGTTCATCGCCCGCAGCAGGCGGCTCGCCGGCGAGCCGTGGAAATACAAGGTGTCCCCCACTCGAGTGTGAATCGTCGGTATCACCACCGGATACCCGTCGGGGGCCACTATCCCTACGTGGCAGTAGAGCGCCTCGTCGAGAATGGAGTCGATCTGCGTGCGGTCGTAGCTGCCCCGTTCCGGTAACCGGCGAACCCGGGTGCGTTCGGTGGGCGCTTCCATGCCGAGCAACTCTAAACCGCTCATGCTCACCCCGGTCTCGCCGCCAAGAGGATTATCACTACGCCACTTGTGGCCTAAAATCGCCTGGTTCGTTCGGTGCGATCCTCTGCTCCTGATCATGAATACATGTCAAGGCTGTGCGGAATCGGGACGATCAACAGGGGGAACAACTCGGGTGCGCTACGTACCCTCCTGGGAGCGACTACTTGGTTACAAAGAAGACCTCGGCGATGGGCTCGGGGCTACGCACCTTCGTCGGCCTTGCCCTTCTGACGGCCGGCTTCCTCGGCAGCCTGGCCACGATCCTCGCCTTCTTCGGGTCAACGTCATGGTTCTTCGACCTGCTCGCCAACTTCCGGTTCCAGCTGGCAGCGGGCCTGCTGCTGTTGGGTGTGATCTACCTGATCGGCTTCGGCCGTTGGACCGCATTCGTATTCATCAGCATGGGCCTAGTCAACGCATTCCTGGTCGCTCCGTTCTACCTGGATTCACCGGCCCCGGCCGCGGCCGGTGAATCGTTGCGAATCGTCAGCTTCAACGTGGGCGCCGGCACCGCCGATCCCGACAACATGATCCAGTGGATCGAGAACTCTGAGGCCGATCTGGTGTTCCTCCTCGAGTCGACCGAGGAATGGGTAGGCGCAGTGCCCATGGAAGACAGCCACTATGCGGTAACCAATGAGATCCCCGAAGATCGCCTCTACGGAATCTCGGTGCTCGGCAACGGCGCCACGGGGGTCGAGCAGCTCCGGCTGGGCTCGACTCGCGACCCGGTGATGCGGGTCGAGGCGCAACTGGACGACTCCATGGTGGCCGTCTACGCCGTTCACCCCCGACCGCCAGACTCGGCGCTCAAGGCGGCGGCCCGCGACAGCCTGTTCGACGATCTCGCCGGGTTGGTGGCGCGCGAGACCATGCCGGTGATCGTGATCGGCGACTTCAATGCCACACCGTGGTCATACGCATTTCGGGATTTCGCCGCCGATACGGGTTTGGTCAACAGCCAGAAGGGCTACGGCCTATCGGCCACCTGGCCGGCCAATCTGCCGATCACACTGGTCCCGCTCGACCACATGCTCCACAGCGAATCGCTCACCACGATCTCTCGCGATGTCGGACCGGACCTTGGATCCGATCACTTGCCGTTGACCGTCGAAGTGTCACTGGCCGCCCGGTGACGACGTCTCCCGGATAGTCCGAATACCTGAACTAGCCTCGCAGCGTGCTCAACGACTACACCTCAGTAACTCCGCAGGGTGTCACCGACGTAACCGAAGCTGCGATCGCGGCAGCCGACGAGCTCGTTGACCGCGCCGCTGCTGTGAGCCCGCCCACCTGGGACAACACAATGGCTCTCTTGGAGCTAGCTGGCGCTGTGGTGACGGACGCATATGGGAAGGGCCCGTTCCTCGCCCGAGTCCACCCGGACAAGGACGTCCAAATCTGCGCAGTGCAACTGGAGGAACGTCTCCAGAAATGGTCCACCGACCTGGTGTTCCGCCGGGATCTATACGAGGCGGTGCGCACGTTCGCCGAGACGGAGGAGGCGGCCAACCTGAGCCTGCTGCGCAGGCGGCTGGTCGATCATTGGATGCGAGACTTCCGCCGAGCGGGGCACGAGCTCGACGAGGAGGCCAGAGCCGCCCTCCAGAGCAAACAGCTGCGCCTGATCGAGCTGCAGGTGCAGTTCGCCAAGAACCTCGACGAGTTCGAGGACGGTATCGACGTCACCGCCGCCGAGCTCGACGGCATGTCGGCGGACTACATCGCCCGCCTCTCCCCCGGAGCGAACGAGGGCACCTACCGAATCACGATGGCGTATCCCGAGTACATCCCATTCATCGAGCAAGGGCGTAACCGCGACCTGCGGCGCCGCCTCCAGTTCAAGTTCTGGAACCAAGCGGCAAGCGCCAACAAGCCCCTGTTGGAGCAGGCCGTGGCGGTGCGGCGCGAGATCGCCGAGTTGCTGGGCTACCCGACCTGGGCGCACTATGCCATGGAAACCAAGATGGCGGCCAACCCGGACAATGTCGAGAAGTTCTACTCCGGGCTGGTCGACCGCCTCGTTGCCAAATCCGAGGACGAGTTGTCCGCAATGCGCCGGGTCATGGAGGCCGAGCTGCCGGGTGAGCAGATCCAGCCATGGGACTGGAGCTACCTCGACACCCGGCAGCGCAAGAACGATTTCGGAGTCGATCCGGAAGAGGTGGCCGCCTACTTCTCTCTCGGGCCCCTCATCGAGGGAATGTTCGACATCACGGGCGATGTCTTCGGTCTCGAGTACGAACAGATCGCCGATGCCAAGGCGTGGCACCCGGACGTCTACCTATACGCCATCAAGAACCGAGGCGAAGACGAGCCGCTGGCCTACTTCTACGCCGACCTGTTCCCGCGAGAGGGCAAGTATGGCCACGCGGCGGCCTTTGGCATCCGATATGGGCGAACGGTCGGCAACGCATATGTCAAGCCGGTGGCCGCCATCGTGGCCAACTTCACCAAGCCGACCGCCGACAGCCCCAGCTTGCTCCAGCACAGCGAAGCCGTCACGTTGTGGCACGAGTTCGGTCACATCCTCCACTTCTGCCTCACCACGGTGGATCTGGTGCGGTTCTCCGGTTACGACACCGAGTGGGACTTCGTTGAGGCGCCTTCTCAGATCATGGAGAATTGGATGTGGGAGCCGGCGGTGCTGCAGCGTTTCGCTCGCCACCACCAAAGCGGCGAGCCGATCCCCAAGTCGCTGGTCGAGCGGCTGGTGGCGGCGCGCGACCTGAATGTGGCGTTGAAGACGCTGCGCCAGATGTTCCTCGGCCGCTTGGACCTCGACATGCACGCCACGGCCGCGCCGGTCGATCTCGACACCGTGTATCGCAGCTCCTACGAGCTCACCCAGTTGCCGTTCCACGAGGGCACCTTCTTCCCGGCGGTGTTCGGGCACCTCATGGGCGGCTACGACGCCGGCTACTACGGCTACCTGTGGGCTCAGGTTTACGGCGATGACATGTTCAGCGTGTTCGAGCACGAAGGTGTGCTCAGCCCGGATGTGGGCCGGCGCTACCGCGACGCAGTTCTGGCCGTCGGCGGATCGCGCGATGCCATCGAACACCTCCGGAAGTTCCTCGGTCGGGAGCCGTCGAGCGACGCCTTCCTGGCGAAGCTCGGCCTGAGCTGAGCCCACATGCGCCGGGCGCGGAGTTGACAATGGCACTGCAACCGATCCGCAACACAGTGCCCCAGCTCTCCTAGAGTCGTCGGGCGATGGCAACTCGCCGACTGTTCCCCTGGGTCACCGCCGGGTGCCTGGTATTGAGCGCATGCAGCCCGTTCGGCGCCCCGCCGTCCGAATCGACCAGTGCCCCGACCACGACCACGGTGACAGCCACTGGGGCCCCGACGACAACCGCTCCTCCCGAGCCGCGGCTAGACCCCTCCGGCTCATACGCAGTGGTCGCATTCACCAACCATTTGCCGGCGTTCGGCATGACCGCCACCGGCGTCCCCGATCGGCCCTGGGCCCGGCTTCACGCCACCCGGGACTACATCACTATCACCCGGCTGGCGGCAGCGTCCAACGCCAAGCTCGTGCTCAGCTACAGCCCGGTGCTGATGGAACAGATAGCGGCTGCCGCCGATGGGCAATGGGATGAGGCGGCCCGCATCACCGCAACCCCGGCCAACGAGCTGACCGCGACAGATCGGGACTACATTGCCGACGTCTTCTTCGACTCGAGCGCAGCTCAGATCGACCAATTTCCGCGATATCGCGAGCTGGCCGACAAGCGTGCCGCCGGCAGATCGCTGACCACTTCCGAGTACCGCGATGTGCAGGTCCTCTTCAATCTGGCGTGGACCAGCCCGCTGTTGCTCGAAGAAGATCCGCTGCTCGGCCTCGTGGCCAAGGGAAGGGGTTTCTCGGAGGACGACAAAACCCTGGTGCTGGACGCGCATCTGGCAGCCCTCGAGGAGTTCCTCGATTCGCTGCGCTCCCTGGCCGCCGCCGGCAAGATCGAGCTGGCGACGACCCCTTTGGCCAATCCGACGATGCCGCTGCTGGTGCGTAATCGTATGGAGGAGGATGCTCGCGCCCATGTGGCACGGGGACGGGAGCTCTTCGTCGACGCCGTGGAGGTCGAGCCGTCCGGTCTGGCCCCCCACCGCGGGCTGATCGATCTTGCCGGAGCATCCGCCATGTCCGAGGCCGCCTTCGACTGGGTGCTCGTCTCGGGCGACGGCGGAACGCCGCCCGCCCGGCTGACCGCCGAAGAAGGGAATGTGCTGGCATTGCCCTACGCCCCGCTTTACGACTCGCTGGTCGCCCAGGACTACTTCCTCCAGAACCCCAATGCCGCCGCTTTCGACCTCGTCCGCCGCATCGCCGATCAGCTCGGTGGGGCCGCCGGTGGGGTCGAGACCGTCGTGGTGGACGGAACCGAGCCTTGGGGCCGATACGAGGACGCGGGCGTGGCCTTCTTGCGAGGCCTCTTCCGCCAGCTAGGCGCCGCCGCCGAGTTCACGACGGCCCTTCCGTCTGACATCAACACATCGCTGCTGTTCGACCCCGGCCCCTACCCCGAGTTGCCGGACAGCTACCTGCGAGAGCCTGCCGAGCTAGCGGCATGGGCCTACCTCGACGAGACCCGGCGCAAGTTGGTTCAGGCGCGCGACATCGGAAGCCTGAATGAACGCACCCTCGAGCGGGCCACCCGAGCCGTCCTCGAAGCACAGGACAGCGAGTGGTATCGGTGGTTCGGCGCGGCCCGCTCTTCAGGAGACGACGCCTACTACGACGCGCTGTTTCGCACCAAGCTTGCCACCATCTGGGAGCTGCTGGAGACACCTGCCCCGCCCTGGGCGCAGGTTCCCCTCACCGAGTCGGCGCCGATCTCACCGACTCGACAGAACCGAACGGGCGCCGCCGCGATCAACATCGACAACCGCATCTCCGACAGCGAGTGGGCTCCGGCTGGGCTCTACGACGAGCGCACCTCCGCGCTGATTCGTCGCCTCTTCTACCGTTTCGACCGGGACAACCTCTACCTGCGAGTCGACTTCACCACCGAGGTGCTGGGCGACAGCGCACCCGGGTTCGATTTGTATCTCGGCGGGCCGGCCGCGTCGGGAGCCGCTGTCACCCCGATGGGCAACTCGATCGGATTCAAAGCCGACCGCGTGGCCGGCTGGCGCGGCACCAATCCGGTGAGAATCACGGGCCCAGACGCATATCCCGCAGGCCGCGCCCTGTCCGGTGAAGATCGTGTCGCCGGATTCGACGGCGATTCGATCGAGTTCGCGATCGAGCTGGACGCCATCCAGCTCGACCTACGCCCAGGGGACGTCATCAACTTCAGGATCGTCGATGTCACCGCGGGCCCGGAGGTGGGTAATTTCCCGGCGGCAGGACGCGGTTCCTTCGAAGTGCCGAACCTCCTTGAAGGAACCGAGCTGGCTCGCATTGCTGATCGGCTCCGCGACGACTACGGCCCGGGCACGTATACCTATCTGATCGACAGCACGACCCGCGCCGGCACCTACGACCTGGCCGGTCTCGCCGTCCGTCTCCTCGGTGGCCCCACAGTGGCCAACCCCGACGATCCCGGGGAGGTGCAGTTCGAGATCACGTTTCGGGAACCACTGAGCAATCCGTGGAGCGCCCACGCCGGCTTCAGCCAGCAAACCATCGACCTCTATCTGGAGGCATACCCGGGAACCGAGACCGGGGCAATTCGGCTCCTCGACGGGCGGATCGCCGCCACCGAGGAAGCTGCCCGGTGGGACTATGCGTTCACCGTCGACGGTTGGGGCGCCAACCACTTCACCGCCGATGCCGGAGGCCGGGTCAGCCTCCTCGACGAGCCGCTCGAATATGCCGTCCTCGCCGACCGGCGCACGATACTCGTGACCGTCGACCGTGGCCTGCTCCCGCCGGGCAACGAGACCTTCTGGCGCTACGGCGTAGTGGTTCTCGCCAATCAGGCGATTCCCTCGCTGGGGATCCACGAGCTGCGGCCCCTGGCGGACCGACCCGATCGGTTCCGCTTGGGCGGCGGCACGGTGGCGATCAACGACCCCATGATCATCGACATGCTCCATCCCGACTCCGGAGTCCAAGAGGCGGCGCTCCTGCCGCCGCGCACGGTTCTCGAGGGTGATCCCAACACGATCTCCGTCGACAGCCTGGCCCGAATACCCCTGTTGCCCGGGTAGGCGCTGCCCGGGTAGGCGCCGGCCGGTTATGCGCCGGCCACCAGCCGGCGGGCGGCGTCTCGGTCGACCTTGCCGTTGCTCAGCAGGGGCACCTCATCCACCTGGACGACACGCTTCGGCACGGCGTAGCGGGGCAGCTCTCGACTCAGCTCAGCCAACAATCTGGCTTGGTCGACGGGATCGCCCGACACCACCGCTACGACCCGTTGGCCCCATTCCGCGTCAGCCACACCGACCACCGCCGCCCCAGTGACTCCGGGACGGCGCAACAGCGCCGCCTCGACCTGAAGCGGATACACGTTCTCGCCGCCAGAGATGACCACATCGTCGGCGCGCCCCAGCACGACGAGTCGGCCCGCGCGATCGAAGTAGCCGATGTCATTGGTCACCAGGGGGCCCTCCCGGACCGGCTCGTCGACGTAACCGGGCGAGACGGTCGGTCCGCTGACTTGAATCACGCCGGGTGACCCCGGCTCAGCGTCAACAGTCACTGCCACGCCCGGCAGCGGATGACCGACAGTCCCAACAGCTGCCTCCATTCGCCCGGGACGAACGGTGCAGATCTGAGCCGTAGTCTCGGTCATGCCGTAGGTCGGCAACACGGGCAGGCCGGCGGCGGTGGCTCGGGCGACCAGGGTGCCGCTGGTGGCGGCCCCACCAACGAGCACTCCCCGCATGCTGGGCCAGGGGCCCGAGCCCGCCTCGAGAAGACGGGTGAGCATGGTGGGCACGAGGCTCACCCACGTGACCCCCTCCTCGAGGGCGGCATCGACGGCGGCGACGTCGAACCCATCCTGAAGCACTACCTGTGAGCCGTCGTGGGCTGCCCGCCACAGGATGGCCAGCCCACTGACATGGTGAAGCGGCATCACCAGCAGCCAGACGTCGGATTGCCGGGTGCCGAGATGCAGTTGCGACGCCCGGGCTGCCGCAGTGATGTTGCCCCACGTGAGCACGACGCCACGGGGAGCGCCCGAAGAACCCGAGGTGGGGACGACATATGCGGGAGCCCGAGGATCGGGGTCCGGATCGGCGATGATCTTCCGCTCTGCCGGTGGTGGCGGGCCGAGATGCGCTCCCAGCGAATCGGCCAGCGCCGCCGCCGCCCCCACGTCGAGTTGCGGATCTATAGGAACCGCGATGCCACCCCCTCGGGGAATCCCCCATGCCGCCGCCACCGTGGCGGCCGTCATCTCGGCGCGAAAGGCGATCCGCGCCCCTTCCGGTACCCGACCCCCGATCTCGTCTGCGGCATAATCAAGCTCCGCATAAGTCCAGCTCTCGTTGCCGCCGCGCAGAGCCATTGCCGCCGGGTGGCGCGCCGCGGCGGCCGCGAGCAAGTCGGACGCAATCGGGTCGTTCATCTGCGATCACTACAGTATCGAGGCGGAGCAGCCGCCCCCGCACGCCCGGGCGGCAGTGGAGCCTGACTTGAATCCCGACGACGTAGCGGTATCCGAGATATTCGACGTGACGGCATGGAGCCCCGTCGCCGGATTTGCCTTCACCGACATCACCTATCACCGCGCCAATGACGTCGGCGCGGTGCGCATTGCGTTCGACCGACCCGAGGTGCGCAATGCGTTCCGGCCCCACACCGTGGATGAGCTGTATCAGGCGCTGGATCACGCTCGGATGACACCGGATGTGGGCGCCGTGATCATCACAGGCAACGGCCCCTCGCCGCGCGACGGAGGCTGGGCTTTCTGCTCGGGCGGCGATCAGCGAATCCGCGGGGCGGACGGCTACCAGTACGAGAGCGACGCCGGCGTCGACCCGACGCAGCTCGGCCGGCTGCACATCCTCGAGGTGCAGCGCGTCATCAGATTCATGCCCAAGGTCGTGATTGCGGTAGTGCCGGGCTGGGCAGTGGGCGGCGGCCACAGCCTGCATGTGGTGTGTGACCTCACCCTGGCCTCGCGCGAACATGCCGTGTTCAAACAGACCGATGCTGACGTGGCCAGTTTCGACGGTGGCTACGGCTCGGCGCTGCTCGCCCGGCAGATCGGGCAGAAACGGGCCAGAGAGATCTTCTTCCTGGGGCGCGACTACTCGGCCCAGGAAGCCTTCGAGATGGGCATGGTGAACGCAGTGGTCGCTCACGCCGAGCTGGAGGAGACGGCGCTGCAATGGGCCGGCGAGATCACCTCCAAGTCGCCAACGGCGCAGCGGATGCTGAAGTACGCGTTCAACCTCGCCGACGACGGTATGGTCGGGCAACAGCTCTTCGCCGGCGAGGCCACCCGACTTGCCTACGGGACCGCCGAGGCGGTCGAGGGCCGTGCCGCCTTCCTCGAAAAGCGCCCGCAGGACTATTCCGGCTTTCCCTGGCACTTCTGACGTGATCCGCGCTTGGATGCTGGCAGCGCGACCGGCCACCTTGTGGGCTGCGGTGGCGCCGGTGCTGGTGGCCGGGGCCCTCGCGGCCCGCGACCAGGCGTTCGAGTGGCCCCGAATGCTGGTCACTCTGCTGGCCGCCGTGGCAATCCAGATCGGCGTCAACTTCGCCAACGATGTCGCCGATGCGGCGCGTGGCGTCGACACCGCGGCCCGCATTGGACCAACCCGGGCAGTCGCTTCCGGGCTGTTGACTCCGACCCAGATGTGGGCCGGCGTCGCTGTTGCCTTTGGAGTTGCGGTGGGCTGCGGCGTATACCTGATCGCCGTAGCTGGGCCGGTCATCGCGGTGATCGGCATCGTGTCGCTGGCGGCCGCCTTGGGATACACCAACGGGCCGATTCCATACGGCTATCGAGGTTTTGGCGAAGCTTTCGTGTTCGTGTTCTTCGGGCTGGTCGCAACGGTCGGGGCCCGCTATGTGTTCGACCGCACTGCCCCCATTGAGGCGTGGTTGGCTGGAATCGCGATGGGCCTGCTGGCGGCGGCCATCCTCTTGGCGAACAACGTGCGCGATCTGGACACCGACGCTGCCAGCGGCAAAGAGACGCTCGTCGTCAAGGTGGGACGTTCCGCCGGAGTGGCGCTCTACACGGCCGCCGTCGGCGGGTCGTTCGCCGTAATCTTGTTGGCTGTCGGCTCCGGTTGGCTCCCGGCCTCGGGGCTGCTCGGCTTGGCCCCGATCCCGTTGGCGCTGCCGCTGATTCGCACTATCCGGCGCGAGCAGGCCGGTCCGCCGCTCATCGCGGTTCTCAAGGGCACGGCGCGACTCCAGTTCCTGGTGGCCGTCCTCCTCAGTGCGGGGATTCTCCTAGATCACATGCTGTAGCCGGCGGTCACTCCGCCAAATCACCTCGGCCGATGCGGTACCCGAGCGCGGCACCGACGACCGCACCCAAGATCGTCGTGGCCCCAGCCAGGTAGGAAGCATTGGCCGCCTGGTCCTCGATCGCCGCCACGCCCCAAACCCAAGAAGCGACGAGAGCCCCCATCACGATGCCGAAAGAAGCGCCCACCGCCATCCCGAGAAACGTGCGCCCCACCAGTTGCGGCAGCTTGTCAGATGGAGACGGGGAATCCATGCGGCCACGTTAACGTTGTGGCGTGTCCACCCAGCCGGCAGCCGAATTCTGCGCCGCCCTAGTGGGGGCGCTGGCTTCCCAGGGGGCCGATCACGCCTGCGTGAGCCCCGGGTCGCGCAACACTCCACTGTTGTTGGCGCTCCGAGCGGAGCCGGCGATCGAGCTCACGGTGCACCACGACGAGCGCAGTGCCGGTTTCTTCGCGTTGGGCCGCGCCAAGGCAACCGGTCGGCCGACTCTGCTCTCCTGCACCTCAGGAACGGCGGCTACCGAGTACTTGCCGGCGATCACGGAGGCGCGTATGTCCCATACTCCGCTGCTCGCGCTGACCGCCGATCGGCCACCGGAGCTACAGGACCGAGGAGCTCCGCAAACGATCAATCAGACGAATCTGTATGGCGCCGCTGCCAAGTGGTTCCACGACACCGGCGTTCCCAACACCGAATCGATCGCCGACGCCACCCATCTGGGTCGCCAAGCCATGGCGGTGGCCCTGGAATCTCCGGCCGGCCCCGTTCATCTCAACATCCCGCTGCGGGAGCCCTTGGTGACCGGGGAGTTCGGGCCGGAAGGTCGCCCTGCTGCGAGAGTTGCGCCCCATCCATTGGTGACGGTGCCTCGGGCCACCGCTGCCGAGTCGGAGATCCGGCGCATCGCCGCCCTCATCAGCGGGCGGCCGACCCTCATCGTTGCCGGAGCTTCGACGAGCCCCGGACTCGCAACGGCCATTGCCGACCTGGCGCAAGCGCTGCGGGCGGTCGTGATCGCCGACCCTCAGTCGCCGTTCCGCTTCGCCGGCACAGGCGACCCAGCATTGGTGGCGGCCGCCGATCTCCTGTTGGCATCCGGCGACCCCCCGGCGCCCCATGCGGTGCTCCAAGTAGGTGCCGTCCACACGTCAAAGCCGGTCAATCGCTGGCTTCAGAGCTTGGGAACCCCCTTCGTCCACATCCACGACGGCCAATGGGGTGACCCGCTGGGGGTGGCCACGGCGGTCGTCGTTGCCGATCCGGCGGCTACTCTGGGCGATCTCGCCAAGGTCGTCGAGCCGGCACCAGAGGGATTCTTCGCAGTGTGGCGCCGATGGGACGATGCCGTTCGCACCGTCCTGGCGACGGCACCGGCCCGGCTGACGGAACCGGCGGTGGCGGACACGCTGCTCACTCACGTGCCTGCGGGCGCCTTCGTGTTTGCCGGTTCGTCGATGCCCATACGATTGATCGACTCCCACGCCACGGCGAGACCCTCTCCCGCCCGCGTCGTCGCCAACCGGGGAGCCAACGGCATCGACGGGTCGATTGCCACTGCGCTGGGCCTGGCTGCCGCCGGACTCGGGCCGACTTATGCGCTGATCGGGGATCTCGCCGCGCTCGCCGATATCGGCTCGCTGGTGACGGCACGCCGACTCGAGGTCCCCGTGACGATCGTGGTGATCAACAACGACGGCGGCGGCATCTTCGAGTATCTGCCCCAGGCAGATCCAGCAATGGTAGACGCAGCAACCTACCGCGACCTGATCGTGGCTCCCCACGGCCAGAGCATCGCCCCGATTGCCGCCGCGTGCGGAATCGACACTGAGACAGTTGACTCGCTCGAGGCGCTGGTGGCCATTGCAGCCGGCGCCCCGCGAGGGCCCCGGCTCGTGGAGGTCCACACGCAAAGAAGCGCCGGGCCGGCGGCAAGGGATCACCTCATCCGGCGGATTGCTGCAGCCACCGCCGACCTGCCGACCACGTTCTAGGTTGCGGTCAGCAAGCTGAGCATCGGCCGGAACTTGAGACGCGTCTCCTCTAGTTCGGCTCCGGGCCGTGAATCGGCGACGATCCCCGCCCCGGCATACAGATGCGATACCCGTCCCCGGATCAACGCGCATCGCAACGGAATCGCCAATGTGGCGTCGCCGTCTGCCGTGAGCCAGCCAATCCCCCCGGTGTACCAGCCGCGGTCCATCCTCTCGAACTTGTCCACGAAGGCGAGGGCGGCGGCGCGTGGCGTGCCCCCGACGGCGGGGGTGGGATGTAGGACGTCGACGAGCTGCATCGGATGAACCGAGGGCTCGACCGTTCCGACGATCTCGCTCGACAGATGCTGCACCGTAGCCATGCGCCGCAGCGACGGTTGAGCCGGTATCTGCAGGTCGCGCAACAGTGGAACAAGGCGCGCGGCGACATCGTCGACCACCAGAGCATGCTCCTGGCGGTCTTTGGCCGAGTGCATCAGCGCTTCGCCGATGGCGCGGTCGTCCGCCTCTCCCTCGCCGCGTGGAGCAGAGCCGGCCAATGGGTTGACCCGAATCGATCTCGCAGTCTTCTCGAGCAACAGCTCAGGGCTCGCACCGACGAACGTGGCGTCGCCCTCCTGCCACACGAACACGTAGCACTGGGGATATGCCCACCGCAGATGAGCAGCCAGCGCGAACGGCTGCGGTTCCTGCTCGGTCGTGACGACAACGCTGCGGCTCAGTACGACCTTGGCGATGTCGCCGTGCCGGATGGCGCCGACTGCCTCGTCCACCTCCGCCCGCCACTCGGCGCTGGGCGGGTGAGAGACTACGGAATGATCCCCAGGATCAAAAGGCTCGAGGGCGGGAGGATCGGGCAGAGTCGCGAGCGTGTCGACCAGCTTGGTCAGCTGCGAGCCGGGCCGAGCCGTCAGCATGAGCTTGGATTCACCGTCGGCGCGGACGACTGCGATCTGCGACAGGACCGCGGCGGCACCGGCGAAGCCGGCCCATTCTTCGGATCGCGGGCCGTCGCGATGAAACGAGAAGCCGGTGAACATGGGGAGCGTGGACGTCGGAGCAGCCTCGATCTTGGCTCGCAGTCCTTCGAAGCGGTCTGGTCCGCTGCCCACCGCGTGCCAAGCAGTGCCCAAACCGGCGACTACCCGACCATCGGGGTGCACGAGGAGCTGCGCTCGCCGGAAGAGCTGCGAGCCCGCCAGCACCAGCTGAATTGGGTCAACCGAGGTGGGCACGGCGATATGAAGACCGGCGGCGGGCCCCTCCGCCTCCAGCCGGGCGCGCAGTTCAGCGATTTCTTCGGACGGGATCAGCACTTTCCCGTATGTTACAGCGGCGCTCAACCCGACCATTCTCCGGCCACGCAAGCGGCCACTGCCGCCGCCACTGCCTCGGGCCGCTGCATGGGAACGAAGTGATCCGCATCGGGCACGATCGTCACGGTCGCTCGCGGCATGCGGCCCGCCAGGAGACCGAGGAATCGGGCGGGATGGGTGTCGGACTTCTCCCCGGCGATGATCTCGATGGGAGGTGAGAGCTCGCCGAGCCGGCCCCAGGCCCGATGGTCGAAAGCCGACCGAAAGAACTCTGCTTCATCAGCGGGATTGCATGCGAGTCGCACCGCTCCAGCGCCGCCGTCGGGGTCTGGCTCGAAGCCCCCCTCCAGATAGCCGGCGAACGCTCGCTCGTCCCAGGTGATGAATGGCGTCCGGCTCCGGTACCGATCCGCTGCGTCTTTCAGGCTGGGGAAGGTCGGCCGCCGTCGAAGAGCCCGGACGGCCAGCGGATTGTCTTCCTGGCGTTTGAACGGCGGCGGGCTGATGATTGGCTCGATCAGCACCAAGCTGCGGAATGTGCCCGGAGCCAACAGCTCCGCCATGGCGAGCACGGCACCCCCCAAGGAATGGCCGACACCGATGACGTCCTTTCTCCCACCGAGCAGCGCCAAGGCGTCCTCGGCGAGCGCCCACCATGACAGCGGATGCGGCGACGACGCCGATTCGCCGTGCGCCCGCTGGTCGGGCAACACCGCCTCGAAGCCGACTCCGGCCGCCGCCACCTCGAAGACAACAGGCCGCCACACCTCTTTGCAGAAGCCGGTGGCATGAAGAAACATCACCGGGGGCCCGCCGTCGTTGACCCAACTCTGCTGGAGCGCCAACGGCACCCCGTCATGAATCACCCGAGTGTTGCGTGTCACGGTTCCTGGTGCTGACCTAGGCCTGAGCGCCGGCGTCTTCCGGGGGCCAGATGAGCCGATTCTCGACCCGCAATACCCCGTCGAGGCGTCGCACCAGCTCCTGGAGCAGCGCGGACTCAGCCCGGGTGCCGATCGTTCCGGTGAACATGACCACTCCCGACTCGACGGTGACATCGATGGCGTCCAGGTCGACCGACATGACCCGGCGCAACACGTCTTCGCGAATCTCGTCCTCGATGACATCATCCGGCCGCGTGAACGCGGCCACAACGTCGAGGCGAGAGATTATGCCGAGCATCCGCAGATCGCCGTCGACCACGGGAAGTCGATTGATGTCCTCGTGAACCATGATCCGGGCGGCATCGGCAAGGGAGGCCGTCGCTTCGATGGTCCGCACGTCCTGCGTCATGACCTCGCCGACGGTCTCCACCAGATCGACCTCGTCATCGCTGTGCCTGGCAACCTCGAGGCGCAGGAAGTCTGCTTCGGTGATCATGCCCACGAGGCACGAGTTGGCGTCGCAGACCGGCAAGCCCGATATGCGGTTGCGGAACATCAGCCGCGCCGCCTCGGTAATGGATGTCGTGGCCCGGACCGTGATCACGTCGCTTGTCATAACGTCAACAACTCGCACCAGTTCCTCCGATAATGGGCGCTTCTGCCTGCCGGCACTCGCAGCCTATTGCACCTGTTGGCCACACGAAAGCCGATGGAGCGACGCGACCCCCATGGCGAGGCGGGCGGGTAGCCTGGCGGCAATGCGCACCCGTCTGCTGATCGCCATCGGGTTGGTTGTCGTCGCTTGCGGCGGCGACGTTGAAACACCTGCGACGACCGCGAACGGCTCGACAACAACGATCACTGCATCCCCCACCACAGCTACGCCAAGTACGACTGCAGGTACGACCACCTCCGCCACAACGGGTGCCCCCGCCCCGACCACCACCACTTCGCCCACCGTCCCCTCCACCACGCCAGGTGGCGGGGAGCCGGCGATAAGGATCGAGGAGATCGTCTTTGCCGGCGACCCGTATCTGCTGATCGGCAACGGAGGAACCGGATTGGGCAGCACCGAGGGCTACCTCATCTGCCAATTCCCGTCTTACTACGGGTTACCTTCGGTCGAGCTCCAACCCGGCGAACGGCTCGCAGTGCCTCTCGGAGACGGCACCGTGCCGGATCTCGTCGGGGTGGTCGCGACCGTGGAGGTCACCCGCCCCATCGGCGAGGTGTCGGCAACCAACGGTGAACTCGGCCTCTACTCCACCAACACGTTCAACTCGCCGGACGCGATCGTCGACTACGTCGAGTGGGGCGCTTCGGGACACGCCCGCAGCGGAGTGGCCGTGGCCGCCGGCATCTGGGTCGATGGCGGCTTCGTCGAGGTGCCGACCGAGCTGCTCGCAATCGTGGCGCAAGCCTTCCCAACGCTGGGACCCGAGGATTGGTTCGCAGAGATAGGCGGGTGAACCGCTGATTCCGTGGTGGGCTTGGACCCTCTCCGCTGATCGCAGTCGTGATCGTGCTTGCTCATCGACCGGTAAGCCAACGCAAGGCACACCGGGTCGTCGGCCGGAACTGACAGGAACTAGATAATATAGCCCGATGGCCAGCCAGAAACTTTTAGCACGTCTTAACAGTTTGCAGGCAACCCTCATAACTCACGAAATGCGACTATTTCGTCGCCTGCCCCTCTGAGGAGGCAGCCCGAAGGGAAAACAACAAGTCGCGAAGGGTGGACGCCCCCTCATCTGCTTGCTCCATCTAACGTGTCGGGCCCCCATGAGAATGGGGGCCCTTCCCTCTTTGCGGGCCATCTTCGCCCGCCGGCCCGCCTTTCGCCTTGGAGGCGGGCCTGGACCCCTCGGCGCCGCGGACGCTGTCCTCCCAATTGCATCTCGGCGGACTACTGGCGGCTGAACCCGGGTGCTCGCTTGACCTCGATTGGCCCTAAGGCCGGCGGCATCGCAGGGGCGCTGCCCGGCGGTGCCAGGTCATCGATCCGTGGTTCCGAACACCACTTCGACGCGGCCGCCGCCCTGCGAGCCGTTGGAGATGGCAATCGTGCCGCCCGTCTTCTCGGCCGCCTTGCGCACGATGTCGAGACCCAGACCGGTGGAGCCCACCCCGCTGCGCCCCCGCTCTAACAGCGACGTCTCGTCGAAACCGGAGCCGGCATCCTCGATTGTGAGCACGGCAGTCTGGTCGGCGCCGGGGCGGGTCCCAATTCGGTAACCGATTCCCGGCTCAGTGTGAGCGAACACGTTCTCCATGAGGGTGTCGACGACCGCGCCGAGCTCATCGGGAGTCAGAGGAACGGGTAGGCGCCCGCCGCGGGTGATCACCTCGACCGGCCGGCCCTGCTCGTCGGCGAGGATCTTCCAGAAGGTGGCGCGATGGCGAACGACCGCGCCGAGGTCGGCCACCGGCGGCTCCAGATCACCATCCGACGTGGGCCTTCGGGCTTCTTGGATCATCCGATCCACCGCCCGCTCCAACTGGCCGATATCGGCCAGCAGGGCGTCTCCGGCCTCACTGTCGCGCAGCGTCTCTGCCTGCAGCCGCAGCGCGGTCAACGGGGTCCGCATGCGGTGTGACAGGTCGGCTACGGTCTCACGCTCCTCACGCAGCAAGGTCTCGAGTCGGGAGGCCAAGAAGTTGAACGCTTCACCTACTTCCGCCAGCTCGTCGATTGCGGAGGGAACAACCCGCGTGTCGAGATCACCGTGGGCCAGCGCCCGAGCGGCCTCGGACAATGCCGTGACCGGCGATACCAGCCGACGGCCCATGCGGTCGGTGGCCACTCCAGCCACGACGACGAGAAAGATCCCAAGCAGCGTCAGCAGGAGCCATGCCCCTAGGACCCCTTCCCGCAGCTCGCTGTTGGGTACGAACGTCCGCACGACTACCGCCGCTCCCTCTGTCGGGGCGTCGGCCACCAGCACCGGCACCAACACCTCGGCGCCGTCGGGGGTGGTCGCCGTGAATCGATCCCCACCACGCGCCCGGTCGATGTCGGGGCTCTCGGCAAATGGGGCACCCCGAGCGGTGCCGTCGGGAAAGATGATCGACAGGCCGGGCCGATTACGAAACGCGTCGAGCACCGCTTCGGCCAGCTCCACGGTCACGCCTACTTCCGGCTCGATCGAGGCGGCCACTGCCAGGGCTGCGGCCACTGACTGGGCATCGGTCTCCGCCGACGACAGGGCTCGAGTGCGGGCCTGATTGCGCACCAGGGTGGCCAGCGGCAACAGTGCCGCCAACACGATCAGAGTCGCCACTACCACCGAGAGAAAGGCCAGCTGCCGTCTCAAGCCAGGATCCCTCCGGAGATCAAATGCTGTCGGGATCCACCAGCTTGACCCCCACCCCGAACACCGTATGCAGGTAGCGGCTCTCGGCCGCCGACTCGCCTAACTTCTTGCGGAGCCATGAGATGTGCACATCGACCGTCTTCTCGCTTCCCCCGTACGGCTGACGCCACACCTCGGCAAGGAGCTCACGTTTGGAGACGACCTCACCGGCCCGCTCTGCGAGAAACCGAAGCAGATCGAACTCTTTGGGGGACAGATCGAGCCGCTCACCCTCCAGACGAGCCTCTCGAGCCGCCGCGTCCACCGCGAGGTTGCCGACGACGATCGGCCCTGGTCGACCATCGGCACCGACCCGGCGTAGGACAGCTCGCACTCGCGCTTCGAGCTGCTCGACGGAGAACGGCTTCACCAGGTAGTCGTCGGCGCCGGCATCGAGCGTCCGCACTACGTCGCGATCCTCGCTGCGAGCCGTTGCCACGATTATCGGAACTTCGCTGACAGCGCGAATCATCTTCAGCAGCTCGCTGCCGTCCAGGTCTGGCAGGCCCATGTCGAGGATCACCAGGTCGGGTGCGGTCCTGACAACCGTTTGCAGGCCGTCCATCGCCGTTGAGGTTGCCTCCACATCGTGGCCACGATCAGCCAGGACCCGGGCCACCAGCTCGCGAATCCGCAGCTCGTCTTCGATTATCACTACAGAAGCCATCGTTCCCATAGAGTAGGCCAACTCGCACAATTCTCAACAATGCTTTATCAACTCCTTAACCTGGCTTTCACAGCTCCGAAAGCCAGCTACGGGCACAATCGCAGGTGATGGGGCAGAGACTCCTGCTCGTCGCTGACAGGTCGCTGCAGTTGCCTAGCGGTCACCGCCTCCGAACGGGCCGCCTCTGGACAGGCTCCGTGGCAGGAGGCACATAGCCGTAGCGCCTGCGCGATCGCTCGGGGACGAGATGGCGTACTGCTCGTAGGGGCGGGCGCGCTGGGCCTAAGTGGGCCCCTTGCCTCCGGCGGCCTCGGTTCTGAGGCCCAGGCGCCCGACCTCGCTCGACCTCTCGTTCGCCCTTCTCGCTTGCCCCTCTAGGCTTGCATGGCAAGCACCCGCCTCTCAAGCATCAGGTAGCGGGCCTGCGTCATCGGGCCTGCGGGATCAGGCCAGGGCCACCAACTCCAGCATGCTGTCGTCGAAGTATGCCGCGTCGCCTTCCGGCATGAGGATGACTCGATCGGGCGCCAGTTGCTCAACGAACTCGGAGTCGTGACTCACCAGGACCAGCGTGCCGGCGAATTGATCCAGCGCCGCCAGCAGCGCCCCCTTGGCCTGCGGATCGAGGTTGTTGGTCGGTTCGTCCAGGAGCAGCACGTTGTGTTCTCCTACGACGAGGCGGGCCAGCGCCAGCTTGGTCTTCTCTCCACCGGAGAGGGTGCCGGCGTCTTGGTCGATCTTGTCGGCGAGGAGGAAGTGGCCCAGGATGTTGCGCAGCGTCAGGTCCGGCGCCCCCGACACATCTCTCATGTGCTCCAACACGGTCCTGCCGCGCACGATATCCTCGTGTTCCTGCGCGTAATAGCCGAGGGATGTCCGGAAGTCGACGTCGACCTCTCCGATATCGGCCGATTCGACCCCGGCCAGGATTCGCAACAACGTCGTCTTACCGGCACCGTTCAGCCCCATGATCAGCAGCCGCTCGCCGCGATCTAGATCCACGTCTATGTCTACGAAGACGACGTTGTGGCCATAAGCCTTGGCCAGGCCGTTGCCCTTGATAGGCGTCGCTCCCAGTTTGGGACCTGCGGGAAAGCGCAGTGTGACCGCCTTGCCCTTCTTGGCAATCTGAACGCGCTGTTCCTTGAGGCGGGCGACGCGCGTCTCCCACGAGCGAGCCCGCTTCGCCATCTTCTCGGTGCTCCCCTTGAAGCGGCGTATCCCCTCCTCGAGTCGGGCGATCTTCTCATCCTGGTGGCGTCGTTCTCGCAACCGCTGTTCGCGGCGGCGTTCCCGCTCCTCGAGGTAGTGGGAGTAAGTGCCGCGAAAGGGCTCCAGCTCGCCGTTCTCGACAGCAAGCACGGAGGTGATCGACTTGTCGAGCAGCGGCAGATCGTGCGAGATCACGAGCAGACCTCCGCGATAGTCGCCCAAGAACTCCATCAGCCAAGCCTTGGCGTCGAGATCTAGATGGTTGGTGGGCTCGTCGAGTAGCAAGATGTCGGTCTCGGCAAAGAGGATGCGCGCCAGCTCGACGCGTCGCCGTTGCCCTCCGGACATGGTGGCCACTGGTTGCTCCAACTCGTCGGTAGTGATCCCGAGCGCAGCCGCGAAGCGCTTCGCCTCCGCCTTGGCGACGTAACCGCCGCGCGCCGTGAACTCGTCTTCCAGGCGGGAGAAGCGTTTGATGAGCCGATCGCGTTCCGCACCGCCCGCGGACTCCATCGCCTGCCGAGTCTCTTCCATGCGTCGCTCCACATCACCGATCGCTCGCGCCGTGAGGACGCGGTCCAACGCGGTGATGGCGCCGTCGGCCAGCTCGACGAGGGCGGCTTCCTGAGACAGGTAGCCGATGACGTTGGCGCGCACGATCGTGCCCTCACGAGGCTCCAGCTCCCCTGCCAGAGCGCGCAACAGGGTGGTCTTGCCGGCGCCATTGCGACCCACCAGCCCGATCTTGTCGCCGGCATTGACGGTGAACGAGGCATTCGAGATCAACCGGCGCACGCCGGCCTCGATTGCGACATCGCGGGCAATGATCATCGACAGTCTCGCGCGTAGGGAACGACAAAACGGTACCCGACCGGGTGCGCCTAGTTGCCGTTCTCTTTGAAAGCCTTCCGCAATTGGCGCTGGATGGCGACCACGGCGCGCAACGAGAACACCGCGTCGCGCCGCGACACCAGCGCGGCCACTGGCTGTAGCACGAGGTGGCGCAGCCCCAGGTCCACATATGTCTGCAACTTGGCGGCGACGGTATCCGGCGTTCCCCAGATGATCGACTCGCTGAGCAGGTCGGGGTTGACCCGTTTCATTGCGTCGTGCATCTGGGCTCTGGAGTAGTCCTGGGGGACGAAGTCCACCATGCCCCGGTGGTTGGGACCGAACGGATGCTCCAGTCCCGCCCGTTGCCATATCCGAGCCGGAGCCAGCAAGCTCGTGAAGCGCACCGGTGCCGAGTCGAGCAGAGCGCGGGCCCCCTTCTCGGTCTTGCCGATCACGACGAACAGCTGCCAGCCGGGGGTGATGGCCTCGGGATCCCGACCCGCCGCCAAGGCATGGCGGCGGATAGTCCGCAGCGCATCTTCGAATTCAGCAGGTGGCATCGGAAACGTCGGATACCAGCCATCCCCGTACTGGCCGGTCAACCGCAACGTTCGCGGACCGTGAGCTGCAATCCAGATCTGGGGCTTCTTGTCGGCTACCGGCCGCAGATCCATGACTGCCCGGTTGAGATTGAAGAACTCCCCTGTGAAGTCGATTGGCCCGTCCGAGTCGAGACACAGCCGTATCACCTGCAGGGCCTCCTCGAGCCGACTGACCGGGCGCTCGAAGGAGAGACCGTATGGCTCGACGTTCTCCCGTTCTCCGGCGCCGATGCCCAGAATCGGTGATCTCTTGGCGAGGTGCGACATGGTCAGGGCGAATTGGGCGAGCAGCACGGGATGGCGGCGGATCGGCTCCGTCACCCCGACGGCGACATGCAGATCGTGCCGGGCGAGGAATCCCATGAGGGCTTGGTAGTCGTAATACGGGTGCGGGCTCGAGTCGGGGGAGGCCAGCCAGCTGAATTCCTTGTCCCAGATCGAGCGAGGAAAGAAGCCGATGAAGTGATCGACCACCCAGGCCACGTCGAATCCGGTCACCGCGGCCGCCCTGGCGAGCAGTTTGATACGGCGGACGGGCGGCTGCGTGCCGACGCTCATGCCGCTGGTGAATCGGGTCGCGGAGAGGGTCATGACTCGATTCTGGCGCGGGAATACGCCACCTGCATGACCGCCGGCGGGTAGGGGGCGCCCACTGAGTCGAGCTCGGCGGCGGCGCATCGCCGAGCCACCTCGCGCAGCTCCTCGACTTGGCCGACGGCGGCGGTAGGCGACATGGTGTCGCCATGACCCGGGACCACGAGTTGGGGAGCCGGCTCGAGGTGACGCTCGACCGTGGCCGGCCACTCCAGCGGATAGCTGTCACCGAACGACGGCGGAGCCCCCTCTTCGAGCAGGTCGCCGGCGAACAGGACTCCGTCGATGAGCACGGAGATGTCGGCGTCGGTGTGGCCCCGGCCACAGAATGCGAGGCGCACGCTCCGACCGCCGACGTCGATCGAGGCCGAGTCCGCGAAGACCTGGTCCGGCGGCACTACCTGGCTCGGCTCGAGATCGGCGGCGAGATCGCCGAAGTTCTGCTGCGAGGCGGCGACCAACTGGTCGGGGGCATCGAGCATCACCTGCCGGCAACGCTCGTGCCCCCAGATCTCGGCCGACGAGAAGACGGCGTTGCCGAGAACGTGGTCCCAGTGCCAATGGGTGTTGACGACCCACCGCACCGGCTGCGCGGTGACCTTGGCGACCGCGGCCCGCACCACGGCGGCGTGCATCGGTAATGAGCGGGTGTCGATCACCAGGGAGCCGGATTCTCCAACCACCAGCCCAATGTTCTGGTCGAGCTCGCGAAACCGGCACCGGTAAATGCCGTCACCCAGCTCTTCGAAGATCTCGCTCATGTCCTTCTCCGTCCTCGCCGCGGCGCCCATGTTGCGACCGACAGGCCCGGTGGCCGGGGCTTCGAGACCCTAACCTGGCGCCGTGGGCAGCACGATCACCGGCACAGGTGTAGCGATCCCCGACCAGGTTGTCACCAACGATGACCTGGCGCGCATCATGGACACTTCGGACGAGTGGATCGCCACTCGCAGCGGAGTTCGCCAACGCCACTATGCGCCGCCCGGGACTGGTGCGTCCGACCTGGCTGCCGCCGCCGGTATGGCAGCTCTAGCCGACGCCGGCCGCCACGTGACGGACATCGATCTCCTAGTCACCGCCACCATGACCCCGGACTCGCTGGCACCCGGCATCGCGGCACTCACCCAGCACAAGATGGGCTTGGGGCCGATTGCGGCGTTCGATCTACGGCAGCAGTGCAGTGGATTCCTGTACGGCATGGATCTGGCCGATGCCATGCTGCGCGCGGGACGTGCTAGGACTGCCCTGGTGGTCGGGGCCGACACCCACGCCGGATTCCTACCCTTCGGCGCCAGCTGGGTTACGTTGTTCGATCCCAAGCGGCCAATAGCGCCGCGCCAGGAGCGGGCCCGGATCTCGGCATATCGGGGCTGGGCCGTCTTGTTCGGCGACGGGGCCGGCGCCATGGTGCTCGAGGCCGACGACGATCCCGAACATGGCTTATTGGCGAGCCGACTGTGCTCCGATGGCAGTCTGTTCGACCTGATCCACGTAGCCGGTGTCGGCTTCAAGAGCCAGCCATACGTCGACACCGCCCAGTTGGAAGCGGAGAGCCACCTGCCCACTATGCGAGGCCGCGAGCTCTTCAAGCAAGCCGTATTGCGCATGCCGGAGGCGGTGATGGACGCCGCCGCGGATGCCAAGGTCGAGCTCGACGATGTCGCGCTCGTGATCACCCATCAAGCCAACTCTCGCATAGTCGACGGCGTGCGACGCGGTCTCAAGATGGACCAGAAGACTGTCCCGGTGAACATCGATCGATTCGGCAACACGACCTCTGCCACTCTGCCGATCCTCTATCACGAGCAGCGCGTCGCCGGTCGAGTCACGCCGGGCGCCGCCGTTGCCTTCACCACGTACGGCGCCGGCGCCCATTGGGGAGCAATGATCTACCGCGAGCCCGCCTAGGGCTACAGTGCCCAGCCAAACAGGTCACCGGGCTCCGAGTTACCGGGCACCCCCGGACTGCGCTGGCTCCAGCGGCGATCCCCCGACGTCGATAGCCCTGCCGCTCGGCCCGGGATCCAGGCCACCTCGCCGCGGCCGTTGGCGGTGCCGCGAGCGCCAATTACGAGATCCGCACGGCCGTCTCCTCGGCTGTCGACGAAGCGCAATGCCGATCCGAAGAGGTCGCCCGCCCGGGCAGCACCGGCGACACCAGGAAGCGCTTGGTGCCACACCGAATACCTTGCCGGGTCCAGGCCGCCGGCCCCGCCCGGGATCACGCCGACGAGGCCGGCGTCGGCGGCGCCGTTGTGGTTCTCGAAAGGCGCCCCGATGGCGAGCTCGTCGAGTCCGTCGCCGTCGGCATCGCCGGTCGCCAGCACCGTGCCGAACCGATCGCCGGGCTCGTGCAGCCCCGATATCCCCAACGAGCCTTGGCGGTAGACCACGTCTTGTTTCGATAGCGCGCCCCACGATCCGTAGAAGACCTGGACCGCTCCCGCTGCGTTGGGGCGCTCAATGCCCACTGCGACATCGTCGAAGCCGTCGTTGTTGAAGGTGCCGGCAGCCACGGCCACACCAAAGCGGTCGCCTGCGGTCGCGTTGCCCTTGACACCGGGCGAGTCACGATGCAGCAGCTGGTCGCGCGGGCCGACTCCCAGCGGCTTGCCAAACATCACGGCCACTGCGCCCGCGTCGGCCTTGCCGCTGAGCGTCTCCCCGGGAATGCCGGTGATGATATCGGCGTAGCCGTCCCCATCGACGTCCGCCACCGCTACCGAGAATCCGAACTGGTCTCCCGCCTCGGCTTTGCCCTTGATGTGGGCGACGTCTTGGTGGAGCAGCGCAGCGCTGGCGGCATCGAGCCCGCCGCCGGCACCGAAGACCACCGTGACGGAGCCGGAGCCGACGGGACCCGCTTCCCGGTCCCCCGGGGCGCCAACGACAAGATCGTCGTAACCGTCGCGGTTGAGATCACCGGCCGCCAGCGCCGTTCCGAATGCGTCGTCACCGCCGGTGCCCACCCCGAGGCTGGCCTGGCCCCAATAGTCGGAGCCGGCTCCACCGAGCCCGCCGGCACTCCCGTAGAGGACATGAACCCGTCCCCCGTCATCGCGGGGTACGCCAATGGCCAGGTCCTGGTATCCGTCTCCGTCGAAGTCGCCACACGCCAACGCATCGCCGAAGAAGGCCTCGGGTATGGGCCCGCTCGGCAAGCCGCCCACGCCCGGCCGGAAGACAGCGTTGTCGCTCGGGTCCGGCGGAGCGTCGGCGCCGGGGAACACCAGGACCCGGCCGGCGCCGGGCACGCCGCCGAGAGTCTCCCCGGGAGATCCGACGGTCACGTCGCCGAAGCGATCACCGTTGAAGTCGCAGGCGGGAGCTCTGGTCGACACGAACTGGTACACCTTGCCCTGGGCGAGGAGATACAGCTCACCCCGCCCATCCACTCCGAAGGAGGTGATGAAGCCCGGGGCGCCGAGCCGCTGACTCCAATTGATGTGCTGCACTGCGTCACCGGCAGCGTTGCGGCGAAAGCTCTTCAGGTCTCCGTGGCACCAGTCTGCATAGAAGTAGTGACCCCGCAACCAGGGCAGCTCGTTACCCCGGTACACATAGCCCCCGGTGATCGAACCCCCGCAGGCGCCGCCGGCACGGTGGCTGTATTGATGGACGGGGAAGGTGAGCCCGGCCGGATCGCACGGCCCTTCGAAGCAGCGGTTGCCCTCGTAGGCGTCCCAGCCCATGTTGAGACCACCGATCCCTGCCGGCACGACGTCCACCTCTTCGATCGATCCCTGCCCCACATCGCCGATGTACATGTCCCCCGTCGCCGCATCGAACGAGAACCGCCACGGGTTGCGCAGCCCCCAGATCCAGATCTCATCGGCGCCGGCCCTGCCGATGAATGGATTGCCCGGTGCGGCCTCGCCGGTCGCCGGGTCGAGACGCAAGATGCTGCCCAGCACCGTCGACTTGTTCTGGCCGTGCTCACCCGGGTCGCCGCCACCGCCGCCGTCACCGAGCCCAACATAGAGGTAACCGTCCGGTCCGATCTGGACGGCTCCCCCGTTGTGATTGGAATACGGTTGGTCGGTCGTAAACAGAATCCGCCCGCTCGCCGGATCAGCCACGTTCCGATTGGCGCTGACCGAGTACTCCGCCACCACGGTGTCACCATTGCCGGCATCTGCCGTGTAGTACACGTAGAACAAGCCGCTTGCGGCGTAATCGGCGGCGAACGTCAACCCAAGCAGTCCCTGCTCGTTGCCGGAGCTCTTCACCGGCCCGGTTATGTCGAGGAAGGGCGTCGCCAGCAGCTCGCCGTTCTCGATGATCCGAATTCGCCCCGCTTTCTCGACAACGAACAACCGGTCGTCGCCAGGGGGAGCCGCCAAGTCAACCGCCAGCGACAAGCCGGAGGCGACCACATCGAGAGCAACGTCGTCGGTCACTGCGGCGGCGCCGGGCTGGGGCGGAGCCAGGAGAGCCCCGCCCAGCGACACGACCAATACCACAATCCGGATGGGGGTCATCGCCGGGCAGCCTAGGGGCTTGCAGATCAGACGGCGGCTTCGCCGCCGGGGACCAGAGCGCGCGGCTGCAGCTTGAACGCTTCGGCGATGAACGGACGAACGTCGGAGGGGCGTAGCGGCCGGCTGAATAGGAAACCCTGCATCTTGTAGCAACCCAGCTCGGCGAGCACCCGCATCTGGTCGGTCGTTTCGACGCCCTCCGCGATGACATCGAGCCCCAGACTGCGGGCCAGCCCGATGATCGCCGCCGGCAGGGCCGAGGTCCTCTCGGGCCCAACATCGCTGACGAAGCTCTTGTCGATCTTCAGCTTGTCGATGGGGAACTGCTGCAGGTAGCTGAGGGACGAATAGCCGGTGCCGAAGTCGTCAATCGACACCTTGACCCCCAGCGTTCGCAGCCGCTCCAAGGTGCGTCTCGCCATCTCTGTGTCGCTACCGAGCGTGCCTTCCGTGAGCTCGATCTCGAGAAACTCAGGGCTGAGACCGGAGCTCTCCAAAGCGACATCCACTGACTCGATCAAATTGCCCCGCTGCAACTGACGAGACGAGACGTTCACCGAGACCGAGATCTGGGGCGCGCCGTCCTGATGCCATTCCTTGAGCTGGCGGCACGCTTCGCGTAGCACCCATTCGCCCATCGGAATGATCAAGTCGGTCTCCTCCGCCACGGGAACGAACCGGTTGGGATAGACCAAGCCCAGGTCGGGATGGTTCCAGCGAGCCAGCGCTTCGACGCCTAGCACCCGTCCGGTTGCCAGGTCCACGTACGGCTGATAGAGGAGATCCAGCTCCCCGCCCAACTCCAGGGCACGCCGCAACCCGTCTATCAGGAACAGGCGTTCGGAGGTCTGCTCCCGCAGTTCGGGAGTGAAGTACTGGTATGTATTGCGCCCGGCGGACTTGGCGCTGTACATCGCAATGTCGGCGTCTCGCAGCAGAGCATCGGCGTCATCCCCGTCGATTGGGTAGAGGGCAATGCCGATGCTGGCGGTGATGTGGAGCTCGTGGCCCCCTATGTCGTACGGCACCTCGAGGGCCCGCAGGATCTTGGTCGCCACGTGTCCGGCATCTTCGACGCGCTGGGCACCCTCCAGCACGATGGTGAACTCGTCGCCGCCGATCCGGGCCACCGTGTCACTCTCTCGTACGGACTCGGTCAGCCGTCCGGCGACTTCCTGGAGCAGCTGGTCGCCCGTGCTGTGGCCGAAGCGGTCGTTCACCGCCTTGAACTCGTCGAGATCGAGGAACATCAACGACACCAGCCCGCCGTCGCGCCGGGCGCGGGCAATTGCATTCTGCAGCCGGTCCCCGAACATGAAGCGGTTTATCAGCCCGGTCAGCGGATCGACCCGGGCCAGGTAGCTCATCCGACGCTGATCGTCCTCACGTTCCGACAGGTGGGACGCCAGCTGTTCCTCCCACTTGCGTCGGGTCGCCGAGGCGGCAGGACGAAACAGGAAGAGGGCCTCGACTATGAGCACGACGATCGTCACCGACAGCAGCGCGTACTCGAGCACCCTCAGGTTGGCGACCCGGGCCTCCGCTTCCGTCTGATAGCGGAACACGATCGTGTTCATGGCGGTCTCGTACAGCTCGGCGTCTGCCGCCAACTCCTCCACCTGGTCGTGGGGCACAACCAAGTCCGACTCCGCCAACGCCAAGATACCGCTCGCCCGGCGCACCACCGACGCATATCGCGGCTCGAGCGAGCTGTACAGCTCGCTGAGCTCCGGAGACAGATCCCCCGGAATGCCGACCTGGTCGTCACCGAAGAGAAGATCCACATGAGTGCGGGTCAGCTGACCGAGTGACTCCCGCAGCGTCCCGGCGGCCGTCGCCCCCATGCCAACCTCGAGCTCCCGTGCCGACTCCGTGATCTGTTGACTGAGGAGGATCTGATTCGCCGCCGTCAAGATGACGCCGGAGTCCTTTTCTTGCCGGCTCAGCGCTGCCGACGAGAAGAGCGTCGATGCGATCGCCAAGAGCCCGATGACGCTGAGGGCCACAACGTACCGACCGACGGGCCTCTCTGGCGCCGCCCGATCCGACGGGAGATCGGCAAAGATGTCAATTGCGCGCTCATCCGAGGCGGCATCGACCGCATCGCCTGACAGCACGCGATCAGGACTCATTGGATCACCCCTAATAGCGTTGTGCCTTGCGGCCGAACGTGCGTTCCCCGGACGGCC
>JBFIXI010000041.1:0-36244 GCA_041605955.1 Acidimicrobiia bacterium
GACATCGTTGACGTCGATGAGGACCTCGTCGCGGCGCTGCTTGTTCCACACTTGGTAGCCGGTGTAGCGAGGGTTCTCGAGGATCGACCGCACCGCGGTGAACCTCCATTCGGGGCCCTTGGCGAGCCGATGGCGGTTGCGACCGGGGTCGGCGGCGGAAGAGGAGAGGATGCCGTCGGCGGTGAGGCCGTTGGCGATCGCACGAAGACCGCGGCCCCCGAGGAACTCGCGAAAGACCCTGCGAACCACCGGAGCCGTGGCCGGATTCGGTTCGAGCTGCTTGGCTCGGAGCCCAGCGGCGGCTTTGGCTGGGTTGGGGTGTGGTCCGGCGTCGGCGAGTTGATAGCCGTACGGTGGCCGGCCCCCGAGGAACCGGCCCTCCATCGCAGCCTGGGCGGCCATGGCAGAGCGGACTCGGGTCTTGATCCGGTTGCGCTCGCCTTTGCTCATCCCGCCGTAGAGGCTCATGACGATCTCGTGGGCGTCGGAGCCGGGGTCGATGGCGCCGCCCACCTCTGGGACCCACAGCTCTACCGAGTAGTGGACGAACACAGGGAAGGTGAGCCCGAACTGGTTGCCGTAGAACGCCCGCTGCGGTTCGCCGATCACGACCGCATCGAAGTTGCGATCGGAGCTCCCGAGCGCCTCGAGGAGCTTGGCCGCTTCAGGTCGCCGCGCCCACGGCAGCGAGCGGGACTGCCCGATGTCGAAGAACTCGGCAACGATCTCGCCGCCGGAGGGCTCGATGAGTTGTCGCGCCCGAGTGATCTGCCAATTGCGCGACGCCTTTGGGTCCTGCTGATCCTCGGTACTCACCCGGCCGTAGAAGGCGAAACGCATCTCGTTCACGAGCGTACCCGCTCATGATCTCGCGAGGGATGAAGGTCTGCCTGATCCTCGGAGGCGGCCCGCCGGAGTAGCTCGAGAAGAGCTGTGGCCCCCGGGCGATCGAGGACCGGAAGCGGCGGCGCCAGCAGCTTGATGCCAGCACCGTTGGAGGGCAAACGGTTTGGCGACCTCGGCGGCTTGCCCATGCCGCATGGTCCGACGCAACCCTTTCACCAGAGTCGCAGAACGATGCCAACCACCCTGTTGCGGTCCGGGAACTCTGCACCTCGTCGCGACCGAACTCAGCCGTCGGATGATCGTTCGTGGCAACTAACAAGCGATTGCCCTGCAAGCAGTTGGAGGGTTTCTGACAGGGTTACCGACACTTTGGCGAAAGGGTTCGGCATCAGACTCATCCTGAGAGACCCACCGGAATCGGTGGACTGCAGCCGATGTCGGGCTCTGAGGAATCCCAATCCGGCGGGAGCGGCCTTCGGCTAGCCCAGAGACTGTTCTCGGGGTACGGAGAGCCTAGCGGCTATGACGGTGGTGCCCCTCGGCCTGAAGCCCGACCTACCGCCGATCCCGAACGGTGATCAAGCAACCAAGCCCCCGTACGGATCAACCCAATCGAGGCCCAAGGAGGAGACCCCATGCCAGATACACGGCCCGCACGACAACGAGCGCACCGAGCCGCGCACCAGGAGCTGCGCCGCGTCGGACGCGCCCAGCGTGCAGCCCCCTCACAGCCACACGCACGTGCAACAAGTTGCTGGGTGTCTACATGTAGACATCGGACACTGTGATGGACGTCGACCGGAGCACATTGGCGAGGCTTGACCGGCGACTGTTGGCCCGACTCGGCAGAGGCGAGCGGTTCCAGATGGTGCGGGTTCCGGTCACCCCGGCGAAGTGGGCGACGTGGAAGCGCTGTTGCGGGAGCGCGGAGGTTTCGATGGGGCGAGCCGTTGCGGCGCTCATCGATCACGAGCTGGCCTCAGCGCTCGGCGACTCCGGCGGCGCCCCTGCATCGCTGTTCGAGGAGCAGACGCAGCGACGTCTGGCGGATCGGGAGGCAGCGCTTTCGAAGCGAGAGCGCGAGCTCGTCGAAGCGGAAGAACGAATGCGCCGGTGGAGCGCGCACCTCCGAGGTCGGGAGCACGAGATCGAGGTCCGTGAGCGGCGAGTGGAGGCAGCGACGACGTTGTCTCCTTTCGCCCCGTTCCCCGCCAAGACGGGACGGAACGAACGCTGCCCGTGCGGGTCGGGGCTCAAGTACAAGCACTGCCACGGCTTGCCCGGCCGATGATCAGAGGCCCTCCCAGATAATGTCTCGCTAGTGCAGATTGCCGGATCGGCTCGAAACGGAAGCCCGGCCTGGTGTTCTCCAGGTGGGATTATGCGCAAGGGGAGCTGCCGTTGACGCAAATGATGCCTCGCTGAACTCCGATTGCCGAACCCGTGCTGACAATGTGGCGGGTCTCACTTCGTCTGCGCGGCCCACCATTGGGGGTTGATGATTGGCTCTCCGTTGGCTTGGCCGGTGCCGAATGCAGCTATCACGGTGGGCGGTACGTCTCTGTGTCCCTGATGCCTGGTAACGAGGATCTCGACAGCGCCGATATCGCCGTAGATGTTGGATAGCTCTTGATGGCTCCATGTCGATCCATCGGCTGAGAACCACAGGATCTGTGCGGTCGGGATCGGTTCGCCACCGGACCACGGAAGTGCTGCTTCGCGTTCGCCGATGACGACGACGCCGATGTCACCCGCTTCGATACGTACGGGGTCGGCGGGCTCTCCGTCTGGGAGGTCAAAAGCACCGGCATCGACGAATGTGGCCCAGGTGTGGTTCTGCTGCAACTCCAGAATGGCGCCATCGGCAGTCAAGACAAGAGCTCGCCCCTTCCAGACGACAATATCGACTACGTCTCCTGGGATCGCCTCCACCTTCGTCCAGTTCGCACCGGAGGGAGATGTCCAGGTGTCATATCCACCCGACGTCCGGCCGGTCAGCAACACGAACCCGCCGCTACTCCCGCTTTCGATAAAGGACTCGGGCCCGACGTCGTCGGCAACGAGTGTGCTCGTTGCGACCCATGGGGCGGGCGCAGAGGGGCGGTTGAACGTCCACACCACACCGGTGCTGCCTCGGAGGTCTTCGGGGGTCAGCCCGAGCGTGCCGAGAGATATGGCGGTGGGCTCCGATGAAGCGGCGGTCCTCACCCACAGTGGGTCTGCGATCTCGGTGGTCATCGGCTCACCATCGCAGCACGGCGGCAGCAAGTCGGTCAGGATCACGGGAGCGAGCTCCGGGTACTCGCGTGCGACCGCCGCCGGGTCGACCTCCGGTGTCGCCCTCCCGTACACGGCGTAAGAGTGACCGTCCCAGTTGTGGGCTACCGACTCAACGGTGTAGTGCATCACCACATCTGGATGTGCACTGGCCACGTCGGTCGGCAGCGGGGCGGTCCTCCACGCCATAGGAACTCCCCCAGATGGCAATTCGTAAAGTGCGACGTACGGCTCCGTGGATGGGCCGATCGCGGGAACTGCGACTGATTCAATCCCGTTGGTGGCGATCGAGCGGAGCTGTCCGATCTCGGGCGGGATCGGTTGCGCCCCTGGTCCAGTGAAGGACTCTCCGAAGCCTTCCATCCAAGAGTCGGCTCCGAGCGCGATGTTCTGGCAGCAGTTCGGTACGAGGGCATGGACGGTCCCAACGTCTGGAACCCCGGCGACCGGTTGCCACACCAGACCCTCGGCACCGGCCTCACGGGCCCCGGCTCCGATCGACGCGGTCGGATCCGAGGAGGGAGCTGCGCCGTCACCGCGAACGAGCCAAGCCGTCCCGCCGATGACGAAGAGGACAACCATCGCGGATCCAGCGAGAGCGACGGCGGGACGCTGGAACCATGTGCGTCGGGGCTTATCCCCAGGACGATTGGAAGCGGTGGCCACAACATCATTGACATCGATTCGTTCGATGGTCCCGTCGACATAGCTGCAGAGCTGGGTGCGCAGGTCAAGCATCGATTCTCACCTCCAACTCGTCGCGGAGCCGCGCCAATCCTCGTTCGAGATGGGTCCGCACCGTCGAGCGTGAAAGGCCGATTAGCTCGGCGACTTCTTGCTCTGTCCACTCCATGCCGTGCACCAGCACCACCGCAAGACGCTGATTGCGGGTCAGCTGCTCCAGCAGGCCGGGCAGTCTTGGTTCGATCTCCGGGATCCCGGACCGCGGTGCAGCATTTGGGAAGCAGACACGTCGCCGGTAATACCATCGCGATTTGCTCTGACCCACTCGGAAGAGGTACCCGGCCGGGTTGTCCATCCTACGGACGCGGCTCCAGTTCTCCCACGCATAGGCCAATGACTCGGCCGTAACCTCAGAGCCCACCTCGGGCCCGTAGGCGGCGAAGAACGCATACGACAAGCGAGGCTCCACTTCCTTGACGAACCGTGTGAACTCTGGGGAAGGAGGCTGCTGCTTCCGCATGGCGCTCCCGGAGGTTGCCTCTATCCAAATAAAGCATCACGGCGACGCTTTTGTCGACATGGGCTACTTTCCACCTGGTCGTGGTGACAGCACACACGACACCGGCCAAAAGGGCAATGACCTTTCCATATCGCCAAATCGGGTACACGAACGCACATTTCACCGAGTGCACTAGATCGGCACGTCGCGCTCGGCCTGATCGAGGCCCCTTCCTTCAACTCACCTCCCGAGGTATGCTGACATACCATGAAGCGAACCACGGTCAAGTTGCCCGATGAGCTCGACGCCAGACTGCGCCACGAGGCTGAACGGCGTGGAATCACCGTCTCTGAGCTGACCCGCGAGGCCATCGAGGGTCACCTCGGCGGTCACGGCCGTCGTCTTCGCGCTGCCGGCGCGGGCCGCAGCGGGCGTGACGACATCTCCGAGCGCATCGAAGAGATCCTCGCAGCCGAGGTGACGCGATAGCCCTCCTGGTCGACGCAGGACCGCTGTATGCCTACGTCGATGCCGACGACCGCCATCACGCCGAATCGCTCGAGCTCCTGCTGCACCATCCCGGTCCGTTGGTCGTTCCCGTGCTCGTGATCACCGAGGTGGTCTACCTGATCGGAACACGGCTGGGCGTCGACGCCGAGGTTCGCTTCCTGGGTGATCTCGCCGCGGGCGAGTTCGCCATCGAGGCAGTCATGGCGAGTGACTGGCTCCGAATCGCCGAACTGGTGAGTCGGTATCGGGATCTGCCGCTGGGGACCGTGGACGGTTCAGTCGTGGCAACGGCCGAACGCCTCGGGATCACTGAGATCGCCACACTCGACCGCCGGCACTTCTCCATCGTCCGCCCCGCCCACATCGACGCCTTCGAACTCGTACCTTGAGATCTGCAGCCACGCCGATCACCGACGTACGAACCTTCGATGCAACTCTCAGACCTCGAAGACCGTCACCAGCGCTGCCACCCGTGTAGTCCGCCAGCGGAACGGTTCTCCGACACCAGACTCAACTACACGCGGCCGGGATTCGACGACGACCCGGCCGTCCTGGTGGTAGGTGATGTCGATTCCCATTTCGGCGTAGATCTTGGCCTTGTCTGCCGGGTCCGCCGCGGCCAGGGCGGCGGTGATGTCCTGCAGGCTGGCCACGAGGGCCTTGATGTCCTCTGCTGTGAGCCTGGTGGTCGGGGTTCGGCCGAGGAGGGCTTCGAGCCGGCGCCGTTCCTGATTGGTCTCCGCGAATCCACGTGCCCTCCGCGGAGGCGGCTTCGGGTTCGGTCCTCACGATGGCGCGGTAACTGTCGAGCTCCTGGTCGAGTTTGCGGATCCGGTCTCGGATCTGCCGTTCCTGTGCTTGCTAGTCGGAGTCAGGTTGGGCGGCGTCGGCGAGCTTGGCGCAGGTGTATTCGAGGTGCTCATCGGTGAACAGCTCGCCGACCCACGAGTCGAGGTGGGGGACGATGCTGTCCTCCCGCACGTAGATCGTGGCGGGATGATCGCGATGGTTGGCGGGGTCGTCGCGGGGGATCTGGCATCGGTAGTAAGGGCGTTCGTGGTTCCAGGTGCCTTCCATGCGGCGACCGAAGTGGCCGCAGGAGAGTCGGCCGGCCAGTACGTAGTGGCGTCCTTCCTTGGGGGTGCGGGTGTAGCGGCGCTTGTTGCTGTGGAACCGGGCTTGGACGGCTTCCCAGTCCTCCCGGGTGACGAGAGCCTCGTGGCTCGGCTCCTCGGACCAGACCCGGCCTGATAGGGCCGGATCCAGGTGGCGCTGTGCGCGCCACCGATCTGTCCGCCCTTGAGACGCTGCAGGGTGGAGTCGGCGAACCGCGATGAGATGTCGAGGAGCTGGCGGCGGCCGACGGCCATGACGGCCATGAAGAAGATCACCAGCAGGAACCGGGTCCAGAGGCCACCGGCCACGCCGAGGAGTCCGTTGAGGCCGGTGACGAGGAGGCCGAGGAAGACACCGCGGACGACCACGAGCGCGACGACGCGCACCAGGGCGGCGACCCAGTGCCACAGCAGGCTTCGCCCCGCTCCGGGGAACAGTCCGGCGTAGAGGGCGATCGCCAGCAGCGCGATCAGGAACAGGGCGAGGCCCTTGGCTACGACGAGGGTGAAGGCGGTGATGATGAAAAGCGCGAGGGCCGCGGCGGCGACCACCAGGTACAGCAACGCACCGACAAGGCGACCGATGGAGGCCTCGGCGTTGAAGGCGGCCTGGGCTTGGCATCCCGCGGCCTCCATCAACTGCCGGGGGGCGTCATCGAATCCGTGTGGGCCCGACGCCAACGCCTGGTTGCGAGCGGGGGCGCAGCCCGGTGCCTTCGAGGAGCTGGCCCCAGCTGATCGTGTCGTACGGGTCGCGTACGAACCGGGCCATCAGCGCCCCGCCGAGTTGAGCGGAGACGTCAGCGCAGCGGTCGGAGTCGGCGGCGAGGGAGACGATCTCCGCTGAGATCCCACCTGCGGTGCCCATCGCTCCGGTGACCGCGCCGCCGAAGCCGGGGCCGGTGGTGACGTGGACGAGGACGGCGAACACGATCTTCTCAACGGCAGCTCCGTCACAGACGGCTGCAGGGTTCTGATATCGAACACCGGCTCACTCGCTGCTTCGGAGAGATCGGATTGCTACGCGCCCGCGAGCCAGGCGCAGGTGCTAAATCCCGTCAGCGGTGCGATTGATCCGCTGCCCGGGCTGTCAGATCGTGAAATGAGCTCTGATAGCGAATGCCAACACGGCGGAGTAGCTACGTTCGTCGACGGCAGCACTGCTCTCCGCCCGCTTCCCTCTGGTTAGCTCCAGCGGCGCTCTCATCCACTGCGTCGACGGCGAGCGGTCGATCACCTACGTCGGCGATGGCGGCTATTACGAGAACGGGCTCTTCATTCTGCTCCAGATCTGGGAGGCCATCGAGCCCCTCGTCCTGAAGCACAATCTCGAATACGACCGAGTTCTGACGTCGACGACGGCGAGCCGCCAAGTTTCCGGATTGTCCCGCGGGTCGTTGTGCTCGACAACCACTACCGCAGCAGCGCTACGTCAGACGCGCCTGGTCGACCCCTCGGGACACTTGCCCCAATCGTCGCCAGCTCAGAAACACCGAGCCAGGCTGGCCTGGAGCAGATGGCGGAAGCTGCGATCCGTGACGCGAACTTGCGGTGCTCTGTCGAGGAAGTCTCGCCGCCATCACCGAGCACGAACAAGGCTGCGCCATCGCTACGTGATGAACTCCAGATTCGATGCGCCGCCGCAGACGATCGATCGAGGCTTCTGGTTATCGCGCCTCGGACTGAGCCGTCGGTGTCGGCACCTCTTGGTTGGGTGTTGTCCGAAGCCACGCGCAAAGACCTCGACGACGCGATGGAAGTCGAGCTCAACTCCGGCGAGATACGTCTCGAGGACCTAATGCGCCAGTTGTCTGCGCTTCCCGCGGCGCAGCCGTGAGATGCAGACAAAACGATCCTGTAGTGGGTCGTCACGGTTGAATGAACGGCGGAACTGTTGAGATGAGCAGCGACATCGATCGGCGAGAGTGTCCCAGAAGACGGCACACCCAGTTGGAGGTGGGCCCGACGGTGTCCGTCAGGTGTCCGTCAGACAACCCATAACGACCAAGAACAACCAGAGTGAACAACAGGCGAAATCCTCTGCCCCACAAGGGATTTCAGCTGAGCCGACAGTGATCCAAAACTCTCATTCTGCCTTCACACGGCAGAGGTCATTGGTTCGAACCCAGTAGCGCCCACCAACTCGGAAGGCCACGCGTTGGTTGGTTTCTCAGTTGTGGCAACGTTTTCCTGCGAATCTGGATGTGCGGCTGGCTTTCAACGCGAACAGCCCGAAATAGCTGCCGAGATCGCCGGGATGCGGACACCGCACGCGACGAGGGTCAGCAAGAAGCAACACGATATCCATGTCGTGTCCAGAGGACCCGGGCGAGTTGGCCGAGATATGCGCCGGACGGATTCGCGCCCGGACGTCAATCCGGGAGCCGGACCGCCTTTCCCTGCGCCAGATGGAGCGATGCATCGCTCACGATCGCCGGCGCGTTGGATCCCGTCGCCAGTTTCTCCGACACTGGGATGCAGCCCCCGGTGTAGCGCATGAAGTCCTTCCAGGCCTCCATGTTCTCGGGTGCCAGCAGCGTATACGTGAACAGGTGCATCATGAACGCCCCGCCGGGGTCCGCGTCGTACTGCTGCTCGAAGATCTTCAGCACTTCGGCGGCCGGGCGGGGGTGGTAAAACAGCAATTCGACGTCGTGCGGGTACTTGGCAGGGACCCAGGTCACCCCGTCCGGCATGGCATCGTTGTCGTGTGGTGTGACGCTGGAGAACCACTCGATGCCCACGTCGACGAGGGCGGCGGCCGCCTCGGGGCTCATTGCGCCCTTGGCGCCGATCCACAGACCGTTGGGCTCGACGCCGACCTCGGCAAGCCCGTCGACGCACATCTCCAACTCATCACGCAGTGTTGTCCGCGTCATCTCGGGAGTAACGAGGTAGTGCAGCCTCCCGTGAGTCCCGACCTCATGCCCCTCGTCGACCATCCGTCTGATCACTCGCTTGCGATACGGGACGTCTCGCCACAGGAAACAGAAAGTCATCCGGGCGTTCACCAACCGGGCGGCATCGAGCCAGGTGAAGTAGTGCTCGTCCTCGTACCATCGGGAATGGAGCCACAGCTTGCGTCGGGCAAGATCGGGGTCGCTTTCGGAGATGTCCTTGGTAAACCAGTACAGCTCCTCCTGGTAGGCGTCGAACTGTGCCATGCCGATTCCTCCGATCACCCGCCGGCCGAGCATATCGAACGGACTGTGAGGCTGGTGGACGGCTGGGATCAGGGAAGAGCACGCGCTGTCAGCAAAGCCACCTGGTCGGCGAATCCCCTGGGATCGTCAGCAGCGATGAAGTCGGTTCCGCCGGAGAACACGTGGCTCGTCGCCAGCGGGACCGAAGCACGGGCCGCCTCGAACCATCCGAAGACTCGGTCGCGCTCGCCGCCAAGGAGATGGACCGGCATCGAAAGGCTTCGCAGCGCCGGGAGTGGATCGTATCGCCACATTGCCCGATAGGCGGTGGCATAGTCCCGGCCGCACGCCAGGTACGCTTCCACGTGCCACTGCACCTCCGCAGGGCTGAGATAGGGGTACTGACCGAGGACCCGCTGCCAGAGGTCGATCAGGTGGCTGCCGTCCGCTCGCACGACGATGGGCTCGGCAAAGTCGGATGCGAGGCGCTGACGTCGGGCGTCTGCGGTGTAGACGGGAAGGCCGTGGAGCACGAGGCCCTGGGTGCGTTCCGGAGCGCGGTGGGCGGCTGCCAATGCGATGACCGATCCCGTCGCCCGGCCCAGCAATACAGCTGGCGCGCCGGTTGTACCGACGCGGTCCGCGATCTGCCAAACGAGATCGGCGTAGTCCTCCATCTCCCACCCACCCGGGACGGGGTCCGACCACCCGTACCCGGGCGTATCGAAGGCAAACGGATGGGTGAATTCGGAGAGGAGAGGAAGGACGGCGTCATAGTGACCGGAATGAAGCGGCGTCTGGTGGATTACCAGGAGCAGCGGCAGATGCGCCGCATCCTGCCGATCGACGGTCCGGTAATGCACATGACCCCACGGCAGCCGCACATACCCGCGCTGGACTGGCTCGACCGGGATGTCCTGCGGTCCTTGGCCGGGCGACGACACGGTGCCGACTCTACTGGCCGAGCTCGAGGATTCTCCGGTGGTCGTGCGATAAGGTCGGTCAGGCGCTCAGCGAAGGAGGGGATGCCAACTTGGCGGCTTTGATCACCGGAGGGAACGGTTTCGTCGGCCTCAACCTCGCGGAGGAGTTGCTGACGAGCGGGCGCACGGTAGTGACCTTCAGTCGGCGCCCCCTCCCGGAGCCGGCTCGTCAGGAACTCGCCGATCTCGACGGCATCCTCATTACCGAGCAAGGTGACGTTCGCGACTGCGACGCGCTGAGGCGAGTCATAGCCGAAAACGCGGTGGACAGGGTCTTCCACGGCGCCATCGTCACGGCAGGCCGCCACAGGGAGCTGAGCTCGGCGAGGGACATCGTGGACATCAATGTGATGGGGACCGTCGCCGTGCTCGACGCGGCCCGGCACGAGGGCGTGAAGCGGGTTGTCTACGCCTCCTCGGGTGCCGTGTACGGGGATTCCCGATTCGGCCCCGAGCCGCTGGATGAGACTGCGCCGTTCGCGCCGACGGCGCTCTACGGCATAACGAAGGTGACCGGGGAGCTGCTCACGCGCCGCTATCAAGAGCTATGGGGGCTATCGACAGTGTCCGCTCGGATCAACGCTGTCTTCGGACCGTGGGAGCGGGACACGGGAGTGCGTGATACTTTGAGCCCCATGCTGGGTCTGGCGGCTGCCGCGCTCCGCGGCGAACGAGTTCGGTGGTACCGCGGCTCGCCGCAGGACTGGATCTACTCTCGCGATGTGGCTCACGCGTGTGCAGTGCTCCTCACTACGGAGACGATCGCTCACGACGCCTACAACATTGCACCTGGATATGCATGGGATGTTGCGAGGTGGGTCGACCGGCTCGCGATCGGATACGCCGAATTGGATCTGGAATCGGTGGCGGCACCGGAAGACGCCGACATAGTGGAGCACACGACACCGGGCCGGGTCAGGACCCCGGTTGCCAACGATCGGATCAGGGAGCTGATCACCGAATTCCCCCGACACGATTCCGACGCCGCGCTGGACGACTATCTCCGCTGGATCGAGGACCACGCCGACTTCATCGCAGCAGCGATCCCGTGATACCGGAGCCGTCCCGGGTCGGGCTTCGCGTCGCGGCCGCCTCGATCTTTGCGGCTTAGAATCGAAGCCATGCCATCAACGTGTTCCAGCGGGGCAGCGTGGACGGCATCGTGGTGGATGACCCCCGCCGATCACAGACCGTTGGAGAGGATCACCATCAATCGCGCCGGCTATCCGGTGGGTCGGACCATGGGTGCCCCCATCGACGACGACTGGTCCGTTGAATTGATCCACCGGGCAGTCCGCCGGCGATTCGAACAGATGGGTGCATCCCCTCGTGGAGGTCGTGTGAGTGGGAACTCCATCGGGGACCGCGGTGAATGACGGGCCGCACGTCTGCGGTTTCGGGCTCCAAGCCCCACGTGTCGTCTTCCCCCGCATCCACCGCGAGTTTCTCGATCCCGGCGAGATCTGGCGGCGTTGCCTCGAGAGAACCGAACGTCACCTTGCCAGTGGGCAGAACCTGGCATCGGCGCGGGACCAGGCCGCCGTAGATCGCAACCTCGCCGGCATCTTGGTCCGGCCAGCTCGGATCCGAGCCGAGGGGTTCGGCTCGCGGGCCGTGTCGTGCACCGGGACGTGCTACCCGCGTGATGGCTGATGGGCCGCTCATCCCGGCGTTGGCCAGGTGGGCTGCGGCAGTGCGCGACCAGGGTCTGCCCGGTCCGGTTGCCACGGATGCCCGCCGGCGCGTGCTCGACACGACTGGAATCATGTTGGCCGCCCTGCGACTGCCAACAAGCGCCGCCGCCCTCACTTGGGTCGCCGCCCGCGGAGGCGCGACCCGCGCCACGGTGCCGGGCTTGGCGCACCGCACCACCGTCGGCGATGCCGCTTTCGCCACCGGCGTGCTCGCCGGATCCTTGGAGTTCGATGACACCCACTTGCCATCGATCGTCCATCCGAGCGCCTCAGTGGTGCCCGCCTCCCTTGCCGCCGCCGAGAGTGGAGCCGCGGATGGCGCCACCTTGCTGGTGGGTGTGGCCGTCGGGATCGAGATCGCCGTCCGGATCGGGATGGCCGGATACGTCCCGGAGACGCGAACCAATCTCTGGCTGGAGCGCGGCCAACACGCCACTTCGATCTGCGGCATGGTCGGCGCCGCAGCGGCTGCCGCGCTGGTCATGGGGCTCCCCGCCGCCGCGATCGCACATGCGATGGGCGGTGCTGTTTCCAACGCTTCGGGCATCCTCGAGGCCAACCGCACCGGGGGCACGATGAAGCGGACCCACTATGGATGGGCCGCCATGGGTGGGGTCATCGCAGCTGAGTTGGCAGCCGCCGGCTTCACCGGCCCGCCGACCGCATTGGAAGGTCGCTACGGGATGTTCACCGGTCTGCTCGGAGACTCCGCCAGGACCGCCCCGGTGGTAGATGGCCTCGGTGAGCGCTGGCTCGTCCACGACGTTGTGGTCAAGCCGTATCCGACGAACGCCTTCGCCCACGGCGCAATCGACGCCGTGCTGCGGCTGCGCGACGCGGGCCTGCGCCCGGCAGACGTCGCTACTCTGACGTTGCGGGTCTCGGCGCCGGCGGTACGAACACTCGGCGAGCCGATCGAGCTCAAACGCCGGCCGGCAAACGCGTTTGAGGCGCAGCGCTCCGGGCCGTATCTGATAGCAGCGGCCCTCGCCGGGGGGAGCGGACTCGGTGTAGGTCTGGACGACTTCACTGACGATCTCCTCCGGGACCCTATCCGGCTCGATCTCGCATCTCGCGTCTGCGTGGAGGCGGCGGCGGAATTCGATACAGAGTTTCCCGAGCGTTTTCCCGCCGAGGTGACTGTGACGACGACTGGGGGGCGAGAGCTGACGGAGCGGGTACTCGACCCGAGAGGCGGGCCGGAGGCACCGCTTTCGGCAGACGAAGTCACAGCCAAGTTTGCCGACAACGTTCGCTCGGTGCTCGAGCCGGAGCAGGCAGATCTGTTGCGCTGGGCCGTTGGGGAACTCGGAGTAGCGACAGGACCGGCCGACGTCGCGTCTGCGCTCGCGGCGAGCAGCCTGAGTAGCTCTCCAATGCACACGTGAAGCAGGCCGTCCTCAGACGACAAGCAGCGGGTTGACCAGGCTCCCGGTGGCACCAACGATCGGGAGCGGAGCCACGACCGCCATCCCCGCCGAGAACGCTTCTCCCGCCCCGGCGGCGCGGGCGGCGGCGAAGTCGCAGTTGTCGACTATCGCCAGCCCAATCGCCCAGATCAGCCGGTGCACGTTGAGCCGTTCCCGCGGCTCGATGGGCGCATCGAGGAGATCCCAGAGGAGCAGCGCGATGGAATGGTCGGCGAGCCACTCTGCGACGTCATCGGTGACAGCCTGGTAGAGATCCTCCGGGCCATCGGAAGTCAAGCGATCCCGACCCAGGTCGAGGATCAGTGCATCGCCGGGTTCGGGGATGAGGCCGGCGCCGTTCAGGACGGCTTCGATCTCGGCCGCCGTGGCCGGGTCATCGGCCCCGACGGCGCTCGACCCCCGAAAGGACGGGACGTCGACGTAGAGACCGCGGGTCACGATCCCCGTCCGGGCCCATGTCTCGATGGAGGTCGGCGCGGGGATCTCGGACGAGGGGACTTGTCCGTACCAGGCGCCATCCCACCCGACGTGGGACAGGCCGTCGAGATGCGTCTTGTCCAGTCCGTGGCATGCCGCCGAGAAGCGGTCGTAACCCACCGTCACTCGCCCGAACTCCTCTACCCACCGGTGCAAGTGCAATGCTTTGTCGTCATCTGGGTCATTTCCGACCAGCCGGCGCGCCAGGCTGATGCTGCGACCGTGGCGGACCGTGGCAACCGCCCGGGCGATGGCAGCAGGGTCGATGGACACCACTGAACCGCACCGTTGCGGATCCGGAGCCCCTTCTCCGGCGAGCTCCTCGAGCCGGCGGTCGAGTCGGGAAGGCTCTCTCACGATCTGCTCCTGCGCTGGGTGCGGATCACCAGGGTGGGGTTTGGTCGCCTCGCGGACACTAGCCCGCCGCGCGAACGGTCGCTACGCTGCCCAAGGGTCGTCGAGGAGGACATTACGAACGCGCCGTTGATTCTTCGAACGGCTGACGCAACTTCGATCGACCGCGGCTCGGGGATCAGAAGCATCCCACTCGTCGGCGGGGACACCGGAGCCGAACGCCTGCTGGCCGGCGTGACCGTGCTTCCTCCGGGAGCATCGATTCCGCTACACACGCACTCGAGTGAGGAGTTCATCCTCATCCTCGAAGGCGACGCCATGTGCGAATTAGAAGAGGAGTCGCACCGGCTGGCCCCCCTCGATGCCACCTACGTGCCTGCCGGGATTCCGCACCGGTTCCTCAACGTCGGGGATGGACCGATGCGCATCTTGTGGGTGTACACCGACGTGGACACGACCAGAACCCTGGTGGCGTCGGGCGAAACCCTCGGTCATCTCGACTCCTATCCGGACGAAGGGTCGTGACGCTCGGAGGGCATTCGAGGCAACCGGGATGAGATTGTTCCGCCCGCCAATCGATGTCACGCCGAACCGATCGTGGCTCATGGCGGCGATGGCGTTGGTGATGGTGACGGGAGGGTTCGTCAGATCGGCGCTGCCGGTGCTCTCGATATTCGTCATCAGGGAGTTCGACCTGAGCGCGTCGGAATTCGGGCTGCTGCTGACGCTCTTCATGATGTCGCTCACGGTGGGGGCACCGGTGACCGGGAGGATCACAGACGTCGTCGGCGGCCGGCGCCTCCTCACGGCCCGGTTCGTGGTCGTCGTTTTCGGCCTCGCCGCCGCCGCAGCGGCGCCTTCCTACCTGATGCTGGCCGTGGTCGTGATCATCACCGCCTTGAGCCTGGGCGGTGGCAATCCGGGTACCAACAAGCTGATCGCCCAATATGTCACGGCCGGCCATCGCGGGACTGTCATGGGCGTGAAGCAATCCGGTGGCCAGCTCGGCGTGCTGGTGGCCGGTTTGGTGCTGCCGGCGATCGCGGTGGCCGCATCGTGGAGAGTCAGCCTCGTCACTGGAATCGTGATCCCGATCGTTGGCCTCATGCTGCTGCTGACCGTCGTCCCTCCGGATCGTCCCGGCGCCGGGAGAGCGGGCGGAACGTCGACTGTTGCTCCCTTCGACTCGATGGTGTTGCGGCAGATCGGCCTGGTCGGGTTCGCGATGGGAGCGGGGGTGTCCGCCGTGTTCGGGTTCCTGCCGCTCTATGCGCAGGAAGAGGTCGGCATGTCGTCCACCGCCGCGGGTGCCGTCGTTTCTCTGATGGCCTTCGTGGGCGTCGGCGCCCGGATCCTCTGGGGACGTCAAAGCGAACGCGCCGATCACTTCTCGGAGCCGTTTGCTCTGCTTGCCCTCCTCTCCATCGGCGCCACTGCCGCCATCGCAGCCGCTTCGACCGTGGGGTCTCTGGTTCTGTGGATAGGCGCCGCCGCAGCAGGTGCCAGCCTGGAAGCATGGAACTCGGTCGGGAACCTGGCAGTGGTGACTCTGGTGGACTTGCAGCACGCCGGCAAGGCATCCGGGCTCGTGATGCTCGGTTTTCTCCTGGGCGGAGCGCTCAGCCCATTTGCTTTCGGCTACCTCGTAGACATCTCGGGATATGGAGCGGCTTGGACACTTGTGGCCTCCTGCTTTGCCGCCGCGCTGATCGTGTCGCTGCGCTGGCGCCACACCGAACACAATCAGCTCGCAACTCCGGGCCGAGCAGCGTGATCGGAGCCGACCTGGGGCCGGTCGGTGTCTGGAGTGGGCACCTTGGTCGGATGCGTGCCCCCGAGTCACGCCATTGCGTCGCGGCGCTGGAGGATATGGGGTGGAGGGCGCTGTGGATACCGGAGGGCCTACACCTCAAGGAGGCCTTTTCCCACGCCGCCCTGTTGCTGGGAGCCACCGGGCGCCTCGTGGTGGCTACCGGCATTGCCAACGTGTGGTCGCGCTCGCCGACCGCGATGATCTCGGGCGCAATGGTCCTCGGGGAGGCCTACCCCGGTCGCTTCGTTCTCGGCATCGGGATCAGCCACCCCGAATCGATGGGGCCGCTGGGTCATCCATGGAAGCGGCCCGTCGCAGAGATGGAGCGCTACCTCGACGGTATGGAAGCAGCCCAAGACCGCTACCTCGCGCCTCGGCCCCGCCAGCCCGTCCCGGTGCTTCTCGCCGCGCTCGGGCCACGGATGCTCCGGCTCGCTGCGAGCCGTACCGCCGGTGCTCACCCGTACTTCGTCCCCGTCGAGCACACTGCATTCGCCAGGGAGACGCTCGGTCCGGACGCGTTCCTGGCAGTGGAGATTGGAGCGGTGCTCCAATCGGATGCCGAGGAGGCGCGCCGGCTCGCCCGCAAACACATGGAAAACCCCCTCAGCCTGGGCGCCTACCGACGGAACTTGTTGCGATTGGGGTGGACCGAGGCGGATCTGGAAGCGGGAGGTTCCGATGCACTTGTCGATGCTCTGGTGGCATGGGGCGATCCCGACCGGGTAGCGGCCCGGATCGCCGCCCACCATGGCGCCGGAGCCGACCATGTTTCCGTTCAGATCTACACCAAGCGCCGGGACGAGTTTCCCATCAGAGGCTATGCGGCGGTGGCTGCGGCAGCGGGCCTGCCGTGATGGCCCTCTCGGCTCGACATGCTTGCCCTTGGCACCGCATGCCGGCCCTTCGTACACGCCGCACCTCCTCGAGGCACCAAATCCATGCAGACAAGACGCGAGAAAAGGAGAGCACGGTGGCGAAGGACTCCCCCGGGGGGTGAAGGCGATTCTGGGTTCCGACATCGTCGCAGCCGTCGATCGCCCGCCGGGCGGCTGAATCCAACCAAACGACGCACACATATCGAGAGCAAGGGAAGACCATGACCGACAGAGGAGACATGCAGGATCAGGCTGCGGCGCGCGAGCAGGTTCTCGACGAGATCCGAATGCGACGCGGCTTCACCCTTCCCCTCCACGAGCTGATGGCCGACGTGGACGTGGAGATCCTGCGCCGTTACAACGATCTCGCCGGGTACGTCATCTTCGATCCGGAACCGCGGGCGCTCGACCTCAAGACTCGTTTCCTGGTGCTGGTTGGGATCACGACGGCAGTCAGGGGCGATCGGGAGGGCGTCGAGTGGAGCACGCGAATGGCGATGGAATACGGAGCCACCGAACGGGAAGTCCTCGAAGCCATCGTGTTGGCGGGATTACCGGCCGGGAGTCCTGCGGTCGAGTTCGCCGCCAGGGCGTATACCGAAGCGAAGGAAGGGCGTGGCTGGGTGGAAGGCAGCGGCCATGATGGCTGAGCCCCCCGAGACGGAAGTCGCCACGACTCGCTCTGCGCGGTATCCCACCCTGTTCTCCCCCCTCGCCATCGGTCCCAAGACAGCTCGGAACCGGGTGTGGATGACCGGGCACGGCACCCAGCTCGTCAAGGACCACAACTTCACCGACGCCCATGTTGCCTATTACGCCGAGCGGGCCAAGGGTGGGGTCGGGGTGATCACGATGGAAGCCATGGCGGTCCATCCGACAACCCAGCCATACGAGGGGAAGATCTTTGCGTTCGATAGGCGCGTCGTCCCCAACTATCGCAAGATCGCCGCCGCGGTCCGCGTCCACGGCACCTTGGTGCTCGGCCAGCTGTGGCACCGGGGGCGCCAGACCGACAGCATGGTCAGCCGGCTACCGGTGTGGGCCCCGAGCGCGGTCCCGGGCGTCGTGTACCGGGAGATGCCACATGAGATGACGACGGACGAGATTGCCGAAATCGTCGCCGGGTACGAGACGTCGGCCCGCTGGTGCGTCGAGGGGGATCTGGACGGCGTCGAGATCCACGCGCTCGCCCACGGATACTTGTTGGGCAATTTTCTGTCGCCGGCGACCAACCACCGTACCGACGCCTATGGCGGGTCGTACGAGAACCGGCTCCGTATCGTGATGGAGATAATCGACCGGGTACGGGCCGTGGTGCCGCCAGATCGTATGCTGGGAATCAGGATCAACGGCGACGATGGAGAGATGGAAGGGGGGCTCCGCCCTCCGCAATGGGCCGTGATCGCCCGCAGCCTCGCCGACACCGGGTCGCTCGACTTCATCTCAGTGAGCCAGGGGACCTACCTCAACCGCATGCTGATCTACCCGGCCACGCCAGAGCAGCCCGGCTACCAGGTACCGGCCACGGCACAAATCAAGGCAGCCGTCCCGGAGCTTCCCGTGGTCGTCGTCGGGAGGATCACAACGCCAGAGCTGGCCGAGTCGATCCTGGCGTCGCACAAGGCGGACATGATCGGGATGACCAGGCAGCTGATCGCCGACCCGGAGTGGCCGCGGAAAGCACTCGAGGAGCGAGACGACGACATTCGGCCATGCGTGGGCGCCAACTGGTGTATGGCGGCAATCGTGAAGACGCCGCTGGCCTGTGTGCACAATCCCGCCGTAGGTAGAGAGGCCGCGCTCGGCGTAGGGACGCTGGTCCCGGCCGCCACCCCGCGTCGGATTGCCGTCGTCGGTGGCGGACCGGCCGGCATGCGGGCGGCGTTGGTGGCGGCCCAGCGTGGCCACTCCGTGACGCTGTACGAGCGAGACCACGAGCTTGGTGGCCAGGTGAACTGGCTCGCCAAGGCAACCTCGTACCGGGAGATGCGCGGCATCGTCGATTGGCTGCGATCCCAGATCGAGAAGACGGAAATCCGGGTCGAGACCGGGGTGGAAGCGACGGCCGACCCGCTCATTGCTGAAGGCTTTGATGCCTTCGTCATTGCCACGGGCTCGACGCCGCGCCGTGACGGCTGGACGGCGCTTCATCCATTCCGCTGGGGAGACGGTTCACAGGTGGAGGGAACGGACCAGTGGAACGTGTACACGCCGCTCGAGATCCTGCACGACGAGGTGGACGTCCCCAGTTCCTGCCTGATCCTCGACGACGTCGGGGAGCGGCAGGCCGTCGTGGTGGCCGAATACCTCGCCGAGCGGGGCCACCCGGTCGAGATCGTGACCCGGCTGTCACATATCGCGCCGGGGCTGGCCAATAGCCGCGACATCGGCAGCACCCACGCCCGGCTGAGGAAGATGGACGTTGTGTTCACACCGAACCACGAGATCGCCCGCATCGAGGAGGATCGGGTTGAGCTGCGCGACGTGCACACCGGGGACATCGTGGTTCGTGAGCCGGTCGACGCGGTCGTCCTCGTGACCGGGAACCGGGCGAACGACGACCTGCTGCGGGAGCTGAAGCAGCGCGGCGCCGACGCGCGCGGCATCGGTGACTGCCTTGCACCGCGACGAATCTTCAACGCTATCTGGGAGGGTGAGCTGGCAGGACGCGAGGTCTGAGGGGCGGCGGGCGCCTCCCCGTCCGTAGAATCGACATGAGACCGGCGATGCGAGACACGACGGAACGAGGAGGGCGAGTCTGCACATGGCGCGCTGCGGGATTCGCCTCCGTCCGATGACGCCGGCATGACTGGGCGCTCCGATCCGGCACCGACGACCAAGAGCCTCGCTGAATTCGTGGCCGGGATCCGGTACGACTCTCTGCCGGCAGCGGTGACGGCCAAGGCGCGGGGCTGTGTCCTCGACTTCTTGGGGGCCGCCGTCGCCGGCTCCCGCCGGGAGCATTGCCGAGCCGCGGTGGGCCTGGTCTCGTCGTTCGGCGGAGTCCCGGAGGCGACGGTCCTCGGCCAAGGTCGATCGACCTCCGCCCCGTGGGCGGCATACCTCAACGGAGTCTTCGGATCATCCACCCCACAGCAGGACGATGTCTGGAAGGAGTCGCTCGGCCATCCAGGCGTAGGCACCCTCCCGGCGGCGTTCGCCCTGGGGGAGCGCTCCGGAGCGTCGGGGCGGCGATTACTGCAGGCCGTGGTCGCCGGTTACGAAGTGGCGATGCGCATCGGCTCGGCGGTAGGGAAGGAGAGCCTCAACCGGGGCTGGCATCCCCGGGGAGGCGTCAACTACTTCGCGGCGGCCACCGCCGGCACGTCTGCCCTGGGGATCCAGGATCCCGATGTCCACCTGCGGGCCCTGAGCCTTGCGGGCAACACCGCCGCGGGCCTGACCGGGGCGTCCTATTACTACGACGCCTGGTACACGTTGTCGGGCAACGCCTCCCTCAACGGCGTGCTCGCTGCACTGCACGCACAAGCCGGCTATAGCTCCGGACCGGAGATCCTCGAGGCGGCTCACGGCGGCTACCTCCGGGTGGTGGTGGACGAGGCCGACTGGGACGCACTGGTGCGCGGGCTCGGCGAGGAGTGGCAGATCCTGCGAATCGGCCAGAAGGTCCACGCCTCCTCCGGCGCCACGCACGCCGCCATCGACGCCACGCTCCAGATCGTGCAAGAGCACGATATCCGGCCGGATGACATAAGACAGGTGCGGATCCGCGGCTTCCGTTCGATGGTGGGACGTACCGGCAGGCCGTTCCCGCAGAACCTCGTCCACGCCGGGATGAGCGTCCCGTTCCTGGTGGCGGCGGCGATCCGCGACCGCAAAGTGGGGCTCGACCAGACGGGGCCCGAAGCACGGCAGGACCCGGTGCTGCGCTCGCTACAGGAGCGGATGGAGCTGGCAGAGGATCCGGAGCTGGAGGATCTCGCGCCGCGCTATCTCGGTGCCGCAGTAGAGATAGACACCACCGACGGACGCACCGCCTCCGCTCGTGTCTTGGTCCCCAAGGGCGACGCTGAGAACCCGCTGAGCCCCGCCGAGCTGGAGGCGAAGTTCCACGACCTTGCCGGCCCGGTGCTCGGCGCCGAGCAGGCGATGGCGGTAGTCGAAGCGGTGCGCCGCCTCGACGAGTTGGACGATCTCGAGCCGCTGCTGGCTCCGTTGCGGATCGCCTGAGCGGTTCGGGGCCTTTCCGTTCAGCACCCGGCCGGTCGCGACCGAAGCCGTCCGGCACCAGCGAGCAAGGCAGCGCCTACCAGCCACACGGCTGCCACCAACCAGGCGACGGTGAACGAAACTGCCCCGGCCGTCCAGCCGAACACAACGGGCCCGATCGCGCCGCCGGCCGAAGCAACTGATTGACCGAACCCGGTGGCGGCTGCCGGTGCGTCGCGATGCCGGTAAACGATGGCGTAGACATATGCGCCCTGCCAGCCCCACACGGTGGCGAAGGCCAGCAAGGGAGCTGCGACCTGCAGGCCACTCACGCCGGGGGCGAGGAGGAGTAACCCAACCGAGCCCACCGCCAGCAGCGCGGCGAGAAAGCCTGTTCCGTCCGAGTCGCGCCGGTCGGTCAACAGGCCGATGCCGATCCGGATGGCGATACCGGCGAGGCTGCCGACCGCGACGAGCCGGCCGGCGGCCGACTCGGCGAGGCCCCGTTCCACCGACGAGGTCACGACGAACCCGGCCAGCGAGGCGGATGCCGCCGCCCCCAACGCTCCCGACAGCCCGAGCAATATCAGCGGTCGGGAGGGTCGAGGAGCGCGCTGCCGGGAGAGGCCCACCGTCCGTCCGTGGCTACCCCCGGGCACCGCAATCGCCAGCAGCAGCGCTGCCAATGCAGCACCGCGATACGCCCAGCGCCATCCCACCGTCAAGGCAACGGCGGGCACCGCAACCCCTGCCAGGAAGATGGCGATCGGCACCGACGACTGCTTCATGGCAAACACCAACGCCTGTCGGTGCGGGTCCACGTTGGACGACAGCGCCCAGTTGACCGCAGGCTGTCCCACCGCGTGACTGAGCCCGGAAGCGGCCAGGGCTACAGCCAGCCCGGCCGGCGTGCCGACTAGGAATCCGATCGAAGCCAAAGAAGCCGCCACCAGCAAGGCGGAGGCTCGCATCCCGAGAGGCCAGCCAATCCGCTGCACGTAACGGCCGAACGGGGCCGAGAACAGCGACATCGCCAGGAAGTAAGCCCCGATGGCGACTCCCAGCGTGGCAACGCTGATGTCGAGATCCTGGCGAATACTCACCGCCAGAGTGCCCGTGAGGAAGGCAGGTAGCGAGGAGGAGATGGTCAACAAGTTCCCGGTGACGACCAGCCGGGTGGTGTCGACCGGCCGTCCGGAATCCCGACTCACGACAGGTCGGACAAGAAGTCGTCGAGCAGCGCGGCGAACCGATCCGGGACATCCTGGGCGATCCGGTGCCCGGCGCCGGCCACCGTGACACCGCGGGCGCCCGGGATCATCGAGACGAGCCGCTCCATCCGATCCGACGGAAACGTAGGTGACTCCGCTCCTCGTAGCACCAGGGTGGGGCACCGCACCCGGATCTCGTCCCAGATATCCGCCTCGAGTGCCGCCTCGGTGGTGGCCACTCCGGGCGGGTAGAACCGGCTCACCATCGACCCGTCGGGGAGCACCTGAAATGAGTGATCGAGGACGTGGTCCCGCATCATTTCAGACCAGCGGGACCCATGCGGCAACCTTGCCCGGGCCGTCGCAAGATCGGGGAACGTGTGCTCCTCGAGTATCTCTCGTTGTGCCCGCCGGCTCCGCTTCGGATCGAGTGAGAGGCCCGGGTCGGCTACAACCAGCCCTGCCACCTCGGCGGGGAACCGAGACGCATGGAGCAATCCAAGGTTGCCGCCGGTGGCAGCCCCGACCAGGACGTAGCGATCCAATCCGACCTGCTCGACCACTCCGGCGACATCGGCCAGATGGTGATCGAGCGTGTAGCCGGCGGATGGATAATCCGACCTTCCGTGGCCCCGGTAGTCCATCGCCAAGTACCGGTTAGGAGCCTCCGAAGCGGCGATGGCGAAGTCCCAGACCCTGGCATTGGTCCGGTTGGGGTGCAGCAATAGGACCGGGGGCTCGCCTCCCGGCCAAACCACTATGTGGATCGTCCTTCCCGGGAGTGGCACGAATTCCGACAGCGGCGCCTCTGCTTCCACGGTCGTGTGTCTACCACGTGCCGACCCCGTCCGAGCAATAGAAGAAGCGGAACGCGCGATCAGCTCGCCGGCGCTACGTTGCGCCGCGAGTATCCGGAGGAGGAGCTATGACGAGTCGAGTGTGGGAGCTGATCGCAGCTGACCGGCCGGCCGTCGGGACCTACGCAACGCTGCAGGACACGGCCGTCGTCATGATGCTGGCCGCGGCCGGACTTGATTTCGTTCGTTTCGACCCTCTCAACCACGACTACTGCGGCCGGTTTCCGGACCTGATGGCGGCGGCCCACGAGGCGGGTCTCACCGTCTGGGTGCGGGTTGCCAACGACCCCCAACAGGTCGCCACCGCGGCCGCTCTCGGCGTCGACATCGTCACGATTCCCGAGGTCCATTCGCCGTCCGAAGTCGTTGCCGCGCTCGACGCTGCTCGTGAGGTCGTTCCGGAGGGAAGCGCTTTCGCGATCGGGGGCCAGATCGAAGACGCAACCGGCTTGGCTGGGCGAGAGGCGATCGTGGCAACGGATGGACTGCGCGTGGTCCACAGCGGACGCAACGACCTGGCGAGGTCGCTCGGTGTTCCCGGAGAACCGTTCCACCCCGCCGTCCTCGCCGCCGAGGAACTGGTGGTGGAAGCTGCCATGTCCGCCGGCAAGCAGGTGTCCCTGCATCACCCGTTGACCGAGGACGGGATACGACGGGCCCGCATTTGGTGGGAGCGGGGAGCCCGGATCTTCACATTCGACACCGATCGTGCAATGCTCGCCCGCAATCTGGAGGCAATCGCCGAGGCTCTCGCCGGGTAGGCGACCAGTCGGCGGGCTCCGTTTCGTCATCCTGACGTGATTGCGCGGCGCGGTCGGACGCCGGCAGATCTCAGAGCTGGATGAGTTCGACTCGCACTCGGTCCGGCGTGTGCAGGAAAGCGATCGTCCTGCCGCTGGCGAGCCGTTCCGGGCTGGAGACAAGAGTGGCGCCCATACCGACGAGACGCGCGATGTCGGCGGTGATGTCGTCGCTCTGAAAGCCGATGTGCTCTAATCCGAACCGGGAGTCCGGCTGTTCTGCTGCCAGTTGCTCATTCGGCCGGGGGCCCGAGATGAAGATGGGAACGCCGTTGTCGCTAACACATCGGACGAATCGATCTCCCTCGGATCGCACTTCGTCGCTCTCGACGCTGACACCGAGAGCCTGCGACCACCAGTCCGCTGACGCGCTCGGATCGGGGCTCTTGATGTGGACATGGTGGAATAGCATGTTGACTCCGGTTCGCTCGACATTGAGAGTATCGCCTCGTTCGAGACCGCGATCGAGTGGCGGACAAACGTATACGATCGGGCTGAAGGAAGGCCGGGACGTTGATCCACCTCGACACCGATGATCCGATCGAAGCTTGCTTCGAACGCGACTGGACCGACGGGCTTCCGGTCGTTCCTCCGACGCCCGATCGGGTCGAACGCATGCTGGGTTCTGCGGTCGACCGCGCAGGCGAGATTGTCGCCGTGCTGCCCCCCGGCGGGGGAGAGGCCACGCTCGAAAAGATCGCCGCGAACGCCGTCATGGCAGGATGCCGTCCCGAAGCGTTTCCCGTAGTCGAGGCGGCTGTTCGCGCCATCGCCGATCCCGCCTTCCAGCTAGAACGAGTCCTCACGACTCTCCACTCGCGCAGTCCCATGGTGGTGGTGAGCGGTCCGGTGGCGGGGGCGCTTGGCATGAATGGCGGGTTCTCGGCGCTAGGGGCCGGCAATCGCGCCAACGCCACGATCGGCAGGGCGGTGAACCTGGTGTGCCGTTCCATCGCCGGAGCTCGGCCGGGCGGCCTCAACCCGGCAACCCTGGGACATCCCGGATCGTTCACGTTCTGCTTGACCGAGAACGTGGCCGATTCGCCTTGGCCGCCGATCCATACCAGCTTCGGCTTTGACAGGAGTGAGTCGGTCGTATCGGTGTACGCAGCGGATGCCCCGGTCTGCATTGCCGAGGTGGCCCGCCTCGAGTCGGCGGTGCTCCTCGAGTTGCTGGCGGCTGCCGTGGCGCTGCCGGGAACGTACAACGCGTTGCACCGTCAGGACCTTTGGCTGGTGTTGTCGCCGACGCACGCCTCGGTTCTGGACGGCGCCGGCATCGATCGGGAATCGCTGGCACGGCATCTCCACGAGCAAGCCAGGATCCCGGCGCATCTGGTACCCGCAGAGCGCATCGCCGGAGGGGAGCTGTTCGAGGGTACGCCATCTGCGATCACGCTGGCTGCCCTCGCCGAGGGGGCGGTGCCCGTGGTGGACGATCCGGCACGGGTGCGTGCCGCCGTGGCGGGCTCGCGGCTCGGAGGCTACACGGCAGTGATCTTCGGGTCGGGAGTCACCGTGAGCGTTGCAGTGCCGGCGGCGGGAGGGAGCGGAGGGTGAATCGCATCGTGCTCGTCGATCCGGTAGCGGCTGCGGCTATGGCCCCGTCGCCCGAGGAGGCTCTCCGCCCAGTGGGTCCGGGTCCGGTCGCCCTGGCCGACGCGATGCTGAACCCATCAGCGGAGTGGGGGGATGGAATCCTCGACGCTGTCGATTACTCAATCCGTCGGGGGGATCGATCGATCCGGACAGAACGTGTGCGCCGGAGCCATGGGGTCGACTCCCCGGGTCCCGAAGCCTGGGCTTCGGCGATGGCCGCCGTCTACAGGGCGATCGTGATCGCGGCAGGCGACTGAGGCACCTGCTCGTCGCGCAGTGTGCGCGACGTCGCATCCGCCCGTCGCCTGGGTGTCCCGGCGGTGGCGATCCTCACCGCCGAGCTGGAGAGACTCGCCGTCGACACTGCTCGGGCGATGGGGATCGATCCGATCGAATGCACCGTTACCGTGGGCACTCCATTGTTCGGGTTGTCGCGGTCTGCCGTCGCCAGCCAGGCGTCGATCGCCGCCGACGCCGCGGCTGTGCGACTCGGCGTCGCCCAACCCGCCGACCACAAGCCGGATGAGTCTCGACGCGTTTGACGCTGTGACTCGCTCAACGGTATGTTCGATTAGCAGCGAACGGGCAAGCGTTCGTATCGTGGACATCTGTCTCGGCCGCTTTGAACATGATCTAATCGAGGGAGGACACGTGCACCCGAAACGCCCCCGCCATCTATCGCGCCCATCGCGCAGTCTGCGACACCTGTCGGTGATCCTGTTGGGTCTCGCTCTCGTGGCCTCCGCTTGCAGCGACGACGCCGACGACACGACGACCACCAGCGCAGCCCCGACCACCACCGCTGCACCGGCTGGGGACGATACGACCACTACGGCTGCACCCGGTGGTGACGATACGACCACCACCGCTGCACCCCCGGCCGAGGGCGCCACATTTGTGATGGCGGTGCCCGGCCTACCGACTAGTTTCGACAACCAGGCGAATCCCCAGGGGGATCCGCAACGTTGGACTCACTACGAACTGGCCTCGAACCTGGTTCTGTACGACGCACAGGTGGCGGGATTGGCCGATGACGGCTGTACCGCACTGGCCGGCGTCGACGCCATCCGCGGCGAGCTGGCCGAGTCGTGGGAGTGGAACGATGACCGGACCGAGCTCACCTTCTTCCTTCGTCAAGGCGTCCTGAGCCCAGATGGGAACGAGATGACCTCCGAGGACGTCAAGTGGAGCCTTGACCGCGGTCTGGCCGAGGGCCGGGTCGTCCGGTTCCTGGCTTACCGGGCATCACACTTCGTGGGTCCTGACGAGGGTGACCCGGTGATCCCGGGTGACAGTCCGTACGAGATTGTCGACGACTACACGATCAAAGTGAATATCGCCGACCCGACGGCGATCGACGCGGCGTTGTTCACATACCACCAATTCCAGATCTGGGATACGACCGCGTTGGAGCCGCACATCACGGCCGAGGATCCCTGGGCCAAGGAGTTCATCGAGCTCAACTTCCCGAACTTCGGGCCGTGGATGATCGAGAGCTTCGATCCCGGCAACGAGGTCGTATACGTACGTAATCCGAACTACTGGAACAACGACGGTATCGGAAACGTTGACCGCTTCATCCTCCGGGCGATTCCCGAGGCCTCGACTCGATTCCAGCTGCTGCAGTCGGGCGACGTCGACTACGTCAACCGACTCCAGTTCGACCAGTACCTGGCGCTCCAGGACGATCCGAACGTCACGGTGAAGTCGTGCCAATCACCCAACCGTGAGCCTCTCGTGCTCAACCTGAACGACGAGCGATTCGCCGATGTCCGGGTCCGCCAGGCCGTGTCGAAGGCAATCGACCGCGAAACGCTCGTTGCCGGCGCCTATCTCAACTTCGCCGCCATTCCGTCCACGACAGGGCTCTCTGCGGTTTACGACATCGGTAGTCCGGAGCTGGTGTACGAGTACGATCCAGACGAAGCGCGGCAACTGCTGGCCGATGCCGGCTATCCGAACGGCTTCGATGTGACTCTGACGTACAGCACGACGCGACCCGGCGCGCACGTGGAGCAGGCGTCGATCCTCGTACAAAACATGTTGCGCGACGTCGGCATCAACACCACCTTTGATGTGGTGGCTTCGGGGAGCGATTTCAGGCAGCAGTTCACCGAGGGTAGGTATGCCGCGATGATGTACCTGGAGCCCCCAGCGATTGCCGACCCCTATTACTCGGGGAACCTGTATAACCAATCGCAGTCGAACAACAACTCTCACGACTACGAGAGCAGTCAGTACGACACGCTCATCAAGCAGATCGAGCAGACCCCGCCCGGCCCCGACCGCGAAGCGCTCCTAGAGGAGCTTTCCGACCTGATCGTCACGGACATCCCCATGGTGTATATGGTCGAACCGACCTACCTGCATGCGTTCCGATCGAACATCACGAACTACATTGCACCGGCCCACGGCGAGGTGATGGTGTTCAACCTGATCAAGCAGTGATCGACGGCGGAATACCCGTTCCGGCCGGGGCCGACACCCCGGCCGGAGCGATCCGCCTCTTCTGTCGATTGCGAGGCCTACGTGCGGGACCCGTACGCGCCATCTACGCTCAGCCTCTAGACGGCCGAGGGATCGGGACTCACACGGAATGAAGCGATTCACGGGGTTCCTAGCGAAGCGGATCGTGATGATCCCGGTCTCGCTGTTCATCGTGATCACGCTCTCGTTCGGCATCATCGAGCTGCTGCCCGGGGACCCTGCGGTGGCTATTCTCGGCGAGTTCGCCACCGAGGAAAGCCTGCAGCAGGTCAGAGAAGAGCTCGAGCTCGACGAGGCCGTTTGGGTTCGATACGTCCACTACCTCGGTCGAGTTGTGCAGGGCGATCTGGGGACGTCGTTCTTCTCGGGACGCGAGATCACCTCAGAGATAGCCCGCTTCCTGCCCAACACGATCGAGCTGCTCGTGGTCGGGCTCATACTGGCGAGCGTCATCGGGATCCTCGTTGGCACAGTGGGGGCCTACTTTCGGGGGCGGCTGCCGGACCGCTTCGCCCGCCTCACCATCACAGTGTTCCAGTCGACCCCACCGTTCTTGCTCGCACTGCTCCTCATCTACTTCATGTTCTACTTATGGGGGTGGGCGCCGCCCCCGGTCGGCCGACTCCCGCTCACCGAAACCGGGGTCGGCGGCGCCGGCGGTGGGGGTTGGCTGCTTTTCAGCAGCCTGTTCAGCGGCAACTGGTCCCGGTTTGTAACCGTGCTGCACCACATGCTGATGCCGGCGATCACCCTCGGCTTTGTCTATGCCGCTTACTTGGGGAAGACGACGCGTAACACCATGGCCCAGGCACTTGTGTCTGCTCAGGTCGAGTTCGCCCGAGCCTCCGGACTGCCGGAGCGGAAGGTCATCCGATACGCCTTCTTGCAGGCGCGGACGCCCATCCTCACCTACGGCCTCATCCTCTTTGGGGCTTTGGTCGGAGGAGCGGCGATCGTGGAGATCGTGTTCTCCTGGAGGGGCGTTGGCGAGTGGGCGTTGCGGGCCATGCTGGACGTGGACGCGCCTGCGATCCAAGGGTTCATCATCATCACCGGGATCATCACCCTGACGGTCTATCTGGTACTCGACTTGATAGTGCTCTTCCTCGACCCCCGGGTGACCTATGACTGATACCGAGACCACGGCCACCCTTGCTTCTCCCGGACCCCAAATCGGTGGGTTGCGGGCTACCTGGGATCGGTTGCGTCGCTACCCGGGCATCCTGGTGGGCGGATTCATCATCGTCGGTTTGGTGCTGGCCGGGTTCTTCGCCCCACTCCCGTACGACCCGATCGAACCCAACGTGTTCGAGATCCTGCAGGCCCCGTCCGCCGCCCACTGGTTCGGCACAGACGTCATCGGCTTCGACATCTTCTCGCGGACCATCGATGCCGCCCAGCGGGACATTCCGCTTGCTCTGATAGGCGCCCTTGTGTCCCTTGTCGTCGGTGTCCCTCTCGGCCTGGTGGCGAGCGCCAAGGGCAAGGCCGGAGAGCGCATCATGCGGGCCTTGGACGTGTTCCAAGCGTTCCCCCTCATAGTGCTGTCGGTCGCGCTGGTGACCGTCACCGGCAATGAGCTTCGCAATGTTGTTTTCGCCATCCTCATCATCAACGTGCCGCGCTTCATGCGACTGGTTCGCAGCGAAGCGCTGTCGCTGCGAGAGAGCCGTTTCATGGAGGCTGCAGAGGCAGTGGGCTGTTCTCGCACCCGAATGATGTTTCGCCACATGCTGCCCAACGTCGTTGGCATCACCATGGTGCAGACCTCGTTGGCGACGGCCCACGCACTGATCGTTATCGCATCGCTCAGTTTCCTCGGTATCGGGGTCACGCCACCCGATGCGTCATGGGGCGCCATGATCCAAGCAGGGGCCCGCCAGATGGCCACCGGCGAATGGTGGGTAGTCACCTTCCCCGGGCTAGGGGTGCTGCTGGCTGTTGCCAGCTTCAACATGGTGGCCGACTCACTCGACGCTTTCTTCGACCGGAGCGGTAGATGACGGCCCAGCATGACGGACGTTCCGCCGCGACCGACGCCCCAGCCTTGCGGGTGGCCGGATTGACGACGGAATTCGTCACTAGGCGCGGCGTGGTGCACGCGGTCAACGACGTCTCGTTCACTGTCGGGCGGGGCGATATCGTCGGCATTGTGGGCGAGAGCGGTTGTGGCAAGTCGGCTACTGTTCGCTCGATCATGGGCCTAATCCGCTCGCCGGGGCGAGTGGTCGGTGGCTCAGCCGAGATGGGCGATCACGACCTGCTGCAGCTGTCACGGCGAGACCTTCGCAAGATCCGAGGAGCTCAGATCGGCTTTGTTGCCCAGAATCCCTTCGGATCGCTCAACCCGATTCTGAACATCCGCCGCCAGTTCCACAACGTTGTCAACTCGCATCGATCGGCGAGCCGCGAAGAGACCTACGAGTTGGGACTATCGATGCTCCGTTCGGTCGGCATCGCGGGTCCCGAGCGGGTCCTCGACGGCTACGCTCACGAGCTCTCGGGCGGGATGGCGCAGCGGGTGGTGATCGCCCTCGCACTCTCACTGGATCCCGCCTTGGTGATCGCCGACGAGCCGACGACAGCACTCGACGTTACGGTGCAGCGGCAGATCCTGGACCTGATCAGCGGCTTGGTCAAGCAGGATGATCGGTCGATGCTGCTGGTGACTCATGACCTCGGTGTTGTGGCCCAGTACTGCGACCAGGTGGTGGTGATGTATGCAGGGAAGGTGGTGGAGGCGGGTCCCGTTGCAGAGGTGTTCACCCGCCCGCTGATGCCTTATACGCTCGACCTGCTCGAAGCGATTCCGCGCCGAGGTGCGTCTCTGCGCAATCTGCGGGGCCGGGTTCCCGATCTCATCAACTATCCCACCGGGTGTCCCTACAAAACCCGGTGTCGGTTCGCGTTCGACCGCTGCCTCGACGAGGTACCCGCTCTCCGGCCTATCGGGGACGGGCGGGCGGTGGCCTGTCACCTAAACGTTCACGAGGAGGTGCCGGAGCTTGCCTCCATTGGTTCGGGTTGAAGGCGTCGACAAGACGTTCCGCCGGGACGGTGGTCCGCCGGTGTATGCGGTCGACGAGGTGTCGTTCGAGATCTCTCCGGGCGAAACGCTGGCGTTGATCGGGGAGAGCGGCTCGGGCAAGTCCACCGTCGGACGTCTCGTGCTCGGGCTGATCGATCCCGATGCCGGCACCGTCGAGTTCGAAGGTCGCAACATCAACGGCATATCCAGCTCAGAGCTGCGGGCGACGCGATCACGAATGCAGGTTGTCTTCCAAGAGCCCTACGAGTCCTTGAACCCTCGCATGCGAATCGGTGCCATCGTCGAGGAGCCCCTCGTTGTCCACAACAAGACGCTGAGCAAGGGTGAACGCAGAGAGCGCGTGCTCGAGACGTTCGAGGCGGTCCACCTCGACGCCGAGTTCGCCGACCGGTTCCCGGCGGCGCTTTCGGGAGGACAGCAGCAGCGAGTTGGTATCGCCCGCGCAGTAGTCACCCGACCGTCGTTCATCGTGCTCGACGAGCCCACCTCATCGCTGGACCTGTCTGTTCGCGCCCAGATCCTGAATCTTCTTGGCGAACTCCAAAACGAGTTCAACCTCGCCTATCTGTTCATCTCACACGACATCTCCACCGTCGAGTACTTCAGCGACCGCGTTGCGGTGATGTACCGCGGCCAGATCGTTGAATCGGGCAACACCGATGACGTCATAGACGACCCGCAGCATCCCTACACGGCGGCGCTATTGTCGGCCGCCCTGTCCGTCAATCCCACCGAGCACCAGGAGCACTTTCCGCTCGAGGGCAGCATCCCCAGCAACACCGAGTTGGCCACGGGTTGCGTCCTGGCCGGTCGCTGCCCCATCGAGATCCCGGAGTGCTCACAGGAGCGGGTGCCACTCGAATCTACTGCTACGGATCGTCGCGTCCGGTGCATCCGAGTTACCAGCGGTCCCCTCCAAGCGCGCCTGCCGATCGGGGCCTCCCCAGGACCGGACCGGGCGGCCGCGGAGTCGAACGCAGATCCAAAGAGCGGCGAGCCCGGTTCCGCGGAGTAATCCCCGAAGGAGGAACCTGAATGAATCTCGTGATCACGGGAGCCGTCCTCATCGATGGCACCGGAAGGGATCCGACAGAGAACGCCGTGGTGGTGGTCGAGGATGGGACGATCGTCGCAGCAGGTCCGGCCGACTCGATCGATCGGGCCGACGGCAACTACCACGAGATCGATGCCGCGGGCGGATTCGTGCTCCCCGGGCTCTTCAACATGCACGAGCACCTCGCGTATCGGGAGATCGTCGGGCAGCCGTCCAAGATGATCGGCGACCGAATCCTCACTGCGACGACGGCAGTGCGCAATGCGCTGAACGGTCTGTCGCGCGGGTGGACGACAGTGTGCGATATGGCATCGCCCTATCGCGTCGCGGCCACCATGCGTGATCTCATTGCCGCCGGAGACGTGATCGGACCCCGGGTGATGGCGGCCGGGACACCAATTTCCGTCACGGGCGGGCACGCCACCGGGTCCGGCGTGTTGTGCAGGGAGGCCGACGGGCCGGACGCGGTGCGGGCGGCGGTCCGGGCCAACTTCCGGGATGGTGCCGACTTCGTGAAGGTGATGGCGAGCCATGACCCCTACTGCATGCCGGGCCACGAACAGACTCGGGCCGAGATGGGTCCCGATGAAATCCAGGCCGCCTTCAGCGAAGCCCGCCGCTGGGGGAAGCTCACCACCTCCCACGTGATGGGAACCGAGGCGATCGGGAACGTGCTCGATGCCGGAGTCGACATTCTGCACCACGGAACCTATCTGGACGAGGCCCTCGCGGCGCGCATCGTGGAGGCCGGGGCTTTCTTCTGTCCCACGGCAAGTGCCTATCAGCGCCAGACGATGAACCCGCTCTTCGGGCGGGGCGGGGCGTGGGCCGATGCCCACGACGCCCTCGTCGCTCCCCACGCCGAGTCGCTTCGTATCGCTGTGGCCGGCGGGGTGAAGATCGTCATCGGCACCGACAGCACCGGCTGGTACGCCGAGGACGTCGCCATGTTGCGGGAGGCGGGTATGAGCCCGATGGGCAGTCTGCTGGCCTGCACGTCGGTTCCTGCTTCGGCTCTGGGTCTCGGCACCCGACTCGGGACTGTGGAACCGGGCAAGATGGCGGATTTGGTGGTACTGGGATCCGATCCGCTGGCCGATTCCTACGCTCTCGACCATGTTCAGATCGTTGTCGCCGGCGGGATTGTCCACGATCCGGCAAGCCTCCGCATCGAGACGGACCGGTCGACCCGGTTTGTAGATCACCGCCGTCACTCGACGCCGACCCGAGAGGAACCGACATGACAAAGACGATCCGGTTCGAAGTCGCACGACCGGGTGGACGGAACGAGAGGGTGGAGCTTCCCGTCGCGCGGGTCTACAACACCGGATCAGCCACGCGTGACCCTGAGGCCGCCAGGGCCCACCAGGAGGAGGTCGCCAAGATCGGGATCTCGATCGCGTTCAACGTGCCCTCACCCCGCATCTACCCGGTGGCCGCGGCGCAGCTCGTCACGGACGACGAGATCGACGTGCTCCACCACCGGACGTCGGGCGAGGCTGAGGTGGTGCTGCTCCAGGTCGAAAACGAGCTCTATGTCGGGGTGGGATCGGACCACACCGACCGGGCGCTGGAGACCATCTCGATACCGTGGTCGAAGCAGTCGTGTCCCAACGTGATGGCGCCCCGGATCTGGCGATGGGAGGACGTCGCCGCCCGGTGGGACGAGTGCGTGCTCAGCTGTGAGATCGACGGAAGCCCCTACTCGACCGTCGGGGTGGATGTCTTCACTCGCCCCCACGATCTCCTCGGGCAGGTGGCCGAGCGGGTCGATCTCCCAGACGAGGGATTCGCCCTGTTCTGTGGCTCCTACGCATCCCTCGACAAGACGATGCGCTACGGCGAGAACTGGGGCATCCGGCTCGACCATCCTGACACTGAAATGTCGATCCAGCACTCGTACCGCGTCGTCGACTTGATGCAGGAGATCCACGAGGACTACCGGGTCCCCGTGTTACCGGAGGAGCTGTCGTGACGGGAGTGCTGGATCGTCTTGGGGCGGCCAATCTGGGCACACTCGGACTGTGGAGCGGCGGCGCCCAACTAGGTGCTTTGTCGGGGCCGGACGCACGGAGCGCGGCCCGCGAGATCGAGGACCTCGGCTTTGGGGCGTTGTGGATCCCAGAGTCGACGGGCAAAGAAGCATTCGCCCACGCCGCGATGCTCCTCGCCGCCACCGAGCGGATCGTCGTGGCGACCGGAATCGCCAACATCTGGTCGCGGGATGCGATGGCGATGGCCAACGGGGCACGCACGCTCGCGGAGGCTTTCGGAGGCCGCTTTCTGCTCGGGATCGGGATCAGCCATGCCCCAACCGTGAATCGTCGTGGGCACCGCTACGACCGGCCTCTCGCCACCATGCGAGAGTACCTAGACGCCATGGAAGCGGCAGCGTACTCGGGACCCGATCCCAAAGCTCCGGTTCCCGTCGTGATCGGGGCACTGGGACCGAAGATGCTACAGCTCGCGGCCAATCGGACCGCCGGTGCCCACCCGTATTTCGTGCCTGTAGAGCACACTCGGATGGCACGGGAGGTCATGGGCTACGGGCCGCTGCTGGCACCTGAGCAGGCCGTGGTCCTGCGGGCAGCTCCGGACGCGGCTCGCCAGATCGCCCGGACCCACATGGCCCGTTACCTCGACCTCGACAACTACACCAACAACCTCCGTCGGCTCGGTTGGGGTGACTATGACTTGGCAGACGGCGGAAGTGACGCCCTGGTGGACGCCATTGTCGCTTGGGGCGATGTCTCCGCCGTCGCCGAGCGGGTGCGGGCCCACCAGAAAGCTGGAGCGGACCATGTCTGCGTCCAGGTATTCGGAGACGAACCGTCCGATTTCCCACTCGGCGACATAACCAGGGTGCGGGAGGCGCTGCGATGAGCGGTCTCGGGCGACGTGTTCTGGCGATGCGTGGACCCTTGGCTGCCGTGGCCGGGTTTCGGGCGATTGGTCCAGCTCATGAGCATCGTGAAGGGCCCGGTGCATCATCCTGGCGACGTTACGAACGGACTTTGGAGCGAGCGCTTGCCAGTTCGCGAGCCGGACTCCTGGAGTTCCCGATAGAGCTGACGAAGGTGATCGGGTCGGACTTTGGTGAGCTTCAGCGTCGGAGCGAGCTCTGATCTCCTGTGGGGGAGCCGCCCGCGGACAGAGGTCCCCAAATCGGCTGCACACCCGTGCGGGGTCCTGTAGCGTTCGGGCCGTGGCGGAGTTGTGGCTCCGGCCGAGGTCGGACGAGTTGAAGGGGAGTGGAGGACGGTGACGCCCGATTAGGGCGATGTCGTGATCGGTCAGGTGCGGAGCTCCGCCTGATAGATCCCCGCTCGCCTTCTGGATGGTTTGAGTCGCGCGGGAGAGTGGAGAGGAAGGAATCATGAGCACGATCAGACGGGGGTTCGTCTTTGCGGTTCTTGCTGTCGGCCTGGTGGCGGCGGCGACAGCACCGGCGAGCGCCGATCAATCGACAGCAGCCGATAAGAAGATGGATTTGTTATTCGAATCTCCCAACGACGGGGGGTTCACCAACTCCGATATTGCCTTCTGGGGTGACCTGGCCTACGTCGGGAACTACGGCGGCTTCCGGGTCTTCGACGTGTCCGATCCGGCGAACCCGACGTTGGTGGCCGACGTCTCCTGCCCGGGTCCTCAGAATGACGTGTCCGTCTGGGATCGTGATAACGATGGCGGGGCCGACATCTTGTTCTTGTCAGTCGACGCGGTCCTGACCGGTCCAGAGTGCGGTGCCGCTGTTGCGGCGGACGCCCGCGATCCGGACGGCTGGGAGGGTATTCGCATCTTCGACATCAGCGATCCCGCGAATCCGTTCCAGATCGGGGCGGTCTACCAGGATTGTGGGTCCCATACCCACACCTTGGTGCCACGGCCGGGCGAGAACCGTCTCTTGCTGTACAACTCGTCGTACTCGCTGAGGCCGGGTCCGACGTGCGGCCAGCCGGCTGAAGGACAACCCATCCACCACGATCGCGACCCGCTCCATGGTGTGATCCAGGTCGTCGAAGTGTCGTGGGACGGCGGCGACCCGCTGGGTCTGGTCACCGCGGTCGAGATCGCAGAGCCACCGATCAACTACCCGGGTGATCCGGACAACGCCTTCGACCCTGCAGAGCACGGGCTCGGGTTCTTCGACCCGCTGCGAGCATGCCACGACGTCGGCGTACACCTGGGTGTCGGGTTGGCGGCGGGGGCGTGTGCCGAACAGCTCCAGGTGTGGGAGATCGACGCCAACGGGATTCCGGACACGGCGAATCCGGTCTGGGTCTTCGACGACTCTGTGGACGAGAACGGGGCAAC
>JBFIXI010000042.1:0-36095 GCA_041605955.1 Acidimicrobiia bacterium
AGCAGTAGTTCGTCCGTCTCGGAGTGGAGCGTCATCGTGCCTCTCGGATCGTGGAGCTTGGCGCCATGCTGTGAGTTTGCCCTGACCCTATACCGGGCCGACAAGCCTCACTCATCATCGCGTGTCGCTCTGGGTAGACGCCGTGATCGCTAGCGCACGCATCGGTTTCGTCTCTTTGACTACGCCCGCCCCATAACGACCCGACCGGAACCGATAACGACATCCACAAGCCGCACATCACCGGCACGATGGGGCGGGTGAGCGCCAAGACGAGGCTCATCCAGGCGCGCATCGAACGCGCGGCCACATCCCGCGGCTGACCCGGCGGCGTGGGAGCGCTCGTGACGTGCCGATCCAGCGCACTCGACGGAATGGGCGATATCGCACATAGTGGGTGATCTGTGCCGGCAGGTGACGGTGCGGCTGGCTCTGAGAGCTATGCGCCTCGTTGCGATGAGAGCTGCCAAAGTCGTGATCAAGGCAAGCCCGGGCACCCAGGTTGGAGTGCCGAGGATCATTGAGAATGTCTACGCGATCAGCCTTGAGCTGGCAGCAGAATCTACCCCCTGACGCGACGGGAGGTGCGTTTCGGCTCTAGTCCTGTGCGAGCGGAAGTGAGACCATCACGGTAAGTGTGCGCTATGCGACGATTCCTGCTTGTTCTCACTGTCGTTGTCATTGCGACATCGGGTTGCGACGACAACGCCCCGACATCAAGTGTCGAGGCACCGTCGACAACGTCGACTGTTCAGGCCACGACGTCAACCGTTCCAGTCACCACGACGCCGCCTGCCGATGCACCGGCTGATGTGTCGAGTGTGTCCTTCCGCGAGGGAGCCGCGCCGGGCGTGCGGGTGTGGCAGCTGCCCGATGCCCCTGGCGGAGACAAGCCCGATCAGTCGTGGTTGGCGGTCGGGTCAGGCCCGGACGGAGGCATCTACATCTCCGGCCACGATCACAGACTGAACTCGATGCTGTACCGGCTCGACCCGGAGGCGGGTTACCTGACGTGGGTGGGGGACGCGCGCACGGCGTCGACTGCGGCCGATAACTGGAAACCCGGCGAAACCGCCGAGAAGTTCCATACGCGGCCGACGTACCACGACGGCAGGATGTACGTGGCTACCCTCGACAAGTCGTCGATGGACGTTGCCTTTCTGGGCACGCGTGGCTTCCATTGGTACGCGTACGACCTGGCATCGGGCGACTTCGTGGACCTCAGCGCAGACGAACCCGGCGGCGTCGGTGCCGAGCGCCTCCAGGTCGTCACCATCTCGGCCGACCCGGTCAACGACCGCATCTACGGCATGACGATTCCAGACAACCAGCTCCTTTACTACGACGTCGCGCAGGGGCGAACCACCGTGGTCGGCACTCCCGATGAGTGGGAGGGGTACTTCTACAGCAATCGCTTCATCTGGACGGACTCGCGCGGCAGCGTGTACATGACGGGCGGGACCGAACGGTCCCAGTGGAACCAGGGCGAGGATCGTTCGGTGCTCGATTCCGTGTGGCGATACAACCCGGACTCCGGGTTCGAGGACACGGGATTCGCGCTGGAGACCCTGGCTGCGATCGAGGTCGGTCAGTGGAACGCCGCTCACGACAGGTTGTATGTGAGTGACGACATGGGGCACATCTACCGGTTTACCGACGCCACCATGACGTGGGAGTATCTCGGCCGCCCGGATTTCCCCGCCGGGGAAACCCCTTCCGGTTTCAACAAGGTGTGGGTGTTCCAGCTCGATCCCGGCGAAGAGACAATCTATCTCGGCCGCAGCGACAACTTCGGTCGGCCCAATGAGATCTGGGAGTTCGACATCGACACCGGAAGTTCGTCGATCCTGGCTGAATTGCCCGATCTCGACACATCTGCCGGGCTTGAGGCCTTCATCACCGGGTACGACTCGTGGGACGACGAGGGGAACTTCTACATCGCGGCGTTCAGCATGTACGACTCCGAGAACACATACCTGATCGGGTTGAATCCGGAGCAGATTCGTTCATGGACTCCGCCACCGGCGTCGCCCGAGATGCTGGCCCTCGCCGCCGAGGTCGAGGACCTCCTCAATTACGTCGCCGGCGAAGACATCACCGATCCGGGCAGCCTGTTCGCGCCGGACTTCGTGTTCGTCAGTCCGGACGGCGAAGAAGTGCAGGTGGACGAGCCGGTGCCGGCAGCCTTCGGGCTCGACGAGAGCTGGGACTGGGACCAAGACGGGACCGTGACGTTCGTTGACTATCTCAACGCCAGCCGCGAGTGGGACACCGTGATCGCCACCGAATGGACCGTGACATGCGAACCGGACGGTCTCGAAATCGTCTGCCGCGGGGAGGATCAGGACGTCTTCGGCGTTGCCTCCGGTCTCGCCCCCACCTTCAATCAGGCGCGGCTCACGTTCGCCGACGAGATGGTCGTGCGCTACGCGTTGGAGATCGAGGGGCAGACCGACTGGGAGTCGTGGCTCGAACAATTCGCCGCGTACGAGCAATGGGTCGCCGACGTCCACCCCGACGTGCACCCGACCGTGTTCCGCAGTCCGTGCTGTACCGGCAACCCCGAGGGCATGTGGTTCACGGCCGAGTCGTTCGAGGCGCAACGATCACTCGTGCCCGAGTGGGCCGAGTCCGTCGGCGTGGCCTATGGCCCGTCCTCGTCGCGATGACCGAGGACGGTGCACCACCCAGCCGGTGCCGGCGCTCAGCGCCGACGCTCCGCGACCCACCCAGATCACTCGCGCCGCCGCACGATATGGAGCACCCACCGGCGCTCTGGAACCGGCACTATGCGCTAGCGAGGTATCGGGGGCGGCTCGCGTTCCTTCACCCAGCCGCGCGTCCTCTCGCTGGGGCTGAGCGGGCACAGGCACGTGACGCACTGCGCGTCTCAGCAGGGCGGGCCAACTTGGCCGGCAGACCCCGTAGCATTGCCGGCCAATGTCCATGCGATCCTCCATAGAGCCACTGCGCATCCCCAATTTCCGCGCCCTGTGGACGGCGGCGGTCTTCTCCAACGTCGGATCATTCCTCCACGCAGTGGCGGCGTCGTGGGCCATGCTCGAGCTGACCGGCTCGCCGCTGTGGGTGGGGCTGATGGCGGCTTCCGCCACGCTGCCGCTGCTGTTCTTGGCCCTCCCGGCCGGCGCCATCGCCGACTTGTTCGACCGGCGGCGCATCCTGCTCATCGCACAATCGATCATGGGCGCCGCCGCGATCGCGATGGCGGTGACCTGGTATCTCGAGATCGTGGGTCCCGGCCTGCTGTTGACACTGGGACTGGTGCTGGGGGTTGGGCTGGCGATCAACATGCCCGCCTGGCAAGCGATGGTCCCGGATCTCGTCCCCCGCGGCCTGGTAGCCGATGCCGTCGCCCTCAACTCGGTTGCTTTCAATGTTGCCCGGGCGGTAGGCCCGGCACTCGGCGGCTTGATCGTCGCCGCCAGCGGGCCCGGACTGGCGTTCGCCATCAACGCTGCCTCGTTCGTCGGGGTGATCGCAGTCGTCTTCACGTTCCGCAAGGCCAGCCCGGACGAGCTCGGCGACGAGACCGTCGGCGGCGCCATCGCCGTCGGGTTGCGATACGCCCGCCACACGCCGCCGTTCCGCCGCTTGCTGGCGATCGCCGCCGGCTTCGCCACCACCAGCGCCGTCGTCCAGTCGCTGCTGCCGAACGTCACCGCCGATGCCCTCGAGTCGGGGGCCTCGACGTTCGGCTATCTCCTCGGCGCGATGGGCGCCGGCGCCCTCGTGGGTGCCTTCACGCGCCGTCACGGACTGGATCGGCTGGGGCGCGCCATGGTGCCGCTGTCGATGGCGGTGTTCGGCACCGCCGGCATCGTTGTCGGCGTTTCTCGCTCGATCCCGCTCACCGCCGTGGCCATGGTGCTCGCCGGGGTCTGCTGGGTGTGGGCGCTGGCGACCCTGAACGCCACCGTCCAGCTGATGACGCCACAGTGGGTGCGGGGCCGGGCGATGAGCCTGTACACCCTTGCGTTCGTGGGCTTTCTGCCGGTGGGCTCGATCATCGGTGGGGCGCTCGGCAACATCATCGGCGCCGCCGAAGCCGTCGCCGTCCTATCGGGAGCCACGGTGGCGCTCGGGCTCGTCTTTGCTCGCATCGGGATCCCGGCACTGGGCGAAGGCGGCCCCAGTGAGCCGCCCAGCGACTGGGACACCCAGCCGCATCACGAGCACATGCGGGGCGGACCGGTGATGGTGATCAACACCTGGGTGATTCGCCACGCCGAGCTGGCCGACTTCCTCGCCGCCATGAACGAGCTGCGCCGAGTGCGGCTGCGCACCGGCGCCGAGGAGTGGACGCTGTACCGCAATGCCGAAGACCCGCACCGTATGTCGGAGTTCATGGTGCTGGCGTCGTGGCAAGACCACATTCGGCAACACCGACGCATCGATGCCGCTGCCGTTGAAGTGATTCGCAGGGCTCGTGCCTTTGACCGCTCCGGCGAGCCCAAGTCTCGCCACCTGGTGGCGGTGCCCGTAGACCCAGATGACTTGCCCGCCTGGGAGGAGCTGCTGGCGGTCCACGACGACCTGCACGCCACCGACGGCTCTATCCCGCTGGACGCGGCGGACCCCGTTCGGGCTACTCCGGGGGTCGGCGGGACACGTTGAGGCGACGCCCCGTCAGTCGGCGACGTCCATCACATCGGTCGGCGTTGCGACGGCAGGCTGACGTCCCAGCGTTAGGAAGAGCGAACCCAACACGGCGAAGGCGATGCCCACGGCGAGCAGCCGCTGGAGCAGGCACTCGGGGTGCTGCTGGCCGACCCGGCCTTTGACGGCCCCGCGGACCCCTGGGCCGGCGCCGCGGTACGAGCGATCGCCGGATTGGCCGCCCTGGTGATGCTGCGGGGCTGGTTCGAGCGGCCGGCAGTCGTGCCCTACCCGAAGCACACCGCTCCGCACCTGGAGCATCATCGTCGTCTCCGGAACCCTGGCCATGGTGCTGGGCAAGACGTTGGTGCTGATCGCGCTGACCGGCGGTGACCCGGGCATCGTGAGCGTCCTGGTGTCGACCTCGCCGGCGATCCAGCTGCCGCTGATTTGGCTGGTGACCCGGGAGCGTCCGGCGGCAGGCGCCTGGGGCGGCGCAGTGCTGGCCGCGGTGGGAACGGCGCTCATCGTCCGCTAGCGGGGGCTCGTCGGTTGGTCCATACTCAGTCGATCCTGCCGATCACCGTGCGTCGATATGCAGAGGAGGACGGAATGACCGACTTCTGGGACATCGCCGGCGAGCTGATGGCAAGGGACGCCCGCCTTGTGCAGGGCACCATCATGGGCCACCCGTGCCTGCGGCTCGGCGCAGAGTTCGTTGCGATGCCGGAGCTGAAAACAGAGCGCCTCATCGTCAAGCTCGACGCCACCCGCGTCGCCGAGCTGATCGACACGGGCGACGCCACCTCTTTCGCCCCGGCGGGCAGGGTATTCAAGGAATGGGCTGCGGTGGAGGATCGCTCCCGGTGGCCTGCCCTGCTTGCCGAGGCCGTCGCCAAAGCGGCCGGCTGAACCGCATGCCGACGCGCCGACGGCCGGGTGCAGGACCCGGCCATCGAGCGATTTGTCAGGTGTTAGAGGGCGTCGAGGCGCTCTTCGATCGCAGACGGCAATGTCGGACCGACGAAGCGGTGCACTTCATCGCCGCCCTTGACCAACAGCAGCGTCGGCAGCGACTGGACGTCGTATTTGTCCATGACCGCCTCGTGCTTCTCGACGTCGATCGCCACGAACCTCGCCGAATCGACGTACCTGTCGGCCATCTTCTCGAGATGGGGTCGCAGTCGCAGGCACGGAGCGCACCACTGCGACCAGAAGTCGATCAGCACCGCCCGGTCCTCGGCGAGGAGCAGTTCGTTGAGGCCCACCTGATCGAGCTCGGCTATGTCGCTCAAGCCGTCAGCTCCTCCTGGCGGTACTCCATGCCCATCTCGTACTCGCTGTCTTCGTCCATGTCCAAGTTCATCGTGATGTTGAACTTGTTGCCCCAGTTGAAGATGCCGCAGGCATAGGTCATCTCGACGATCTCGTCTTCGGTGAAGACTTGCTTCAACTGGGTGAAGAAATCGTCGGTCACCGTGTGCGGGTCGAGCGCAATCCGCTCGGCGAACGAGACGGCAAGTGCCTCTCGCTCGTTCAGCACACCCCCGGGCTTCGGCTGGTGGACAGCGCAGGCCTCTTCCCTGACGGTTACGTCACCGCGCACGGCGGTGGTGCGTACCGTCATTCAGTAGGCGCAGTCGTTGATCTGCCCAGTCTTGAGCCGCATCAGCTCGTGGATGTGCGGTTCTACCTTGCCCATTCCGAAGAACGAGACAAACACCGGGACGATGGCCTTGAGCAGTTCCGGATTCCGGCCGATCACGCCGAACATCGCGGAGTCTGCCCACCACGAGTCCCGACCCTGTTCGAGGATCTCGTTGACCTCGGGGTCGGAACTCTCGCCCGGCTTCAGGGGTGCAATTCGGCTCCCCATCCACACTCCTTCCTAGTTGACGGGACGCAAAGTAGCAGCGACCCGACAATCACCGCCAGAGACTGACGGATTCCCGACTACGGTTCGCGCATGGTCGACTCTGAGCTGGTGTACGCCGCCGACCCGATGTGCTCCTGGTGTTACGGGTTCGCCCCGGAGCTCGAGCAGGTGCGAGCCGAGCTCGATATCCCCTTCCGCATGGTCATGGGCGGCTTGTGGGTCGGTGCTCGCGCCCAACCGCTCACCACCGACCTGAAGCGCTATCTGCGCCACGCGTGGGACAACGTCGCCGCCCAGTCAGGACAGCCGTTCGCATTCGATCTGCTGGAGTGGACCGACTGGCGCTACGACACGGAGCCGGCCTGCCGGGCGGTGGTCACCATGCGGGCGGTAGCGCCGCAGCACGAGGCCCGATTCTTCAACACCCTGCAGTACGCCTTCTACGCCGAGAATCGCGATCTGGTCGACGAGTTCGCCTATCCAGATCTGCTGGAGAGCTACCCGGTGAAGGCCGCAGACTTCATGCTGGCCTTTCGGTCGAACGATATGCGGGAGCAGACAGCCGCCGACTTTGCCGAAGCCAGACAGATCGGGGCTAGCGGATTCCCCACGCTGTTGTTGCGCCAGGGGGAGAGCTTCGTCCCGCTGACGCGCGGCTTCAAGCGCGCCTCCGATGTGATCCGCGCTTTTCAGGTGCTGGCCGGCTGATCAAACGATCGGGTAGACGATCTCGGTGACGCGCTCGGCCATCGGTACCTCGGCGAGATCGCTCAGGTAGACCTCGCGAGGCGCATCCCGGACCTCGGCGTTGGCGGCGACCCAGGCCTCGAGCGCCGCGAAGGTCTTGGGGATGTCCTGGTAGGCCCCGTGGTGAGTGGCGACCGCCTCCCTCCCCGCCGCCAGCGTGGCCATCTCCACGGCTTGAGTCTCGACCGGCGCCGCCACTTCGAAGCCGATCTCGACGTCGGCTTCGTCCTTGGTGAATGAGTGGTAGCGGGCATAGGGGGCGCTGCGCACCTCGGCTCCGGCCGCCTTCAGCTCCTCCCACAGCTGGCGGATGCCCAGCCCGATGGTCATGCCGATGTCGTGGGGGTGGATCACCTGCCGGCGCATTGCAGCCAGTCGCTCCGGCATGTCACGGATCTCAGGAGTCATGCCCGTGAAGTTAGCTCACCTCGTCGCCGGGGTGCCGCTGGCGATGAGTCGAGCCCTCACGCCGTAGGTAACGTGATTCGATGCGCCGGCTCACGACCGCCCTGCTCTTGTTGGTCGCGGCGTGCTCCGGGACCCCCCAGAGCGACTTGGGCTCCGTAGCAACTGCTGACACCACGGAGCCGGCGACGGTGGCGCGCCGGACGGATGCCCCCACCACCACCGAGCCCGAAGGAGGGTTTCCCGTGGGCCCCATCCGGCCGCTCTTCGGCGCCGACGGCAACCGGGTGGCGCCGCTGCGCGGGCCGTTCGATCCAACGCCCGACGTGATACGTCTCCGTGAGCGTCGGGTGGTTCGGGTCGACTTGCCGACAGACGACGCGCTGGCGATCGGCTACGACGACGGGGAACTGCGCATCCTCAGCGGGAGGCACGACGCCATGAAGGTGCGGGCGGCGCCAGCCCTGACCGGCATCGTCTACACAGCGGGTGCCAACGGTGTCGACGTGCTGGCGGCGCTCGCCGACCATTCCGGCGCCGGCCGTCCCGCCGTGCTGTCCAACGGACAGATCGTCTACATCACCACCTCCGGCGACGTCGTCGTGTGGGATGGCACCGAGATTCGCCGTGCGGCAGTCGACGCGCTGGTCGACGGCGACGTGCTGGTTGACGAGGAGGACCGCGTCTTGCTCCTCACCGGACCGACCGACCGATACGGGCACGGCATCCTCGGCGATGCCATCGAGCCGACCGGCTTCGTGATCCTCGCTCCCCCGGACCTGAGCCCGGTAGGGAAGGGAACGGTGGCAGCTCCTGCCGTGATCGAAGGACGGCGGGCGCTGTGGGCCGACTTCAACGGCGACGGCAGGCGGGAAGTGCAGGTCACGGTGAGCGATGCCGACGTTGGCGCTCGGCTGGTAGTGATGGATGAGAATGGCTCGGTGGTGGCGGAGGGAGCCCCGATCGGACGAGGCAGCCGCTGGCGCCACCAGATCGCGTTCGGAGCGTTCGCCGCGCAGCCAGTCGGCGTCGAGGTGGTGACCCCCCACATCGGGGGCATCGTCACGTTCAGCAACTACGCGGCCGAGCTGACCGGGATCGCCCATACCCGCAGCTTCACCTCTCACGGCATCGGCTCCCGCGAGCTCGACATGGCCGTGGCGATAGACATCGACGGTGACGGCCGGCTCGAGCTGGTGCTGCCAACCCAGGACCGGACAACGCTCGTCAGCATCGGTATCGAGGGCGGCGAGGCCGTCGTCGAGTGGAGTTCCGAGCTCCCCAGCCGCGTGTCCTCGAATGTCGCCGCCGGCACCCGAGCCGGCGTCCCCACCATTGCCGTCGGCACCTCCGACGGCTCCGTGTTGTTGTGGCAAGCTGCGGGCTAGCTGGTGCGCAGCGCCTCGGTCGGCGACAACCGAGCCGCCCGCAACGCCGGGTACAAGCCCGCCACGGCCCCGATCACGATCGCCGCAGCCAGACCGCCGACCCAAGCCAGAGTCGGCACGAGCAACTCCCAGCCCTGCGAGCGGGCGTAGACCGCGGTCACCCCCACCCCCAGGAGCACTCCCCCAACTCCACCTACGATCGCCAGCAGCAGCGCCTCGCCGAGGAATTGCACGGCGACGTGGCGGCGGGTGGCGCCGAGGGCTCGGCGCAGACCGATCTCGGCGCGCCGTTCGAGCACGCTGATCACCATCACGTTGGCAATACCGACTCCTCCCACCAGCAGCGCGACTGCGCCGAGCCCGAGGAACAGATTGGTGAACGCGTCGCTGGCCGCCTCGCGCGCTTCGAGTGCGTCGGAAGGACGGCTCACCTCGACCTCCTCCGGATTCTGCGGGTTGGCCGTCGCCGGAAGCACATCCATCACATCGTCTACGAATGCCGGGTTGGTGCGCACGTATATCGCGGAGGGCACCGGATCGTGGCTCAGGAACGCCTCGGAGGCTTTCGTCCCGACGAGCGCCGCTCGGTCGAGGTTGGGTGACAGCTCGAACTCCTCGAGCACGCCTATCACCGCGAACCACTGGTCGCCGAGCCACACGAGCGGCTGCTCATCGACGGCGGTGATGCCGAGGCGGTCGGCGGCGACACTACCGAGCACTACCGTCGGGTAGCCGGCCGTGGCCTCGTTGAGGAACACTCCGTCGGCGACCCGCCCGCCCAGCGTTTCCAGCAGGTTCACATCGACCGCCTGGACCGATATGCCGCCGGTCTGGCCGGAAGGAATCAGCTCATTCCGGTACACATTGGCGCCCACCGCTGAAATCGAGCTCGTGGCCTCGACGGGGCCGATCCGGCCAACCATGCCGACCGCCTCTTCCGGGAGCTGCCCCGAGCCGGCGCCGATGCCCTGGCCGGCCTGCACAGTCACGAGGTTGGTGCCGAGCCGGTCGAGTTGTGCCAGCAGGTCCCATTTGCTCGACTCCGACAGGCCCAGCACCGCCACCATGGCGGCGATGCCGATCATGATCCCGAGCGCCGAGAGGCCGGCGCGCATCTTCCGGGTACGGAGTCCGACGCTGGCCGTGCGACCTAGATCACCAAGGTGGAGACGACTGGGCGCAAGCTCGGTGCTCGCCATCAGATGTGGCCGCCGTCGCTGACATCCGACTCGACGAGCCCGTCGCGCAGCGAGACCGTACGCGGAAAACGCCCGGCAATCTCTCGATTGTGGGTGATGACCACGATCGTGGCGCCGTCCGCATGCAGCTCCGCCATCAACTCCACGATGGCGTCGGAAGTCTTGCTGTCGAGGTTGCCGGTCGGCTCGTCGGCCAGCACGATCGCGGGTCGCCCGACGAGGGCGCGGGCGATAGCCACCCGTTGCTTCTCCCCGCCCGACAGCTTGGTCGTCGTATGGCTCATCCGGTTGCCGAGGCCGACCCGGTCGAGGGCGTACGCCGCCAGCTGACGGCGGTCGCGGAACGCCATTCCTGTGTAGAGCAGCCCATCGGCAACATTGTCGAGCGCGGTATATCCATTGAGCAGGTGGAATTGCTGGAAGACAAACCCGATATGGCGGGCCCGCAAAGACGAGAGCTGGCGATCGGATAACGCGGCGACGCTGTGGCCGGCTACGACCACGTCACCGCTGGTCGGGCGATCGAGCGTTCCCATGACGTGGAGCAGGGTCGACTTACCGGATCCGGAGGGACCCACCACGGCCAGCAGCTCACCGGCGGCCACATCGAGAGACACTCCGGCCAAAGCATGGACCGGCGGCTCCGTGGGGTAGACCTTGGTCACCGCCTCCACCGAGAGCACCAAGCTGGGAGGAGCCACCGGCGCCTCCGACTCGACAGATACGCTGGTCACGGAACGATGACCTTCATCCCGGGCTCGACCTCGGTGTCTGTCACCTCGACCAGTCCGTCCGCATAGAACCCGGGCTCGACGGCAATCAGCTCCGTGTTGCCGTCCGCATGCTGCACCTCGACGGCGTAGCCACCTTCCGCCAGCGCCACCAGCGCGGCAACCGGGACCGCAACCACGCCGGTCACCGAATCGGACACGATGTCCACTTCCACGGGCGCCTCGTCCAGGCCGGCCGCCGCCGATGGATCATCGAGAGAGATCACCACCTCGAATACCGCATCACCCTGCTGGTTGAAGGTGGCGACGGTGGCGACGCTGTCGACGGTGGCGGGCACCTCTTCGTTGTTCGGCAGCTCGACGGTTACCCCGTCGCCGGCGGCTATCAAGCCCTGGTCGTCGGCGGGTAGATCGACCTTGACGACGATATCGGCCGCGGTGATCGCCAGCACGGGCGACCCGCTTCCGACGGTGGCACCGATCGATGCGAGCTGCTCGCTCACTCGGATCGACGTCGAGCTGAAATAGACCTCTCCCAGATCGACGATGCCGTCCAGATCGGCAAGGTTGGCCGCCTGCCAGGCCAGCACGGCGTCGCGAGTCTCGAGAGTAAAGGTCTCGTCGATGGTGACCCCCTCGCCGTAGCCGAGGGCGTGCAGCGCCTGCTCGAGCTGAGCCACGTCAGGGCCCGGACCGAGCGGATCGGTGGCCACGGTGACGACCGGCTGCCCGGCGCCCACCTGGGTGCCTACCTCCGGTGCTCCCGTCACGATCGAGGGGCCGGGAATGAAGTAGACCTCGCCGAGGTCGACTCTGCCGTCATCGTCGGCCCCGATGTCCTCTTGCCACTCGGCCACCGCCGTCTCCGTGGCGTTGGTGTAGGTGTCATCGACCGTGAATCCGTCGTAGCCCAGGGCAGCCAAGGCCGCCTCCAACTGCCCCACGTCATCACCGGTCATGTCGGTCGACAGGTCTTGCAGGGTCCGATAGGCAGGGGTGGTGCCGTAGAGCGCGATCACCGGCTCTCCATTGATCTCGTATATCACGTCGCCCTGGTCGATCACGGCGCCGACCTGTGGAGCCGCAGTGATGACGCCGCCGGTTCCGCTGGTGACCGGGCGGGCACCCGAGGCCAGGGCGAGGTCCCGGTAGGCAGGCGCCGCCCCGCGCAGGAGCACCACGGGATCGCCATCGATCCGATACATGACGTCGCCGTTGTCGATGACCTCGCCGGCCGCAGCTACGAACGTGAGCACGCCCGGGTTGAGGCTCGTGATCGGATCTTCCGCGACCCGCCCCAGGGTCCCATCGAACGTCTCCACCTCGGTCAGGTCGGCAATGACGACCTCGGCAGTGTTCACCGGCTCCGGCCCGGTCTCATCGTCCGCGGAGTCGCCACCTAGGCTGGCCAGCCCGAATCCAGCTGCGACCGACACGATCACGGCGAGCAGCACCCATGGCCACAGCGGCCGGCGCTTCTTGCCGATAGCGGCATCGATCTCAGCCGCCGTCCACCGGCCACTCTGGACTTGTGCTGGGTCGGTGTCTACGCCGTCCATGTCTCCGATACGGAGCGGGGCCGCGTCGCGGCCGCTGGTGCCTACACGGTGCACGTTACATATCCCCCTGTGGCTAGCCGTTTCCCTGGCCACGGCCACCCGCCCTGCGGCCGCCGGGACCGAAACCGGCGAGGATGTCCCCACACTGCTCGGCGGCGGCCTGGAACTCAGGGTCGCGGCGATCGATGGGACCGAAGGGGCCGCCGCCCTGGCCGGTCGCATTGAAGTCGGGATCGGGCATGTCGTAGCCGTTGTCCCGCATACAGCCGGCAAAGGCCAGGAGCTGATCCTCGATCTCTGTTCGGTCCTGATTGCGAAACCCGAGGCTCACCCCTTCGAGCAGGTGCCCACATTCGGCCTGTACCGTCGCCCGATCGATTGGCGGAGCGTCCTCGGACCGGGTGGGCGGTCGCAGCCGCAGATTGCCCGCAGCGTCGACCGTGGGGTCCTCGATGTCGAGGCCGAGATCGCGCAGACAAGCGGCAAACGCAAACAGGGCCTCCTCATCGGTCATCACCGCGGCACCCAAAGTGTCGGTCGTCTCCGCTAACGCCGAGTCGTCTAGCGAAGCCACGCCGTCGGCAGAGTTGCCGGCGGCGCCACACGCGCTCGCCACGTTGGCGCGCGCCCCCACCAGCAACAGAATGCGTTTCATCTCCTCGTTCCTCCGGTCCCGCCATTGGACACCCCGTTTCTGAAAGCCAACTAAGAGGGACCAGAACAGAGGGGTGGAGCCCGCGGCGCCGGTAAGGGTACCGACCACATCTTCCTAGGTACTCTCAATGCACCATGGCCAGTGTCGAGATCAAGACCGTCGAGGCCCTCGAGGCGCACCTCTCCGCGGGTCGGCCGATGTCGAACGTCGTCGTTCACGGCTTGGATCTCACCGGGTTGGCTGCCTCGCTCGAATCGCGGACCCTCACCGGTACGGTATTTCTGGGCACCAGGCTGGCCCAGTCCACCTACGACAAGGCTTGTGACGACGGAGCCGTGATCTTCCGGCCTCCGCTGGAGACGCCGTTCTTCCCCTATCGGTCCAGCCTGTACTCGCCGGAGGAGCTATTCGCCGGTTTCGACCCGGACGATCCCGGGACGTACGCGACCACTCTGGACGAACGGGTCTACCGCTACGCCCACCAGCCGGGCATCCGCGGCGACGTCCTCAACTCGCTGGCCTGCCGACTCCACGATCACGCCATCACCGATGCGCTCGAAGACGAGATCGCCGGCCGCCAAGTGGTTGCCATCATGGGCAGCCACAGCCTGGACCGCACGACCGCCCAGTTCCGGACGGTGGCGCTCATTGCGAAGCAGCTCACCGAGGCCGGCTTTCTCGTGATCAGCGGCGGCGGCCCCGGGGCCATGGAAGCCACCCATCTGGGAGCATGGATGGCAAACCGCCCCGCTGGAGACGTTGACTCCGCGCTCACCCTCCTGGCGCAGTGTCCCGGATTAGAGCCCCGCGAGTCCTGGTTGGCCAGCGCGCTCGCCGTCAAGCAGGCCTACCCGCGAGTCGCCGACGCCGCTGGCCTGCTCCCCACCAGCCTCGGCATCCCCACCTGGCTCTACGGGCACGAACCGCCGACAGTCTTCGCCACCGATATCGCCAAGTACTTCGCCAACAGCGTGCGAGAGGAAGGACTGCTGGCAATCGCCACGTCGGGAGTCATCTTCTCGCCGGGCTCGGCGGGCACCATCCAGGAGGTCTTCCAGGACGCCGCTCAGAATCACTACTACTCGTTCGGACACCCGGCGCCCATGATCTTCCTGGGAGCCGACTACTGGCGCATCGCCAAGCCGGTCTACCCGCTGCTGACTCAGCTTGCCGAAGGCCACGAATACGCCGAGCTGATCCACCTGACCGACGACATCGAGGACGTGGTGCAGCGGATCGTCGACTTCGCCCGCGCCCGACCCGGCGACGCGGGCTGACCGGCCCCATAGCCCGGGGAGGGCAGACGTCACTGGTCGGCGGCCATTCGCCCACCCGGAGTCTGCAGGCTCGGTCGGGATCAGTTGACGCTAGTCGTCGGTTACCAGGTACACCTTGTCGTGCTGGCGTGCCCGCTCCGCCACCTTGATACCGATTGAGTCACCCGCGCCGGCTGTGTCTACGTTCTCGTGCTCGATCTGCATCGACTCGACCAGGTGAGTGAACTCGGAGGTGTGGCCCTGGATGTGGATGGTGTCGCCCACCTTGAGCTCATCGGTGAGCTCGATGCCGGCCACGCTGGGCTTGCCAAACCAGTGACTCACTTCCCCGATCAGCTTCTCGGCCATATCGCTCCTTTCCCGCCGCAGTATCGCGGAAAGGCGGGTCCGCCGTCACGGTCGGGACCGCCCCCAATCGAGCGATAGTCAGGCCGTCGACCGATCGTTAGGCCGTCGACCGGTCGTTAGGCCGTTGAACGATCGTTAGGCTCGGCCGCACGTACCCATGCGTCGCATTCTCATCCGCATAGCGATCAACGCCCTCTCTCTGTGGGTCGCCGCCGGCCTGATCGGCGGCATCACCCTCCAGTCCGGCGTCTGGCAGTTGGTGCTCGCCGCCATCGTCTTCGGGCTCGTCAACGCGTTGCTCAAGCCGCTGTTCATACTGCTGTCGCTGCCTGCGGTGGTGCTGTCGCTGGGTCTGGCGCTCATCGTCATCAATGCCGCCATCCTCGCGATAGCCGACGAGCTGACGGCCACGATCGACGTCGACGGCTTCGGCTCCGCCCTGTTGGGAGCCATCGTCATCAGCATCGTGAGCTGGCTGGCCAACCAGACCTTCCCCGACCTCGAGCGACGCCGGCGCTGACGCGGCTCGTCGTCACGGCGGGCTCCAGACGGCTAATGACGGCCAGGGTCTGCCGCCCTTCCCTGTTGCCCGAATCAGGCACGCCGAGCCCGACTGCCCCCCGCACCGATCAACGGTCACTTAGTACTAAGTAGTAAATAGTCACCCACTTAGCTTCCCCATAAAGCCGATTTGGCATACGATCGGTAGTCGAAAACACCACTTTGCGTCGTAGCGACGCGCCGTCGGGAGAGGGAATGAAGCCGCCAGCGGGATCGAGAGGGCGTGGGGTGTGGCTGGCGACCTTGGCGATGGCGGGCACATTGCTGCTCCCGGCCGTCGGTGCTCAGGCTCGAAGTGAGGTCAACTGGTCCGAGGCGTTTCCGACCACCGGCACGGTGACCATCCCCCCGGGCACAACGGTGGTGCTCGACACCGATCTCGACCTCACCGGCCTGATCGTCAACGGCACGGTCAGATGCGGCACCACCAGCGTGGCCATCGATGCCCGCTACATCCTCGTCAACGGGACCTTCCGCTGTGGCACCCACCAGAGCCGCTTTACCAACCGGCTCACCATCACCCTCACCGGCCCCGGCAACGACGATTTCTTCAGCTACGGCGACAAGTACTTGACCGTCGCCGGCGGCCGGCTCGAGCTGCACGGCGAGCGGCGCGTGCCGTGGACCCGCCTGACCGCCACCGCCCCGCGCGGCGCCACCACCCTCCACCTAGAGAATCACGACTGGCGAGTCAACGACGCCATCGTCGTCTCCTCCACCGATTTCCGGCCGGAACAGGCCGAAGAGCTCAAGATCACCGCCGTGAACGGCAACACCGTGACGCTGGACCGGCCGCTGGAGTACATGCACTACTGCGGCACCGAGACCCATCGGGGTCGGCAGGTCACGGAGTGCGCCGAGGTGGGCTTGCTGACGCGCAACATCACGATACGTGGCAACTTGGCCTCGGAGACCACTCAGATCGGTGGGCACGCCATGTTCCTGAGCGGCAGCCGTATCCGCGTCGAAGGGGTCACGTTCCGGCGCATGGGTCAGCTGGGACGGCTCGCCCGCTACCCGGTGCACTTCCACCTGTTTGGCGACGCCGCCACCAGCTACTTCATCAACAACTCGATCTGGCGCTCCTACAACCGATTCGCCGCCCTCCACGGCGTGCAGAATCTGCGCTTCCGCAGGAACGTCGGCTACGACACCATCGGGCACGGGTTCTACATGGAAGACGGCAACGAGACCGGCAACGCGATCGTCGGCAATCTGGGAGTGCTTGCCCGTGAAGGGATCCCCGGCAATCTGACCACCCCGTCGGACGACGACGCGGCCGTCTTCTGGATCACCAATCCGGACAACCGGATCGTGGGCAATGTGGCCGCCGGCGCCGACCACTCCGGGTTCTGGTACGCCCTTCCCGAGCACCCCCTGGGACCCAGCTACGATCCCAACATCTGGCCGCGCCAGACCCCGTTGGACAGGTTCTACAACAACACCGCCCACTCCGTGGGGTGGGCAGGGCTGATGATCGATCTGGGCGAGCGCCCCGATCGCACTCTCGAGACCGTCTGGTACAACCCGCGCCAGGTTCCCGGCGACGACAACTCCCCGCACGTTCGCCCCAGCTTCGGCAAGTTCACCTCGTACAAGAGCCGGGCATACGGAATGTGGGTACGTACCTTCTCCGGGGCCCGCTTCGTCAACAACACGTTCGCCGACAACTGGCGCTCCATCTATTTGGCGAACATCCGCTCCGGTCCGGACCGCGACAACGTCGGCCTGATCCGCGACTCCTTGCTGGTCGGCGAGACGGGCAACGTGGGACAGCCGGAAGAATGGGAGGACACCGGCCTCGAGGGTCGCAGCCTGCCGAAATTCTGGAAACCGGAGGCCGAGCTGGCGGGAGTGCCGTTCTACGACGGGCCGCTGGAGGTGCGCAACGTCGTCTTCGCCAACTTCAAGCCGAATCCGATCCGCAACGCCGGCGCCTTGTCGAGCCTGTTCCCCAACGCCTTCTGGGTGAGCCCGGAGAATGCGGTCTACAACGCCAAGTTCGTCAATTCACGGCGCGTCCTGTTCCCGCAGGTCGTCGAGTACGTGGACGGGGACGCAACGACGATGTTCGTCGACGCCACCGGGTCGGTGACCGGCGCTGCCGGTGCGTCGCTGACCGTCAAGGGCGCGCTCATGCACGATGCCACGTGCACCAATCGGCACGCCTGGCGCGCCAAGCAGTGTGAGGTAGGGCACATCAGCGTCTCGATGCGACGCCTCGACGGAGCATGGGCGCGGATGGAGCTCTATCGAGCCGACGGCCGCCATTTCGGATTCGACGGTTCGGGCGACACCGATGACGGAGTGTTCTTCACGGTCATTCCCGAGCGGCTCCACACTGTGGCGTGGGAAACGACCATCCCCGATGAGTTCAACCTATACGTCGCCGGCATCAGCCCCGCGGCCGAGGGACTGGGAGCGCGGCTGGCATTCCCCGCCCCCGGCGGTTCCTGGACGTTCCAGGTGAACGGTCAATACGATCCGGTGCCGCGTCTCAGTGATCTCGACTCGGGGCAGTCCGGATGGTTCTACGACGCGGCCACCAACCTCATCCATGTCCGACTGGTCGGCGACAACTGGGTGACCCTGCGGCGCTAGGCCGACTGCCGGCTCATTCCACCAAGCGCAGCGTGCCGGGAAGGTCCATCCGCCGCATCCGGCGGACCGTCAGCAGCGGCGCCAGCGACACGGCGAGAACGCCCATGATGGCGACGATGGCGACCGTCTCGGGTCGCAGCAACACCGGTAGGGCAAAGTCCGGCAGAGTCTCCGTCAGCAACCGTTGGGTCATCCACCACACCATCAGCAGCCCCCCGCCGATCCCGATAGTGGTGGCGGCGATCCCGATCACCAAGCTCTCCGTAGCCGCCATCCGCAGCGCCTTCCGCACCTTGACACCGAAGGCAAACATCGTCGCATGCTCCCGCGCGCGGGCCTCGAGATTGATGGCGGCGGTGTTGAAAGCGATCAGGAGGGCCAGCAGCAAGATGGCCACGACCATCACTTGGATGATCCCGAGTATCTGATCGAATGCGTCCCGGACCGCTTCGGTGATAGCAGTCACCGATTGCACTGAGGCCACCGCCTGTTGGGCGAATAGCTCCTGCTGCACATCTGCAGTCGTGGCACCGGCGACGGGAAGCAGGTTCACCGCGTTGGTGAGGCCGGCCAGGTTGAACAGGTCCGCCTCGACCAGATGCATATAGGCGATGCTCCGTACGGGTGATGGATGGGTGGCCACCACCACGAGCTCGGTATCGACGAATCGGAAGGTGAGTCCTTCCCGCACCGGGTGGCGCAACGTCACCGCTTCGCCGACTCCCACGCCGAGATCGGCGACCGCTTTCTCAGAGAGAATCAGACCGGGCCCGGCCCCCAGCGTCCCGGCTGTCACCGACGGGCTCCACATCCCGTCAGTCAGATCTGCCAGCTCCAGAAACATCTCGAAGTCGGCGCCAGGCCCGGTGACCGAGCCGGCGAGCCGCAACGTTGGCTCGACCACCGCGACCTGGGGAGCAGCGGCGACTGCCGCCACCTCGGGCGCCGTAATCGGGTAGAAGGTGTCGAGCGCCACGGTCACCCGCTGGGGAGCGCGGCCGACCGCCTCGCTCTCCGCAGTGTCGACGGCGCCGAACACGGAGTCCATGATCCCGAGAAAGCCCATGAGCACGGTCAGCGATGCGGCGATTCCGAGCACGGTGAGCGCGGTGCGCCGGGGTGCCCGCCGTATATTGCGAAACGGCAGCACTCGGAACGTGTTGCCCAGACTGCGACGGCGGCGCTCTCCAGACAGTCCCGTGGCAGACAGGTGAGCCGGCCTGATGGCCTCGATGGGGGCAACCCGAACCGCCCGCCACACAGGAAGGGCGCTGGCGAGGAAGGGCACGACTAGGCCGATACCGGCGACTCTGATGAAGACCGTCGTGGGGAAGGCGGTCTTCCACACCGGCAGGGGAATCAAGCCGGTGAAGACGGCCGCCATCGAATTGCCGATCAGGATGCCGACGGCCACTCCGAAGAGCACCCCGAGGATCGCGATTTGGGCGCTCACCAACAGCGGACGGATGGCCAGCACGCCGGGACGCACTCCGAGCGCCATGCCCACGCCGATCTCGCGCCGCTGCTGCTCGGCGAGCCGATGGATCAGGTTGAAAGCCGCACCTACGGCGCCCGCTATCAGCAATGCGGCCAAGGCGTTGAACATCGCCTGGTCCTGCTCGATGTCGGTGGTCAACGCGGTGTAGGACAGGTTGTCGTCCCGGGTCAGCACGGTCGCTCCGATGCCGCCGGTTGCCAAGGCCGACCCCAGCTCGGCGACTACGGCCGCTCTGTCCGACCCCGGATTCAGCGTCAAAACCAGGTTGTTCACCTGGCCGGGCAGCCCGGCGAGCGCCTGCGCCGTCTCGAGCGTGGTGAACAGGCCGGCGAACGTCGCCTCCGACATGAACATCTCGCCCTCGGGGGCCACAGTGAAGTACTCGGGCGTGCTGGCTTGCGCGACGACTTCCACGTCGCGACCTCCGCTGATCGCCACCACAGCGGTCGGGGCGATGCCGTAGAACTTGGCGAAATTGCGCTCCAGCATGACGAGCGGCGCCCCGGCGTCGTCGTGGGTCAACGGCCTTCCCGTGAACGTGTGATACGAGTTGACATGCGGTCCTTCGGCGGAGAAATCAGAACCGGTGATCTCGCCGCGAACCAATATCGCCTGGGTGGCAGTTGAGGCATCCACCTGAGTGGGGACGATCAGCCGCTCTTCGACCGCTGCGACCGAGGCGCGGCTCGGAAGGGAGGCGACGACTGTCGCCAGCGTCCCCACCGGCACTGTGCTGCCGGGTGCCGCATCTACCCGCACGTCGTACATGGCGAGCTGGCTGTAGCTCTGGTCGTAGGAGACGGTGCGCCACTCAGTGGTGGAAGTCAGACCGGCGTATCCGCCGGTACCGATGGCAATGACCACGGCTATGGCGGCCACTTTGGGCCAATGAGCCCGCAAGTCCCGCCACGACCACCTCAAGAGAACACCCAGCATGGGCACCACCTCACCAGTTGAGATCGGCCACCGGAGCCTTGCCGCCGGCCGGCGGCCCGTCGCTGACAATTCGCCCGCTCGACAGTTCCACGACACGATCCGCCATCCGGGATATCTCCCGGTTGTGCGTCACCACCAGCACGGCGCGACCTGTGCCGGCCTGCTCCTGCAGCAGCTCCAGGATCTGCACCCCGGTGCGAAAATCGAGCTCACCCGTGGGCTCGTCACACAACATGATCGGGTTGCGGGTCGCCAGCGCCCGGGCAATGGCCACCCGCTGCTGCTCTCCGCCCGACAGCTCATGGGGGAACCGATGCCCCTTGCCACCGAGGCCGACCGAGGCCAACACTTCAGCCGCGTCCAGCCCGGACGAGGCTGCATCTGCACCGAACTGCACATTCTCCTCGGCGGTGAGCCCGGCGAAGAGATTGAAGGACTGGAAGATGAAGCTCACGCTGCGAGCCCGAAAGTCGAAGAGCTCGCGCCGGGTGGCTGCACTGATGTCGACGCCGTTGACCCTCACCACGCCTTCAGTTGCTGAGTCGAGCGCCCCAACAACGTTGAGCAGCGTCGTCTTACCGCTGCCCGACGGGCCCAGCACGACAACGAACTCTCCTTGATCGACCAAGAGGCTGATGTCGTCGAGGGCCACCACGGCGAGCTCACCCTCGCCGTAGCGTTTGGTCACGTCTTTGAGCTCGATCAGCATCGCCGCTCGCCGAATCCGATCCATCAGGTCGACGAAGCCGCCCGACGGATTACCTCACTGTCGACCGTAGGCGCGCCACGATCGCCCGGGTTAGAGGCAAAGGTCCTGGCAATAGGGCGTGCCGTCGCCGCCACCAGCTGCCAGAGTATGAAGATGATGTACCCGGACCCCACGACCGGCATACTGTTCACCGACCAATACCAGCTGGCGATGGCGCAGACCTACTTCGACCAGGGACTGCACGAGAGACCGGCGCAGTTCGACTACACGTTTCGCAGCTATCCGGACTACGGCACGCACCAGGCCGGCTACTGCGTCTTCGCCGGCCTGGAACCGCTGCTCGAGTGGATGGAATCAGTCCGATTCGGGGATCAGGAGCTGGCCCTGCTGGCACGCCAGCAGACCTCCCGTGGCGAGCCTCGTTTCGGAGCGGACTTCCTCGACTGGCTGGGTACTGCCGGTCACTTCGGCGAGATCGAAGTGCGGGCGGTGGCCGAAGGCCGAGTTGTCCACCCGTTGGCCCCGGTGGCGATCGTCACCGGGCCGCTGGCCATGGCCCAGATCCTCGAGACGTCGCTGCTCAATCACCTCAACTACCCCACCTTGATCGCATCCAAGGCCTCACGAGTACGCGAGGCCGGCCGGGGGCGGGCGGTCCTCGAGTTCGGCATGCGCCGGGGACCGGCGTTGGGCGCCAACGCCGGAGCTCGGGCTGCCCTCATCGGGGGCGCCGACTACACCTCCAACGTCGGGGTCTCGCATGCCCTTGGGCTCGACCCCAAAGGCACCCACGCGCACTCGCTGGTGCAAGCGTTCATGGCGCTGGGAAGGGGTGAGCTCGAGGCCTTTCGGGCTTTCGCCGCCACCTATCCGGACGATTGCATCCTGCTGGTGGACACCATCAACACGCTGGAGAGTGGAGTGCCGAACGCGATAACCGTGTTCGAAGAGCTGCGCGCCTCCGGCCACGAGCCGATGGGGATCCGTCTCGACTCTGGGGACCTGGCATATCTCAGCATTCAGGCCGCCAGGATGCTCGATGCGGCCGGCTTCGCCGATATCGCCATTGTGCTGTCGAGCAACCTCGACGAGCTGGCGATATGGCAGATTCTTGCGCAGATCGATGAGGAGGCCCCGCGCTACGAGGTGGATCCGGCGGCCCTCGTCAGCAGGCTCATCTACGGGGTTGGAACCCGGCTGATCACCTCGAACGGTCACGCCGCTCTCGACGGCGTATACAAGCTCGTTGCCATCGAGGACGATGCGCAATGGAAACCGGCAATCAAGGTGTCGGATACGCCCGAGAAGATCCCGACGCCGGGACAGAAACGGATCTGGAGAGTCCGCGACTCCCGCGGCTTCGCTTCGGCCGATGTGATCGCTACCGCATCCGAGCCGGTACCCGGCGGCGAACCGCTCGTGCTGCACCATCCGCATCGCGAAGGCCTCCAGCGCACGCTGGATCCCGAGCAGATCGCCGACGTCGAGGAGCTGCTCGTTCCGGTCTACCGCGGGAGCCGACTCGACAAGGCCAGCCTCGAAGACATGCGGGCGCGGCGCAACGCCGACGTCGAGCTGCTCGACCCCGGAGTGCGCCGCCTGGTCAACCCGCACGTCTACCACGTGTCCCTCACCCAGGAGATGAAGGATCTGCAACGCCGGCTCATCCGTGAGGCGCGCCAGAAGTGATTCGTACCGAGATCGAGACGGTCGTTGCGCGCCCGGCTGATGCCGTCTTCTCCCACCTGGCCGACTTCAGCAAGAACCCGACCTGGCAGCAAGGGATGCGATCGTGCGAGTGGGTGACGCCTCCTCCGCTGCGCGTCGGCTCACGCTACGAGCAGGTCGCCGAGTTCCTCGGCAGGGAGATCCGGTCGACGTTCGAAGTCACGGAGTACGAGCCGGGGCGACGAGTGGCGGCCCACACCATCGCCGGCAGTCTCCCGATCTCGTTCTCGCGGTCGGTCACTGCCCAAGGCCCCGAGACGACTCTGGTACGAGCCGAGATCGTGGGTGACGCCCGCGGCGTCTTTCGGCTCTTCGAGTTCTTGCTGGCTCCGATGGTGCGACGCTCGATCCGCGCCGATTACGCCAGGCTGAAACAGCTGCTGGAGAACCGCTGAACCGGCTCTCCTCCTGCACGGCCGGCGGCCGCTACAGCACCTCGACGCCGGCGGCAACCATGGCGGCTATAGCACGGGCGCCGTCGCCGGGAGATAGGTCGACCGAGCGAATCCCGTCCGCCAGCAGCGAGGTGGCGAAACCGAGCCGGGCACCGTCGAGAGCCGTCTCCTTCACGCAGTAATCGGTGGCGAGGCCCAAGACTGCCACCCGGGTGACTCCATGGTCGCGGAGCAGGCCCTCCAGCTCAGTCGACGACTCTGCGCCGGTCTCGGGATCACGCACCGTGAACCCGGAGTAGCCATCCTCGCCTCCGGTTCCCTTCTTGACCGCAGGGCCCAGAACCTTCAATCCAGGGTGAAACCCGGCCCCCCACGATTCAGCGACACAATGCACGGGCCAGATGCCGCCGTCCTTGGCGAAGTGAGGGGTGGTCTCGGGATGCCAGTCCTGGGTGTATACCACGAACGCTCCCGCCGTCGCGGCGGATGTGATCTCGGCGTTGATGAAATCGATCGCGGCTTCGCCGCCGCTGACGTACAGAGAACCCTCGGGGTCGGCAAAGTCGTTCTGAACGTCGACGACGATCAGTGCGGTGGCCTCGTCGTAGCTGACTGTGCTCATGAGTCAACGCTAGTCCGCGAGCGCAGGTCCTCGGCAGCGAACCGGTTTGTTTCTAACGTCAACCCAGTGATGACATCGCCAACAGTCTGGCTGCAATCCGTCGAGTCGGCTTGTGGCTCCGCACCCAGCTTTCTCTGCGAGCTGGTGTACGACCTGAGCGGCAATGAGCGCTTGGCTGCCACCAGCGACTTCCTGGTGAGACCCCTGAGGGTGCTGCTCATCTTCGTGCTGGCGTGGGTGGTCAACCTCGTGGTGCGCCGCCTCATCGATCGCTCGGTCGAAGGCGTGATCGCGGCCCACGAACGCAAGGAGCAGGCCGAGTTCGAGCCTGCGGAGGACGAGGAAGATGATCCCCCCGGAAGATTCGAGACCCTGCGGATCTTGGCTACCAAACGAGCGCTGCGCCTCGCCGATCAAGCAGAGCGCGGCAGGCAGCGGGCCCGCACCCTGGGCACGGTGCTCCGCTCGCTGGCGGCGCTCGTCATCTACACCATTGCCATCTTCATGGCCCTCGGGGAATTCAACGTCAACCTCGGTCCCCTGATTGCGTCCGCCGGCATCCTCGGAATCGCGCTCGGCTTCGGGGCGCAGAGTCTGGTCAGGGACTTCCTGTCCGGCATCTTCATGTTCGTCGAAGACCAATACGGCGTCGGCGACATCATCGATGTCGGCGAGGCGTCCGGGGTGGTCGAAGAGGTGAAGCTGCGAACCACCCAGATCCGTGATGTCAACGGAACGCTGTGGCACATCCCCAACGGCGAGATCAGGCGGGTCGGCAACAAATCCCAGGAGTGGGCCCGGGCCGTCCTTGATGTCGAGGTGGCGTACGACACGGACCTGGATCACGCCATGCAAGTCATGAAACAGGTGGCCGACGGGATGTGGCGGGAGATGGTTCCGAACGCCACGATTCTCGAAGAGCCGCAGATCGTGGGGGTCGAGAACTTCGCCGCCGACGCAATCGTGCTGCGGCTCACCGTCAAGGTGGAGCCCGCCGAGCAGTTCACGGTCGCCCGCGAGCTGCGGCGCCGCCTCAAGGAGACGTTCGATGCGGAGGGCATCGAGATCCCCTTCCCGCAACGCACGATCTGGGTGCACAACGTAACCGACCAGGGCCTGGCCGGGGCAGCTCCCGCAGGCGCCTCCGGAGGCTCCTAGCCCGGGCCTACCGTCGTCGCGGGTGGTCCGGTCGTCGAGCCCACAACGAGCGCTGGGGGCAGGATGATGTGGCGCGCCTCGGTCCGGGCTTCTTCGATCCGCTCCCGAAGCAGCTTGACGCCGGTCTGGCCAAGTGCCGCTGCAGGTTGCTCGATCGTCGTCAGGTCCACCCTGCCCATCCTGGCCACGAAGATGTTGTCGTAGCCGGTGACGGACAGATCCCCGGGAACGCCGAGCCCGGCGGCATCGGCGGCTTCCAAGACCCCCAGAGCGGCAAAGTCGTTGGGGGCCAGGACTGCCGTGGGGCGCGGGTCGCGCTCGAGGAGCGCAGCCATGCCGTCGCGGCCTCCCACTCGCGTAAAGGCGCCCTCCACAATGGTCGTGTGCTCACCGAGCCCGTGGTGCTGCATTCGGGCCTGGTAGCCGGCGCGGCGACCGGGCGCCCCGGCGGCAACCCCGGGTGAGATGTGGGCGATGCGGCGGTGACCGAGCGCCACGAGGTGATCGACCAGCATCGCCGCTCCCAATTGGTCGTCGTCGCACACCGTGTCCATCCACTCCGACGCCGCCTCGCGACTGATCGCCACGATGGGAATCGATAGGGCGGCACTCTCGAATCGCTCGATGGGCGCGACGTTGCCGAGCAGCAGCAGCCCGTCGACGCGTAGCTGTAGCAAGGTGTCGACGGCGTTGCGTTCCCGCTCGGCATCGAGGAACCCGGAGCTCAGCAGCGCCCGGTAGCCGGCTCCGACCGCCTCTACCTCGATTCCGTCGGCGACGTCGGCGAAGAAGGGGTTGTGCAAGTCGGACAACACGACTCCGAGCACGTGGGATCGCTGGCGCACCAGGCTGCGGGCCGCGGCATTGGGCCGGTACCTCAGCTCGCGCGCCGCCTCGAGAACGGCGCGGCGACGCGTGTCGCTCACGTTTGGAGAACCCTGCATCACCAGAGAGACCAAAGACTTCGACACCCCGGCCCGTTGCGCCACGTCGTTGATCGTGGCGTGTTTGGGACGATGCTTCACCATCCACCCCAAGCTACCCAGGCGGTTGGAACGCTCCAAACGCTATGGGCCCGGCGCATGTCAATACTCTCGATACCAGGTTGCATCCACGGGCGGCGGCTCGTATCGGTGCGCCCAATCCCGCCCGAGCCGGCGGGCCAGCGCGGCCAGCTCTCGAAACCGCGGCCGCAGCGTCGAGTCGACCATTGCGTCCCGCGCCGCCACCGGGGCGGCGACCGCTTCGCCCCACAGCGCTCGACCGACCATGAAGCCCGAGGCGCCCGCGGCGCAGGCGATCTCGACCTGGTCGCGAAAGAGCTCGTACGGGTCGCCTCCCGAAAGCAACACCCACGGCACGGACGAGGCCTCGTTCAGCTCCGCACAGGCATCCGACCACAGCTCTCTGTCGGGCTCGCGGCGGGTGTCCACGGGGAACTGCACCTTGAGCACCTCGGGGCCGAGGCCTGCCAAACGGCGCACGGTGTCGATCACGATGCGCCGGCGCTTGGCCGCGAACTCGGGGCTATCGGCGGTGAGCCCGGCCTGGGTGACGTAGGCCAGCGGCTCGAGGAACAGCGGAATGTCGTAGCGGGCACAGTCCGCGACGACATCTCGGATCATTTGGTCCTGGGCGTCGGCGATCGGCGAGTCGGGCCTGTAGAGCACCAGCAGCTTGATTCCGGACGCCCCCAGCCGTTTGGCCTTTTCCACGCTCCAGCCGTCGAGGAGCGACGTCTGGCGCGCCGTCGGGTCGCCCATGTAGCCCTGTGCCTCGAGCGCCGCCAGAAAACCGATGCCGCCGGGGAGCGACCGGGTGGCGATCGCTTGCGCCGCGCTGTACTCCGGGTCCAACATCACGGCGGTCGCTTCGGACGCCAGCGCGGCCAACAGCCACAACTTGATCTCGGTCAGCCTCGCTGCGGGGACCGCGGCCGGGTCCTCCGGGTCGAGTACCACTCGCATCGAGTCGCGGTGGTCGATGGCGAGCACGGTGAATATCCCAGCTGGGCCCGAAGTCGTGGTCAGCCCGCGTACCTTGCCGGGCGTGAGCGCCCTCATTGCTGGGCGGCCATGAACTCGTCGACTTCGGTCTCGGTCGGGAACGCGGAGGCACATCCATGCCGCGTCACCTCGATGGCTCCGCAGGCGTTGGCGAACCGGGCGGCGTCCCACCAGTCGAGGCCGTTGAGTCGGCTGCGGATGAGCCCAGCGGCGAATGCGTCGCCGGCACCGACTGTGTTGACGACCTCGACCGCGAATCCGGGCACATCCACGCGGTCGGCTGCGGTGAGGATGGTCACCCCGCGAGGCCCCCGCTTGAGCGCGACCGCTCCCGTGCCGCCCTCGATGAGCCGGGCCACCTCTTCGTCCAGGCGACCGTGCTCATCATCGGGTACCTCACCGCTCGAGATCACCGTCTCCGGGTTCGGCATCAGGGCGACGTAGAACTCCTCTTCGGTTCCGATGAGCACGTCGAGCAGTGGGAAGACCGGCCGCAGGGCTTCCCCGAAGGCTCGCGGAGTCGGCCATTCGGTGTCTCGGAAGTCGAGATCCATGAACATCGTCAGGCCGAGGTCGCGGCCCCGCCGGGCGGCGTGGACCGCCGTGGCCGCACACGTGCCGCGGCTGAAGGCGTTGCCGGACAGCTCGATTGCCCTCACCTCGTTCAGCGGCAGCGCCTCGAATTCGTCGACAGTCAGGTAGATGTCGGCGGGATCCTCCCGGTAGAAGGACAGAGGGAAGTGCGACGGCGGCTGAACGCCGAGCAACGCGAGCGACGTCAGCTTGCCCTGCTTGCGCGGGATGTAGGCGGTTTCGACTCCCTCCGACCGCAGGTATCGCAGAACGAAATCGCCGACTCGGTCATCCCCGACCGCCGTCAACGCCAAGGCGCGTAGTCCGAGGCGGGCGGTACCGATGGCGATGTTGGTGGGGCTGCCGCCCACCATCGCATCGAACCCGGTGATGTCCTCGAATTCGGCTCCGATGTCCTGGCTGTAGAGGTCCATGTTGGCCCGCCCCAGGGTGACCAGGTCGTAGCGGAATGTCATCGGGCGGACTCCTGAAGCAGTCGACGGCCGCGCCACAAGTGCGACTGGATTGCAGCGACCGCCATCAGACCCCTGCCCGTTGGTGCTTCTTCTCCGCTTCCCACTCGGCGCGGGCGAGGCGCACCTGTTCACGATCGCTGACTTCCGGCACGCCAACTTCCCACCAGGTGCCCCCTTCGGTCCAGGTGTACTCGTCGATGTCCATGACGATGCCGTAGCTGCGATCCGAAGCCTTGGCGCGGGCCCAGGCGGCCGGCAGGTCGTCGAGGCGCTCCACCTTCTCCGCGGTTGCGCCCATCGCCTGGAGGTGGGCGACGAAGTCCACATGGAAGTATTCGGTGTGACGTGCGGTCCGCAGCAGGTTGTTGAATTCCTCCCCGCCTGTGTTCACCTGCAGCCGGTTGATCACCGCGAAGCCCCCGTTGTCCAGCACCATGAAGATGACCTTGTGGCCCGTCATCACCGTGGAATAGACGTCCGAGTTCATCATCAGGTAGGAGCCGTCCCCGACCCAGGCGATGACGTCACCCTCGCCGCGCGCCATCTTGGCGCCCCAGGCCCCGGCGATCTCGTAACCCATGGTCGAGTAGCCGTACTCGGAATCGAACGAGCCGACGGACTTGCTGCGCCATCCCATCGTCAGCTCGCCGGGCAACCCCCCCGCGGCGGATAGGCAATAGTCGCCGTCGTCGCACAGCTCGTTGATGACCTGGATGACTTGCGCATAGGCCGGGGAGGCGGTGGGGTCGCGCTGCTTCCACGAGTCGAGATACTCGTGCCACGCAGCGATGTGCCGCTGCGCGGATTGAAGCCACTCCGTCGGAGCCCGGTAGTCGCCCAGCTCCGCGTCGATCGCCTCGATGGCGACCTTGGCGTCGGCAACGACCGGCTGCGCCATCTGCTTGTGGGCGTCCCACCGGGCCGTGTTGACCGCGATGAAGCGCACCGCCGGGTTCTTGAACACCGCCCACGACCCGGTCGTGAAGTCCTGGAGTCGAGTGCCCACCGCGATGACGACGTCGGCGTCCTCCGCCACTGCGTTGGCCGCCGTCGAGCCGGTCACTCCGATCGGACCGGCGTAGTTGGGGTGGTCGGAGAGCAACGTCGACTTGCCCGCCACCGTCTCGACCACCGGGATGGCGCGGCCGACCGCAAATTCGGTCACCGTCTCCACCGCTTGTGAATAGTGGACGCCGCCGCCGGCGATGATGAGCGGTTTTCGGGCAGAGGAAATCGCCGCCACCGCGGCCGCGATATCGCGCGGATCGGGGCCGGGGCGCCGGATGTAGTGGGTTCTCGGCTCGAAGAACCGCGCCGGATAGTCGTACGCCTCGGCCTGGATGTCCTGGGGAAGAGCCAAGAACGCCGGGCCGCGGGTGGCGGGATCCAGCATCACGGCCAAAGCTTGCGGCAGGGATTGCAGGACCTGCTCCGGGCGCGTGATCCGATCCCAATAGCGGGTCACCGGCTTGAACGTATCGGTGACGGTGACGGTCGGATCGTCGAATACCTCCACCTGCTGTAGCACCGGGTCGACGATCCGGTGCTGGAAAGTGTCCCCGGCAAAGAGGAGCAGCGGTATCCGGTTGGCATGCGCCGCTGCGGCCGCGGTCACCATGTTGGTGCATCCCGGGCCGATGGACGAGGTGGCAATCATGATGCGGCGGCCGCGCATCGCCTTGGCGTAGGCCACCGCCGCCAGCGCCATCGATTGCTCGTTGTGGCCCCGCCACGTGGGCAGCTGCAGCTGCACGGGTTGGAGCGCTTCGGCGAGGCAGGTCACATTGCCGTGCCCGAAGATGCCAAAGGCGCCGGCGAACACCGGCAGCTCCTCACCGTCGACGACCGTGTACTGGTTCAGCAGCCACTTCACGATGGCTTGCGCCGTGGTCAGGCGGATGGTCTCCATGGTCGGCTCCTCACTCTCAGTCGTTCGCCCCGGGTCAGTCGATCCGCAAGCTGGTCACGGGCTCCCAGGCTCCCGATTCCCACGACCTGATCATCGCGGCAGCAACCGATGCGTTGCCAAGCGCCTGCTCGAATCCGGGGCTGTGGGGTCGCTGCGCGGTCACTGCGCCGAGGAACTCGTACGCCTCGATGATCTTCAAGTCCTCGTATCCGAGGGAGTTGCCCCCGCCGGGCACGATGTGTCCCTGATGAGGGAAGGCGTCGCCGGCCAACACCTCGACGAACCCGTCGTTGTGCTGTTCCTCGGGAAGGTAGAGCTGCAACTGGTTCAGTTTCTCGTGGTCCCATGACGCGGCTCCCTTCGAGCCGTTCAGCTCGAAGGCCATGGAGCTCTGCGGGCCGAAGATGGATCGATCGGCCTCCAGAGTTCCCCGAGCCCCGTTCTCGAACTCGACGAGTGCGCCCACGTAGTCCTCGTTGGTCACCGTACCGGTCGGATCGTCGGGTGTCCCCCGCTCGTAATGAGTTCCCGCCCCGGGCCGCGGGAGCGGCCGCTGCTTGACGAAGATCTCGCGGACCGACACGAGCCGGCGAATCGGCCCACTCAGATGCTGCGCCATGTCGATCGCATGCGACATGATGTCGCTGAGCGCCCCGTACCCGGCCTTCTCTTGCAGAAAGCGCCAGGACAACAGTCCAAGCCGATCGCGCCCGTACATGGAGAAGAACCGACCGCGATAGTGGGTCAGCTGACCGAGTCGCCCCTCGTCGATGAGCTGTTTGGTGTACTGGACCAGCGGCGCCCACCGATAGTTGTAGCCCACCCCCGTGATGACACCGGCACGGCGGGCGGCAGCCTCGATCGCAGCAGTCGCCGCCGGCTCGAGGCCTACCGGCTTCTCGCAAAAGATGTGCTTGCCGGCCGCCGCGGCCGCTTCGGCGATCTCTTGATGGAGCCCATTGGGAGCACAGATGTCGACCACGTCGACGTCGTTGCGCTCGACCACCTCCCGCCACTCGGCCGTACCGTGCTCGTACCCGAAGTTGGACGTCGCCACTTCCAGTCGGTCCGGCATGGTGTCCGCCACGACCTGGAGCGCCGGTCTGATCCCCGACTCGGGAAAGTAGACCGGGATGCTGCGGTACGAGCGGGAGTGGGCCTGTCCCATCCAGCCGAAGCCGATCAGGCCGATGCGCAGCCGCCGTTCAGTCATCGCCATCGCCCACGGATGCCAGCTTTCGCAGATACTCGACGCTGGCGGCCGCGTCCGCGTAGGGCCCTTCGCCAAAGGGCGGCTCGGCGGCCAACGACTTGTCCTGCTCGATGACGTACCACCCTCGGTAGCCCGCCTGCTCGAGCGTTCGGACGACGCCGGCGATCTCCACGTCGCCTTCCCCGAGGCGAGTGAACATGCCGTCGATCACCGCCTGACGGAATCCCAGCGTGCCCGAGCGAACCCGGGCGGCGAATCCTGCGTCGACGTCTTTCAGGTGCACGTGGTGAATGCGGCTGGCGGCGAGCTGTGCGATCGCCACCGGATCCGCCCCTCCCAGGTACAGATGACCGGTGTCGAGACACAGCCCGACATCGCACGTCTCCAGCAGTCGCTCGACGTGGGCGTCGGTTTCGATTGCCATGCCCCAGTGCGGATGCAACGCCGTGAGCAGACCTGCGCCGGTCACAACCTCCTCCAACCGGGCGAGGTTGACGAGAAAGACCTCCCACTCGGCATCGCTCATGTTCACCGAGGTGTCGTACCCGTCGAGGTGGGACGTAGCTCCCAGAACCAGCACGGTAGAGCCGACCCCGGCCAGCTGGTGCGCCGCCCGCTGCACGTAGTCGAGCTCCTGTTCGATCCGTTCCGGACGGTAGAGCAGGGCCGGGACGAACCCGGCCACGACGTGCAGCCCGTAGCTCTCCAGGTACGCGTCCAGCTCCCCGGGATCTGTAGGTAGGTACCCGTCCGGGCCCAGCTCGGTGGCCACCAGTCCGGTGTCCCTCATCTCGGCCATCACCCGATCCCGACCCATCAGGTGACCCCACCCCGGTGAGCCATCGACGCCCCACGTGATGGGTGCCCCCGCAATTCGATTCATCAGGTCGGTCATTCGATCTCTCTCATCTCGACGGTGCGGGCCTGCGCTCGCGACATGTCGCAGGCCACCGCCACCCGCAGGTCCTCGTAGGCGTCACGATGATTGGACGCCGGTGTTTCCTCGCCGCGCACTGCCCGCACGAACGCCGCCATCTCGTCGCGGAACGCTACGTCGAACCGATCCCATGTCGTGGTGATCGGATCCGTCGGCGGGGCGACTCCCGGCTCCGCGGAGTGGATGGGGGTGCGATCGTTCCATCCGGCGGCCACAGATCCGCCGGCGGCGAACACCTCGAGCCGAACGTCGTAACCGACGGGGTCGTGCCGCAATCCCGAGAGCTGAGCCAGGGTTCCGTTCGACAAGGTCAGCATCGCCGCCGCGCTGTCGACGTCGCCCAGTTCGCCGATCTCTGGAAAGCCGAGCACCGCCCCGATTGCGGTCACCGAGACGACCTCTTGGCCGCTCACGAATCGCACTGCGTCGATGTCATGGATCAGGCAGTCGCGAAAGATCCCGCCCGAGACACGCACATAGTCGAGGGGCGGGGGTGCCGGATCGTGGGTCTGGCTTCGAATGAGGTAGGGCGTGCCGAGCTCCCCGCTGTGGATGCTCTCACGAATAGAGCGCATCGCCGGGTCGTACCTGCGTTGGAAACCCATCTGAACGACTATGCCCGCCGCCTCGACCGCGGCGACGGCTTGCCGGGTGCTCTCCAGGTCGAGCGCTATCGGCTTCTCACAGAAGGTGGGCAACCCGGCCCGCGCCGCCGACTCGAGAAGGGCGGCATGAGTATCGGTGCTCGATGCGATGACCAGTGCGTCCACCTGACCGAGCAGGTCGCTCTCAGCTGCGGTGGACGCCCCCGGGAGGGCGGCGGCGAGTTGGTCCGCCCGGTCTGCGATCACGTCGGAGATCACGATGCCGGCCACCCCCGGCAGTGTCGCCAGCACCTTGGCGTGGGTGGTCCCAATCCGACCGGCTCCGATGAGACCAACCCGCATGGATACAGCACCTAACCCGAATGGAACGTTCCAATGGTTACCGCGACGCACGCTACTGGCGGCGTGGAAACGCTGTCAACAAAGGTACCTCCCACTCATGAGACCAAGCCGCCGGCTCGAAGTTTTGACACCAGAAGCACAGCCCGGTTAGGTTCGATGGAACGTTCCAAACAAGGCTTCGGCTATCTGCGCATCGCCCACCCGGGAGTCGCCACCGATGACACAGCAACTATTTCTGCCGCAAGCCGCTCGCGACGATGCAACGCTCGAGATCACGGCCGAGTCGGCCGGCTGGGCTTACAGCGGCCTGACGGTGTTCACTCTGGAGGAAGGCAAGCCGCAGCTGGTGGAGACGGGCGATCGAGAGATCGCGGTGCTCCCGCTGGCGGGATCGTGTCGAGTGGAGGTGGAGCACCACAGCTTCGACCTCGATGGGCGGCCCGGGGTCTTCGAAGGAATCGCCGGATTCGCCTACGTCCCGATCGATAGCGAGTTTCGCCTCACCGGAGCCGGCGAGACGGCGTTGTGCACCGCCAAAGCGCGGCGCCGTATCGACCCGTACTCGGTGCCGGCCGATGCCATCCCGATCGAGGTTCGCGGTGGCGGAGTCGGCACTCGGCAGATCAACAACTTCCTGAGCGCCGACATGTTCGAAGCGGATCGGTTGATCGCGGTGGAGGTGCTCACCCCCGATGGAAGCTGGTCGTCGTATCCGCCCCACAAGCACGACGAGCTCACCGCCGACGAGGTCGAGCTCGAGGAGATCTACTACTTCCGTATCGCGGGTGAGGCCGGCACCGGCTTCTTCTCGTGCTACACGTCGGATGGATCCATCGACGAGACGGTCACTGTGCGCGATGGCGACGTCTTTCTGGTTCCACGGGGATACCACGGGCCGGCGGCCGCTACGCCCGGACACCACATGTACTACCTCAACGTCATGGCCGGCCCGTCAGAAGAGCGCACCTGGAAGTTCTGTGACGATCCCGATCTCGCGTGGGCCCGCGCGTTGCTCGACGGCCTTCCCCCGGATCCGCGGCTCCCGTTGACGCGGGCTTGAAGGCAGCTGCGAGAAGTGGCCCGCGGCGGAGGGGACACGTGCCGCCGCGGACCCAGTGACCTACTGGCGTTCAGCCGGTCGCCGCGACCGAGAGCGGGATCGACACGAGGCTCTTCTCGGAGCCGTCCGCCGCTGAGATCTCGAAGACTTCGAGCAGCAGCTCGGTGCAGCAGGCGTTGTCGAACTCGATCACTGCCTCGAATGGCGCCCAATCCCCAGTGCCGCCCATGGTGAACCCCTCGCTCAGGACCGCACCGTCGGCCGTGAGCCGGTAATAGACGGTGGCCTCGAAGGTGTTGCTCATGCCGCTGACGGTCAGCGGGCTGGAAACCTCATCTCCCCCAAGCGGCGTCGCCACTTCGATGCGCGCCCGCTTGATCGGATCAGGCGTCGGCGACTCGGTCGTCGTGGTTGTGCCGGGAGCCTCGCTCGTTGTGGTGGGGGCAGTCGTGGCTGCCGTCGTGGCCGACCCGGGAGTGGTAGTAGCTGCCGTCGTATCGCCGCAGGCCGCTGCGGCCACCGCGAGCACGGCCGCAATCAACGCGAGTCTGGACGAGTACATCTTGGTTCCTTTCGTGGGCGTGAACACCGTCTGTCCGGCAGATATGACGTCGCCGGTTACCACCGGGTTCCGGCTTTCTCGGCACATCTTGGAGAGGCGTGTCGCGCTGCGCCGCGGCCGTCATCCGCCCTGCGGTAGGTTCGAGATATGACAGATCCCAGTCGTCGAAAGGAGGGATCGCCGTGACATTCATCCTGCAGTACGGGGGCGATCTCAAGGAAGGCAAGGCACACGAGTTCCAGGCATGGCTCGACTCAAACGAGAAAGAGCTCGCCAATGCTCAACCGCCAGGAGTCAAATATCTCGGCACATACTTCGCGATATACGCCGAGAAGGGCACCGGCGCCGTCCACACGTTCCTCGAATTGGACAGCTACGGGGCCCAGGACGCCCTGGCAGAGGCCGCCAAGGACGCCGATGGCGTCTACGGCAAGCTGATGGGCGAGATGATCGGCTTCTTCGACCAGAGCTCAAACAACTACACGACCGCGCTGTACAAGAACGCGACGGCCGCAACGCTCATCGGCGACGACTAGCGGCGGACGCGGATCGGGGCGGGTTCGGTCCGGCCCCGCGGGCCGCTCGAACGCCGGAGTCGCGTCCGCAAACAACTCCCCTGCGCTCACCAATGCGCCGAATCGATCGGCGTCACTGCCCCCCGAAGTGAACGAGGCCGGTGTACACCAGGTCGAATCCGACCAGCGTCCCGGTGCCGTGACCCTGAACGTGCTCGAGGCCACCGCTGCCGCCGACGATCACCCAGGACGTATACCAGGGCGTGTCACTCGGCACGATCAGCCCGGGATCCTGCCGACCGTGCGTCCGCAACCGCAGAGAACCCTCGTGCGCCACGCCGTCGGCATCGACCACGACGCCCTCGAAGTCAATCAGGCCCCGATAGGTGTTGAACTGAGCCTTGGCGTGATGAACGACGGTGTACTCCTCGTGGATGACACCGTTCAGCGTTCCGGTTATCGAGCCGTCGGCGACGGCGTCGATGAAGGTCGTCTGACCGGCCTGCCTGACCTCCAACACGACCGGCGTGTCGTAGGTCAAGACGCCGTCCGCTTCGATCGGGGCGGCGGCGTGTGCGACCGCCGCGGAGAACGCCATGACGCCTAAGACGAGTGGCGCCCACAAAGCCCGCTTCGACATCGAATCTCTCCCCTCCCCTGCACCGTTTGGCGTCGAGGCATCGGTGCGGCGGCAACGCAGTGCCGTCCGCAGCCACCTGGAATCAACTTCCACACTGGCCAACGGGCATCGGCCCGTCCAGAGTCGAAAGTCAGGAGACCTCGTTGGCGCCCTGCCGAGCATCCTGTGCCTGATTCCTCAGGTATCAGCGCGAGCGCGGTCCGCCAGGATTACGCCGTTCGAGTGGCAAACATCACCACGATCGATCTCG
>JBFIXI010000043.1:0-35716 GCA_041605955.1 Acidimicrobiia bacterium
CCGTGATCGTGACACCATCCAAAGTCACGTTGCCGTCATTGGTCGCCACAAACTGATACGTCAACGTATCCCCCACCGACACATCCCCCGACCCATCCTCATCAGCATTCGACAACAACGACTTCACCAACACCACCAACGGGACGGGGCCTATGGGAACGCTCTCCGAGTCCATCGCGGTGAGCCGAGCCCCCGAGCCGGCGGAGCCGCTGGCCGTGGCGGTGTTGTCGATGCCGCCGGCGTCGACATCGGCCTGCGTCACCGAATAGTTAGCGGTACACGTCATGGTCTCGGTAGGCGCCAGCGACGAGCCTTGGGCGGGAGCACAGATGATGGGAGACAGACCTGGCATTGGATCGGTGACGGTGACATTGGTGAGGGTCATGTTGCCGTCATTGCTCACGACGAACTGATACGTCAGCGTGTCGCCCACAGATACGTCCCCCGACCCGTCCTCGTCGGCATTCGTCAAGAGAGTCTTCGCCAGGCTGATCGCGGGGAACTGGGGAACCGGCACGGACTCGGAATCGCTCGCAGCCAGCGGGTTGCCCCCGGGATCGGTCGCATCGACGGTTGCGGTGTTGTTGATGACCCCAGCATCGACATCGGCCTGCGTCACCGAATACGTGGCGGTGCACGTTATCGACTCGCCCGGGCCCAGGCTGGAGCCGGCAGCCGGCGCACACGACAAGGCGCTCAGGCCCGGCAACGGATCACTGATGGCCACGTTGCTCAACGTCACCGTGCCGTCGTTGGTGGCCACGAACTGATAGGTCAACGTGTCGCCCAGCGACACGTCGCCCGAAGCGTCCTCGTCGGCATTGGCGAGCAACGTCTTCACGAGGCCGATCGACGGGTCTTGCGCCACCGGAGTCGACAGCAAAGCTTCAGCGGTTGCATCGGGTCCGGTCGGCGGAGTACCTACGGCGCTAGCGGTGTTGTCTATCAGACCGTTGTCCACATCAGCCTGCGTCACCGAGTACGTGGCGGTGCACGTCATCGATTCCGCAGGGGCCAGCGTCGAGCCTTGGGCAGGGGCGCATGTGATCGCCGACAGGCCCGGCAACGGATCGGAGACGGTTGCGTTGGTGAGGTCGACGGATCCGGTGTTGGTGGCGACGAACTCGAACGTCAAGGTGTCGTTGAGGGTTACGTCCCCCGACGCATCCTCGTCGGCGTTGGCTAGCAGCGTCTTGACCAGGCCGATCGATGCGGGCAGCACCGCGATCGCAGCATTGTCCTGGTCGTCCTCAGCAGGGTCGCTGTTGCCGGGTACCGAGTCCGGGTCCATGAGGTTGGCTGCAGTGACTTCGGCGATATTGTCGAACGAGCCGGCGGCCGGAACGGTGGCGTCGATGTTGATCGTCGCGCTGCCGCCGTTGGCCAGCGTTCCGATCGTCCACACCCCGGTCCCCGGGTCATAGCTTCCGCCCGCGTCGTCTGACTCGTAGGTGAGTCCCGGAGGCAGCAGATCGGTGACGGCCACGCCCCCGGTGTCGTGTGGTCCCAGGTTGTCGACGGTGACGGTGAAGGTCACCGTCTCGTTCGACACAGGGGTGGGGTTGTTGACCGTCTTGGTGAGTTCGAGATCCGCCTCGGCGAAGAATGTGGTCAAACAGGCTATGGCCTCGTAATCACCGAGCGACCCGGGTCCGAGGTCCGCTATGTAGGTGGCGTTTCCCGTGTTCTTGTCGATCTCGTAGAACTCAGCTGGGTTGCCGTTGGAGCCGAGCAAGTTTCCGCTGGGGTCGACCGATAGACCCTCCATGTCATCGGCTCCGAAAGGCCCCACCTCGGTGGCGAAGCCGGTCACCGGGTCAATGGTCCGCAGTACGTTGCTACCGGAGGGTGAGTCGGAGGCGTAGATCACGCCGGTCGCAGGATCTATTGCGATGTCGTCTATGTGACTGATATTGGTCAGGGCCAGATAGTCGTCACCGCCAAATGCACCAGGGATGAGCGAACCCGTCGCTTTGTCGATCTTGATGAGAAAGTTGTTAGCGCTTAGGAAGGCCGACCCGTACAGCTCTCCAGTCAGGGCATCGACCGCCAGGCCGTCGACGTCCGTGAAATTGACATTCCCCAAAGGACCGCTCCCCGAGCCAAACGCCCCAATAGTGCTGTAGGCACCGGTCGTCGTGTCGATCGTGCCGAGCGTGCTTGCATTGGCGCCGTAGAGGACTCCGGTGTTGGGGTCGAGAGCGATCCCTTCCACCAAGCCCACCCCCAGCGGGCCAATGATCGTCTCGGTTTGCGTAACCCTGTCATAGCGAGTGAGGGTATTGCCCGCGTCGGCGACCATGTAACAGAAGTCTTCGTGGGTGGCGCGGGCGACCGGATCTCCCGGAGCCCACGGCAAGGGGGCTGCCACCAGGGCGAATGCCGCTACCAAGACCACGATCGAGGCCAGCAGGTGGTTTCCGGGATCGTGATACCACGCCCATCGCGGACGGGCGGACACGGGCAGCAAGTTGAACGGTTCATGCCCCAAGGGCATCGGTTTCCAGCGCTCCCTGGCTTGCCTACGTACCTAGGCCGCGCACCCCGCCGCTATCAGCCCCCTAGGTGTCCGTACGCGGTTCCACGAACACTACCTGTGTGTATCCCAGCTCCAGGAGCAATCCCTCGATTACATTTCGCGCGTTCTTCTCGGCCTGTTCCAAGATTCCCGCTTGGATGGCCGTCTCCTGAAGCACCTGCTCAGCCACCTGGCGGGCATCCGATTCGAGCTGGGGATTGCCCTTAGTGAAGATCCCGGTGCTGCGGTCGATCACCTGGGTCTGCTCGTTGTCGAGTGCCACGTAGGTGATCTGGGCGGGTGGCATCTCGACGGTAACGGTTCCCGAGTCGTTGTCGACTTGGAAGCTGCCCGTGTAGAACCGATCGAAATCGATGCCGGCGCCGATGTGGGCAACCACGAACATGAACACCCGGTCGCCGCGCGCCCAGTTGAGCCACCCAAAATCCGTGCCCTTCTCGATCGTGGTCGTCTGAACCATCTCCACGGTGGTGAGCTCGGCGACGTTGCGCACCTGCTCCACCACCGACACGCCGATGTCGACGTACTCCTCACCTCCGCCGAAGAGACTGAAGCCGCTGAACGCGCTTCCGATGAAGAATGCGCCCAAGATCAGCACGGCACCGATCACGATGGCTCCGACCCGGCTCGACATCGAGCTATCTGCCAATTGCACCTCTCGAGACGATCAATGTCGCGAACGACGGTTGTCCTGCGGACCCATTCTGGCCCGCAGGACAACCAATGCCTACCTGCTTCAGCCCCTACGCCTGTGTGCCTAGGACACGGAGTCGGTCAGCGGAGTTCTCGGCTGGGGCCCGTAGTCGGTCACAGGTAGTGGGTTATCGGGTGGTCATCCCTACCTAACGCCACCTACTTTGGATTCGATGTGCTCAACCGCGCTCGAGTGGAGCTGGAGATTGCCCTGACTGCTCTTTACACGCCTTGCCAACTATGATACCTTTGTTCGCAAGGTAGCCGGGATAGCCTGACACTTGGATTCACAAGTAGCCTGCATCGCAGGATACTTGAGGTGACCAAGGCGCTCAGCTACTCGATCAATAGCGGTGACACCACCCGAGAGGGGATCTACGCCAGTGGAACACAGCTCCCAGCTGCTCAAAGGTGTCTTGGACATGGTGCTGCTCGCGCTGATCGCAGAGGAGCCGAGCTACGGATACGAGATGGTCGACAAGCTGCAAAGCAAAGGCCTCGAGCTGGTGAGCGAGGGAAGCATCTATCCCCTGCTCAGCCGCCTGCAGAAGAAGGGCTACATCGCCGGTTACTTCGTCGAATCCGCCAGCGGCCCGCCCCGCAAGTACTACCGCATCGAGAAGTCAGGCCAGCAACAGCTCGCCGATTGGAGCGAGGAATGGAACCGGCTGTCGGCCGGGGTTGGAGAGGTGCTTAATGGCAGCAACGGAGAAATCCATGCCTGAACAGATGAGCATCGCTGAGGTGGTCGACCGCTGCCAAGCGTACTGGTCTGTCACCCACGTGCCTAGCAGGGCCGTCAAGGAGATGAAGGTCGAGCTGATCTCGCATCTCGAAGAGGCCGCCCGGGCCGGCAAGACACCGGAGGCGGTGATCGGAACCAACCTCGAGGAGTTCGCCGAGGAGTGGGCTCGCAGTTATCGGCGGCCGATGGTCATCTCCGGCGCCGGGTCGAAGAAGCGTCGGGTCAGGCGTACCACGCAGATGATGTGGTCGGTCGTGGCCATCCTGACGCTGACAGCGGGAGTTTTGATTTTCGCACCAAAGGAGAACGAAGTGGACAACGAGATCTTGCAGTGGACCTTCCTCATCGGAGCCCTGGTGCTCTTCGTCGGGGAGATCCTTACCGCCGGTTTCTTCCTGCTGCCGTTCGCCATTGGCGCCGCCATCGCAGCCGTGATGTCGTTCCTCGGGGTACCCCCCACCGTCACCCTGATCTCCTTCCTGGTCATCAGCGTTATCGCCCTGGTCGCCCTGCAGCGCTACACCGACACCGATGAGGACCAGCCTCCGGTCGGCGCCAACCGTTACGCCGACAAGATGGGAACGGTGCTGGTCCCGGTGTCGCGCGCCAAAGGAACCGGCCGAGTCCGTGTCGAAACGGAGAACTGGCGAGCCTCGACCGACCTACCCGAGGAGATTCCCGAGGGCACCGAGGTCAAGATCGTCGAAGTGCGGGGCACCCGACTCATCGTCGCCCCGATCGACGAGGCGTAAATCAGAGTTCAAACAGATCGAAGATAGGAAAGGGAAAGGAAACACATGGGTGCATTTGTAGGTGCATTCGGCGTGATCCTCGTACTCCTGTTCGTGGTTGCCGCCACCGGCTTCAAGCTGGTCAAGCAGTTCGAGCTTGGACTCATCGAGCGATTCGGCCGCTACGAAAAGACGGTCGGACCCGGCTTGCGCTGGGTGATGCCGTTCATCAAGGCGCTGCGTCGGGTCGACATGCGTGAGCAGGTCGTCGACGTTCCGCCACAGGAGGTCATCACCAAGGACAACGTCGTCGTGACCGTGGACGCCGTCGTGTACTACCAAGCCACCGACCCGGTGAAGCTGAAGTACAACGTGGCCAACTTCATCGTCGCCGCTACGAAGCTGGCACAGACCAACCTTCGTAACGTCGTCGGTGACATGGACCTGGACGACGCACTGACGTCCCGTGACACGATCAACGCCCAGCTCCGTGAGATCCTCGACGAGGCGACCGATGTTTGGGGCACCAGGGTCGTCCGTGTCGAGATCCAGCGCATCGATCCGCCGGCAGACGTCACAGACGCCATGCATCGGCAGATGAAGGCCGAGCGTGACCGGCGTGCTCTGGTCACCGAGGCCGAGGGTGACAAGCGCTCGCAGATCCTCAAGGCGGAGGGTGTCAAGCAAGCCCGGATCCTCGAGGCTGAGGGGCAGGCCGAGGCCATCAAGCAGGTTGCCGAGGCCGAGAAGTTCCAGAAGCTCACCGTGGCCGAGGGTGAAGGGCAAGCCATCGAGCGAGTCTTCGGTGCTATCCACACCGGCGACCCGACTCCGGACCTGATCGCCATTCAGTATCTGAAGGCCCTGGAGGGAATCTCCGACGGTCAAGCGACGAAGATCTTCCTCCCGATGGAGATGTCCGGGATTCTCGGATCCGTCGGCGCCATCGGCGAGATCTTCAGCTCCACCAACGGCGGCAGTCGCCAACGCCAGGAAGAGTCGGGCGACCGCTTCTAGATCGACCCCGACATGCGAAGCGACCAGGGGCCGCCCTCCGGGGCGGCCCCTGGTGTTGGGTGGCCAGCTGGTGTTGGGTGGCCAGCGGCCGTCAACGTAACTGTTCTGGAGAGGCCCGACTGGGGGTCGGTTCGGGGGCCGGGGAGAGTCTCGCCGGCTCCGGCGACGTTCATGCCTTCAGCGCCGGGACCGGCGGGTCGGGCGCCGGGAGGATACGGCTTGGATGTGGGGCCGGTGGCCGGATCAGAAGATTGGGGCCGCAGCTGCACCCGGCTCCGCCAGACGAAGTAGGCGACGAGAGTGACGACAACCACCGCTGCCAGGATGGCGAGAACGGTCTCCATGCGCTCTACCAGGCATGCCCTTTCGGTTGCCGGACACTGTCCGCAGCTGGTAGCGCCGAGCTGGCAGACTGCGCTCATGGCGCTCTCCGAGCACTTCGCGGCCATCGACCTCCCGGACGACGTTGATGCGCTGACTCGGCAGCTCCTCGACGAGCTCGAGGCGCTGCTCGACGCCATCGCACCCACCCAGCTCGACGCGGGGCGCTCCACGATCGAGCCCGGGGTCGGAGGCATCTCGATCGAGCTGCGGCACCGCGACAAACCGGAGCTGACCGTCGGCATCGAAGCCTTCGGCGAGGAGGTCGTGGTCAACTACGGCGAGGAGCACGAGCACTTCGACGTCGAGCACGAGTTCATGGACTTCGCCGTCGGCCCGTTGGCCACCGACCGCATGGTCCCGCGGGTGACCGCCTTCCTCGAGGCGCTGCTGACCGGTCGCATCGAGCTGCACGTCACCCACCATATGTTCTACGTCAAGACTCTCAGCTACTGGATCAACGACGCCGGCGAGCGGGAGCGCTTCCTCAGCGGCGGCACCGTGATCCCCACTTTCAAGTGGTCCAGGGAGCCCATAGTCCGCACGTTCGACTTCAGATGACGGACCATTGGCGCGGCTCTGTGACGGCGACTCACGCCGGCGCAACCCGCCCTAGACGACGCAGAACTCGTTGCCCTCGGGATCCTGCATCACGGTCCACACCGATCCGAACTCGGAGTGAGACTCCCCCACCGTGCCGCCCAGCTCGACCAATCTCACCACCTTCGCCTCGATAGCCTCGAGCCGCTCCAGCTTGGGAGCATTGCGCTCGGCACCGCTGGGCACATCGATATGGACCCGGTTCTTCGCCGACTTCCCCTCGGGAACCTTCTGGAACAGGATGCGGTTGCCCACCGGGCCCTTGGGGACGATCGCCACCAGCTTGTCCCGATCCTCCTCCGGGACCCCCATCTTGTCGGCCCACTCTTCCCAGGTGTCGAACCCCTCCGGAGGCAGCTGCAGCTCGTAGTGCAGGGCTTCGGCCCAGAAAGCAGCCAGCTGCTGCGGATCGACGGCGTCGAATACGACCTGAAAGAGCTCGTGCATGTGCGTTCCCTCTACGCGTTGCTACGGCGATTGTGGTCGCCCACGACGATGCAGACAAACGCTTCTACTCGGTCGTACTCCGCACTACGTTCTGCCAGCTTTGGTGGCGAGGCGCCGGAGGGCGCCCCGCCAGCGTGGCTGTTGTATCAATAGGGTGCCGGCAGCGCCTTCCCGGTCTCGACCAGGCTCTTCAGCCCGGAAACGATGTACGGGAAGCCGTCGGCGAAGTCGGTGTGGGTCTTGGATCCCACCGGGGCGTCGTAAAGCTCGATGGTGAGCTCGACCATTCCGTTGACCTCGGCGAGCATCCAGATCTCTCGGGCCGGACCCTCGACGATGAGCTCCTCGTCCCACAACGCCTGGAACGTGAACTCGAGCTTGTTGGGCGGGTCGACGGCGATGATCTCCCCGGTGGACGCCGGCCGCCCGTCGGGATATGAGTAGTTCATCTTGCCGCCGACTTGGAGGTCGACATCGATCACCGTGCCGTAGAAGTACTGCACGGTCTTGTCGGGATTGACGATGGCGTCCCACACGTCTTCCTGGGAGCCGTTGATGTATGCCTTGTAGATGTGATCGGGTGCGCCCATGCGCGGAGCTCCTCCTTCGATCCGAGCCTTGAGGTCGGCGATCGCTCCGACCCGCAGCTCGGCGTACTTGTTGATCCAGCGATCATGGATCAACCTGATCGGGACGGGGTTGAGGAAGTGGAGCTTGCTCCTCCCCTGCCTCATGGTGGTGATCAGCTTGGCCTCTTCGAGCACCCGCAGATGGTTCATGACGCCGTAGCGAGTCATCTCGGGAAGGCATTGGGTCAACTCGCCAAGCGTCTGGCCGTCCCTCTCGAACAGTGCATCGAGCAGCAGCCGGCGGCTGGGGTCGTTGATGGCCTTGAACACCTCGTCCATTGGCCTACATTATATGTGAGTGATTACTCACATATCAAGAGGTCTCTCTCCGCTGATCGACCGGAGCCTGCTCTGGTGCCTCGCCGGCCGGGGCGGGCGGCTGGGCTCCGTGCGAGATGTCGTTCTCGACGCTCACCACCCGGCTACGACGGCCGAAGTACACCAGCATGGCCCCGCCGAGCACGGCGGCGCCGAGGCCACCCCATTGGCTCCCGGTGAAGGGTCCCATGACGCTGTCGGCGATCACTCCGGTCACGACGGTCCCGTCCGGTGTGGTGATTCCGTCGCGGGCCGCGCCGAGGCGGGTGAAGTCGATCAGGAAACGCTGCAGCCCGTACCACAGGATCCAGAACGAGAACAGCTGTCCATAGCGACGATCCTTCCAGTGACTGCTCAGCCACACAATCGCCCCCAACAAAACCGCGGCGCCGATCATGTCGTAGAGGGCGGTGGGGTGATAGGGGCCGCAGAACAGCCCGGCGTCGCATAAGTTCTGGAGCACCGCGTGCTGCGGCGAAGGCTCGTAGCCCGGCTCCAGCAGATAGCCCAGGAAGAAATCGGTGGGACCTCCCAGGTGCTCGACGATGGCGATGTCACCGGTGCGGCCGACGACGGCCCCGATCGCCAAGCCGGCGGCGGCGGCGTCGAAGTAGGGCCACAACGGCATCTCCAAGCGGCGGAAGCGCCACCAACCCACCAGGATGCCACCGGCATACCCTCCAAGGATCGAGTAGTCGCCCGCCAGGCTGAAGATGTCGTCGAGACCGTAACCGGGATCGCCGAGATGGGCCGGCACGGTGAAGAAGCGGGCTCCCAGGATCGAGCCGACCAGCGCCCAGGTGAGCACCGACACGGTCTTGTCGGGATCGAACCCACGGCGGCGCACGTCGCGGATCATCAACATCGAGCCTGCCACGAATCCGAGACCGGCAAACAAGCCATGGAGGGACAAGTTGAGCGGACCGAGCTCCCAGATCGGGATTGGGGGATATGAGATCGACGCCATGGGGAGAGAGTACTGATGGGACGACGGTTAGCACCACGTGGCTGCCCAGAGCCCGGCCGTTCGCGCCCGTCCGCCGTCGGGTACCCTCCGGCCGATCATCGAAAGGAGGCTGAGATCGATCTGAAACAACGTGCCGCCGACCGCTTCGCCGCTCTCGAAGAGGAGCTGCGAGGAATCTCCCGGTGGCTCTACGAGAATCCGGAGCTCGCCTACCAGGAAACCCAGTCCTCGGCCCGGTTGGTGCAATTTCTGCAGGACCACGGCATGGAGGTCGACTATCCCAGTTTCGGGCTGGATACCGCATTCGCGGCCCGCGCCGGCGAATCCGGCCCGGAAGTGATCATCTGCGCCGAGTACGACGCCCTGCCGGAAGTCGGCCATGCTTGCGGGCACAACATCATCGCCACCGCCGCATGTGGCGCCGGCGCCGCGCTGGCCCCGCTCGCCTCCGAGCTCGGCATTCGGATACGGGTTCAGGGCACCCCGGCGGAGGAAGCCTATGGCGGCAAGGTCGACCTCATCGAGGCCGGCGCCTTCGAAGGAGCGGCCTTCTCGATCATGGTGCATCCGGGCACCAGCGACATCGTCGACAAGCCGTTCCTAGCCGTGGCTCACCTCGACGTCGACTTCTACGGCACCGAGTCGCACGCCGCCTTCGCCCCCGAGCTCGGCGTCAACGCGCTCGATGCCGCCGTCCAGGCCTACGTCAACGTCTCGACCATGCGACAGCACCTGATCGCCACCGACAAGGTCCATGGCATCATCGCCGAGGGCGGCGAGGCGCCCAACGTCATACCCCCGCACACCAAGATGTCGTGGTACGCCCGGGCCGCCAGCAAGCGGCGCCTCGACGAGTTGACGACGATGCTGCGCAATCAATTCGAGGCGGCGGCCACCGCCACCGGATGTCGGATGGAGATCTCCGGCCGGGGACACACCTTCACGGACATGATCGTCAATCCCGTCTTGGCCGACGTGTACGCGGCCAATAGCGAGGCGCTCGGTAGGCCCATGCCCCGCAGCGGCGAGCTGGACATCCTCAAGACGGGATCTACCGACATGGCCAACGTGAGCCACGAACTGCCCAGCCTGCACCCGATGCTGAACATCCACTGCGAGCCCTACGTCAATCACCAACGGGAGTTCGCCGCGGCCACAATTGCGCCGGCGGGTGAGCAAGCGATCCGCGACGGGGCGCTCGCCATGGCCTGGACGGTGATCGACGTCGCCGACAAGGGGCTGTGGGACGAGCTGGGCGCGCCTGTCTAGCGGAGACCGCGTGGGCAGCTACGACTTCGACGCCGTCCTAGAGCGGCGCAGCACCGGCTCGATCAAGTGGTCACTCCCGGGCAACGACGATAGGTGGTTGCCCTATCCGTCTGAAGCGGGATCGCCGCATGCCGCCGGACTGCTGCCGATGTGGCTGGCCGACATGGACTTCGAGACCGCCCCGGAGATCACGGCTGCCCTCCGCCAGCGCGTCGACCACGGCGTGTTCGGATACACCGCCTACCAGGACAGCTTCTTCGAGGCGATCGTCGACTGGACGTCGCGGCGGCATGGGTGGCAGCTGCAACCAGAGTGGATAGTCCCCACCTCGGGTGTGATGCCGGCGATCAACCTGCTCGTTCAGACATTCACCGCCCCCGGCGACGCCGTCGTGGTCCAGCCCCCCGTCTTTCGACCTATACCTCAGGCGGCGGAACTCAACGGCCGGCGGGTGCAGCCCAACCCGCTGGTGATCAGCGAGGGCCGCTACAGGATGGACCTCGCCGATCTCGAAGCCAAGGCCGCCGATCCGGCAACCACGATGATGGTGCTGTGCAATCCCCACAACCCGGTCGGCCGGGCGTGGAGCCCGCAAGAGCTACGGGCCGTCGCCGCCATCTGCCGCGACCACGACGTGCTCCTCGTCAGCGACGAGATTCACGGCGACCTGACATACCCATGGGCGTCGTTCACCAGCGCCGGTGCGCTGGGCGGCGAACATCCCAGTCGACTGGCGGTGTGCAGCGGGCCCAGCAAGGCGTTCAACCTCCCCGGCCTGAAGCTGTCCGTCACCATCATTCCCGATGACGAGCTGCGCGCCGCCTTCAGAACCACGCTGCGCAACCAGAACGAGCTGTGGGGCGCCAACGTCATGGGGGCGGCTGCGCTCGAGGCTGCCTACCGGCACGGGGAAGACTGGCTCCAAGAGCTACTCGCCTACGTTGCAGGCAACCTGGAGTACGTCGAGCATTTTCTGGCGGCGCGGCTGCCGCCAATGTCGCTCATTCGGCCGGAGGCGCTGTACCTGCTCTGGATCGACTGCCGTGAACTCGGGATGACCTCGGCCGAGCTCGACTCCCGCTTGCGGGACGCCGGCTTGTGGGTCGAGCCGGGAGCGACCTACGGAACAGAAGGGGACGGGTTCATCCGCATGACGATCGCCTGCCCCCGATTGATGCTCGCAGAGGCAATGCGACGCCTCGAGCGTGCCGTCATCGGCGCGAGTGATGACTGACGGCGGGCCCCGCCCGGCGATGTGTCTAGGTCGAGCGGGGTCGGCTCAGAGAATCTGCGACAAGAACAGCTTGGTCCGGTCGTGCTGCGGGTTCGTGAAGAAGTGCTCCGGGGTGCCTTCTTCCACGATCGCCCCATAGTCGAAGAACAGCACCCGATCGGCAACCTCCCGGGCGAAGCCCATCTCGTGCGTGACCACGATCATCGTCATGCCGGACTGCGCCAGCTCCTTCATCACGTCGAGCACTTCCTTGATCATCTCCGGGTCTAGCGCCGAAGTGGGCTCGTCGAACAACATGACCTTGGGGTTCATCGCCAGGGCCCGGGCGATGGCGACACGTTGCTGCTGCCCGCCGGACAGCTGCCCGGGATACTTGTCGGCCTGCTCCGGAATGCCGACCCGCTCCAACAGGCGCCGGCCGATCTCCTCCGCCTCAGTGCGGGTCTGCTTGCGCACCCAGATGGGCGCCAATGTGATGTTCTCCAATACGGTCAAGTGAGGGAACAGGTTGAAGCTCTGAAACACCATGCCGACTTCACGCCGGATGGCATCGATGTTGCGCAAGTCGTTGGTCAGCTCGATGCCGTCGACCGCAATGCGGCCTTCTTGATGGACCTCCAGCCGATTGATACAGCGAATGAACGTCGACTTGCCTGACCCGGAGGGCCCGATGACCACAACCACCTCGCGCTCCCCAATGGTGGTCGTGACGCCCTTCAACGCCTGGAAGTCACCGAACCACTTCTTGACACCTTCACAGATGATCATCGGTTTGCCGATATCGGTCATGCTCTGCTCCGTTCGATAACTGTCACGCTGTTCACCTCAGCGCTCACCCAATCCCAAGCTCTTCTCATATCGCAGTGCGAGCCGGGAGAACGTAAACGTAAACACCCAATAGAAGAGTGCTATGAAGAACACCATCTGGGGTTGGGTGCCAAGGAAGCTCGGATTGGACTGCGTCGGTACGAACGTGCGGGCGATAAGCAGCACGTCGGCGAGCCCGATAATGGCAACCAGCGAAGTGTCCTTGAACGACACGATCACCGATCCGACCAGGGCGGGCAGCACCGCCCGGATCGCCTGAGGCATGATGATCAGTGACGTCGACTGCACCGTCGTCAGGCCCATAGCGCGAGCCGCCTCGTACTGACCCTTGCTGATCGACTGCAGGCCGCCGCGGACGTTCTCCGCAACATAGGCGGCGCTGAAGATGGTGATGGCACCGACGATACGGACGATCTCGTCGAACTCGACGCCGCCCGGCAGGAACAGCGCCAGCATCACCGAACCGAAGAACAGCCAGGTAATGAGCGGAACGCTCCGCACCAGCTCGATGTAGCCAGTGGAAATGAGACGGAATATCGGCATCGTCGAAGTGCGCGCCAAGGCCAAGATCACGCCTAACGGGAAGGAGAGGGCGACTCCGGTGATCGCCAGCAAGATCGTCAAGTTGAAGCCGCCGAGGAACGTGGTGCTCTGGAACTCCAATGCGGTCTCGGCCTTGCCGAGCACGAATGTGGCTATGACGAGCAGTACCGCAGACACCCAGATGACCATGATCCGAATCCGGGCCGGTGCTGTCCCGCCAAAGGACGGAGCCGCCACCGCTACCAGGGCGAAGGTGATCACGAGGCTGCGCAGCAAGAACGGCATCGGGATGAACCACACCAGCAGCGCCGCTACCGCAGCCACGGACCCTATGACGCGGGCGATCTCCATCCGATCCTGGATCAAGAGACCGCCTGCGATCAACGCTGCCCCTGCCAGAGTCGCGATCACCGCCGTCCACGTGGGCGCCTCACCGATTACCCAACCGAACACGGCGATACCCGCCCCGAGAGCGATCGCCAGGCCGCGGCCGAGTTGCATGTTCTCGGGAAGCGAAACCCACCACATGATGATGCCGCCCACGATGCTGAAGCTCAGGAAGAGACCCAGCGCCGACTCCAAGAAGGGTGTCGGCCCGCCGCCGAGCAGGTCGCCCCAGTCCAGGATGGGCTTGCGCTGGATCACCATGATGATCACGGGATACGAGAAGACCCACAGGAAGACCAAGAGCCGGCGGAGTCGGCCCGCATCGACGACGCGGACTAGCCACTTGCCCAAGAAGAAAGAGGCGATTCCGACGAGGAAGAGGACCGTCCACGGGATGGTTGTCGTCGTGGCGATCGGCGCCAGTCTTTCGTCGAACTGACCCTCGGGCACTGGTAGCTCGATAGTCCAGATCAACAACGTGACGATGGCCATGATGGCGACCAGGACACTCAAGAACGGAATCGAGCGCTGCTTGGCCGCCGGACCCGTGCGATTGAGATACAGCTGAGCGCCGACCGCTAGCACGACCCCGATCACGAAGAGCAGCGTGCGGGTACCACTCCAATCTGTCGGCGAGTCGATGCTCAACAGGGGGAGGCTGATCAGCTGGGTCGCTTCAAAGGCTCCGTGCAGGAGGGCGACCAACGCCAGGAAGACTCCGGTGCTGCGGAGGCCCCGCGCCAGCGTCCACAGGCTCATACGGCCGTGGACCCCCCAGGCGGCCAAGGACACTGCCACCAGCACGAAGAAGATGCCGATCGACAGCCAGATCCGGAAGAGGTCGGCCCGGGGGTACGCCTGCACCATCATCAGCTTCATGTTGTGGGTGACGGCGGCCCAACGCCGCTCCGGGCTGAAGATGTAGCTGGTGATGAACTGAATCAGATTGATCGCGATCAGGGCGAAGACCACGGTCAGCAGCCCGTTGAAGAACTGCGCGACCCGAGTGTCGCCGCTGATCAGGTTCTCTCGGATCCAGACCCGTGGCCCGTGGGGCGGTGGCTCGGGTGCCAGCTCCAGCTCTTCGATGACGCCGTGGACGACGCCTTCGGAAGTAGGTTGATCAGTCATCTATCGCTCCACCAGTTGCATCTTGCGGTTGTAGTAGTTGACGATGCCCGACAGGATCAGGCTCACAAACGAGTAGAAGGCCATCCAGATGAGGAAGACCGCAAGGGTTTGCCCCTCCTGGTTGTAGATGGTCTGGCCCACCTGGACGATGTCGGCGTACGCCACCGCAATGCCCAGCGAGGTGTTCTTGGCGAGGTTGAGGTACTGCGAGCCCAGCGGCGGCAACACGATCCGGAACGCCTGCGGCAGGACCACCAGCCGGAGCACCTGGCCCCGCTTGAGGCCCACCGCGTTGGCGGCTTCGGTCTGGCCGCGGTGCACGGCCATGATGCCGGCTCGAACGATTTCACCGATGAAGGCCGCGGTGTACAGCGTCACTCCAACCCACACCGCCACGAAGGCGGGAGTGAATGCCTTGCCCACCTCCGTCGAGTACTGGGCGAAACGAGTTGGTACGACCACCTCCGGTCGGGAGAAGTCCAGCGGCGCACCCCCGGAGAAGTCGAACTTGGATGCCAGGAACTCGAATAGAGGCTCGAGACCCCAGTTCATCTGGAAGGTACGGGTACGTCCCAACACCTGCGAGACCGTCGCCTGCCCTGGTCCCAGCAAGAAGAAGAGAGCCCCTGCCAGACCAAGCAGCCCGGCAACGATCAACCGGAAGTAGTCGTCGTCGGTGAGCTTGGCCAAGCCAGCCGGCGTTCGCCGCTCGTCCAGGAAGTTGGCGATGAACCGGTACGCCAGCCATATGGCGAGCGCCGCCAACAGGACCTGGAAGATCCAGACGGGCACGTTGCCGAACAGCCACGCCATGGCGGACCACAGCCAGCCGAGCACACCCATGATCGGGTGGACCAGCCACCCCAGGATGAGGAAGGAGGCAAATACGACCAGCGCCCATGACATGGCATGGGTCTCGACGCCCTTGTTCTCGAGAATCCGCACCCGCCACTTGTACACCTGCCGCGCCACGAACGCGCCGAGCAGTATCAAGGCCATGTACTGCCATCGACCCGCTTCCGGATTGAGCCACGGAATGGCGATGCCTTTGGCCGAGGCGAAGAACCAACCCGTCCCTGCGTCGTCCACACTGAGCTCACCGAGTGCGACCACCAGGGCGTTCCAGAAGTAGATCTGGACGAGCAACGGAATGTTGCGGAAGAACTCGATGTATGCGTTGGCAACCTGGCTCACGATCCAGTTGGACGAGAGCCGAGCGATCCCGATGAGGGTGCCGAGGATGGTGGCAGCCACGATCCCCGACACCGTGATGCGAAGCATGTTGACCATGCCGACGGCCAGCGCTTCCAAGCCGGTGGCGGGATCCGTGTTGAAGCCCTCGCCGAGCTTGACGCCCAGCGGCTCTCCGAGGAAACCCCACGTGAAGGGGATACCGGTTGCTCTGAGGTTGGAGGCTGCCTGCGTGATAAGAATCCAAAACAGCCACACGAAGAACGCCAGAAAAGCGATCTGCGCCGCCCACTTGACGACCGTTATGTTCCGCCACAGCGGAGGCCGGGCGTGCTCCGACGTATCAGTCCTCGGTTCCAGTGGTTTGACCAAACGCCTGTGCCTCCCTCAACCGTGGACTCACATTAATAAAGAAGAAGGGGCGCCTGCAGGCGCCCCTTCCGTTCGCATCTTGAAATGCACTATTTGGTTGGGCTAGCGGGCCGGCGGGGCGTAGATCAAGCCACCCTCGTACCACTGCGCATTGGGCGATCCCTCCCGGATGAATCCGAGCGGGACCAGGTTGCGCTCGTACACGTCGGCGTAGTTGCCGACCTGTTCGATCACCTTGGCAAAGGCGTCCCGCGCCAAGCCCATCTTGCTCTGGATCTCCTCATCGGAGGTGCCCAGGAGGCGCTCCGCCTCCGGATCCGGAGGACTGGCGAGGGCGTCGGCGATGTTTGCCTGGCTGATGCCCTTCTCCTCGGCGATGAACATGGCGTAGACCGTCCAGTTGATCACGTCAGCCCACTCGCTGTCGTTCTGGCGATACATCGGTCCCAGCGGCTCCTTGGAGATTGGAGATGTTGGGAAGATCACCCAGTCGTCGATGCTCGCGATGGTGCCGTCCTGCACCGATGCGGAACGATCGCCGAACAACCCGGAACCGTCCGTGGTGATCAGGTCACAAGAGCCCTGCTTGAAGAGCTCGAGCGACTGCGGGAAGTCCTCGGTGGTCACCAGCTCGATTTGGGCACCGAGCACGCGAGCGCCCTCGGTGATGTTCTTCTCGGTCGTCGTACCGGCGTTAGTGCACAACCGGGCGCCGTCGACGTCGGCCAGGGTCGAGAGCTCGGAAAAGCCGAACTCGGCCTTGCCCATCACTTGCTGACCGTCATAGAAGGTCGTGGGACCGAAGTCGCCGCCGATCTCCGTGTCGCGGCTTTGCGTCCAGGTGGTGTTGCGGAACAGGACGTCGACCTCTCCGTTGGCCAGCGCGGTGAAACGCTCGGCAGCCGTGAGACTTACATATTCCACGGAGTTGGAGTCGCCAAAGATGGCGGCGGCAACCGCGCGGCAGAAGTCGGCATCGAAGCCCTTGAAGGAACCATCGTCCTGCGGCTCGGCGAAGCCGGTGGCGCTAGTGGACACGCCACAGCGGAGGCTGCCGCGCGCCTGGACCTCGGCCAGTGTGCCGCCGGCCTGCCCACCGCCGCCGCCACCGCCATTGGTGGCTTCAGTCGTCGTCGGTGCCGCAGTGGTGGTGCTTTCGTCTTCAGCGTCACCGCCGCACGCCGCTGCGATCAACGCCAAAACGGCGATAAGCACAGCAAGTCGCTTGATCATGTTGAGAGATCCCCTCTCGCTTGCATACAGGGTCTGAGCCCGAACGGGCATGCGAGAAGTTAGTACTGAAGGCAATCGTGCGCCATTAGCGAGGGCGGCGCCTTGGAAGAAACTGGGTGGGTCGAGCCCCTGTGCAGGGGAAACGCGATGTGGGCACCGGCCACGGATTGATCCGTACCGGGGGAAGGCGGCCGTGCACCGCGGTTCGGCTCTCTGGGCTACGGCGTCACACGCCTTGGGAGTGGATGAAGGCACGACGCTCGCGAGCTTGGTCCAGCTCGACGAGCATGATTCGCTGCCACTGACCCAACAGCACCTCGCCCGCGACGACGGGAATGGTTACCGACGGCTGACCAACCATCAGTTGCCGGACGTGAGCGTGTCCGTTGATGAATTCGTCCTCCTGCATGTTTTCGGTGCGGACGGTGTGGTCGTCGTGCTCGTAGTAGATGCCTTCCGGCACCGACTCTTGAATCATCCGGCGGTAGTCGTTGAGAAAGCCGGTCTCAGACTCGTTCACAACGACCGACGTGGTCGTGTGAGGCGAGTAGACAGTTACCTGGCCGTGACGGACGCCAGACTGCGACACGATATCGCGCACGACTTCGGTCAGATCCCAGAACTCATTCGGCTCGGTAGTCGTCAAATGGAGTGCTTCGGTGCGAATCGCCGGAGACTGTGATGTCGCCAGGACGGTGCGGGGCCCCACGGGAACGCGGGTGGCCTGCCGAATCGGGGTTGAATCTGTCAAGGGAACCTCGAGATGCGATTGAGCGCGTCTAAACGGACGGGACACTACCAACGTTTCCAGTCAAGAAGTTCTTCGCTGCGATCAACCGGCCTGCGGGTTTGCGGCAAGGAGGCCGCCGCGCACGAAAGCCAGTCGCGACGCTAGAACGAAAGGCGCTGCCTCCCCCGGGTCGTCTTCTTTCGACAGCTCATCTATGGCACTGACCATCAGGTCGGCGAGCACTCGACCGCAGCGATCCGGATGGCGGGTGGCAAAGTCCCCCGCTTTCGAGCCCGACTGACATTGGGTCAACAGCTCTGTGGTGATGGGGTTGAGTAGATCCCACATACGATCTCGCAGTTCTTTGGGAAGCTCGCGGCCGACCCGAAACATGAGCGTCGCGAGCTCCGGTTCGCGCACCACGAGGTCGATTCCCGCCGCGAATATCGCGTTGATCCGCTCGATGGGGGTCCCGGCACGCCCAGCTGCCAGCACCTGATCGAGGTGAGGCGGCAACCGGTCTTCGAGCACCCCGACGAGAATATGGCCTTTCGACGCGAAGTAGTCATAGAGCGTGGTGCGGGGTATTCCGGCGACATCTGCGATGGCCGTGAGCGAGCTGCCTGCGTAGCCGTTGGCAAGGAAGACTTTTTGGGCGGCGTCGAGAATCGCCATCCGGGTTGCTGCCTTGTGAGCGGCGATGGACTCCGCCCTGATCCTCGGCATACGGCCGATCCTCGCTTCCTATCCTGGCCTCGCCCCCGTGGGCATTCTAAAGGATCGCCACCGCATGGAGCCTGGTGCGCCGAGAAAAGTGGCAATGAGCTTGTAGGATCGGCCTCGGCCGCGCTGCTGGCGCGCAGCCAACGCGTACACCGCCGGAGGGAACTCGAGATGCCCGCGACCGTGGTTGTCGGCGCCCAGTGGGGCGACGAGGGCAAGGGCAAGATCACCGATCACATGGCGGACAAGGCCGATTATGTCGTCCGCTACCAAGGGGGCAACAACGCCGGCCACACGATCGTGGTGGGCGACGAGAGGTTTGCCCTCACCCTCATTCCCAGCGGTGTTCTCAACCCCGCCGTCACGCCGGTGATCGGCAATGGCTGCGTCATCGACCCCGCCGTGCTCATCGACGAGATGGCCACGCTGCAGTCGCGCGGCATCGACCCGTCGCGGGTAAAGATATCCAACAACGCCCATCTGATCATGCCGTATCACCGCAAGCTCGACGCGGTGATGGAGCGGTACCTGGGGCGCCGCCAGATCGGGACGACCAAGCGCGGCATCGGGCCCGCCTACATGGACAAGTACTCACGTCACGGGATCCGCATCCAGGACCTATTCGATCCCGACATCTTCCGGGAGAAGCTCGAGGTGGCACTGCGAGACAAGAACTTGATGCTCACCAAGGCCTACAACCAGCTGCCGCTGAGCTCGGGAACCATCGCCGACGAATACCTCGCAATGGGCGAGGAGATCAAGCCGTACGTCACCGACACGTCGCTGCTCATATGGGACGCGCTGCGGGCGGACAAGAAGGTCTTGTTCGAGGGTGCTCAAGGCACTCTGCTCGACATCGATCACGGCACGTATCCGTTCGTCACTTCCTCCAGCCCCACGGCCGGCGGCGTGTCAACCGGCATCGGGATTGGCCCCATGGAGATCAGTCGCGTCGTGGGGGTGGCCAAGGCCTACATCAGCCGGGTCGGCAGCGGGCCTTTCCCGACCGAGCTCGACGACGAGATCGGAGAGAAGATGGTCGAGATCGGCGGCGAGTTCGGCACGGTCACCGGTCGGCGGCGGCGGTGCGGCTGGCTCGACCTGGTGGCGCTCCGCTACGCGGTTCGCATCAACGGCATCTCTGAGATTGCGTTCACCAAGCTGGATGTGCTGTCGCACTTCGAATCGCTGAAGATCGCAATCGGCTATCGCTCCGGAGATCAGACCTACAGCGAATTCCCCCGCCAGCAGAGAGTCCTCTACGAGTGCGAGCCCGTCTACGAGGAGCTAACCGGGTGGGCTGAGGACATATCCGACGTGCGGGACTACGCCGACCTCCCGGTCGCAGCCCAGCAATACGTCGAGCGCGTGGAACAGCTCACCGGCGTCCCGATCAAGACTGTGTCGGTCGGCCCGGCGCGCACGGCCACGATCGTGAAGTGACTTCGATGCGGGTTCTGCTCGTGGGCGGCGGCGGCCGCGAACACGCCATCGGCTGGAAGCTGGCAGAGAGCCCCGACCTCGAGCTGCTCATTAGCGCTCCGGGAAATCCGGGCCTCGGCGACTATGGGCCGGTCGTCGCCGGGATCGACATCACCGACCCAGACGCCGTCACCACGTTGGCGCTGGACAACCGCGTCGATCTCGTAGTCGTGGGACCGGAGGCGCCGCTCGCCGCCGGAGTCTGCGATGCCCTAGTCGAGGCCAAGATCCCCACATGTGGCCCGACCCGGGAAGGGGCCCGGCTGGAGTCGTCAAAAGCGTACGCGAAGCAAGTGATGGCGCGAGCCCAGGTACCCACAGCCGACGCACGTATCTTCACCGATGTCGACGCCGCCACCACCTTCCTGGCAACGAGCCGAGGCCCCTACGTCGTCAAGGCCGACGGTCTCGCCGCGGGTAAGGGTGTGCTGGTCACCGAAGACCTGATCGCCGCCCAGGGATGGGCCCGACTGTGCATCGAAGGGCACTTTGGGGATGCGGGGACAACGGTGGTGATCGAGGACTTCCTAGTGGGCCCGGAAGTATCGATATTCGTGCTTACCGACGGCACCACCGTGCTGCCGCTGCAGCCGGCGCGCGACTACAAACGGCTCAGCGACGGCAACGATGGCCCGAATACAGGAGGCATGGGCGGGTTCTCCCCACTGGCGGAGCTGCCGGATGGTCTCGTCGGATGGACTGTCGACTCGGTGGTCCAGCCGGTTCTCGAGATCTTCCGCGCCGACAACATCACATATCGGGGGTTCATCTACGTCGGCTTGACCCTCACCGCCGAGGGCCCCAAGGTGCTCGAGTTCAACTCGCGCCTCGGTGATCCGGAAACCCAGGTCGTGCTGCCGCGCCTCGACGATGACCTCCTGGGTCTCTTGACGGCGGCCGCGACGGGTGAGCTCCATGGCAAACCCCTGGGCTGGTTGCCGCAAGCGGCCGTCGGCGTGGTGCTGGCGTCCGAGGGCTACCCGGAGCGTCCGGTGACGGGAAGACCCATCTTCGGGATCAGCGAGGCAGCCGCCAAGCCGAACGCCCTCGTGTTCCATGCAGGCACGAGGCGTAGTCCGACCGGTCTCGTCACCAGCGGTGGCCGAGTGCTGAATGTCGTCGGCACCGGGCCCGATCTCGCGGCGGCGCGCCAAGTGGCCTACGAAGCGGCAGCCGAGATCGAGTTCCAAGGTATGCAATACCGCAAAGACATCGCACTGTGAGGGTCCCAACGAGCCGCTTGGCTACGCCGGCCGCGGGCAGGGTTACCCGTTCACTGCTTGGCGAGCCACGACAGGAACGACTCCACCCCAGACGTATCCGTCGCCTCTCCGGACTCATCCCGGTAATGCCACAGGGCGGCCTGCAGCTCCTCGTATGACCAGGGGCCCGACACAGGCTCCCGCTTGATGAGGCTGGCGGCTTCCTCGACGGTGAAGCGGCCGGCCGTTACCTCCCGGCCGACGACGACGCCGCTCAATTGACGGCCGTTGACCTCCAGCCCTTTGAGCGCGGCCAGGTCGTCCAAGTTGCGGACGCCCCCGGCGGCGATGACCGGTTCTTCGACGATCGACAGGGTCCGCCGCAGTGCTTCGAAGTTCGGCGGCTCCTCCAACGCGTCTCGTCCGACCTCGACCAGCATGAAACCAGCCGCACCGGCGGAAGACAGCTCGATCAACGCTTCCTCTAGATAGACCCCGCTGTTCGCCGTCCAGCCCTTCGTGGCGAGCTCTTCATCGGGGCGGACATCGACGCTGACGACGATCTTCCCGGTGAAGTCGCGACACAGATCCCAGAAGAGCACCTGGTCGACGATGGCCACTGTCCCCATCACAACTTTGTCGGCGCCAGCCTCGAGGAGCCGCTCTACCTCATGCAGAGAGCGCACCCCGCCCCCCACCTGCACCGGCGCATCGATCGCAGCTATGAGGTCCGCGATCAGGTCGCGATTGCGATAGTCGCCGTAGGCAGCGGCATCGAGATCGACGATGTGTAGTCGATCGGCACCTTTGGCTTGCCATCCACGAGCGCGCTCGATCGGATCGGCGTCGAGGAAGATGGCGTCGGCCACGTCACCGCGGGGCAGACGAACGGCTTTGCCCTCGAGAATGTTGACTCGGGCGTATAGGTCCATAGGAGGAGAGTAATCGGCGGGGACGACCCCATTTCACGGACGGTGCTCTCCTTGCCGGGGATTGCGAGCCACTGCGACCCTTTCGACTCCGACGCGGTCGGCCGACCCCCCTAAAGTCACCGTTATGAGAGTCGCCATTCTGATGGGGTCTGCCAAAGACGCCGACAAGATGCAACCTGCCGCCGACGTGCTCACCGAGTTCGGCGTCGAGCACGACGTCCACGTCATGTCCGCCCACCGCACCCCGCAGCGGGTGGCCGAATTCGCTGCCGCGGCACGAGACCACGGATACGGCGTGATCATTTGTGGTGCCGGCAAAGCCGCCCACCTCGCCGGGGCGGTTGCCGCCCACTCGGATTTGCCCGTGATCGGCGTTCCGATCGCAGCCGGCCAGCTCGGCGGCCTCGACGCCCTGTTGTCGACGGTACAGATGCCGACCGGCATCCCGGTCGCAACCGTCGCAGTCGACTCGGCCGCCAATGCCGCCTACCTGGCCGCGTCGATCTTGTCGCTGAACGACGCCGGGCTCGCCGCCCACCTGCATGCGTATCGAGAGAGCCTGCGGTAATGATCGAGCGTTACTCGCTCCCCGACATGTCTGCCGTTTGGAGCGAGTCGAACAAGCTCCGCATCTGGAAAGAAATCGAAACTCTCGTCGTGGAGGCCTGGGCCGACCACGGAGTTGCCCCGGCAGCTGCAGCTGCTGCCGTCCGCGCCGCGCCAGAGGTCGACGGCGCCGCATGGAAAGCGCGGGAACAGGTCACCAACCACGACTTGGCCGCCTTCGTCGACGTGCTCGCCGCCTCGGTCGGCGATGGTGGGGAGTGGGTCCACTACGGCCTCACCTCATCGGACGTGGTGGACACCGCCCAAGGCGTCATGATGCGCGATGCAGTCGACCTGTTGCTGCGCCGGGTCACCGAGCTCTTCGACGTCATCAAGTCGAAGGCGCTCGAGCATCGGGCGACGGTGATGATCGGCCGGACGCATGGCATCTGGGCGGAGCCCACCACGCTGGGGCTCAAGTTGGCAACGTGGGCCTTCGAGGTGGCCCGCGATCACGATCGGCTGACCCGAGCGGGCCAGGCGGTTGCGGTCGGCAAGATTTCGGGAGCAGTCGGCACCTACGCCCACCTCCCCCCGAGCATCGAAGCCTACGTGTGCGAACGGCTCGGTCTCGACGTGGAGCCGGCCTCATCCCAGATCACCCATCGAGACCGCCACGCTGAGATGCTGTCGACGCTGGCTCTAATCGGCGCATCACTGGAGCGCTTTGCCACGGAGATCCGCCTCCTGCAACGCAGTGAGGTGGGCGAGGTATTCGAGGCGTTCGGGCGAGGCCAGAAGGGTTCGTCAGCGATGCCCCACAAGCGCAATCCGATCGCATCCGAGAACGTCACCGGCCTGGCCCGGCTGCTGCGCGCTTACGCCGGAGCCGGACTCGAGAACGTCGCGCTGTGGCACGAACGGGACATCTCCCACAGCTCGGTTGAACGGGTCGCGCTGCCGGACTCGTGCTTGGCCCTCGACTTCGCGCTGGCGCGCATGACCAAATTGATCGGTGAATTGGAAGTCAACGCCGCCCGCATGCAATCCAACCTGGCAGCGACGCAAGGCCTCGTCTTCTCTCAGGCAGTCCTGCTGGCACTCATCGAGACGGGCATGAGCCGCGACGACGCATACCGCCTCGTGCAGCGCAACGCCCTGCTGGCCTGGGACACCGGATCTCACCTCAGAGAGCTGCTGGCGAACGATGCTGAGGTCCCTCTGGACGACGACGTCCTCGCAGAGTGCTTCTCGTCGGAGCGATTCCTGCGCAACTCGGACGTCGTCTTCAGTCGCCTGGAAGCCGCCAAGCTGTAGCCGCCGCTCGCATCAGATCTCGATCTGGCGGACCCGGGCCGCAGCCTGGTCGCCGCAGATCACCTGCAGCTCGACCCCCCCGCGAGCAATCACGTCGGCGACCGCCCGGGCTAGGTCCCCGGACTCGATCAGCGCGTACAGCTTGCCACCCGGACAGCTGGTGGATGCCATGTCACGATGACCCCGAATGGTGTCCACGCCGGCTCCGAAGCGATCCGAAGCCCAGGCGAGCACATTCACGAGGGCGGCGTGCTGGGCCGCCGGCAGCTCCTGTGAGTCGAAGTTGCCGGCGCAACATACGAGGAGGTGGCCGGCGGGGTCGTACCGTGTGGCGGTATCACCGGCGGCCACCACCGGCCGACCCTCGTAGACGTTACCCTCGCTGTCGATGACGAAGTGGTAGGCGAGGTCGACCCAACCCCGCCCTTCCTGATGGAAACGTTGATGACCCCTTATGGTGGCGGGTGCCGTGCGGTTGTCATGCAACGCGCGGGCGGTGTGATGGACCGTCACCCGTTCGATCGTGTGGTCGGCGAAGCTGCCGGTGGGTTGGCTGGCGCCCCACGCCTGGCGACAGAGCGCATCGACCCTCACCGCGGGAGCAACCGGGGGCGGGGTGGACGTCGGCTGGGCCGGCATCGTCGACTGGGCCGGCATCGTCGACTGGGCCGGCATCGTCGACTGGGCCGGCATCGTCGACTGGGCCGTTACCTCGGACACTCCGGTGGTGGTGGGTGGCACCGGGCTTGCTTGGGTCGTAAGTGGGGCCGGCGTCGGTGCCGCCTCGCCGGTCGCCGTGACCATGCTCCGATCGCGCAGCCAGGCCCACCCTGCGGCCGCCGCGCCGGCCAGGCCTACGAGGAATGCCCGCCGGGTCACCGGAGCGTTCATCGGTTGCGCATCCAGTGAGCAGTCCTGAAGAACTGGTTGTCGAGATACGTCCGGAGTGGTCCGTCGACGCCCATCTCGTCGAGGGCCTCGTTCATACAACGCAGCCATTCCTGCACCTCAGCCAGCCCGATGGCGAAGGGTTGATGGCGCATTCGCAGCCGGGGATGGCCGCGCTTTTCGATGTACAGCGCTGGACCACCCATCCAACCGCTGAGGAATTCGTAGAGCTTCACTCGCGAGCCCGAGTCGTCCCTGGGGAGCATGGAGCGCAGGGTTGGCGCGGTGGCGTCGACCCGGTCGTAGAACCGCTCGGACAACTCCCGTACTCGGGCATCACCGCCCAACGCGTCGTAAGGCGTCGCCGCCGTCCCCCACGGCCGGCCCGTGGGCAGGGTGGCTGAGTCGGTGGTGTCCATGGAGGGCATGGTAAGTCGGGTAGAAAGCATGATGTTCGGCGACATTGCGTCGGGTGCCGCCTGTATGAGGTATCGGGTCTTGGACCGGACCTATTAGTCATTACGTACCAAGCCACCGTCCCGGCATAGCCGCGGTGTCTTCAACCAGGGCCCCGTGGCGGTTACCATCTCGCCGGTGCTGGCACTGAACCATCTCGGGTCGGGGAAGGTTCGCGAGATCTACGAGGTCGATGCGAACCGTCTGCTAATCGTCGCCACGGATCGAATATCGGCTTTCGACGTGGTCATGAACGAGGAGATCCCGGACAAGGGAAAGGTGCTGACGGGCCTCTCCCGCCATTGGTTCGACCTGCTCGACACACCGCATCACCTCATCTCCACCGATCCAGCTCAGGTTCCCGGCCTATCGGCCGGCGAGGCAGACCTGTTGATCGGTCGGATGATGCTGGTCCGCCGTTGCGACGTGATACCGATGGAGTGTGTCATCCGCGGATACCTCTACGGCTCGTCGTGGCGGGAATATGCGGCCGGTGGCGGCCCCACCACCGAGCACCTTCCCGCCGGGCTCCGCATGGCCGACCGCCTTCCGCAGCCCGTTTTCACGCCCGCCACCAAAGCGGAAAGTGGGCACGACGAGAACCTGACCGAGCAGGAGGCCCGCCAGCTCGTCGGCGACACGCTGTACGACGAGCTCAAGTCCCGCAGCCTCGCCATATACGAGGCTGGGGCGACATATGCCGCCGCCCGCGGCATCATCCTCGCCGACACCAAGTTCGAGTTCGGGATCAGCGGCGGCGAGATCCTCCTCATCGACGAGGTGCTCACGCCCGACAGCTCGCGCTACTGGCCCGCCGAGGCATGGCAGCCGGGCCACACAGTTCCCAGCTTCGACAAGCAGCCACTGCGTGATTGGCTGGAACTCCAGGACTGGGACAAGACACCTCCGCCTCCGACGCTGCCTCCGGATGTCATCAAGTCGACTCGGGATCGATACATCGATGCGTTCGAACGCCTGACCGGCACCAGCTTCGCGTCCTACTTGGGCCCGGCATGAAGCTGCGCATCGACATACGCCGCAAGGACGGCTTGGCGGACCCCGAAGGCGTCACCACCCATCGGGCATTGCAGGAGCTGGGATACACCGCCGTCACCGCCGCCCACTTCGGCCGTACGATCTACCTGGAGATGGAAGGCGACGACCACGCCGCGGCACTCGCCGAGGTCGAGGTGATGTGCCATCAACTCCTCGCCAATCCAGTGATCGAGGATTTCGAGATAGAGGTGGTGAGTTGAGGGTCGCCGTCGTGGTGTTCCCGGGAACCAACTGTGAACGTGACGTGGCACATGCCCTCCGGCTGCTCGGTCACGACACCGAGCTGGTCTTCCATCGGCATACAGACCTGAGCCGCTACGAGGCCGTGATCCTGCCCGGAGGGTTCGCTCACGGCGACTACTTGCGCACCGGCGCCATCGCCCGCTTCTCCCCGGTGATGACGGCGGTCGCCGAGATGGCGGCAGCGGGCAAGCCGGTGGTCGGCATATGCAATGGCTTTCAAGTGCTGTGCGAAGCGGGGCTATTGCCCGGGGCACTGGTCGCCAACCGCGATCTGGCCTTCATCTGCCGCCCGATACACGTCCGAGTGGAGAACACGACGTCGGTCTTGACCGCCGGGGCAGAGCTGGGGCAAGTGCTGCAGATTCCGCTGAACTCCTATGAAGGTAACTACGTCGCAGACACCGCCACCCTCGACGCGCTCGAGTCCGGTGGCCGCATCTTGTTGCGCTATTGCGACGACTCGGGCGGCGTGACCGCGGCCGCCAACCCGAACGGTTCGGCGCGCAATATCGCCGCGGTAGCCAACGCCGCCGGCAATGTTGCCGGGCTGATGCCGCACCCGGAGCGCGCCGTCGAATCGATCCTCGGATCCACCGACGGCATACCGCTGCTCGCTTCGATCGCCGCCTTCGCTCCGCTGATTGGATCTCCCTCATGACGGCGGCTACCGAGCCCGCTCACCGCCAACTGGGGATGACCGATGACGAGTACCAGTTGGTGCTCGACGTGCTGGGCCGGTCACCCCAGCCGGCCGAGTTGGCGATGTACTCGGTGATGTGGAGCGAGCACTGCTCGTACAAGTCGTCGCGAGCTCATCTGGGACGCCTGCCGAGCGAAGCACCCTGGGTGGTGGTCGGGCCCGGCGAGAACGCCGGCGTAGTCGATCTGGGAGACGGCTGGCTCGCTGCGTTGCGCATCGAAAGCCATAACCACCCTTCTTTCGTGGAGCCCTATCAGGGAGCGGCGACCGGCGTAGGCGGCATCTTGCGAGACATATTCACCATGGGAGCCCGCCCGATTGCGGTGTGGGATCCGCTGCGATTCGGCGAGCTCGACGATGCTCGCAACCGCTATCTGCTTAAAGGCGTGGTTGCCGGAATCGCCGGCTACGGCAACGCAGTCGGCGTACCCACGCTCGGAGGTGAGATCGAGTTCGCCGATCGCTACGCCAGCAACCCGTTGGTCAACGTCATGGCGCTCGGCATCCTCGAGCGGGAACAGTTGGTGTTGTCTGCCGCCTCCGGAGTCGGCAACGTCGCCATTTTGCTCGGGGCGGCTACCGGGCGCGACGGCATCGGCGGCGCCTCGATTCTGGCCTCGGCCAGCTTCGACGAGGAGTCGGGTGCCAAACGTCCCTCTGTGCAGATCGGCGATCCCTTCGAGGAGAAGAAGCTGATCGAAGCGTGTCTCGAGTTGTACGACCGCGGGCTGGTTGTTGGAATCCAAGACCTGGGGGCGGCCGGCATCTCCTGCGCCACCAGTGAGTGTGCCGCCGCCGGTGGCATGGGCATGGATGTCGATCTCGACGCAGTACCGGTCCGCGAGGCCGACATGACGGCGGGCGAGATCCTGATGTCGGAGTCGCAGGAGCGAATGCTGGCGATCGTCGAGCCGAGCGCCGTCGATGAAGTCATGGCGGTGGCGGCCAAGTGGGAAGTTGCCGCCAACCCCATCGGAACCGTGACCGACGGCGGCCGGTTGCGGGTGCACCAAGGCGGCGAGCTAGTCGCCGACGTGCCCGCCGCCTCGCTGAGCGACGATGCCCCCGAGTATCGGCGTCCCTCATCGCGGCCGGACTATCTCGATGAGCTGTGGGCAGCCGGCCTCGATGTGGCGCCGCCGGCCGACGCCGGCTCGATCTTGTTGCAGCTGCTCGATGACCCGGCGCTCGGCGATCGGTCGTGGATCTACCAGCAGTACGATCACCAGCTCTTCCTCAACACGGTGGTGGAGCCGGGACACGATGGCTCACTGCTGCGCATCAAGGGCACCACCAAGGGCCTGGCCGTATCGACTGATGGCCATGGCCGGCGGTGCTATCTCGATCCGCGACGCGCCACCGCCCGCCTCGTCATGGAGGGGGCGCTCAACGTCGCCGTAGCCGGTACCCGCCCCTATGCGGTCGTCGACAACCTCAACTTCGGCAATCCCGAGAAGCCGGAGGTGATGTGGCAGTTCATCGAGACGGTGGCGGGCATGGCACAGGCGTGCGAGCTGCTCCAGATCCCGGTTATCGGCGGCAACGTCTCGTTCTACAACGAGACGGATGGAGTCGACATCTACCCAACCCCCGTGGTCGGCATGCTCGGCTTCGCCGACCCGATGCCCACCGAGCCGCCCCGCCTCGATCGCGCCACGGCGGGCATGGAGATCTGGCTCATCGGGCCCCGCGGCGAGATCGACTATGCGGCGAGTGCCTACGCCCGCATCGTGGAAGACCGCCTCGACGGCCGCCCGGCCGCCATCGATCCCATCGTGGGACCGGAAGTCATCGTCACGGCTACCCGGCTGGCGCACCGCCTGCCCGTGATGCACGACGTGTCTGCCGGCGGCTTGGCCGTCGCTTTAGCCGAGATCGCGCTTGCCAGCGGTGTCGGCTTCATCGTCGCTGGCTTGGGATGGGATGAGCTTTGGGACGAGAGCCCCCACCGGTTCGTTGCGCTCTGTGCGCCGGAGGCCCTCCCGCCGCTCAATGTGCCGGCGACGCGCCTTGGCGTCATGGGTGGGGACACGCTCTACTTCGGCGAGCACGGTTCGGTGGGCCTAGCCGTCGCGCTCGAGACCTGGCGCAACGCCCTGCCGCGCCGTTTGTGAATCGCCGGCGACGCCGGCCCGGGACCAAGCCCCGGCCTGTGGACAAGCCCCGGCCTCTGGACAAGCTCCGGCCTCTGCACCGGACCCGGCTAGAGCCGCCACCGAGCTCGTTCGGGCAGGATGATGAACGATCCGGTGGCCGTGGCCGCCAGCTTGCCCCGATGCTCGTAAGCCTCGCCGCGGATCTGCATCACCTTGCGGCCGGGATGGAATACCTCGGCGGTGACCCGCAGCGGACCCTTGTCGACCATGCGGATGAAGCGCTGGTGCATGTCGATGGTGGCGATATCGGTGTCGGGGTCGATCAGCGAGTGCACCGCCCGTCCCATCACGGTGTCGAACACGACGAAGACCAGCCCGCCATGCATGCGCGGCGCTGCCGAGAAGTGGCGCTCGGTGACAATCATCTTGCCTTCCGCCTTGCCGGGGCCGATCACGTTGACCTGTAGGCCGAGGAACTCGTAGATGGGCGCTCCTGGAGCTGATTCGTCCATCAGCGAATCGAGTCCAAGTCGGCTTTCAGAACCTCTCGCTCCTCCTCGTCCTCGATGACGCTGAGCAGATCATCGGCCCGGGCCAAGTGGTTGTCGCGGGCCTCGACATCTCCCTTGGCAGCGGCCACCCGGGCCAACACCTCATGGCCGCACCCGACCATGAAGGGGCCCAGGTTGTTGTCGACGGCACGCCGCAGCGAGAGATCTGCAAACTGCTGGGCCAGTCCGGTCTCACCGAGCGTCACCAACACCCGGGCCACTTGCCAATCTCCGATGGCGAAGTTCTGCTCGCCGCCGACCAGGCTCCAGTGGTAATGCGATCCCAGGGCGGCACCAAGCATCTCTCGATCCTGTGCGGGAGTGCGGTTCGGCTCATCCAGCAGCGCCCAGGTTCGGTTGAACAGCTCCACCGCCATCTGGCGATGAAGCTGCCCGTCTGACGGCGCCACGTCCTCGCTCATCATCCTCCCTGTTGCCACCGGAAGCCTGTAGTTTGGCATGGCGATGGACGGCGACGAGACACCCGCTACTCAATCCCCGGTGTGCTACCGCCATTCGGACCGGGCAACCCGCCTCGCTTGCTCCGAATGCGGCAAACCGATTTGCGCCGATTGCTCACACGACAGCGCAGTCGGGCAGCGATGCCACGAGTGCGCGCGACCGAAGGGGCGCAATCGCATCGTCGATGCCCGTCGCACCACCGGCGCCTTGGCAGGCTTCACGAACGCACCCGTCAGCCTTGGCATCCTCATACTGACCATTGGAGTGTTCCTGGCCGGCCTGGTCAGCATCGACTTCAGGGAGTGGCTGACCGAGAACCTGGCTTCATTCAACCTACTGATCGCCGATGGGGAGTATTGGCGTCTTGTGAGCTCGGCGCTGGTCCACTCCTATTTCGGCACGTGGCTCCTGCTCCACATCGGGTTCAACATGTACTTCCTGTATCGGCTCGGTCCCGCGCTGGAACGACAGGTGGGGAGCGCGGCATTCCTGGCTCTCTATCTGGCCACGGATGCCACCGCCAGTTTGGCCGGGTACCTGCTGGGCGACGCCTTCTTCGCTTCGATCGGCGCCTCCGGTGCGATCTTCGGCCTGGTCGGGGTTTGGATCTACGCGCTGTACAAGAGCGGCAACCGCGTAGCCCGCGCCCTGGCGAAGGAGCAGCTCACTTGGCTGGTATTGATCGGGATCGTTCTGCCGTTCGCCGCTTCCGGCCTCAACATCAGCTGGCAGGGCCACCTCGGCGGATTGCTCGGCGGATTCCTGATCGGTTGGGGATGGGGAGAGACAGCGCCTCGGTCGACGCGACCCAAGGTCGTGCGCACGATCGTGGCTAGTGCAGTCCTCGTCGCGGTGTTCGCCGTCGTCGCCGTGCTCCCGACACCGTTCCCACTTCCCTGACGCGCCAACACGGCAAGTTCACAGAGCGGTAACAGTCCCGAAACGAGCGTGTGTCAGCCTCGGGTGCGCCAGTACATCCCACACCGGAGGGCACCATGGACGCGGGTGACATTGCTTGGATTCTCACGAGCAGCGCGCTCGTGTTATTCATGACCCCGGGCCTGGCGCTCTTCTACGGCGGCATGGTGAGGGCGAAGAACGTACTCAACATGCTGATGATGAACTTCTTCACGATCTCGATCGTGACCGTCATATGGGTGGCGGTGGGCTACTCAGTGGCCTTTGCCGATGGCAACGACCTCATCGGCAACCTCAAGTATTGGATGTTCCAGGATCTCGCAGGCGAAGACCTGCTGTTCGCCATGTTCCAGATGACGTTTGCGATCATCACGCCGGCGTTGATCTCGGGCGCCGTGGCCGATCGGATGAAGTTCTCCGCTTGGGTGGTGTTCACCACGCTGTGGGCTCTGGTGGTCTACCCGATAGTCGCCCACTGGGCCTGGGCTGGTTGGCTGACCGAGCTGGGCGCCATCGACTTCGCCGGTGGGCTCGTGGTGCACATCAACGCCGGGATCGCCGCCCTCGTCCTCGTTCTACTCCTCGGCAAGCGCAAGGGGTTCGGTGACGAAGCGATTCGCCCGCACTCGTTGCCGCTGACCTTGATCGGGACCGGGATTCTGTGGTTCGGCTGGTTCGGATTCAACGCAGGGTCGGCCTTTGCGGCCGACGCCTCTGCGGTCAACGCCATGGTGACGACCCAGATCGGTGCTGCGGTGGGTGCCCTCGGATGGGTCGCCGCAGAGTGGCGCAAGACCGGCGCTCCGACCACGCTGGGAGCCGCCTCCGGGGCCGTCGCCGGCCTGGTTGCGATTACCCCGGCAGCCGGCTTCGTCGGCCCCCTCCCGGCCTTTGCCTTTGGGCTCCTCGCCGGCATCGGCTGCTACTACGCCGTGTCGCTCAAATTCCGCTTCGGATACGACGACTCTCTGGACGTCGTGGGAGTACACCTAGTCGGCGGGATCATTGGCTCGCTGCTTCTCGGGGTGTTGGCCCAGGCGTCGGTGGGTGGCACCGACGGAGCCCTGTTCGGTAACGGCAGCTTGCTCTGGTACCAGTTCATCGGCGTGGTAGCCGTCATGGCTTTCAGCGGGGTCGCCACCTACATAATCGGCCGGGTGGTCGAAGCTACCGTCGGGCTGCGCGCCACGGACAAGGAAGAAGCGGACGGTCTCGACATCACGATCCACGAAGAGCGCGGCTACGTGCTCGACGCCCGATAGAAGGAGCCGGCCATGAAACTGATCACAGCTTTCGTCAAACCCTTCAAGCTCGACGAAGTCAAGGCCGCCCTCAAGGCGGGCGGTGTCTCCGGCATGACGGTCGCCGAAGTCAGCGGGTTCGGTCGCCAGTCGGGACAAACGGAGGTCTACCGCGGTGCCGAGTACCAGGTGGACTTCGTACCCAAGGTGCGCATCGACGTGATCGTGGATGACTCGGCAGTGGACGCCGTAGTCGGCGCCATCGAATCCGCAGCCAAGACCGGCGACATCGGCGACGGCAAGATCGTGGTAACCAATGCGGAGCAGGTAGTCCGCATCCGCACCGGCGAACGTGGGAGTGACGCCATCTGACCGCAACGGGCTCGCCACAGGGGGCCTCCGGGGGGAGTCCCCTAGCGCAGTTTCTCGATCTGCGCACTGCGCTGCGTCGCACCCGCATCGGCAACGGGGGTGGCGACACCTGCGAAGGGCTGACCGCGGCGCTCGACGATTCGATCGCACCACTGCTACCCGCTGAGCTTGCCGACAAGGTGGCATTGGTGGCCGTAGGCGGATACGGCCGCAGGGAACAAAGCCTGTTCTCAGACATCGACGTCATGTTGCTGCACTGCGGCGAGGGTGCTGAGCAGGCGACCAAGGCCGTCCTCTACCCGCTCTGGGATGCCAACTTGAAGGTGGGTCACTCGACGCGCACGGTCGCAGAATGCATCGCAGCCGCCGGCGATAGTCTCGAGACGCTGACGGGCCTGCTGTCCTGCCGGCTGATTGCGGGCGATCCCGCCCTGCTCGAGAGACTGCTCGCGGCACTTGCCTCCCGGTTGAAGGGCAGACCGCTGACCCCGCAGCTATCGGCGGCCGAGAGAGAACGCCGACGGGCTGATCCGTATCCGCTGATGGCAGCCGACATCAAAGTAGGTCGCGGCGGCCTACGTACTTTCCAGAGCTTCTACTGGGAGCGCCGCCGCGCCGCCATCATCGGGCACCCGCCGCCCCACGAGGCGACCGCGGCGGAGCAGGCGGCTCACGAGGCGCTCTTGCGCGTGCGCAACGCACTGCACTCCGTTGCTGGAACTGCCGAGGACCGCTTCGCCCCTGACCTGCGAGAAGCCGCCGCCAAGTGGCTGGATGTCGACCTCTGGGAGCTCTGCGAGCTGGTAACGCACTCCCAGCGCACCGCAGCTCGGCTGGCGTTACAGCGCTGGCCGGACCTCATGACTGAGGGACGGGCGGGCTCGCCGCTGCGCCGCTGGCGGCGGCGCATCAGTGCGCTGCCCGCGGCGCGCCCCGCCCGACCGCTCGCCTACGCGGCCTGGGCGGCGTCACGACCGGACGGCGTGCTCTTGGAAACGTCCGCCCAGACCGCCATCCGGGCTAGCGGGCAACACGAGTGGACCCATGAGGATCGGGCGCACTTGCTCGAGCTGCTCGACAAGGGTCCGCGAGGTCGGGCCGCATTCGGATGGCTCGACAGCCTCGGCTGGGTCGCCGCCAACCTGCCCGAATACCAGCACACGATCGCAGCGCCCCAGATCGCCTCCTTTCATGAACACCCGGTCGACACTCATCTGTGGCGAACGGTCGACGAGATGAGGGCCCTCGTCGACGGTTCCGACGCCTGGTACGCCGACATCGGCAGAGAGGTCGACGACCGGCCGCTGCTTCTCCTGGCTGCGTGGCTTCACGATGTCGGCAAGGCGCAGCCCGGGGATCATTCCGAGGTGGGGGCCCAACTAGCCGAAGCGATGTGCCGCCGCATCGGGTTCGAGCGGCTCGCCGCGCCGGTCGCCGAATTGGTGCGGCTTCACCTCCTGTTGGCCGAGACGGCCACCAAACGGGACACCGGCGACCGACGGGTTCTCGAGCAGGTGGCCGACGCCTGCGGAGATCTGAGGACACTGCAGGCTCTGTATCTCCTCACTGTGGCCGACGCCAAAGCGACTGGTCGCACGATGTGGAGTGACTGGAAGGCGACGCTGCTCCGGAACGTGTTCGTGAGGGTGGCGCGGTTGCTCGACCCGGCGACGGCCGAAGGCGAGACGCGGCTCGAGTCTCTGGCAATCAAAGCGGGTACCGATCGGGAATCGCTCATCGCTCATGTTCGTCAGATGCCGTCCGGCTACCTCGACTCGCACGACGATGACGAGGTGATCGCCCACCTCACCTTGGCGCAGGCGGCTTCTCCCGAGGAGCCGGCCTTCGCCGTGCTCGACGAGGGCCAACCGGCTCCCCGGATCGTGATGGTCACGGTCGACCAGGCGGGCCTGCTGCGAGCGGCTTCGGGAGTCTTGACCATTCACGGCCTGGAGATCCTCGATGCGCGCCTGCAAACCAGGGCGGACGGCGTCGCCTGCGACACATTCCATGTGCGCCTCATGTTCCCCGATGGAGCCATGCCGAGCGTCGATGACATCGCCCGAGATTTGAGGGCGGCTCTGGACGGCTCCATCGACATCGACACGCTGGTCGCCGCCAAGACCGCTGCGTATGCAAGACCATTCGCCGGCTTGGTGGTACGCACCCCGATCGATCCAACGCTGCGCTTCACCGCCATCGAAGTTCGCTGTGGCGATAGGCCGGGTGTGCTGTTCGATATCGTCGACGAGCTCTACGACGCCGGGCTCGACGTCCGCATGGCGCGCATCGACACCCGCGGCGATGAGGTGAGGGACCTCTTCTACGTCCTTCGCAGCGGCGAGCCCATACGCGACGTCAACGAGCTGCAGCCGCTGATCGCAGCGCTGCGCGCCGGCCTGCGGCAACGGCTTATCGGGTGAATGAACTCTCGTGCCCCAGCGACGGGCCACCAATCGGTGGCCGGCGGCGTCGGCAGCCCTACAATCGGTCTGGTGGCGGAGCGGCCGGCGGATACGCCCTTGAAGATCGGAGAAGCGTGCGGC
>JBFIXI010000044.1:0-35318 GCA_041605955.1 Acidimicrobiia bacterium
CGGTCCATTCCTGAATTCTGGTGCACCTCGCCGCAATCGCATACGGCCGGCTTCGCAGTTCCCCAATGTCGCCCGACGGATCCGGCCCCGAGCGGCGTCGACGGGACACCGTTCTCGTCACTGCCGGGTGCATTGTGACGAAAGGCGGAGTTGCTGGTTCGTCGAGTGGACACGGCGTTCCGTTCCAGTCACACCCGCTGGCAATTCCTCCCGTTGGCCGGATTCCCGTCACACCCTGGTGGCATGCTCCTAGGAAGGCGCTGCTATCCGGTCCTCGGAGGAGAGAGGAAACTGCCAACGAGACGAGGTTGCTGGCCTACGGCCCCGAAATCCACTCGAAGGTCGCGGAGCGAGCTCACCAACAACCCAACAACGGCTGAAACATGACTTTGAGATCGTACGGGCCAAGCTTCCAGCGAGGGTTCCGCATCGATTGCGGTCGGTTGCTCGACTCGCTCACTCGTCGGGCCCGATGAATTCTGCGACCTGCCGCAGGGCAGCCCGGCCGTCTGGAGTGGGGCCGAGCGGCCACGTGTGCTGCTGACCCTCTCCCTCGATCACCTCAACGTCTCCGCCTGCCGCCCTGGCGCGTTCCACAAACGTCATCAAGCTGGGATGGAGGATCTCGGCCGTGCCGGCGAACAACTGCAGCGGAGGCAAACCCGCCAAGTCGCCGTTGGTGGGCGAGACGTCGGGATGGTCGGCTCCCAATGACCCGGCGTAGAGCTTGCCCGCCGACCTGACGTAGGCCACCGGCAAGAGGACGTCGTCGGCAGCAAGATGCTCGACCGACTCGGGAAGCGTCATGTCCACGCCCGGTGAGATGAGGACGGCTGCGGCGGGCACAGGCCTCCCGGCATCACGCAGGTGCGCCAGAAGCGCCAGCGCCAGCGCCCCGCCTGCCGACGTCCCCATGAGGACAACGTTCTCGGACGCGTACCGGTCCTCGATGAAGTTGTAGGCCTGCATGGTGACGTCGATTGTCTCGGGAGCCTCGTGCTCAGGCGCCTTGGGGTATACCAGCAGCGCAAAGTCGCTCCCGGTCGCCTCGGCGACGCGATGGCATGCCGCCCACTCCGTCGGGAAAGGGCCGAACATGTAGCCGCCGCCGTGGAGATAGAGGATGGTGCGGCGCCGGCGGCCCAGGCGGCCAGTCAACAAGTGCAGTGGGTGGCCGCCGACGTCTACGGACTCCACGTCCCACTTACGCCGCAGACGGCCCGGTGGCTCCGGGCGGTCGGTGCGGCGAAGCTTGGCGACGAGCTCAGCCATGCGCTCCGGATCGTCGTCCGCCGCAGCAACTCTCTCCAAGCGCCGCTTGATCCCCATCGCTTTGACTAGCTGATTGGCGATTGTGGTGGACATGCTTGGCATGGCTCAACCGTAGGCGCGCCGCGGAGGAAAGGCCCCCTCAACCAGGTTCAACCCGACAGCGAGCACCGGCCACAGGCACGCGTCACCGAGGCCGCCCCTCCGACACTCGCGCTTGCTCAGCGGCCCGCCGCTCGGAGCCTGAGGCGGCCGCCGGGGCGGCGTCAGCCCCTAGCGCCGAACCCCCAGCGCTCCAGCTTGTCCCCTAGGCCGAGCCAGACTCGCCGCGCCACCCGCCACACCATGAGGGTGAGCGTGCCGGCCGCCAGCGCCAACACGGCGACGACCACCACCGCCACCACCGGATTGGCGAACGCAAGCGCCATCAACCCAACAACGCCGAAGTCTTCGAGGAGCGACAACCCGATGTTGGACAGCGGCTCGGGCGAGGTGTTGGCCGCCAGCCTCGTCGTGGCCTTGGCCGTATGCGCATTGAGCGCCAACCCGCCGGCGAGAAGCGCCGCCAAAGCGCCGCCGATGGATTCGGATTGGCCTGCTATCACTGCACCGAGGGCCGCCGCTCCGAGGGGGCGCACGACCGTGTGAACCGTGTCCCAGACGTTGTCGATATACGGGATCTTGTCGGCGGCGAACTCACCTAGGAACAGAATTCCGGCAACGATCAGGACGTCGAGACGGGTGAGTACGGCCGGGATGTCTTCCCAGCCGAGCCGGCCGGCCACACCGAGCAGGAGTGTGACCAGATAGAGGTTGATGCCGGAGCCCCACCCCGATCCGGCCACCAGCCCAAGAGTTTCCACGCCAGGATCATATTCGAGGGCGCCACATCGGTAGCGCTTCCTCGGCTCGAGTTGGACCTCGACGTTCGGCCAGCCCGGCGCGACGCCATCCTCGGGGGCGGTATCAGGACATCTCGCTGAACCTGCCGATTCGGCTCGAGCAGGCGCTGACTCCGCTCAGCCGCCACCGCAGATGCGCTCATGGACGGCGCGCGCCGCCGAGCCGGCAGGGAACTCGTTCGGACAGAACGCAGCTGTGGCGTCCGCTTCGACCTGGGCGGCGTCGCACCCCAGAGCACCAATCCGCTGCAAGGCGGCACCGAAGCGCACATCGTCGATCATCGCCAGCGGTGAATCGGCGAAGTCCTCGGCGCCGATGAACCGCACCTCGTCGGCGTAGGCCGCATAGAGGTCGCCGATCACCGGGCCGAGCTCCTCACACGAGGTGGCGGCGTGAGGCCCGTCGATGTAGGTGGCGGTCAGCGCCTGTTGGGAGGTTACGACCAGCACTGTGAACGCGCCCGACTCGTAGGCGTCGGGGAGATGGTCCCAGAGGACGTAAACGCCGTCCCGGACAACGATGCTGAAGGAGTCTTGTGGCGCCAATTCCGGGACCGGGCCGGTGAAGCCCTCCCCGGTTACCTCCGGCCACATCAAGCCGAAATAGCCCCGGTCGGATGGCGCCGCAGCATCGATGATGACCCCGGACTCTCCCAGGTCCACTAACCCGTCGACTACCGGCAGCCGATCCGGGTCACCCGAAAAGAGCGTCGCCACGGCGGGGCGATGCGGCACCGCGTCGAGGTTCTGGATCATCAGCGCCACTCCGGCTCCCGTGTCGATGCTCCCCGGCGGCTCCAACACCCAGCCGTGATCCTCGATGAGAGCCAGAACCTGCTCCTCGGGCTGCGGCTCGTTGCTCGGCTCGTCTTCGATCCCGCACGGCAGCGTCACCACCAAGCCGAACCGGGCGGCCTCGGACTGGAGCCGGGTGCAGGCCGCTATCTCTGCATCGACCGCCGCCAGATAATCGGCAGACGTGATCAGCGGGGTTAAATCCTCATCTGACTCGATCTTCTCGATACCGGCCAGCAACAAGGTTGACACGGCGCGCCGGGCGCTCACGTGTTCGTCGTGGGCGCTCTGCACCGCCTCAGGCGCCGCTAATGCGGCGATCTTTTCAGTCGCCTGGTCGTAGACGCCGACGAAGCACTCCGTCAGCAGCCGGCGCCGAGTCTCCACATCGAGAGACGGCGGCTCGGGGCCCGGCTCACCCTCGGGGTCGAAGCTCGTTGCCACCGGCACGAGCTGTTCGAAGCAGTCGTCCCGCAATGGCACGACCTCGGCCAGGGCGTTAACCACCGACGTGTAGTAGTCAGACTCCGCCATCGCGGCCTGAGGCGCCTGCGGGGCGGTGGTCGGCGCGGCACCGGCGGCGGACGTGGTGACCGACGCCGGCGCAGCATCACCTCCGCATGAGGCCGCGATCAGGGCGACGATCAGCAGGTGGAATGAAAGCTTGGTCATGGTTGGGATCCTCTTGTGTAGAACACGAACTGGCGGCCCACTTCACTGCGGCCCGCTTCGTACACATCTCGGGGCGGCCACGGCCTCCCGCCGAGCTCGAGCGTTGCATAGCGCAGGGTTGTCGCCGACACCTCGAAGGCGAGAAGCTCGAGTAGGCAAACGTCGCCATCCGCCGGCAGACCAATCGCCACGGCGCGTTGTCGGGAAACGACCTCGCCCCGGTTGGTTACGACCCCGGCGGCGAGGAGCCTCCCCGCCCGATCGCGCAGGTTGAAGCCGGTCCCCAGGACCACGGCGCCGTCGCGCGCCGCGCAGCTTCCGGCAGCGTCGGCCACGAAATCGTCCAGCTCCGCGTAATAGACCGTGGCGGGTAGTTGGTGGGCTCGTTCCGAGGCGACCGGATCTTCGCTGCGCAGCGCGCCGGCGACGGCGACGAACCCAACCAAGACGGCCGCCGCCACCGCCACGGTGCGAAGCACTCGAGACCGGCGGCGCCGGCCGTGAATCCGGGCGAGGCCCTCTGCGGTGTCTACCTCGTCGCGGACCCGCTCCAACAGGGCGGCACCCGATCGGAATAAGTGCTCGTCCACTACGCACTCCCCTCCCGGATGGCGGCCCCCACGGCATCCCGAGCACGCTGCAGATGCGTTTTGACGGTCGACTCCGCCACGTCCAGGACCTCCGCTATCTCCGCAACGGGGAGGCCGTCGACGTAATGCAGGGCGAACGCCTGACGCTGGCGCACGGGAAGATTCCCAACTGCGGCCCACAGCTCTTGCTCCGCCGCCGGGTGGCTGTCGAGCGGCGCCCGCACCCGCACGGCCACTAGCGCTAGTGCCTTGGCCTCGACAAGGCGGCGGCGGAGGTGGGACGTGGCCAGGTTGACGGTCACCCTGCGCAGCCAGGCCCCCGGCTTGTCGTACCCTCGCACCCGGTCCCAGCTGCGGTACGCCCGCATGCAGGCCTCCTGCGCCAGCTCCTCGGCTACGAAGCGCTGCCCGGTGATGGCGTACACCACGGCAACCATCCGGGGGAACTCGCGCCGATAGAAGATGTCGAACGTCTCAGTGAGGCGAACGACCGGAGCTTCCAGCTCTCCGGGCGGCGAACCGTGCATCGCCACGTCCAAGGTCATGCAGTACACACGCATGAGACCCGAAAAGGTCTACAGACGAATCATGGCGGACGGGCCGAGGGATCGGGGCAGATGTTCCCCCGCACGGGCCGTGGGGCACCACATATAGTTGGGCAATGTTCACACCGCCCGAACCCGCCTGCTTCCTGATCGCCGACATCTCCGGCTACACCAAGTACCTGGGCGGTGTTGAGCTGGACCACGCCCAGGACATCCTTGCCGACCTCATCGGATCCGTGGTCAGCGCGCTGGGGCCCAACTTTCGCCTCGCCAAGCTCGAGGGAGACGCCGCGTTCACCTACTCGCCGGGCGCAACGGTCGATGGCTCGATGCTGCTCGACACCATCGAGAGCTGCTACTTCGGCTTCCGCCGCCGCCGCCGCGATGTCGCCCAGGCGACTTCTTGCGAGTGCGACGCCTGCGAACGCATTCCCGATCTCGACCTCAAGTTCGTCGCCCACCACGGCGAGGCGATCTCTCAGGACGTCGCCGGCCACGAGGAGCTGCTGGGGTCTGACGTCATCGTCGCCCACCGCTTGCTCAAGAATCACGTGACCGCCGAGACGGGCGTAGCGGCGTATGCGCTGCTCAGCGAGCAGTGCCTCGACTCCGCAGGCCTCGACGCTGCCGAGCTGGAAATGCGCCCCCACACCGAGGAGTTCGAGGGCGTCGGCGACGTGCCCGCCTGGGTTCACGACCTGGAGCGGCGGTGGGCCGAGGAGGACGAGAGGGTGCGGCTGATCGTCTCCAAGGACGAGTCGGTGCTCACCGTGACTGTGCCGACCGCGGCGTCGCCGCAGACGGCGTGGGAGTTCCTGACCAAGCCGCAGCAGCGGATGTCGTGGCAGCCCTGGGTCACGGAGGTCGAGATCAAGGGGGCAACGGGCGGACGGCGCGGGCTCGGCTCGTCGAATCACTGCATGCACGGGCCCAACGCCGTGATCGAAGAGATCCTCGACTGGCGACCGTACGACTACGTAACCGATCGGACCCTGGTGGAGACTCCGGACGGATTCGTCGACTTCAAACACACCATCGAATTCGAGCCAACGCCCGACGGCACGATCATCGAATACCGGTTCGCCCTGCCGGAAGATCCGGAGCTGCATGAGGTGGGAACCGACATCGCCCACCACTACGAGGAAGCGCTTCGCAGTGCCATCCCCGCGCTCGTCGAGCAGCTCGATGCCGAGCACGCCGCCGAGGGCGCGGCGTAGGGCGTTCGACCGTCGCGGCGTCAGACTCTGCAGTCTGCTGCCAACGGCCGGACGACAGCACCCGATGGAACTCGAGACCGCAGCCGGGGCTACCCTCCGCCGTCATGGAAGACACTCACCAGAAGCCCAGCGTCACCGTGCCCGAGGGACCGCCGCCGGAAGCGCTCGTAGTCGAGGACATCGTCGAGGGCGAGGGCACCGCGGCCAAGGCGGGGATGCGGGTAACCGTCGACTATGCCGGGGTCAACTGGTCGGACGGGTTCGAATTCGACGCATCCTGGAACCGTGACGAGCCGTTGACGTTCAGGCTCGGTGCCGGTGAGGTGATCGCCGGCTGGGACGAAGGCGTGCAAGGCATGAAGGTCGGCGGCCGGCGCCGGATCACGATCCCGCCGGAGTTGGCATACGGATCGCGGGGCGCCGGTGGGGTCATTGGCCCCGACGAAACCCTGATCTTCGTCGTCGATCTGCGCCGCGTGGGCTGAGGGGGACATAGGAATTCGGCGGAGCTCGCCACTCGTCGGTAAAGGCCTAGTTTCCGCACATCGTGGTCGACACTGCTCGCGCTCAACCGCAACCGAACGCCGCTAGGTACTGCTCGCACTCGGCCTCGGTCAGGATGCGAGTCACCCGACCCTTGGCGATCTCGAGAAGCTCAGTCGCGTCCAGAGCGAAGACCCTGACGCCCTCGCGTGTGGCAACGACGAGGCGCGAGCCGTCGCTGTTGAACGCAAGCTCCTGGACGGACGCCCCGAGATCGGGCAGGGTCATCCGCTCCTCTCCAGTGTTCTGATCCCAGAGCTTGATCACACCGCTGAAGTCGCCGGTGGCGAACGTGTCGCCGTGCGCGGCGACTGTGACGACGGGAGCGCGGTGGGCCGTCCGCTCCGCGGTCACGACATCGGTCTGGACCGTGTCAACCATGGTCCATCCGCCGAGTAGATCTCCAACCACGAGCCGCGAGCCTGTCGCGGCAGCCGATATCGACACCGAATCGGTGTCTATAGCGTCCACTGGCTGGTCAGCCGGGTTCTCGCCCCACAGCTTGATCGCGCCATCGCGATGAACCGTCACCAGTCCCGTTGCCTCGCCGAAGAGCACGGCCCTGAGCTGGGCGCCAGCCTCAATGGACTCCGCCGATCCTGAAGCACGATCAACCAGCTCGATCCGCCCACTTTCCGTGCCGAGGGCAAAGCTCTCTCCCGATGGCGAAAAGACGAGGTAGCGGGACTCTGCTCCACCGTCCGTGACGTCGAGACGGCCGGCGTTGGTTCCGTCCGTGAGGTCGACAAAGGTGACGTTGCCCTGCCGAGCAAAGGCAACCAACTCCGTGCCGGGAACAACAGCCACCGACTCGGCGAGAAACGGAGGGAATTCGAGGATCGACTGGTCCGCGAGGTCGTAGACCTTGGGGGGGGACTCGTTCGGTTTGCTCAATTCGATCGTCAGCAAACGATCGGCGGCGGTGAACGCCGCGAAGTTGCGCAGCTCAGCGAAGTCGTCAAGCCCGAACCGATTGAAGTCTTCCTCGACGCCGATCACCTCGGCGTCTGCCAACGGGGACAGGTTCCATACTTGAGCGACGCCATGGCTCCCCGTCGTCAGGAGCTGAAAGGCTTCGATATCGTCGGGGCTGAACTCGACATCCCAGACAGCGCCGGTGCCGAGCCTGATCACCCGAATCTGTTTACGACTCCGAGGGTCCCACACCTGAGCGGTGCCGTCGACCGAAGCCGACGCAGCCAGGGAGGCTCCCGGTGACAGCTCGAGGTCCCAGATCTGGGCTTCGTGCCCCTCGTAGTAGCTGACGAGCTCGCCTCGCGTGGAGATGACAACCTCGCCCGCCACCCGGAAGCTCATCGAGATGCTGATGTCACGGTCGGCGGCCACCCTTACGAATGAGAAGACGTCCTCGCGCGCATCCACCACTGCCCCGTCGTCAATGTCGATCCATGCGGCGAAGGTTTCTGCACCACGCGCTTGCTCGACCAACACCCTGGGCTCAGGATCATCGATGATGGCAAGTGCGGCAGTACAGCACGTTCCGAAGTCGAATATCTTCTCGCCCGTAGCGACCTCGTAGAGGCCGCCGGCAGTCGGTGGGGGCGGAAACTCCACCCAAGCATCCAAATAGCCACGCGCCGCCACATATTGACCGTCCCGAGATACGGCGAACTCCGGAGGCGTGACGCTGATCGGAACTCGCCACATCTCGGTGCCGCTTGGGACGTCAACTGCGATCAAGCTGCCGTCGGCGGCTGCCACGAAGAGCACCGAACCATCCGACGTTGCCTGCATCCAGAGCGGGCCGAGCGCCTCACGAGTGAAGTCGGGAAACTCGGGCTCCGTAGCAATCCAGCCCGGCTCCCCGATGCGCCTGACCTCGGTCGCCGCCGCGGTGCTTATGTCATAGATAGCAATCGTGCCGTCCGCGTCCAGCACGCCGACGGCCTCCCCGATGAACGCGGCACCACCGGTGGGTGCCGGCAGGCTGGTCACCAGATAGTGACCCGCCAGCGTCCGATGAAGCGCCTCTAGGGTCGCATCGTTGGCTTCTCGCTCCACGGCTTCGATGGCGAGAAGCACGCCCAGCTCCGAGTCCGCCGGAGCGACGGAAAGGGCGCTTGCCGTCAGTCCTCGAAGATTCGCCCGATCACGCTCCTCGTTGGCGGAGTTCGCCTGGAAAACGGCGAAGCCGGCAAGTAGCACCGCACCGACCGCCGCCGCCGCCAGAGCCGTGAGAGTGCGGCGCCTCTTGGTCGCTTGACGTTGCAGCCGATCGTCGCGGGCTGCAATGCTCCTCTCCAATAGGTCCGCTTCGGTTGCAGCCACAACGCGGTCCGTCGTCGCCGACCAGGCTTCGAAGGCGGCGAGCTTCTGGCCGCTCAGCAAATAGTCCGGTTGCCTGTTCGCCTCCGTCCACTCCCGGGCCGCTTCCCGCAACCGCAGGTGAGTGCGGATGTCCTCCCGACCCTCCTCGACCCACCGCCCCAGCCGCGGCCACTCGCCGAGCAACGCCTCGTGGGCGACCTCCACCGTGGGGCGGCCGTCGGCATCTTGGTCCAGTGACACGAGCCGAGCCCCGACGAGAGCATCGATCACGTCGGCGCCGACATCTGCGGGCAGATCGTCGACGAACGCCCGCCGCCGCGTGGCCTCGTCCGCCTCGAGCAGCGTGACTAGCTGAAGGAACAGGATCTGTGCCCCGCGCTGACCTACGCGATCGAGACCGGTGAAGACGGCTTCGGCTTGTCTACCGATGGCGCCGCGCAGACCGCCAAATGATTCGTAATCCTCGAGGGTGAGACCGCCTCCGGACCACCGTTCGAATAGCTCAGTCATCGTGTACTGCAGCAGGGGTAGGGCGCCGGGTTGGCCGGTGGCGTCGCCGATGATCGAGCCGACGAGGGCAGGCTCGACCTCGACACCGACCTGGGCGGCCGGCCCGACGACTGCTTCGCTCAGCTCATCTGGGGTCATCGCGACCACGGTCTCTTGCCGGCCGGCGAGCAGCGGGGCCAGGCCAGGGTGGACGAGGGGCCGGTCGTAGAAGTCGGCCCGCAACGTGACGACCACGCGAACCCGACTCTCCGAGGCGGTAACGGCGCCGACGATGGCGTTGATGAGCTGGGCCGACTCATCGGGATCGGCAGTCGTGAACAGCTCTTCGAATTGGTCGATGACCAGCAGCAGCTCGGCATCATGGGGCAGGATGCGCTCGACGGCGTCGCGTAGGCCGAGATCGTCCCGGGCGAGTTGCTCGAGAAGCGTCGGCGGCGGGTTCACGGCAATCCGCAATAGCGCCGCCTCCAAATCTCGAAGCGGAGTAGAGCCCGGCACCATCTGCACCACCACCCAGTTCTCGGAGCCGGGCACGGCGCCACGGCGCAGCGCCGGGATGAGGCCGGCCCGCACCACACTCGACTTGCCGCTACCGCTGGCGCCGACGACCGCCAAGAGCCGATAGCCCTCGACGTCCTCTGCCAGGCGATCGACGAGGAGCTCGGTGAGCTTGTCCCGCCCGAAGAAGCGATCGGCATCCGCCTCGGTGAACGACTCCAGGCCCCGGTACGGATTGGCCACCTCCCGCACCGGCGCCGCCGGAGTCTCGACCGACTGGTCGAGTATCTGCTGCTCCAGCTGCACCAGCTCCGGCGAAGGGTCGATCCCAAGCTCGGCCGCCAGCGTCTGACGCAGCCGGCCCGCCACCCGCAGTGCCTCCGCCTGGCGGCCCGAGTCCACCAGCGCCAGCATCAACAGCTGATGCAGTCCCTCCCGCAGCGGCTCTCGGTCGACCAACTGCTCCAGCTCACCGACCACGTCGGCCGAGTGGCCGGCAGACATCTCCGCCTCGATCCGGATCTCCAGAGCCCGCAGTCGCAACTCGTCGAGGCGGGCGCCGTCGGCCCGCAGCGTGTCCGCCTCGTCGACATCGGAGTAAGGGTCCCCCTGCCACAACTCGAGGGCGGCGGATAGCTCACCGATCCCGCGGTCGATGTCGGTCTCGATGAGCCCCCGGGCCGACTCAACCTTGGAGGCGAACAGCAAGGAATCGATGCCGTCCTCGGGCGCAGTGAGTTGGTAGCTGCGCCCACTGCGCTCGATCGCGAAGCGTTCGTCCGTATGCAGCGCCTTGCGTAGGTTCGAGATCATCGCCTGCAACGAATTGCGTGCCTGCGGCGGTGGCTCGTCCCCCCAGATCTCGTCGATGAGGCGATCCGACGACACCGGCTGATTGGCGAAAGCGACGAGGAGGGCCAGCACGGCTCTCTGCCGCGGCCCTCCCAGCGCGACGCTCTCCCCTTTGTCGGTGGCCTGGACGGGTCCAAGCACCTGCAACTGCATGTTCGAACCGTAGCCGAAGGCACCTGCTGCTGACCAGGGGTTTTAGCCGCCACATGCGGTTCACATGAAGCCCACAAGGGCCTCAAGAGGATCCCACATGCAGCCCCGCGGACGTTGCGGCCATGAGCAACGCAGCCCGCCTCGCAACAGCAATCGCAATCCTGACGACAGCGCTGTCCGGTCAACCGGCTGCTGCCGGCCTGGGGCATGAAGATCCCCTCTCGCATGAGGTCATCGTGGTCGACGCCACGGCACAGCAGCAAGCGTTGGTCGACTGGGCGCTCGACCGCTACGAGGCGGCTGCGCTGCCGATTCCGGCCATCACCATCACCTTCCATCCCGACAGCGACGGCTGCGATGGATACTTGGGCTACTACGACCCGACGCCGCGCACCCTCGACATGTGCAACTGGGGACAGCACTACAAGATCACGCCTCGGGACACCCTGCTCCACGAGCTGGCCCACGCCTGGAGCTTCGAGCACATGACTGTCGAGGATCGGGCCGAGTTCACCGAACATCGCGGCTTGGACCACTGGCGCCATGACGGCATCTGGTGGCACATGGGCCAGGAGCAAGCCGCCGAAATAATCGCTTGGGGCGTCGGCGGCGACGAGTTCGTGAGCGTCTACCTCGACGACGCCGACTGCACTGAGCTGGCTGCTGCCTACACGGTGATGACCGGAGCATCGGGGCCGGAGTGCTGAACGGCCGGGACGGCAACCCTCCTCTCGTCGAGCTGACCGGACTCAGCCATCACGCGCTGCTGTGTGGACCACAACCGTGGATTCTCGCCGAGACGCCACCATGGGATGCCACCTGCCCGCCAAAGCGGTGGAGGTGACTAGTTCGAGAACCACCCTGGGTCTCTCGGCTCATATTGGCCTCGCAGCCTTGTCAGCGAAGTCGCATCGCTATACGTTCGAGCGGTGGGTCCAGTGCCAGGTGACTATTTCGGAGTAGTCAGTAACCCACATCGAAGTTGCTTCGGTTACCCGAGTGCCGGTTGACAGACAGCAACGGATAGGGAGGACGTACAAGTGACGCTACGACTGGGATCGGAACCAACAGATCAGGCTCGGCGCCGCCGCTACGACCTCCCCGGCCTTCGAATGAGCCTCAGGTCCGTGCGGATCTCTGTCAACGTGACTGCGCGCAAGCCGGTCAAGGCCGGCTGAGCCGGCTGCCTGGCTCGATCGCAGCGTAAGAACCCCGGACCCCGCGGTCGCTATTGCGTCAATCTCCGTCGCTGCCTTGGAGACGGGAGATCTTCTCCTCCACCGCCTCGGTCCACCGCAGGACCTGATCGGGGCTGCCGGCCATCCCATCGAAGGACCTTGCCCCCATATGCGTGGTGCGTAGTCCTACGTTCTCGTATGCCTGGTTGACGTCAAGGGCAAAGGCCAAATGGACACGTGGATACTGGTCGGGCGGAGCTAATGAGGAGCCGCATCGCGTTCGGTACGTTTCTATACATGAGCGACCCGATCCGGTTCGAGGTGCGCACCAGGGCGGGGCTGCGGGGCACTTCCGCAGGCGGTTCGTGGGTAGAGGAGTCATCGCGCAACAGGGCGGTCCTCGAGGTGCTGGCTTCAGTTCTGAAAACCGACAGCTCCCAGCTGCAGGTAGTTGCCGGAGCGAACGAGCGCACCAAGTTGATCGAATGGACCGATCCCCCGCCGGATGCGCAGGCCCGAATCGACAACTGGCGCAAGACCGAGTAACCAATCGGCAGGCCGCGGGCCGGAGGGGTCGTACGCCTTGATCTGAGCTCACCTCCGGACCGGGGCAATCAAGAGCGCCCTCGGAGCGCGATACCTCGCTCCGAGCCTGGCCTAGTCACCTGTCACCGCTACGGCTGAGGATCAAGGGCGCCATGCGGCGAAGTAGCCTCTCGACTCATGCCCCACGCCCTATTCATCCCCGAAGGCGACCACTACCTGCCGACCGAGTTGACCCGAGGCGGGTGGTCGGACCTGGCCCAGCACGGCAGTCCCCCATCGGGGCTGCTGGCCGCCGCCGTCGAAGCGGTGTCGACGTTTGCCCCGATGCAGGTCGCTCGCTTCACGATCGATCTATTCCGCCCGGTGCCTCTCGAACCGCTGCGGGTGGAAACCCACGTCCTGCGTGACGGCAAGCGCATCCAGGTCGTGGCGGCGATACTGCGTCACGGCGACGTCGAGGTCGGCCGGGCAACCGCCCTCAAGATCCGCACCACCCGCCTTCCGCTCCCCCACACAGAGCGGGAGCCCTGGGAGCAGCCTCCCCCGCCGCAGGACGCCACCCCGATCGAGGACTTCTGGACGTTCGGGTCGGATCTCCCCCGCTTTCACCGTGACGCCGTCGAGATCCGGTCAATCGACGGCAGCTTCATGCAGCTGGGGCCCGGCCTGTCGTGGTTCCGGCTGAAACACCCTGTGATTGCCGGGCAAGAACCAACACCGTTCGTGCGCCTGGCAACGCTGGCGGACATGTCGAACGGCAACTCCCAAGCGCTCGACCCGCAGGCGTACCTCTACGTGAACCCCGACATCACGCTCTATGCCCACCGGCTCCCGCAGGGCGAGTGGGTCGGAATGAAGTCGGCCGCCTACCAGCACCAATCCGGAATCGGCCTCGCCGACACGCGTGTCTTCGACGAGACCGGCCCGCTCGGTCGCATCAACCAAGCCCAGTTGCTCGACCGCCGCCGCGGCGGCTGAGCCCGGTCAGTGGACAGCGACCCAGAAGAGACGCGAGGAGCCGCCCCTTGGCCAATCCCTTCGGCTCAGTCGAGTTTCTCCAGCCTGTCACCGACCTGGAATCGGCCGTCCTGGACGACGATTGCGTTCACGCCACGTAACCGCAGGTCCTTGGCTTGGCCCACGTTGACGAATCGGAGAGCGGCCGCACCAAACCGGTCGCTGAACTTGGCACAACCGGTGTGCGGATCCTCCGATATCTCCACCACCGCGTCGCCCAGCGACAGCCTCGTCCCTGCCGGAAGGTTGTCGATACTCAGGTCCATGTCGACGTAGATCTGGTCCCCGGCCAACGGCCACCGCTCCTTTGGGCCCGCCACCGCGCTCGCCACACGAGAGCTCATCAGCGTCAATTGACAAAGCGGATTCGCCGAGCCGTCGGGGGTCGATGGGCTTGCCCGGGTGATCCAGTTGTCGCCGACCAAGCCCTCTTGTTGGCTGAGCTCGCCGCGGTCCATGACGACGCGCTCCCCCTCCGCGGGGCGAGCCACAATCATCTCGACCGGGCCACGATCGTGCGGTGCAGCCAGAATCGAACTCAGCTGCGCTTCTAGTTCCTCGCGAGTGCGGTGCATAGCTCGAGTATGCCAGTACCGAGCCTCATGGTGTTCGACACCACGGGAGAGACGTGCGCCTCACGGCAGTCCCCTTTGGTGGGGATTCTCTCCACCGACCCCGCCGCCGTCATCGTGCATCAGCCCGAGCTCACCGAAACAGCACCTGCACGCAACCTGCACGTAGCCTGGCCTGCCGAGATCCTGCCGCTCGGGGGCGGGTTGCTCCGCCCCGAGGGAAGGAGAGTGACATGCGCAGGCTCGAGGCGGGGAGACCATCCTTCATCGCCGAGATGCGCGGACCGATTCACTTCGGCTGAACCTGCACATCGCGCCAACGACGTCTCTCTGATCCGGCGCCGCTGCTGCCAAGCTCGGAGGCCGAGGCGCCGGGTCGGCACATCGGAGCAGTCGAACGGCACGGACCCATCGGGGGTCAGCCCAAGGCTCCGCCCGACGGGCAGCGCACGCCTGACTTTGTAGGCGCCGCCGCCGCCCGCCCTAGCCGGCACTCTCCTGCTTGACGTCCTCGCCGCCCTCGCCCACGGTGGTGAACCGCACGCTCACTCGAGCGTCCTCGCCTGGCGCAATCACCACCAGGGTCACCTCGTGCTCACCAGGTCGGGGTGCGGGCAACCACACTTGTTTTCCGGTCCCCACGTCGTTGCCGTCGAGGATCCACTTGCAGACGTCATCGCCGAGCGGCTCTCCCGCCTGATTGGCGGCGGCGGCCCACAGTTGCATGGGTTGGCCGGCCAGCAGCGTTTGGCCGTCTCGAGGGTGCATGATCGACGCAACCGGCGGACGTTCGGGGACGTCGATTTCGACCGGCTTCGACACCGCGGTGGAGAAACCGTCGTGGACGAGCACCCGCAACAGCACGCCTCCCGCCGGGAGGCCCTCGAGGGGCAGCGAAACGCCGGACTCGACGATCCCGACGGCAAGACCGCGCCAGTACTCACCGTCGGCAGACCACTGCACCCACGCCTCGCTCGCCTCACCCGCCACCTCGGAGTCCCAGCGCAGCTCCACCGTTCCCTCCTTGGAAACCTCGGCCAAGACTTCCTCAACGCGGGGAGGGCGCTCGGGAGCCCGTCGCGTCCAGACCTCTTCACCGTCGCCGTTGAGAATGACGAGGGAGCTGCCGGGAGCGACATCCGAGATGAACACTTGGAAGTTGTAGGGGCCGGAATCGTCGTCGTCACCGCCACACCCGCACCCTCCATGGTCACGGAGGCGGACGACTCGCCCTTCGGCGAGCCGCTCGCCTTTCTCGTCGAGAAGCACCGCCGTGAGGTCGGTGGCGACCCCATCGATTCCGGGCGCTGCAGAGACGCGGGCGACCGTGGTGACCTCGAGCTCGGAAGCCGAGTGGACTATGCCTGTTATCGAGATGATCGGCTCGGGAATCACATCGATCCACTTCCAGATGTCCCACGGCGGCGGATCCGGCCATGGCCACTTGCGCCACTTGTAGACCTCTTCAAGGTAGTCCTTCCACCATGGCTCGTCGCACACGTACTCCTGGCCGAGGCGCCCATGCCCAATGAGCCGGTCGTGCTGATAGATCGACATCCACGGCGGGCCACAGTAGGACATGTAGTCGTCTGCGGTTTGGGGCCGGAAGACGGCTCCGTTGGCGATGTCGAGCCCGTATTCACCGATCGATGCCATCGGATGGGGCTGATAGTTCGGGTAGTTGGGGTCGGACGTACCGACATTGCCGCACGGGGTATGGATGAACCCGTAACCGTGACCGATCTCGTGCACGAACGTCAGCTGGTCGCCGCTCCTCGCCGAACCGAGGCCGCCTCGCCCGCACCCGGGCACATTGACCGGGATAGCCGGCGGAAGCAGCCCGTAGTAGACGACGTCGGCTCGGTTCCCATCTGCCGTGCGCTGGTTCGTCAGCCGGTCCAACAGCCGAGTCCAGTTCGGCGAGCACCCGCCCGGCCCCGAGCGAGGATCGTCGAGGGGGCGATCGCACACAACCGTGCCGGCACTCGCAAACGACCCGGTCGACTGCACCGGCATCATGCGCTGGGCAAGCGCTGCCGTCGTCTGCAGGTTCGCCAGGGTCGGCGCCGCCAGCGTGATGTTGGTGGGAGCCGGCGGCCCCGGGTTCGATGTCGACGCACCGTTGTACGACACCAGGATCCCGCGGACGCGCAGCGTTTGGCGGAGGCAGGCATCGACGTCGACGACTTCGGTATCGATTGCATCGCCGCCGCCGACCGGAGTCAGATTCACCGTCAGCCGCAAGTAGCCGCGGAAGTCGCTCTCCGGGATGATGAAGTTGATTGTGTTGGCAACAGAAGACCGCTCGGCGTCATAGGTCGTTGCGGTGGGCGCAGTCACGCTCCCAGGCGCCATCGGGCTGATCGTGGCGACCGGGACCCACAAGAATCCGTGTTGGCGGCGATGCACATCGAGCGTCGCCGACAACGTGACGGGCGCCGGGGCGAACAGCCCGGGGCGAACATAGACCCGCACCCACGCCGCTTTGTTGGCTACTAGCCGCAGCGAATTGTCCGCTCCTTGCTGTGCCGGGTTGGTGAGATGCGACGCCGAGCGATAATGCTGAATCGCCTGCGTCACCTCGACGCCCTGGATGTACGGCTTCCACCACCGGGCTACCACCTGGACACCGTCTCGAAAACGCTCGACGCTTTCGAAAATGCTGAAATCGCGTCCGCTCAATCGAGCCCCCTTCACGTTCGACGCGCACCCCGCACAAGCCTCCCTATCACGCTACCCGAGGAACCGGGCGCGCAGGAGGGGACTTCGGCCCCAATCGGACCTCACCCGCCTCCGGCCCACAAGTTCGCCACGACCTGTGGGGCGATACCGGCAGCACGCGTGTCACGCCGGCTCCTTCGCTAGCTAGCTCGGGGTCGGCAATACGGTTCATGTCGCTGAAGTAGCCGGCGTGAGCCTCTGCGGCCGCGGCTGCCTCGCCCGATTCCTCGAGGGTGGCGACGGCAAACAGCCGCACCGGCTCCAGCTTGCGTAACGCGACGAGGACATCGGAGATCAGCCGGAGCAGCATGCCACGCTCAACTAGCTCGCCAATGGCAGCCAGCACGTCGCCGCCGTCGACCGTCGCTACGGCTTCCGCCGCCCCGAGAGTCATGCCGCCACGGAACGGAGCGAGGCGCCGAAAGACGGACTTCGCCGCGTCGCTGAGCAGCTCATAGCTGAAGCTGATCGCCGCGCTGACCGAGCCGAGGCGACCCGCGTCGCCACTCTGGGACAGCAGGTCGGCGCCGCGCCGCTGTGACTAGCGCGGATGGCATCGCCAACAATGACGTTCCTCGCTTGGGCGGCGGCTGCCGATGAGATTCCTACCAAATACTCAGGTGGGGAGAAAGCAGTGAGCTTGCGTATTACACCGTCAGGAGGCCGGCAAGGCCTGTCGTGGGAGGCAACCAGCATCAGGGGCCGCCACGCGCTCGGCCTCAGTTGGGCCGCCAGCCGCAATCGCCGGTTCGTGGCCGCCTTCGCCGCGTTCGGGCTCGCCGCCGCCATGCTGCTGGGGTTGCCCGCGCCCGCCGATGCCGCCCCACCCGCCGACGATGGCGCCATCGAGTTCCTCCAGTGGGACGGGAAGGACACCCGCCGCGACCCCAACGGCACGATGGAGACCGTCCGCGGTGGCGTTACGCATGCCGGCCAGATGTGGGACAGCGGACATACCGGCGACGGCGTCGACATCGCCATCATCGACTCGGGCGTTTCGCCCGCAACCGGCCTGACGCTACCCGGTAAGGTCATCAATGGCCCCGACCTCTCCTTCGAATCGCAAGACGCCAGCACGACTTACATCGACACCTTTGGCCACGGCACGCACCTCGCCGGGATCATGGTCGGCCGGGAAGAGGGTGTGAAGAGCCTCGAAGACGTTTCCAAGCGCAAGTTCGTCGGCATGGCACCGGATGCCCGGCTGGTCAGCCTCAAGGTGGCCGATCGCAACGGCGTCACGGACGTGTCGCAGGTCATTGCTGCCATCGATTGGGTGGTGCAGCATCGCAACGACAACGGGCTGAACATCCGGGTGCTCAACCTCGCGTTCGGCACCGACTCCGTGCAGTCGCACCTCATCGATCCCCTGTCGCACGCCGTCGAGCAGGCGTGGAAGGCGGGCATCGTGGTGGTGGTGGCGGCCGGCAACGACGGACTGGGCTCCGCGCTGCGCAACCCGGCGACCAACCCCTACGTCATCACAGTGGGCGCCACGGACTCCAAGGGGTCGGGCGACTACCTCGACGACGAGGTCATGGGCTTCTCGTCCTGCGGCACCGCCCAGCGCCACGTCGACGTGGTTGCTCCCGGCAAGTCCATCGCCTCGGTCTTCTCGGCCGACTCCACCGCCGCCAAGGAGAACCCCGACGCTATCAGCGGCGACCTGATGCGCGGCAGCGGCACGTCACAGGCGGCGGCGGTCGTCTCCGGAGGCGTCGCTCTCCTCGTCGATCAGCGCCCCAATGCCACTCCAGATCAGATCAAGGCGCTCATCATGGGCAACGCCAATCGTCTTCCCGGCGTGAGCACCACCTGCCAGGGCGCCGGCGTCTTCACGCTGAAGCACCTCAACGACATGGTCCTGAACCCGACTCCGGTTGCAGTCCAGACGCACACGTCGAGCACCGGAACCGGCTCGCTCGACGCCGCCAGGGGAACCAACCGCATCGAGCACGACGGCGTCGTCCTCGAAGGCGAGCAGGACATCTTCGGCAACGCCTGGGACGGGACGATTTGGGCCCCACTGGCCGCCGCCGGCGCCAGCTGGTCCGGCGGCACCTGGAACGGTGCTTCCTGGAGCGGAGCCTCCTGGTCCGGAGCCTCCTGGTCCGGAGCCTCCTGGTCCGGAGCCTCGTGGTCCGGAGCCTCCTGGTCCGGAGCCTCCTGGTCCGGAGCCTCCTGGTCCGGAGCCTCCTGGTCCGGAGCCTCCTGGAGCGGCCACACCTGGGGCATGTAGAGGGACAAGCGGAACCGCTCGTCGCGGTTCGCACACAGAAGTTGACGACGGGTCACCGGCCGCCGGTGGCCCGTCGTCTCTTTGCAGCCAGGGCCGGCGCAGTCGTGTCGCAACGATCGCGGCTGGCTGATGAATCCACCCGCTCGTAGGCTGCGCCCATGACCGGCGGAGACAACATGATCGAGGGGCTCGCCAGGCTGCTGGCGGGTCATCACCGGATCCTCGTCTTCACCGGAGCCGGCATCTCGACCGCGTCGGGGATCCCCGACTACCGAGGCCCGCAGGGCGTGTGGAAGACCCGTCAACCGGTCTACTACCAAGACTTCATGACCGCGGTGGCGGCGCGCCGGGAGTACTGGCAGCAAAAGCGCGAGGACTGGGCCGCTTTCGGTGGCGCCGAGCCGAACGACGTGCACCACTCCATCGTGGCTTTGGAGCGCGCGGGCCGGGTCGACATGGTGGTGACACAGAACGTCGACGGGTTGCACCGGCGCGCCGGCACCTCCCCAGAACGGCTCATTGAGATCCACGGCACCAACACGCTGATCGAGTGCCAGAGCTGCGGCGACCGCAGCGAGCCCGGACCTCACTTCGAGCGGTTCGCGGCGACGGGAGAGCCGCCGGCTTGTGCGTGCGGTGGTTACCTGAAGCCGGCGACGATCAGCTTCGGGCAGAACCTCCGATCAGATGATCTGCTCGGTGCTTTCACCGCCGCCGAGCGCTGTGACCTCGTGGTCGCCCTCGGCTCGACGCTGTCGGTGACCCCGGCCGCCGACATCCCATGGCGGGCCGCCGCTCGGGGCGCTCCTTACGTCGTCGTCAACCGAGGGGAGACCGGCCACGACGGGCTCGGCATCATCACTCTCCGCCTCGAAGCCGACGTCGGTGAGGTGTTTCCCCCGGCCGTCGCAGGGGCGCTGGACGACAGTTCCGAAAACGTCGGGTAGCTCGTCCAGACCTGCTCCGGGCGATGCCATCGCACGCTCGCCCGGCGATCTGCGTTCGCAGAAACTTGGGCCGCTGTTTGCTTCCAACTGTTGGTATCTTGATTTGTTCACCCACCCCTTCACCGATGGAAACAAGCGGGTGGCGCTCGCTGCTGCCGACGTGCAGCTACGGCTGAACGGCTATCACTTGAGCGTGGATCCGGACGAAGGGCACACCTTCATCATCGGTCGGTTGACTTCGGGGGAATTCGAGTTCGCCACCATCGAACCGTGGCTGCGGGAGCACACCACCGGCCCGTGAGGGTGCCCGGCTCGACACCACCGGCAACGGACCTACGGGAGGCTGCCATCCGGTCGGCTGAAGGCCCCTCCCCCGATCACCACTCCGTGTATGGGTGGGCGATCAGGTTGGCGTTGAAGTAGCGGGAATCGTCGGTCACTTCGTCGCCGGCCCAGAGCGGCTTGGTGAACTCCTGATCGGCAGCGGCAAGCTCCACCTCCGCCACAATCAGCCCGTCGTTGACGCCGCCGAACTCGTCCACCTCCCATACCAGGCCGTCGACCTCCACCTCGTAGCGAGTCTTCTCGATGAGGGGGCGCTCGCACAGCTCGTCGAGCATGGCCGTGGCGTCCTCGATCGGGATCTCGTACTCGTATTCGGTCCGAGTCGCCCCCACCGTGATCCCTTTGATCGTCAGCGTCCCCCGGTCCCCGGCCGCCCGCACCCGCACCGTGCGCTCTTTGACCGTCGACAAATAGCCCTGACGGAAGGACGTCCCGGTGCCCCACCCCCGCCACCCGTCGCCGGTGACGAGGAACTTCCGTTCGATCTCGGTACCCATGTTCCTCCTCTACCGCTCTCCAGGGACGGCGAACCTACCCCCGATGGCGCCCCGAATCGCCCGCGGGTAGCTCACGTTCACCGCTCCCTCCAAGCCGAGCCGCTGCCGCAGCCACACCACGGCGTCGAGATCGGTGGACTCGATCGCCACCGTCCTCAGCAGCCGCCCGTCGATGATCACCTCGCTAACCTCGGCGGCACAGCCGGCGAGTTGATGGATTTCCCGGCGTTTGGACACCTCCACCGCCACCATCTCCGGATGGGATGAGACCAGCTCGGTTACCAACTGCGTCAGTGTGTAATTGGGCCGGGCCAGAACCGGTGGGTCCACCCCGACGAGTTCGAATAGGTCAGCGGCGAGGTCGGCTGCCGCCACCGGAAACGGGAGTTTGGCTCGCACCTCCCATTGCTCGCAGCCGTCATTCACCGCCAGCAGCGTCTTGATGTCGAGCAGGTCGCGACGAGCCTTGGGATTGACCTCGACCGTGGCGGTCGACACGAAGTAGGTCTCGCTGCTCTCTCGGATGTCACCTGCCGACGATGCGCGCAGCCGGTCCGCCAAGTCCTCGAGGTGGTCCCCCCACACGCGAAACTCGAATCGGGGTGGCGTCTCTCCTCCGGACGCGTCAGCCCCGGCATCGTGCTGCGGCGCCGACGACGGAGATAACGGTTCGTGCATTTGCCCATCACTCTACGAAAACCGCCCGAGACATTGTGGAGCGAGCGAGCCCTCGTCAATCCAGATCCGCCAGGTACGTGCCGAGCCGACGGGAATGTGCGCGTCCACAATGGAGGCGTCGGGCGTGTGACTACCACCGACGGCCGGGACGTGCACTTGCGGACGTTCGTGAAGCTCACGGTCGAAGCGGGCGTGTTAGAGATCCAACAGTTGATAGTGGATTACGGAGGGTAAGCACCGAGCGCGACTCAGGCCGAATCGGCCCTCCTGATTGCGGGCGGCGGGCCCGGGCATAAGTGAGCTGATTGTCGGGCCTCGGTCGCTATGGCGATCCTTGGGGCTCGATTGCGCTGATCGGTGCAACACGACGAGCCGGGCGCGGCGTATCGGGCGTATAGCTCACTCCCCCGCCGCCACCACCTCGACCTCGACCAAGAGGTCCGGCCGAGCCAGAGCCGTCACCGTGACCAGTGTTGAAGCCGGGCGGGCATCGTCGAGCCACCTGGCACGCACCTGCGCGTAGGCGGCCAGGTTCGCCGCATCCGTGAGGTAGTGGGTCGTCTTGACCACATCGGCGATACCCAACCCATGGTGCGCCAGGATCTCCGACACGTTCTGCCAAGCCTGGTCGGCCTGCTCGGCAAAGCCCGCCGGCACCTCTCCGTCTCGATCCATGCCGATCTGACCCGACAGGTAGACGACTTGGGAGCCGCTTGGCACCACCACGGAGTGGCTGTAGGCACCTGCCGGAGAGTGAACGCTGTCGGGGTTCGAGAGGGCATTGGTCATCTTGGCTCCTTTGCGTCATCGAGCGCAATGCACCACGGTCCGGCGATGGCCGAGCTGCTCGCCGGATACGACGTCGTCGAAGATGCCGGCATCACGAGGAGCGTGGCCGAGCAGATCCCCGTCTTCCGGGTGCGGGTGGGGTGAGTCGGGCTGGGCGAGGGCGCTCGCGTGGCTGCTCGCTGCGCCTCGTGCCGTCCATCTTGGTATGGCCTCCACTGAGTCGAGTGTACGGTGCGTGCCATGGCAGTGACCCGATCATGCTGGCGCCGCGCCGGTCGCCCGGCCCGGGTTGTAGCCGCCCTGGCCGTGATGACACTCCTCGGGACCGGATGCACCGCAGGCGAAGACGAGTCAACACCCACAAGCAGCCGGAAGGAGAGCTCCACCACCGTCACCACGGCCGTAACCACCACCGTCACGACAGCTCCGCCGCGCCCCGAAGCCGCCTACCTCGATCCCGAGCGGCCGATCGCCGACCGCGTCGAGGACCTGCTCGGCCGTATGACGCTGGCCGAGAAGATCGGCCAGATGACGCTGGTGGAGAAGAACAGCGTCGCCAGCGTCGACATCGCCGGGCTTGGGATCGGCGGGCTGCTCAGCGGCGGCGGCGGATCGCCCATCGAGAACAGCCCGCAGGCTTGGGCGGACATGGTCCGTGGCTTTCAGGACGAGGCGCTCGAGTCTCGCCTCGGCATCCCGCTGCTCTATGGGATCGATGCCGTCCACGGCCACAGCAACGTGCGGGACGCGGTGATCTTTCCTCACAACATTGGGCTCGGCGCCGCCAACGATCCCGCGCTGATGGAAGAGATCGGCCGGATCACTGCCGCCGAGATGATCGCCACCGGCATCTATTGGAACTACGCCCCGGCGGTCTCCGTGCCGCAGGACATCCGGTGGGGCCGCACCTACGAGGGCTACTCGGAGAATACGGAACGAGTCACCGAACTGGCGGCCGCCTATTTGCGGGGCCTTCAGGGCTCCGATCTCTCCGACCCAAGAACCGTGTTGGCCACCCCGAAGCACTACGTCGGCGACGGTGGCACCGCATGGGGCAGCTCGACGACCGCGTCGTACTGGATCGACCAGGGGGTGACCGAAGTCGACGAAGCCACCCTGCGCGCCGTCCACCTCCCCCCGTACATCAGAGCGATCGACGAGGGGGCGATGAGCATCATGGCCTCCTACTCGTCGTGGGGCGGCGAGAAGATGCATGCCCAGCGCTACCTCCTCACCGACGTGCTGAAAGGCGAGCTCGGCTTCGACGGATTCGTCGTCTCCGATTGGGCGGGCATCGATCAGGTCTCCGAGGACTACTACGAGGCGATCGTCCGCTCGATCGGCGCTGGCATCGACATGAACATGGTTCCCGGGGACTATCGGACGTTCATCAGCCTGCTGACTCAGGCCGTTGCGGGCGGTGACATCACCGCGGACCGCATTGACGATGCCGTGCGTCGCATCCTCACGGTGAAGTTCGCGCTCGGCCTCTTCGAACAGCCCCATGGGGACGATGCCCTGCTGGCGCTCGTCGGCTCCGATGAGCATCGGGCCGTGGGGCGCGCCGCTGTGGCGAAGTCGCAGGTGCTGTTGAAGAACGAGCGTGAACTGCTGCCGCTGCCGCCAGACATACCGTTCCTCCTGGTGGCTGGGCAGGCCGCCGACGATATCGGCCTCCAATCCGGAGGCTGGACGATCACTTGGCAGGGAGGCCGAGGCGCAACCACCACGGGCACCACGATCCTGGAAGGGATCCGCGACACCGTGTCACCCGAGACAACCGTCATGTATGAGAGCAAGGGCCGGTTCGAGCTGCCCGACCGTCCGGAATCAGTGACCTGCGTCGCCGTAGTCGGCGAGCAGCCCTACGCCGAAGGTATGGGAGACGACGGCGACCCGTCGCTGTCCCCCTCCGACGCGGAGCTGCTGGCCGGCATGCGCGCCGGGTGTGATCGACTCGCAGTGATCCTCATCTCGGGAAGACCACTGCTGATTACGGACCTCATCGACGATTGGGATGCCGTCGTTGCCGGCTGGCTGCCCGGGACCGAGGGACAGGGTGTGGCCGACGTCATCTTCGGCGTCGAGCCGTTCACCGGATCTCTTCCCTACACGTGGCCGCGCACCATCGACCAGGTTCCGATTGGCGCCGGCGGTGACGAAGACCCGCTGTTCCCTCTGGGTTTCCGGCTCTGACGGCATCCTGGAGGGCGTGGCAACCTCTGCAATGACGAGATGGGCAGCCGACGCTGCCCATCTCCGGTGACTAATTTGCCGCTGACGGTCAACCGATAACGTAGCGCACGATCTCCATGCCGTCGGGGGTCGTGTTCAGCACATACAGCCCGCCGGAGGCGTAGCGCATCGTGTTGAACGCTCCCGTCTCGGCCCAGCGTTCGACGTCGAACGAGAACAGGTTGGCCACCAGCTGGTTGTCCATGTCTGTGCCCAGCTCGAGCAGGCGGACTTTGGCCCGGCCGTCGGCCCCGAACTCGCTACCGAACACCACCAACGCACCGTCGGAATAGCGCTGGTAGAAGAGCACGTCGGCGAACGCCGCTTCCTCCTCGATCACGTCGTAGGTGGTGCGCGGCGAGTCACCGGCCGGTTGCACGTTCACCTCGATGCCGGCGTCGTAGTACACGTCCAGAGTGGATTCACCGGGCAGGAACTCGGTGGTCACCTGATCGGTGGGGTCGAGCAGCGCGCCCGACGAGTCGGCGATCGCGGTCCACTCCGGATGCGACGAGGCGGTTGCCCAATAGACGCCGGCGGGGGTCGCCCGCAGGTCGACGTTCATCGGCACGGACGTCTCCACTCGCTCCAAGATCTCGCCTGTCTGCAGCGAGATGGCGATGGCATCGTGCGGTCGGTTGGTCCGGTTGGTCATGCCGAGGACGATCACTCGGTCGCTGATCGTGGCCAGCGCATCCGGCACGAAGTCGCCGGCGGGGAACTCTGCCAACACTTCGGGCGCCGCGCCGGCCCCGTAGCGGATGAGCCGCAGGTTGGCGGCATCGAGCACCACCACCGAGTCGATGTCGTAGACGTCGAAGCAGCAGGGCCCGAAGCCGGACTCGTCGACGCCGACGTCACCCCACGGCACGTCCACCAGGACGGTCCCCGCAATAGGTTCGGCCGGCAGGTCGGCGACGACGATGTCGTAGCTACGTGCCGGCGGCGGCTCCACCGGGGGCGCCTCGCCGCCAGGCTGCAGCGTGATGGGCACTGCGTAGATGTTGATTGCCGAACCGTCGTTGGCCGAGAACTCGAACACCTCCAAGGTGGCCGGCGTGGCGGCGTCGACGGCGAAGAAGATCTGATCGCCGAAGTCACCGAAGCAACCCGTGCCACAGGTGGCGGTGGTGAAGCCCTCGGCCAGCACGTCACCGCCGGTGGCGACCAGCCGGTAGTTCACCGTCGCCTCGAATGCGTTGGCGATGCCCTGCAATGCAATGGGGCTCTGGATCTCCACACCGGGAAGCGGGGCCTCCACCATGATCAGCGGCAGCAGGTCGGTCCAGTCGTCCCGCGTCTGCGGGCCATCGAGCACGATGCCCTCCGAGCCGAACACCTCGACCTCTTCGCCTTCGATGGAGAACACCACCGCATCGACGCCGGGCACCGCAGTGGCGGTATAGACCAGCTGGGCGAGCCGGGCGCGTAGATCGAACGACCCCGCGCCCTGCGCGAAGTCCTCGTCGAAGTCGAGCGTCGCCACGCCGCCCGAGACGCTGACGCCGAGCAGCTCGGTTCCGTCTTCGATACTCGACGACAGGCTGATGCCGGTCGACTGGTCATCGGCGTTGACCCCGTCGATGAGCGCCAGCACGGAGGTGCGGACCAAGTCGGTGGTGGTGGCTTCGATCGGTACGGCGGTGTTGCGTCCGATGGCGATCAGATGCGGCCCGGCCAGGTTGCTGTCGCGAATGTGCTCAGCCAGGAAGTACAGCGTGCTCACCGCGTCCTGGGTGACCGGGGCCGTGGTCGGCGGCGTCGTCGTCGGTGCCGTCGTGGGCGTGGTGGTCGGGGTCGGGGTGGCTTCGTCGTCCGGCCACCACGCAATGGCGCCGGCGATGAGGGCCACGATCACTGCCCCCACGATCGCCAGCCACCACCAGCGCCGTGGCGGCGGTGTGTCGGGCCTCGCCTCCGGGGGAGCTTGCGGAGTGATAGTTGCCATGCTGCCTCAACTTCCAGACAACATCGGCGCATGGGGCGCCGGTGCGCGACAGTCGGCCGCGCGCGGTGACGTCGGATCGCGTCGACATATATGACGTACGCCGAGTCGCAGAAGTTGCCGGGATCTTCGGGTCTCTACCGGAAAGCTGCCCAGCCTCCCTGGCATGCCATCCGGTCGATCGCCGCCAGGGAAGAGTGGGCTGCTAGGGCCGATGATGCCGGCGTCACCCCGAGAATGCTCGGCTTCGCGGCATCGCCCGCCGCGCAACCGGTCAATTCGGGCCGCGCCGAGCCCGGTTGAGGTTCACGTGGATGAAATGCTCGATATCGTCCCAGCTCGGACCCGGGCCTTCTGTCACTCTTTCATGCCCACCGCGGTTGGAGGCCCAGGTGGTCGCCTCCTCCGCCTCGATGATGTCGTCCACGGAGTGCCCGGCGCTCGGCACGAGGGTGAAGTATGCCTCGTTGCCCTGAGTGGTGGTCGCCTCGTACACGAGCAGGCTCTGGTTGTAGGGCAGCAGCGGATCGGCGAGGCCGTGGAGCACCCAGATCGGGATCTCCGCACCGTCGATATAGCTCGTGGGATCGACTTCTTCGGTCTCCGCGGGGCAGTCTTGGATGCTCAGCAGCAGGATCGGGAAGATCTCACCCGGGCACTCGACCAGGAAGCCCTCCGGCGACGTTGGCGAGTCGTGCGGATAGGCGAAACCCATTGGGAGGTTGTTCGCCGCCGCAAACGTGTCCATCGAGAGGAAGTCGGTCGGCGGGAAGAACGGCACGGCGACCTGGACGGCGCTCGAGGTGCCGTTCACTCCGGTCTCTCCACCGAGCTCGAGGATGTCACTGGTTGTCGCCGCAAAGGCCGCAGCCCAGCCGCCCGACGAGTTGCCCATGAAGGCGAAGCGGCCCGGATCGATGCCATACTCGGCTGCGTTCTCGCGCAGCCACCGCACGGCGGCGCGCACGTCGTAGCCCTGGGCGGGAAAGCGCGCATCGAAGCTGCTGCGGATGCTGATCGTCGCCACCGCGTAGCCGCGAGCGGTGAACTCCTCGGCGATCGCCACCGCATTGGCGGCGTCCTTGGCAGCGTTGGAAAACCACGCCGATCCCGAGTGCCAGATGATCAACGGCAGTGCAGCGTCGCCCGGGACATCCGGGACGTACAGATCGAGCAAATTACCTGGCACGGCCGGGCCGTAGGCGAGGTTCTCGTACTCGGTCACCTCCCCGACCGGCTGCGCCTGTGCGGGCACGGCAACGGAGGCCAGCGCTGCGATCAGCGCCATCACCACCAAGACAAGCATGCCGTACGGTCGGTGTCGCTCCGCCATCGTTCTCATTGAGTCTCCCTTCCCGTCGGCGTGTGCGGCGACGCCCACATCGCGGCTGTCACAATCAACACTGCGGAATGCGATCAGGCGTGCGTCTGATGGAAGACTCAATTAGTTTCGGTCGGTTGTCAATGGAATGCGCTGCGGTGTGCTATCCCTTGGAGGAGGCGCCAGGAGGCCGCTAGACCGGAGGCCCAGAGGGTAGGGTCGGCTTACTAGCAAACGAGGAGTTCCATGGCTGTTTCACGCCGCAGGGTCGTCGTCGTCGCCGTCACCATCCTGCTTGCAGGCCTGCTTTCGATTCCGCTGGCGGCCGCCGGCGGACCACAACCGCCGCCCGACGACCCGGCAGATCTCGGGCACCAGGAGGGCGAGCTCGAGGTGAAGCGCCTCCGCAACACCGGTAAGGGCATGCCGTCGGTCAGGGGGCCGTTCCCCGACACTGTCGGGCTCGAATTCCTCGGTCAGGTGACCAACGCTGAGCTGGGCGCTACCCGCCTCATATACACCGGAGCCAGCTTCCTATCCGACATCTGGGGATGGACGTCGCCCGACACGGGAGACGAATACGCCCTGGTGGGGACCACGTCGGGAATGGCCTTCGTCCGCATCACCGACCCCACCACACCGGAGTATCTGGGGATCGTGCCCACCACGAACCCGAACACACTGTTCAATTTCTGGTGGGACGTGAAGACGTACAACAACCACGCCTACTGGACCACTGAGGTGCGGGACGCCGGGATCGCCATCTTCGACCTCACCCGCCTCGATTCGCTTGCCGAAGTGCCTGCCGGCACGGTGCTGGTCGAGAATGCTCGGTATAGCGGGGACGGCTACCGGGCGGCCCACAACATCTCAATCAATGAGGCCAGCGGGCGCGCCTACCTGACCGGCGTGACCAAGGATCTGGCGGCCGACCCCGGATTCACCCAGGAGGGCATGGTGATTCTCGACCTCACCGATCCGCTGGCGCCCGTCGAGGTCGGCCAGGTGCTGAACATCGATTCCCACGACGCCCAGGCGGTCACCTACAGCGGGCCGGACACCGACTACGCCGGCCGTGAGATCGCGATCGTGTTCAACGGCGGCGACCGCCAGGTCGGCATCTACGACGTGACCAACCCGGGCGCAGTCGTCGAAGTGTCCACCACCACCTATCCAGGGGCGTCGTTCACCCACCAGGGCTGGATGACCGAGGACCACCAATACCTGCTGGTCGGCGATGAGGGCGACGAGCTGGACGGCCTCTCAGACCCGCAGAACCCGGACCTGCCCGATACGGCCCGTACGTACATCTTCGACATCACCGATCTCGACGCGCCGGCGCTGATCGGCACCTTCGACTCACCGGCGGCGTCGATCGACCACAACCTGTTCGTCAAGGGCGACACGGTCTACCAGGCCCACTACACCGCCGGCGTTCGGGTGCTCGACGCCGGCGACGTTGCCAATGGGGTACTGACCGAGATAGCCCACATGGACACCGAGCCACGCATCCCCAACAACCACATGAACCAGAACATCAACATCTTCGTGGGCCCGTGGGGCGTGTTCCCGTTCTTCGACAGCGGCTCCATCATCGCCAGCGACGGGTTGAACGGGCTCATCATCATGAGACTCTCCGAGTAGCCGGAAGGCACCGGTCGTACGCGGCACGTCGCTACAGGTGGAAGCGGCCGGAGGGACGCGTCTGCGACGGTTCTGTTGGCCGCTCCGTCGAGTCTGCGCGTGGCATTGTCAGAGCGACGATGAGTCCGCCTCAAACGACTCTATGGACGAGCGATGTGCATCGTCACATACAACCCGGCGTGGTCCGACGGCCACAGTCCCGCCGCGGTGCGGTCCTCGGGTTGATCACCGAGGATCTCCCCGGAGCCGGCAACACTGTTGAGGACACCCGGGCCGCGATAGAGCACGTAGTCGACCTGGTGGTCGAGCTGTGAAGGGAAGTTGTCCAGGTCATCGGTCTGACCTGCCGTCGGCGCCGGAACTCCCGGCATTGCTTCGGCCCAGGCATCGACGAAGCCGGCGGCGCCAAGGATCGCCATGGCATCGCACGGCTCGTCGGGCCGGGCATTGAGGTCGCCGCTGAGCACCACGGGGTGCGGTGAGTCGGCCAGCAGCGCTACCAGCTCGACCGCCTGCCGATTGCGGACGAACGGATCCGCCAACGAGGGCCCTCCTGCCGCATCACACCCGAACGGCGAGAACGCTTCGAGATGGGTGGTGAGGAACCGATACTCCTTGCCGCGCAGCTTCACATCGATGTATGACCAGCCCCGTGGGACGGGCAGCGGCGTTGTGGGATCACCCGGCGAAGGGACCAGCACCGTGGCCGCATAATTGCCCGAGTCGCTACCTAATACCCGCAGCCGAGACGTCGGCAAATCGGCGCGCACCAAGATGGCGTCACGCATCGTCAGCGTCGCGGCGGTCTGGAGATCGAACGTGATCGGCAACGGGAACGCCGCGTTGGAGAAGTTGGCGTTCACGGCCGCCACCCGGTACGGCGTGCCGCGCGCCGCCAACGCGTCGACCAGCAACGTCAGATAGTCGACCGTCTCGATGACCTGCCATCCCGTCTCGGCTAGTTGGAGCTTGTTCCAAAGCGCAACTTCCTGGAGACCGAGCACGTGGGGGTTCTCCTGCGCCACCTGGGCGGCGATCGCTTGGGCGCGCTCTGGGAAATCGACCTGGAGCATGTGGTTGTACACCTTGGCTGCCTCGGTGATGAGCGCCGGTCCCGTGGCACCGAAGAGGGGGGTCAGATTCGCCCCCAGATAGAGGTTCTGGGTCATCGCCCCGAACTCGCGTGGTGCTGCCGCGCCGGGTTCGGCCGATGCCACCCCGGGCACGATCGTCATGACCAGAGCGGCCGCCATCACCAGGGCGCGCCTGCGCCAGTTACTGCTTGCGGCTGAACGTCCCATCGTCACTCCCCTCCCAGGACCGACAGCGCGCAGCCGGAGCCCACTGCCAACATGATGCGCCCAACGAGGTGACCTGTCTACTTCTGGCCACCAGGGCCGGCCGCAGGCGGCCCCGCGCCACACCGAGCACGGAAATGATCCCGCAACGGGTGCGGGACCCTCAAGCCAGCCCCGCCGAGGCAGGATCACCGTGGCAGTGCGCCGCTCGCTCTACAGGCCGGCCAGGAAGTCGGTGAGGGCGCGCTCGTACCCGGTGGGATCGACATTCCAGGATTCGAGGTGCCGCGCCGAATCCACCCGCTGGTAGGTGACCAAATCGGGGCGCATGGCGGCCAACTCGTCGCTGGTTGCGACGGGGACCAGGTCATCGGCTGCGCCGTGGAACAGCAGGATCGGAGTTTCGATCTCGGTGACGCGCTCGAGGTAGTCGAGCCGATCCCAATCCACGTCGTAGCGAAGGCCGGCAATCCACTTGGCCGACGCGGTGAGGGTGGCCGGGATCGGCAGTCCGATCACCGGCAGGCTGCGGTTGGACGCCCCGAGGTCGACGGCAGCTCCGAAATCGAGCATCGGCGCGTCGAGCACGACACCGCGCACCCGGTCGGCCAGCGGCGACTCATAGAGGAAGTTGACCACGATGCCGCCGCCCATGCTGTAGCCGACGAGCACCACGTCCGCGGCGCCATCGGCCAATGCGTACTCGACGGCGGCTTCGAGATCCTCCCACTCCGTGAGCCCGTACTGGAGACGACCGGACGGATCGGCCGGAGCAAGCGGATGGTTCCGGTAAGTGATCACGAGCGCTGGGTGACCGGCGGCCACGATCGGCGGGAGCGGTTTGAGCACGTCGCGCCGGGTCAGCCCATTGCCGTGGATGAGGATGACCCACGTCGGCTCATCACCGCTAATGAACCATGCCGGGGTCTCACCAAGCCTGGAGGGGTACTTCACATCGGTGAAGGGGATACCGTGCGCCTGGAGCGGATCGCCCGGAAACGCCCTCTCATCGAGGGCCGCCAGCTCTCCAACCTGCGGCGGCGTTCCCGACACCAGCTCGAGGCGCCACTCGACCGACTCTTCGTTAGAGGCGATCAGTTCCGTCATCCGGCCAAAGCCGCCGTCCCATTGCAGCCCCCATACGCCGGGGAGGGTCAGCTCATCGCGGCCGTCCACCGTGGACAGCGTCACCGTTTCCCCGCCGACGGCGACCACAGGGATCTCGAAGCTAGGAGTGCTCGGTTCGGGATCGAGAGCCGACGAATAAATCTCGCCCGAGAAGTACCAGCCGCCACCGAGGTGGAAGACGACCACCAGAGCAACGACGACAGCCGCCCAGACGAATGCACGCCGCCGATACCAAGGCCGCGTCGACGCAGAGCGCGACCTCGGAGATTCGATCAACTCGTCCGTGGCTGCCATCGGCGGTTCGCTTCGCCGGCTGTACTGACTCAATCGTATGCCTCGGTTGACCCAATGGATAGTGGGAAGGTCGGGCACCAGCGGGGTCGTTGCGACGTCGTGCCGGAGAGCCCGTCAAGTCGTCAGCGCCACCCTGACGAAGACGAGCTGATCAACCAGCTGCGCCACGTCGGACCGCAGCAGGGCACCGTCCGGGCCCGGCCGCAGGCCGTAGGCCTTGGCGTCGAAGGGCCGCTCCGCCAAGAAGCGATACAGATCTTCGACGTCAGCCTCCGTGCCGATAGCTGCACTCGCTCGGCCCGCCAGATCGCGACCGGCCAGCCTCACTTTTACGTCGGCGCCGTCGATGAAGTTCCGCCACCAATTCCGAAACAGCTTGGTGATCATGAGAACGGTGTCACCCGTCCGGTCGTAGCTGACGGGGATGGTGTACGGGGTGCCGCTCCGGCGCCCGGTGAAGCTGAGCAAGGCCACTTGCTTGCCGATCCACCGTTCGAGCAGCGGGGTCCGCAACATCAATCGCATCCCGGCGTTCATCCAAGCCGGTGGTGTCCTGGTGGAGACGCGAATCGTGGAAGTCTCAACCATGAATCCCTCCTTCAACGTTCATCTCCAGTGTGGGACCGTGGGGCGGTCCGGGCCAGAGTCAATGGACCCGCTGGGCGACTGTCTCCTGCCGAGCCGCCCGCCCGCAGCGACGCCGAGCTGGAGCCGCGATTCGGCGAGCAGCCCCACCTCGATCGCAGTAAGCATGCTCATCAGGTCGGGCATCCGCTCTTTCGTCCGGCCACGGGAAGGCTTCCGGAGGCAGCCGGTCGACCCCCCGGCTTCCTCTGAGTCGCCAGGACGAGGTTGGCCACCAGCAACGCGTAGAGCAGGAACTGGACCGGGCTGGCGATGAAGCGAAACACGAAGGACAGCAGCGCAGTGAAGACGCCGAAGGCGGTCCGCCCCCGGGCGGTGTGGGGCGATGTGGCGGGGTCGGTGAGCATCAGGAACACAAGGAAGGGCACTCCGGTGGCGAAGATCTCCAGCGGGAGCCGGATAGCGGGATCCTGCCCGGTAAAGGCGACAAATCCGGCGAACAGCACCACATAGGTGAGCAGATAGCTCCAGACCAGCTCGCCGCGCCGCAGCTTGCGCACCAGCAGGACACCGAGCACCACGACGGCCACCGCCGAAGTCGATCCGAGCCAGCCATGACCGCCCTGCAAAACGAACGACCAATCCTCCATCCGCAGTCGCGCTTGGGCGTAGTCGAGCCGCGGGGCCGCCTCCAGGTATTTGGCATGATCGTGTTTGAGTTGTTCGGAGAAGATCAGCACCGCGGCGGCCACCCCGACGGCGGCGGGGTTGAATACGTTGCCGCCGCGCCATCGCAGCAGGTGTTTGGAGCCGATGCCGAGCGCAGCGGCGACCAGCGGCACGTACCACGTCTGCCCCTCGGGCAGGAGCAGGGCAACGATACCCCCGGTGATGACGGCGTTGGTGGGATTGGCCCTGACGCCGGTCAAGCTGTAGCGCAGCAAGCCGTCCAGCCCGGCGGCCGTGACAACGGCGATCATGGCTTGGGGTAATACGTTGCCAAGGCCGTGGACGTAGACGGCGATGACCGTCAACGCCCCCAGATAGGCCAGCACGTAATTCCGCAGGCTCATCCGCCGCCGACGCGGTCTCCACCTCAACCGGGCCGCCCTACTGAGATGACGTATAGCGGCTCCTCGTCGGGCGAGGCGGCGATCAGCTCGTGGACGCGGGCGTCGTCGAAAGCACCGATGACGGTGACCCCGAGCCCCATCGTGCCCGCCTGTAGGTAGACGTTTTGGGCGGCATGGCCGGCCTCCATATGCACGTATCTGATGCCCCGTTCCCCGTATTTGCCCGTCGTTCGCTCCGGCACCGCGGTGAACACCAGATTGATCGCCGCCTCCGCCACCCACTCCTGATCGACCGCGGCCTCCGCCAGCGGCACCCGGCGATCCTGGGCCGCTACTCGGACGAGCTCGTGGCCGGCAGGCAGGTACCGGTACACCCCCGTCGGAAGATCGGTGACGTCGCCGACGACCACGTAGACCTCCAGCGGATAGAGCGCCCCGGCCGAAGGGGCCGTGCGGAAGCCGCTGGGGTCGGTGACGCCTTGCGCCGCCCACAGCAACTGCGACACCTCCGCCAGCGGCAGCGCCTCGCCCGTGTAGTTGCGCACCGAGCGTCGGTTGAGCAGGGCCTCCTCCACCGACATCTCGCCGTCGTGGCGTGGGGGTACGAGTTGGACCCGGGTTGCCGGCTCCTCGGTCACGGCGGCCTCATCGTCGTCACCACAGGCGACGACGAGGGCAGTTGTCATGAACCCCATCACGACGTAGGTCCTGAGGGCCGGACGCCGCGCCGGGCGGACGAGCCTTCTCAACATGGAGCCGATCACGGTTGGTTCCTCTCCTGGGCTCCGCGCCATTGTCGGCCCGATGTGAGGAGAAGAACCAGGGCCAATCGGCCGCGGCAAAAGGCGATCTGGCGCGCGCCTGCCGGCGGGCGCCTGCAGACTTATTGCGACGGGGAGTGGGCAACCCTAACGGCCGGTTGCCTCACGGACCCAATAGAGCATGAAGAAGATGATCCCCCCGAGCAGCAAAGCGAACAGCCAGCTCGGATCTCGTACGAACCGCCATATGCCGGCGGCGACGACGGCAATGTGGATGACCGCCATCACTCGAGCCAAAGTCGAAGGACGCTCGATGGTCACCTGCCCCATCCTAAGTTCGCAGTCGCTATCCCAACTGCGCAGGCCCTCGCCTCCGGTCCTAGGTAGCTCGCTGCCTGAATCTAGGGACTACCAGTAGAACCGGCGGCCGCCCACCCCCGCCGCCGGGAGCCCACACCGATCCCTTTGCCACCACCGGTGTGGGCTCCCTGGCTCAGGCGAAGGCTCCCCGGCTTCAGGGCTAAACGGCTACTCGACTCCCCTGCCTATGGGCCCAACGGCTTCTGGGCTCAACGGCTTCTGGGCTCAACGGCTTCTGGGCTCAACGGCTTCTGGGCTCAACGGCTTCTGGGCTCAACGGCTTCTGGGCTCAACGGCTTCTGGGCTCAAC
>JBFIXI010000045.1:0-34799 GCA_041605955.1 Acidimicrobiia bacterium
ATGTCGTGCCCCAATGATGACGGTGTTGCCGTCGCTGCTCATCGCCACCGTGTAGCCGGACAGGTCGCCGGCGGCTTCGCCGTCGATATCGGTGCCCCGCTGCGCCCACGCGGTGCCGGTCCAGTCATAGATACGGGCGTGACCCGCGTTGCTGCCGTTGCCGTCATTACTTCGTGCTCCAATGATGACGGTGTCGCCGTCGCTGCTCATCGCCATCGACGACCAGCAGCAACTGGACAGATCGCCCGCGGCTTCGCCGTCGATGTCGGCGCCGACCTGCGTCCAGGTGGCTGCCCCCTCCGCCACCCCGGGGGGACCTGTCGCGAGGACCGCCATCGTCATGAACACCGCCAGTGCCACTGACATCGAACGTCGCATCGGGCGCGCCCCCACACCCATCAATCGCAAGAAACGCATTCTGCTCTCCTTCTCAAACGGAAAGAAGGAGATTGACCGATGGCAAGTTCCACCGGTCCAGGTTCCTTCGAGTCGACCCCCTCACCCACCGCCGAAGAACCTGAGCAGGAGCGGAGGGATTGGCTCGCACGAGAGTAGACCCCGATCTCTCGGCAGTCAACGGCAAAATGTTCGAGCCGTTCGGGCTCTACAACACCCGTCGCGGCGAAGTGCGCCGTCCGGCACCTCGGGCGCTCCGGTCAGGCTTTCGGTGACGGACGGTTGCCACGATCACCTAGGAAGTGATCTCAACCCGGCGGCGAGCCTCGACTAGGAGATGAGGCGCCCAGGTTTCACGCTACGATTCCTCCGAAACGCTCTCCACACAGTGTCTTGATAGGTTGGACGATCGTATGCGTAGCTGCGCTGTGCTCAAGACGTCAGGTTCCTACGAGATCCCGAACCCCTTGAACCACAGCACATATACGCTGGCGTAGCTCAGATGGCCAGAGCAGCTGATTTGTAATCAGCAGGTCGCGGGTTCGAGTCCCGCCGCCAGCTCCGCAGCCGGGTGTGTCGCATGGCCGCCCTGTGCAGGAGGTGTGCAGGAGGAAGATCTCCCCGCTGGCGTGTTATCGGCTCAGCCGCGCTCGGTTGCGGCGAGGCTCGCGAAATCCCCGATTGTGTCACTGCCCACTTATACGCTGGCGGCGATGCTGAGCGACAGGGACAAGCGTATCCTCGAGTTCGAAGGGTCCTGGTGGCTATACCCGGGCCCAAAGGACCGTGCGATCCGGGAGTATCTGCAGATGAGTGCCAGCCGGTATTACCAGGCGCTGCGGCGGCTCATGGACGATCCCCGCGCCTTGGAGCATTCACCGCTGGCAGTGCGCCGGCTGTTGCGGCAGCGCTCCGAACGGCTCGAACAGATCGCAGCTCGCATCCGCGACGGCGACTCTGCGAGCTGACGTGACCTCGGATTCGGGGACCACGGAGTCGGGGACCACTGGCGAGCCCACGCCGCCGGCATCGCAGGCGCCCGCGGGCAGCCCGGCGGCCCGCATCGATCTGTGGCAGATCGTCACCAAAGCGGGGATTGGCGCCTGGGCCATTGTTGGGGTGCTCGCCCTGATCTGGGCCGGGATCTGGGTGCTCGGCCGAACCCAGATCCTCATCGCGCCCGTCGTGCTGGCGGTGGCGCTCATCTACGTGCTCAACCCGATCGTGCACCGGCTGGAGGATGCCGGCATCCCGCGGTTGCTCGGCGGCTTGGTCGCATTTGTGATACTGATCGGGGTGATCGTGCTGGTCGCCTTCTTGATTCTCCCCAGCCTGCGAGAGCAGGCGCAGTCGTTCAGCACCGACCTGCCCACCCTCTACGACCAGACCGTCGCCGATATCGAAGTGCTCCTGGACAACGTCGGGTTCTCCAACGTCGACCTCCCGGATTACGAGAAAGTCCAGGAGTTCATCAACGATCCCGACAACCAGGATCGGTTCATCTCGGCCATCACCGAGCGACTGGGCGCAGTGACGTCGGGAATCCTCGAAGCGATCCTGGTCTTCTTCATCGCCCCGGTCATCGCCTTCTACGTGCTCATCGACCTACCGCGAATCCGCCGAGAAAGCGCGGAGCTGATCCCGGACAACCTGCGGGACGAGGTGATTCACGTCACTCGCAACCTCGGCCACGCCGTGGGTGGCTTCCTTCGGGGGCAGGTGCTGGTGGCGCTGATCGTGGGTCTGCTGATGAGCGTCGGCTTCGCCATCATTGGGCTGAAGTTCTGGTTGATCATTGGCATGACTGCCGGGTTCCTCAACATCATCCCGTTCGTGGGGCCATGGGTCGGCGGGGTGCTCGGGGTGGCCGTGGGGCTGTTCGGCGGCGATGTCGGCACGGCGGTCTGGGCGGGGATCGTGGCGTTGGCCGTGCAGCAGATCGACAACAACTTCGTCAGCCCGACCGTGTTGCGAGCCACGGTGAGGTTGCACCCTGCGGTGGTGATCCTGGTGCTGCTGCTCGGCGGGGCCATCGGAGGGCTATGGGGAGTCCTGCTGGCTGTGCCCGTGACAGCGTCGGTGAAGATCGTTGCCGGCCACCTGTGGCGGACTCGGGTGCTCGGGCAGTCCTGGGAGGAAGCGAGCGACGCGCTCCTACTCGAGGCCGACGAGCGGGGCACGCTGCTGCGCAAGATTCGCCGCGATGCCGACTTCGCGTTCGATGATGACGACGACGATGTTGGCGCTCCCGACGGCGACCAGCAACGTGTTCCCCACGCTGGCAGAGGCGAGGGCGACGCTGCGCCGAGCGGCGGAAGACCGGGCCAACCAACGCGGGTAAATCCCCAACCCGACGACACTTAGGCGCCGTGATCGACTTTGTCCTGGGTTTGGGACTGGCTGCGTTGATCGTCCGCGGATGGTTGCGCGGGCTGGTCAGAGAGGCCATCGGGTTGGCCGTGATCGTTGTCGGCATCTTCCTCGCGTTTCGCCTAGCCGGGCCGATGGGGGCCGTGGTCTCCGGCATGTCTGGGGCCGGTGAGGACGCCGCTCGCATCGCCGGGGGGATCATCGTGTTTCTCCTGGTCTCGGTGGGCGGTGCGGTCGCCAGCTGGATCGTCCACAAAGGAGTGCGAGCGCTCCCCGGATTGACGACCGTCAACCGCCTCGGAGGAGCTGCATTCTCCGGTCTCGCCGGCTTGCTGGCAGCCACGCTGGTCGTCTCCGTGCTCACTCTGCTGCCGCTGCCGTCGGGGATGGCGGGGGCTCTCGACGGCTCGGCATTGGTCCGCGTGATGACCGACGGCGATGGGCTGCCACAACGGCTGTTGGGCGTAGTGTCGTTCGATCGCGTGCTGGCCGCGGCACTCGAGCTTCACGAGGGGACGGGGGAGCATCGCCTGGTGGCGCCCGAACGCGGCCGCATCCCGATAGAGCCGGCCGAACCCGATGACCTGGCCCGACGGCCCAAAGCGGCCAACAAGATCGGGGAGCTCGTCAACGCTTCGCGAGTAGATGCCGATGCCGATCCACTGCCCCGTTCCGATGCCCTCGATCAGGTTGCGCTCGACCACGCCCAGGCGCTCTATCAACGGGGACGGCTCAGTCACAACAGCGGCGAGGGCGGCATCGGCTACCGACTGAGAGCGGCCGACATTCCCGTCGTGGCTTCCGGCGAGGCGGTGGCGTTGGCCCCGTCTCCGCGATCAGCGCACGAGATCATCGCCGCCGACAGAGTCGGACGGGCCGACTTGGCAGACCGCGCATATCGTCGGATGGGTGTCGCCGCGGTCAGGGGCCCGCTGGGATTGCTCGTCGTCGTGGTCTTCGCCGGCTAACGGTTCATCCGTCGGCGCGAGGCGGTCGCTCGGGAGGAGGCTCGCGGCGCGTCGTCTCACCGACCACGGCCGAGTCGCCGTCCTGCGGCGCCGGTTCCGGCGACGCAGGCTGAGTGAAGTCGAGGGGCGCCGGGGGAGCTGTCGTGGCGCGCAGCGCATCTACCGAGGCATCCCGACGGTTACGCCGCAACAAGATGGCACCGATCGCCAAGACAGCCACGACGGTGATTCCGATCGGCAGCCACGGCACACCGTCACCCCCGAATGACGACTCCGCCTCGATGTCGAGGGGATCGGTCAGCGATATCGCCCAACGCAGTCGGCCATCCGCCATGACCTCGTCGGCGTTGTGCCTGACGACATTGCCCGGAAGCTTGACGAAGATGTTGGCGGAGAATGCGCCGTCAGCCAGGCCGGCGGGGTCCAGCGGCAGGGACTCGACGTCGACCCCCCCTTGCTCGGTCAACGCCGCGGCTTTGGCGATCAGCAGGGCACCCTCCTCGTCGACCGAGATCTCGAACCGTTCAAATGGTGCCTGGTCCTGGTTCTCCGCCACCAAGCGATCCAGCTCGGCGAGGTCGGTGAATGACTGCGTCGCCGAGAAATACGTCATCTCGCCATCGATCCGGGTCTCGGTGGGGGCACCGCCGCCCAGATCCAATCCCGAGAGCAGGTCATCTCCACCACCGAAGCTCTCCAGGAGGTTGCGCATCTCCTGATCCAACCCCAGCTCCGTGATCAGCGTGCCGGAGGCATCGGCGTTGAGCTCGATCGTCAGATTGGTCTCGAGTCGGCAAGCCGAAACCAGTACCACGAGGACGACCAACACCGGCCACATTCTTCGCATTTCGCACAACCTTCCGCCGACCCTGCAGCAGGGACTCTATCCAGCTGCCGGCGCTGCGTTGGGAAATCGCGTACGGGGCGTAGGCTGGCGTGATGTCGCAGTCCGAGTATGCAGCCCGCTGTGCCGCCGTCCGCACCACGTTCGTGGCGGCATTTCCCGCCTATGTGAGGCGCAAGGTCGATGAGATAGCGCCAGGAGTCGATGTCGGCGAGGGGATTCGGCAGGGCGCCGCGTGGCTCGCCGGCGAGCTGCAACAGTGGGCCGGCCTCGCCGCCTCGGCCCAGGGGAGGGGTCCGCTGCAGATATTCCAGACGGCCATCGCCTTTCCTACGGCGGCGCTGGGCACCGCCGGTGTACGCAGCGCCAGCCGCGATGCCACTGCCGAGAGTGCGCTGCCTGGAGACGAGTACGGGCTGGCTCCAGCCTCATCGCGTGAGATAGGCGAAGAGGCGTTTCGGGCTCATGTTGCCTGGGGTGTCGCCCGGGCCAGAGAGATGGCTGAGATGGTGCCGGCGGCGCCGTCGTCCGCCGAGCCGGTCGTGGCCGTCGTCACGATGGATCAAGGCGATCGGGGCGCAGTGCAGCACACCGCCGCCGCCCGCGGCTTGACGGCGATCGCGTGGCGCAATCCGGGCGCAATCGAAGCCGGGCTCGAGAGCGCGCCGCCGAAGTGGGCTGTGGTCGACATGAGCCATCGAGCTGCCGAGGAGGCAGTCCGGCTCCTGGCAACTGCCGGGGTGATGGTGGCGGTTTACGGTTCCGAGCCCGACGACATTGCGACCGCCCGTTGGATGTCGCTGGGCGCGTCCACCGTGATCCCGCGGCGCCGTCTCGTCACCGTGCTCGAAGCCTGGCTGCCCCTTCAGGCCTGAGGATTATTCGACACCGTGCCGATCCGAGCCGGCGGCGCCGCGTGCGCTCTGCGCAGGCGCGCTTCGCGGCGGATCGTTTCGGCCAGCGCCGCCAGCACGATGACGATGCCGGCTGTCTGCCAACCGCCCGCCGGCTCGGCGAGCACCAGCGCCGCCCCAACAGTCGATAGCACGGGAATGCCGAGCGTCAACAACGACGTCACCGACAGCTTGACCCTGGTGTGCGCCCAGTTCATCAGGAAGTGCCCCGTCGCCGGGATCAGCATCAGCAAGGCGAGGCCCGGCCAATGCTGTCTTGCGGGCACTGCCAGTCCGGCGTCGATGGCGGCGAGGGGCAGCAAGATGATGGTCCCAACGATCCACACCGCGGTCTGGAACTCGAATGCCGGGACGTCGTAGCGGGCATCCTTGGCCAAGATGTAATAAGCGGCGAACAACAACATGGCGAGAAACGCCAGAACGTCGCCGCGCGGGCTCCAGATGGGTTGGGCGGCCGATCCGAAAACCACCAGGGCAACCCCTAGCAGCGCTACTGCGGCCAAACCCACCAGCCGCACGGTCACCCGCTCACCGAAGCGGCGCAGTCCCACGAAGAGGATCACGACAGGTTGCAGCGCCCCAATCACCGTTGTGTTCGCCACCGTTGTCGCTTTGATGGCGATGAAGAACAGCGCGATCTCGAGGCTGATCGCAATCCCGGCCGGCGCGCTGCGGCGGAAGTGTCGCCAAGTGAGCTTGCGGCCGGCGCCGAGCAGGATCAGCCAGTAAATGACGGCAGTCGCGGCGATCCGCCAGAATGCGATTTGCGAGCCGGCGAGGTCGATGCGGCGCACAATGATGTTTCCTGTGGCCCAGAAGACGATGGCGGTGATGGCCGCAGCGAGGCCGGCACGACTGCTCAATTGTGGTGACCTCACTACTTCGGGTGAACGTGCCCCAGGCAGGATTCGAACCTGCGACACCCGGTTTAGGAAACCGGTGCTCTATCCCCTGAGCTACTGGGGCGGGGGAGCGTGGAAACGCTTGCGGGCCAACGAATCATCTTCTCAGGCCAGGTGGAGAATCATAGGCAGCCGGTGGATCCACCCTCTCTTCTCCACGAACCCACGACCTTCGGAGAAGAGTCCGCTGCTCTGCCGATTGAGCTGCAGGCCCGGCGTAAGGGTAGGGAGCATGGCTGCATGATCGGCCGGCCGATCAGAGCCGAGTGAGCCTCGCCCTTGGCCGGATCACGACGCCCGCTCCAGGAAGTACCCCCCTCGGATCGCCCTCTCCCAGGACGCGAACACGGCGGGGGCCACGCCCATCGGAAGGTCCGGTTCCGGCGCCGCGTATGAGTGAGTGCCGGCTTCGAACCGTGTGACGGTCACGACGGGTGCGGGCTCCATAGCGGCGAACCGCGGGAGTATCGCCTCTTCGTATACCTCTGGCGGATGGTCTGGGCTGTGAGCTGTAATGCCGAACATGACGTTTGGCACAGGTTTGACCGCCGGTCCGCTGAGCTCCCGGGTGTAGCCAAGGTACTCGGAGACGAGCTGAGCGCGACCAGCGGCATCCAGACCCAATCTTGCAGCCGTGTGCCGAGCCGCCTCTTCGAGGGCTTGTGTGATGTTCCACGTCACCAGGTACTCGCACTTGAACTGTGGTCGGGCGCGTTGTGACTCCCATTCGTCCATTACATCCTCAATCAGCCACGGTAGCCGGCGCAATGCGTCCGCTCCCTCTCGCCCTAGCGCTTCCGGGCCGGCGTAACGAGCAATGTCCCGCCAGGTGCGGATGTAGAGCTCGTCGAAGCGGTCGGTGCGCTCCGGTGATCCGGCCCATGCATGTTTCGCCTCGTTGATGTAGCCGAATGCCGAGTTCTCGATAGCAAGCACGCCGGCGATATTGGGCACTCGCTGGGACATCATGAACTGCAAGGGCCCGCCGGTTGAGTGGCCGTGGACGTAGATCGAGAACTCTTCGACCGGAAAATGGCGTTCCATGGCAGCCTTGCAAGCCTCAACCATGGCCGGTGGGCTGGCGGCGAGCCTGTCGATGAACGGTGTATCGGGACGGGCTCGGGCCACTGTGCGCCGTCCGTAGCGCCGCCGCATCGACTCGTCGACAATCACGTCGTATTGGTCGGGAGTGATCTGTTCTCCGCGCAGCCAGATCGGCGTCCGCACGGAACCGTCAGCGTGGACCGTGTCATCAGGCCAATCGCGGTCGGGTCCATCGAAGTAGAAGCGCCCGGGAAAGGTTCCCGACACAACTCGATAGCCAAACTTGCGAGCGAGAATCTCGGCACGGGACTGCATCGTCTTGAAGTCACCGGCACCGCCGTGCAGCAGGAAGATTCCCACCTTCTTGTCGTCAGCTCCAACCGCAATGGTGGATACGTCAGCGGGCTCGGAGACGACGGCGCCGATGTCCCACTCCAGCCCTGCGGCAGTAACCGTGAATATATCTTCCCGGTGCTTGATCGGTCGGTCGGGGCGACCGAGGACGTCGCGCGATGACGCGACGATCTCGGATCGTGTGACAGCGTGAAACGTGTCGACCGTTGTGTGGGAGCGGAGGGCCACTCGCTACTCCGAACCTACTTCAGTGCGGGGATCACTTTGTTGCCCAGAAGCTCGATCGATTCATGCCAGCGGTCGAAGCTCAGCCGGAGGTCGAACACCAGGTGCTCAACGCCAACCTTTTCGAACTTCGCCGTTTGCTCGACTACCTGGTCCGGTGTCCCGGCAATGAGTGAGCCCTCTATGTCCGCAGCGGTTTCGAACTTGCCGGACTCGGGCTTGACCCACCACTTGCCGCGCTCGTTGGCCCACTTGAGCAGACCCTCGACGCTCGTGCCGGCCCACGCCTCTTCTTCTGTCTGGGCAATCGTGGTTGGAGGAACAACGCCAACAGTGGGCATGGGCCTCCCGTTCTCAGCGACGAGATTGCGCATCTGGGCGACCCGCTTCTCGATCGTCTTGAGCGTTATCCGGCCCGGAATCCACCCATCCGCGTACTCCGCCGCGCGGCGCGCCGAAGCCGGTGTCGCCCCGCCGTACCAGAATGGGATCTTTCCCGATGGCTTTGGGTACACGCTCACATTTTCGAACTGGTAATGCGGCCCGTCGTAGGCAACGGCGTCGTTGTTGAAGACGAGTTCCGATATGCGGGCGTTTTCCTCGACGAGCTCCGGGCGGAAGATGCCGCCCATACCGACGGCCTCGAATTCATGGTCGAAGGTGCCGGCGCCCCATCCGGCGATGATGCGGTCGCCGAACATGCGGCTCATCGAGGCGAGCGTGAATGCAGTGACGATCGGATGGCGATAGGGAATCAGGGTTGCGGTGCCGAGAATCAGACGGTCGGTGACCGCTCCCACGGCACTCAGCACGGTGAGCGGCTCGAGGAAATCCCTATCAGATGCCTCGAACTCGCCGTGCGGCTCAAAGAGCAGATGGTCGCGAACCCACACAGAATCGAACCCCAGCTTCTCGGCGAGCTCCGATCCGCGGAGCAAGAAATCGAGGTCGGTATGGGCCCCGAAGTGAGGGAGCAACAGGCCGAATTTCATTGTCATGTCAGCTTTACCTGCTTTCCGTGTCCCGGAGTGCCGACGACGGCGCCGTCGGCGAAAACGTCCGTCCCGCGCACCATGGTCCGCTCAACGCTGCCGGTCAGCGATCGCCCGTGATAGGGCGTCCAGCCGATCTTCGACAGCACGGCGTCGTTGGTGATGGTCCACGTCTTGTTCAGATCGACGAGCACGATGTCGGCGTCCGCGCCGGGGGCGAGAGTTCCCTTGTTGGCGAGGTCGAACACGCGAGCCGGAGCCGCGCTGGTGAGGTCCACGACCCGATCGAGCGTGAGCCGGCCGCGATGGATGGCGTCCAACATCAGTGGTAGCTGATCCTGAATCCCCGGGGTGCCGGTGTGGGCTGCCCACGCATCTGTCCAGCCGAGTTCTTTTTCCTCCCTGGTGTGTGGCGCGTGATCTGATGCGAGCATGTCGATGCTTCCGTCGGCCAGCGCTTCCCAGACGGCTTGCTGGTGGTGCGGCGGGACCCAATACGAAAGGACGTACGAGCCCTGATCCTTGATGTCCTCTTCAGTGCCGAGAAATATCGTCCAGTGATTGGTCTCGGAGCTGACGTCGACGCCGCGGTCCTGAGCCCGGCCGATCATCTCGATTTGTCTCGCAGTCTGCGTGTGGACGATGTGCAGCTTGCATCCGGTCGCCTCGGCGAGGCGCAACAAGGTGGCCGTTGCGGTGTCCCAGATCAGCCCGTTTTCGGCGGCGAGGGTCTTCCCGTAGGCCCATGGCGAACGGTCACCTGCCGCCCAGTAGCTCTGCTCGACGACATCCATGATGGATTGGTCATGTGGGTGCACCATGAGCCGCTTACCTGTCTTGGCCACCTCTTTCATGGCCCGATAGAGCTCGCCATGGTCGTGAACGCCGATTGCTGCGGGATGGGGATAGGTGCGGCCTGTATCCACCACCATGTAGATCTTGTAGGCGGCGATGCCGCGTTCCGACATTGGCGCGATCTCGTCGATGACCTTGGCCGCCGGGTTGTGGTTGTAGTCGACGAGGCTCTTGGCGTCATACATTGCAAGGACCGAGTCGAGATCTGCTGTCGTCATCGTCGGTGGATCCAGGTTGGGCATGCCGAAGATCGAGGTGTAGCCACCGGCCGCAGCAGCCCGCGTGCACGTGACCAGGTCTTCCTTGTGGGTGTAGCCTGGCTCGCGGGTGTGGACGTGGACATCGATCCCGCCCGGAATAGCGACAAGACCGGCGGCGTCTATCACTTCCGCGTCGTCCGGACCCGTGCCGGGCGTGACGAGCGCCGTGATTGTTTCACCATCGATGACAATGTCGAGAGTGCGTCGTGCTCCCTCGACGAAGACGTCCCCGTTTGCGATGACTCTCGTCATGTGACTCCGTTGGGCGGAATGATCACACTGCGTCCTTTGCCAGGCAGCGGCCCAGAACCAAGTGCGAACCGTTGGCATATCGTATACAGTCTGTGCTTACGAGGCGACTTGCCAGCGAGGAGCTTCGAAATCTGGATACTCGCGATGCGGATGTCGGGATTCGGCTCAAGGAGGAGGGCTCAACGAAGATGAGGAAGAGACACAGACGGGGGCTGAAAACCGTCGGTGTCGCTCTGGTTGCATTTGCTCTGTTGGCGAGTGCCTGTGGCGACGACAGTTCAGACACGACGGCAGCGACGACGGCCGCACCTGGGACGACGGCAGCGCCCGGCACAGACGCTCCGGCGACAGGCCTCGACGCGGTCTGTGCTGCCGGCGCCGAAGAGGGCCGCTTCGCCTACTGGGCGACCATCGAAGTTGACAACTTCGCTCGGATCATCGAACCGTTCGAGGCGCGCTATCCAGGCATCGAGATCGACTTCCTGTCGATCCGTGAGGAGGACGGCGCGGCCCAGATCCTCACCGAGGTAGCGGCTGGCGCAAAACCCACCCCCGATATGGTGTACGGATCGCAGGACGGGCTGAGCCCGATCATTACCCGCGGCTTGATCGACACCGAGTTCGACTGGTCACAGGCGGGGATCCCTGAAGATCTCATGCTCCAACCCGAGAACATGGTGCGGATCTTCCTGGTCGCATTCGGCCTGGCTTACAACACGAACCTCGGCTCGCCTGAAGACCTGCCCCAGACATGGGAAGAGCTGGTCGATAGCAAGTGGGCCGGCAACGTCGTTACCGACCCGAGGGGCAACCCATTCCATCTGCTCCTGATCGAGTGGACTGAGGAAGAGGTGCTGGACTACGTGACCCGGTTCGCGGCCGAGTCGCAGCCGATACTGATAAGGGGCGGCACCGCCGGGATGACCGAAGTGCTCTCCGGTGGCGCCTTGATGACGACCAGCGGCCGCGCCGACTCGCGCTCCGAGCTTCAGGCAGACGGAGCGCCGATCGAGATGCACTATCTCGACATCGTTCCCATTCGGGTGCTCTACAACGGGCTTATCAAGGATGCGGACAACCCGAACGCTGCAGCGTGCTTCGCTGGATGGCTGGCCACGGACGAGGGCAAGGCCTCCTTCGAGTCTGTCGAGTACAAGTCCAACGAGTTCCCGCCGGCTGGCGTACCGGAAGACTCGATTCTCTCCAGGGTCACGTCGCCCGAACAGGCTCAGGCGATCAACGATATCCAGCAGAGAATCCAAGAGATCATTGCCCCCGACTTCGAGGGCTAGGGAGGAAGCGGACCACGAATATCGGGGGGCAGGTGCCCGAGCACCTGCCCCCCGATGTTTCTAAGGTTCATCGACGACATGATCAGCGTGGCCAATCTCGTCAAGGAATTCCGGGTCGCCGAGGGGATCAAGGTCGCCGTAGACGATATCTCTTTCCAGCTGAAGGACGGAGAGTTCTTTACGCTCCTTGGTCCTTCCGGCTGCGGGAAGACGACGACTCTGCGCTCAATCGCCGGATTGGAGAAGCCTACCTCGGGTGTGATCTCGATCGAGGGCCGCAAGGTATTCGATAACAAAGTCCTGGTGCCGGCCGCCGAGCGGCAGCTCGGCATGGTGTTCCAGAGCTACGCCGTCTGGCCGCACATGTCAGTGTTCGACAACGTTGCGTTTCCTTTGCAGGTCTCCGACAATAAGCCGAGCAAAGCTGAGATCAGAAGCCGAGTCGAAGAAGCGCTCGAGCTCGTCGACCTCGGCGGGTTGGGCGAGAGAGCGGCGACGAAGCTCTCGGGAGGCCAGCAACAGAGGTTGTCGCTGGCGCGGGCCCTTGTGCGACGGCCGAAGATGCTGCTGCTCGACGAGCCGCTGTCGAACCTCGATGCGAAGCTGCGAGAGAGGATGCGTTCGGAGCTGCGGGTCATCCAGCAGCAGATCGGCATCACCACCCTGTTCGTGACACACGACCAGATCGAGGCGTTGTCGATGTCGGACCGAGTGGCAGTCATGAACGCGGGCAAGATCGAGCAAGTCGGCTCTCCGCGCGACGTCTATCACGACCCTGCCTCCGCCTTCGTGGCCGACTTCATCGGCGGTGCGAACATGTTCGAGGGTACGGTCGAGGCGGTTGAGCCCGACGGTTCGGCGACGGTGAAGACCGACATCGGCCGGATCCATGGCCGCGGCCTGCATGGCCTCGAGCTCGGCCATGCCGCGGTGGCCTCCATTCACCTCGAGGACGTGGAGCTGGTGAAGGATCCGTCGGCAGCTACTGATCGGGCCAACGTGCTGGCAGGCAGGGTTGGCCTCGGCCTGTTCAACGGGCCATCGGTTCTTTATCGCGTTCACGTCGGGGAGCGCGTCGTCGAAGCGCATCTAGGCGGGCATGACCTGTTCGCCAACGATGAGGATGTCAGCGTTGTCTTCCCCAAGCGCCATGTTCGGATTCTCTCCCGCGAATCGAAGGCATGGACCTTCGAGGACGATCCCGATATGCAATGACGGCAGTTGAGACTCCGCCGGTCGAGGTCGAACCGCAACCCAAGGAAAGGCGGCGGTTCCGCATCACGGGGCGGGGTCTCTACATCGGTGGCACCGTCGCTCTCTTGCTGTATCTGGTTGCAGGACCTGTCGGCATTCTCATCTTCAGCAGCTTCAAGCGCACCGAGGGGGCGCTGCCGTTCGAGGCCATTGCGCCTTACTCATTGGAGAACTACCGCGACGTCTTTCTTTCGTCGTCCACATACGACGTCGTGTGGAACACGGCGATCTATGCGGCGGGAGCACTCTTCCTGAGTTTCACGATCGCCATCGCACTCGCCTGGTTGGTGGAGCGGACCGATATCCCCCTACGCAACACCATCTACACGTTGGTGATTGCCGCGCTCGGCATCCCTGCGGTCATTGCCGGGATCTCCTGGGGCTTGCTGGGCAACCCTCGTATCGGTGTCGTCAACGTGTTCCTCCGCTTCATCTTCGGGGCCGATGCGCCAGGCGCCGAGGGGCCGTTCAACGTCTTCTCGTTCTGGGGGATGATCTTCGTTCAGGCAATCACGATGGTGCCGGTCACGTTCCTTCTCATCACCGGAGCGTTCCGCGCCATGGACGCTTCGCTCGAAGAGGCAGCAGTGGTGTCCGGCGCCAGCTTCCGGCAGACGGTTCGCAAGGTGTCGTTACCTGTCCTGGCCCCCGCACTGTTGTCTGCCTTGATCTATCAGCTGGTGACGGTCGTCGAATCGTTCGATATCCCGCTTGTGATCGGGCTGCGGTCGGGAATATCGGTGCTGAGTACGCGGGTCTTCATCGAGGCGGTGCCGATCGGCGGCTTGCCCAATTACGGCATAGCCAGCACGTTCAGCATCTTGATGTTGGTGGTCGCGCTCGGCCCGCTGCTCTATTACAACCGGATCATCGCCAGGGCCGATCGGTTCGGTACGGTCACAGGGAAAGACTTCAGGCAGAAACGCTACGAGCTTGGTCGCGCCAAGCCGTTCGCGCTGCTCGGGGTCTTCCTCTACGTCCTCGTGGCGCTCATCCTCCCGCTCCTGATCCTGGTGTGGACGAGCCTGATCCCGTTCTACGAAGTGCCAAGCATGGCGGCCCTGGAGCGGGTGAGTCTCGACGCCTTCCGCAATCTGAACGACAGCGCCTTTTTCACAGACGCGCTGCGTAACACGATCGTGGTCGGGCTTGCAGTCGCCGTCGCCGCAATGTTGATCGGCGTCCTCACCGCGTGGATCGTGGTCCGCACCCGTACCAAGTGGGCCCGCGCCATCGACGTCCTCGCCTACATCCCCCACGCGATGCCGGGCGTCATCATCGGCACCAGCGTGCTGCTGATCTACTTGCGGCTGCGGGAGTGGATACCCGTCCACGGCTCGGTCTGGATCATCGTCATCGCACTGAGCACTCAGTACACGAGCCTGTCGACACGTCTGATGAACGGCGCTATATCCCAGATACAGGTGCAGCTCGAGGAAGCGGCTGAGGTGAGCGGCGCCAACCAGACCCAGATCTTCCGTAAGGTGCTTCTTCCGTTGATCATGCCACCGTTCATCAACGGCGCTCTGCTGATATTCCTGCTTTCGATCCGCAACTTGACCCTTGCCCTGATCCTGCAATCGCCCAAATCAATCCTGCTCTCGGTGTTGATCTTCTTCCGCTGGGATGCCGGCCAGACCGAGGACACCGCGGCGATCGGCATCGTCATGCTCGCGATCACGCTCGCGATGAGCATCGCCCTGCGCCGGGCGAGCGCCATCGGTGACGCGACGCGCTGAGCTGGCGTGACTGCCCCGCCTGAGCCGCGCAGTTTCATATTGGGCAACGGGCGGGTGCGCTCTCTCGAGCCCGGCGCGGCACAGCACGAGGCTGTAGTGGTCACGGGCGATCGCATCGCCTACATAGGTGAGGAAGCCGACGCCAGAGCGGCCTACCCCGGAGCCGGGGTGGTCGATGTCGAAGGCGGGGTTGTCATCCCGGGGATCACTGACAGCCACACCCACTTCAAACGAGCATCCGGCGTCCTCTCACTCCACATCAACTTCGACGCAGTCGAGCCACGCAACATTCGAGATGTCACAAGTGCCGTTGCCGCCCGCGTCGCCGTCGACCCGCCTGGCAAGTGGATTCAGGGGGACAGCCTGGAGCCGACCCGCCTCGCCGAGAAGCGATTCCCGACGCGCCACGAGCTGGACGCCGTCGCCGCAGGTCACCCCGTCGTCCTGCGCAGCGTCGGCCGCCATGTCGTCGCCGCCAACACGGTGGCTCTCGAGGCCGCCGGCATCGCCGCCACCACCCCGGACCCCGTGGGAGGCCGCATCGAACGTGATGAGACGGGTGAGCCGACGGGAGTGCTCCACGAGGAGGCGAAGCTGCGCCTCGACGCAAACCGGGTCGACACGGTCGTTCCGCCCGACTCGACCAAGGACCGCGTCGCTGCGCTGAGCAGAGCTGTGGAGCTGCTCAATCGTCACGGCATCGTCGCCATCCACGAGATGCCACGTGACCCGGACCAGATCAGCGACTGGCTGCTGCTCCATGAGCAGGAGGAGCCGCGAGTGCGGGTCCGCTTCTACGTGCGGGGACTGGCGGCCCAGACCAGCGTCTATGACTTGCTGCGCACCGGGCTCCGGTCCGGCTTCGGCGACGAGTTCATGAAGCTGGGCGGTGTCAAGTTCAGCATCGACGGCAGCGGCACATTTGGGAATGCGATGGTGTGCGAGCCGTATCCGGGCCAGCCGGACAACACTGGGCTGCAGCGGGTTGACAGCGACGAGTTCTTCCGTGCCGTTCAGCTCAGCCACGACGGCGGTCTCCAGATCGCAGTGCACGCAATCGGGCAGCGGGCAGTCGATATGGCGCTCGACGCCTTTGCTGCGCTTGGCGTACCGGGTCCCGAGCTCGCCGAAAGGCGGCACCGCATCGAGCACGCCTATCTTCCGCCTCGCTCCGGCCAGCTAGAGCGGATTCGGGACCTCGGGTTGGTGCTGTCTACCCAACCCAGCTTCATCGAGGCGGTCGGCGACTCGTGGCGGCGAGTTTTCGCCGACGATGTGCTCGCCGGGATCATGCCGGTGGCGTCCGCCGCGGAGCTCGGCATCCCGATGCAGTTCAACAGTGACTTCCCTTGCTCGAAGTTGAATCCGTTCGTTGGTGTCAAGGCGGCCGTCGTGCGAGAGACATCGAGTGGCCACCTCCTCGATCCATCACAGGCGATTGGTGTCGAGGACGCGTTGCGTTTCATGACCCATGCCCCGGCTTACACCGCATTCGAGGAATCGTGGCGGGGTCATTTACGACCCGGGTACGCAGCGGATCTGGTCGTGGTCGATCGTGACCCGCTCCAGACGGCTCCCGGCGAGCTCGATCAGATCGCCGTAGTGCGCACCATTGTTGGCGGCGAAACCGTGTACTCGGCCTGAGCGCCAGTCAAGCCATTGACTGCGGCGTGCTGATATGTGCGGCTGATGCTGAGAGGGACCCCTACCGGTCCGCGTTCGCGAAGCACCCCTTGGCCCCTCACGCCATCGCTTCGGCGAGATTCCCGATTAGATCCACGTGAGCGACTTCGTGCGGCGTCTGCATCTTGATGACGGCCTTTTGCACGCCTAGTTCGGCGAACATCTCGATCCTGCCGCGGAGCTCACCTATGTCGTCCGGATCGAAACGGAAGACCATTGACCGCAGGATCTCCGTGTAGTCGCGCCCGATGTCAGTGCAGTGCCGCTCCAGTACCCCTCGTTTGTGCGCCCACTCTTCCGGCAGCAGCCTGGTCGTATTCCAGTGATCGGCCCACCTGGCAACGGTTCGCAGCGTGCGTCTTTCGCCTTTGCCGCCGATCACGATTGGGGGATGGGGCCGTTGCGGGCCTTTCGGCTCATTTCGCGCGTTGGTGAGCCGGACGTGTCTGCCGGCAAGTGTCGTTTCCTCCTGCGAAAGCAATCCGACCACTGCCTCGACTCCCTCGTCGAACATATCCATGCGCTCACCGACTGAGGCTCCCAGGTCGATGCCGTAGGCGTCGGCTTCGAGCTCGTACCAGCCGGCACCCAACCCAAGCTCGAGGCGCCCGTCTGAGATGATGTCGACGGCTGCCGCCATGTTGGCCGTCACCGCCGGGTGCCGGTACGGCATGCCGTTGACCATCGAGCCGACCCGAAGGCGCTTGGTGTCGTGGGCCAAGGCCGAGAGGACTGTCCATCCCTCCAGACACGGTCCGTTCGGGTCTGATTGGATCGGGTAGAAGTGGTCGAAGACCCAGGCCGACTCGATGGCTTCGATGGCGTCCGCCCGACGCCACATGGCCAACAAATCCGGCCAGGTCGTCTCCTGGGGGTTGGTCTTGATGCCGAACTTCATGAACCGTCCTTGGGTCGTGGGTGGTTGGTCAATCGCGAATGTCTTGGAGGAATCTGTCCTGCGGCATGGCGTGTCCCATCCCGCGTTGTCGGCCGATCTCATAGGCGCGGGCGGCGACGGCGGCGAACTGCACTCCCTGGGCGCCGATGTTGATGAACATGATCGTTTCGCCCGGGTCGCTCCGGCCGGGTGTCGTGCCGGCGAGCATGTCGATGAAGCTGGGGAACTGGCCCGCTTCCGCCTTGTGTTTCCAGGGCAACCGGGCCCGTTCCTCTGAGCTGCCGGCTACGAAGCCGCCGGCTCCACTCTGTGGGAACTCCATGCCGGGAACCTGTGCTTCCGGCCCGATGCTGAACTCGCCGAGCTGCATCACCCTGTCGGCGACGGCGACCAACTCTGTGCTCACTTCGCGGCGCGTGACGAACAGGACAAGCGATCCTGGGCTTATCCACTCGGGCTGCAATGTCGGAACCATTGAATTGGTCGCAGTAACCACTATGTCGCGCTCGCCGACTGCGGCTTCCGGCGAGTCGACGGACTCGACATCGATTCCCAGGTTCGCGGCCATTTCGGCTGCGAAGGCCTCGCGGTTGGCCCGGGTCGGGCTGAACACGCGAACGTTTGTCAGCTCGCGAGCCAAGGCAATCGCCTCGAGGTGGCTGCGCGCCATGTTTCCGGAGCCGAGCATGCCGACACTGTTTGGGCCTGGATTGGCGAGGTGCTCGACGGCGATGCCGGCGCTGCCGCCAACCCGCATCCGCTGCAGAATGCCGTCATTGATGAGGGCCAATGGCTCCCCGGTCGCCGATGAGAACAGCAGTATGAATCCGCAGTATGTGCCCGGTTCGAGCGCGTATTTCTCCTGGCGCCGCTCCTGCGGCCAGTGCAGGATGTCCGACTTGATCCGGATGGCGGTGATGCCGAAGTGTTTGGTGGTTCCCGACATCGAGCCGAGGCAGTAGTAGGCGTCCTCCTGGGCAGCCGGGGACCACAATTCCATTCGTGGGACGTGGGCGGCATCGCGGGTGGCCAACTCGGCAAATCCGATGCGGAGAGCCGACATGGTCTCACCCATCGTGAGGAGCTCGGCAATCTCCTCGTTGCCGAGGTGGATCATTGGCGCGTCTTGATCATCAGCCATCGAGCAACGTGATGATTTCTCGAGACGGCAGCACGGTGCCGTACTTGGCGTTGATGTCTATCAGTGACACATCGTGAGAAATGCCGGAGCGGTCGAACACAGCGTCTTCAGCGACGAGGACGTTGAACCCGTGCGACGTGCCGTCGACCGCCGAGGCACGGATGCACCCGGAGGTAGTGCAGCCGGTCAGAACCACGGTGCGCCGGCCGGTTTTCGTGAGCAGCGATTGCAGGGGTGTCGCGAAGAAGGCGGAGGCCTTCACCTTCGTCATGACGATGTCCTGCGGTGCGGGCCGTGCTTCCGCTATGAACTCATTGGAGAGAGAGGCGTCGCGGGCAGCGTCGGGACGTCGGGTCGCAGGACCGGCGTGTGCCTGCAACGGGTCGGCCCGGGTGAACAGAATCGGCAGCTCGCGCTCTCTGAAGGCGTCGATGAGGCGGACGATGTGCGGGATCGCCCACCACGCCCGTTCGCCGCAGGCCTTGCGCGAGTATTGCTGCGCTTCGGCGATCGGAGCGTTCGGGCCGACAAATGACTCGACAACGTCTATGACCATCAGCAGCGGAGCTGGAGCCTCGGCAACCACCAACTGTGAAGAGCTGTATCCAGCCAGGGCCGCTGCGTCTTCTGGCGGCATTCGGCTGGACCAGTGGGGCGGGCGTGACGTCATCAGTCAGTCCTCTCTGCGTTCGTCATCCTTCAGCGAGCTCGCCTTCGGCCGGCTGAAGCCAGTTGTAGAAGGTCGGGAATGCGCGCGCAATCACGACGGCTCCGACCGCTGAGGCAAGGCCTCCCGACCAAGCGGCGACGGAGGGTCCGAAGCCGCGAGCCACGAGGCCGGCCTCCGCATCGCCAAGCCTCGGGCCACCCCCAACCGCGGCGATTTTGATTCCCGACAGCCGCCCGCGGAATTCATCAGGCGTAGATAGTTGGACGATCGTGGCGCGGAATACGGACGAGATCGCATCTGCGGCACCGGCGATTCCGAGGAAGAGCAATGCGAGGCCGACCTGAGTCGAGAATCCAAATGCCGCAATGGCGAGTCCCCAGACGATCACTGCGAACGTCGTGGCCTTTCCCGCACGCGAAATCCGGCCCACCCATCCCGACGTCCCAGCACCGATGAGAGCGCCGAAGCCGGGAGCGGCAAAGAGCAGGCCCACCGTCGCCTCGGTCCCTCCGAAAACGCTGAGGCCCATCTCGGGGAAGAGGGCGCGCGGGACGCCAAAGACTGTGGCGTTGATATCGATCAACATGGCTCCCTGGATGGCCTTCTTGCCCTTCAGGAAGCGGAACCCGTCAATGATCGATCGGAGGCCGGCGGGCGTGCCGCCGCCGATCGCAGGCAGCGGGGCCATGGCAACAATCGCGCCGATCGAGATGGCGAAGGTTGCGGCGTCGATCCAGAAGGCGGCCGCGACGCTCCAAACCGCAATGATCACGCCTGCCACGATCGGCCCGATTGCCTTCGCGGTCTGTGACAGGAGGATCTGGAGGGCGTACGCAGCCGGCACTCGTCCGGTGCTGACAAGACGCGGGATCGCAGACGTTCGCGCCGGGGCGTCGATGCTGAAGAAGAATGCCTGCGCCGCAGTGAGCACGAAGATCAACCACACCCGCTGGTTCGACGCTGTGGCGTTGAGGGCAAGCCCGATGCTGATAGCGGCCAGGGCTCCCTGGGCGAATATGAGCACTCGCCGCCTGTCTGTGGCGTCAGACAGCACACCTCCGACCGTCGATCCGACAAGCAATGCCGGAAACTGTGACAGGCCGAGCAGCCCTACCTGAAGGGAAGACTCCGTCAGGGCGAAGACCTGAATCGGTGCCGCTACGAGCGTGAGTTGCCTCCCGAGCGAAGACAGCGCATTACCGAAGTAGAAGAGTCGGAATTGGCCGGACTCGCGTAGCGGCGAGATGTCGGCGAGCAGCGTCACCACGGTCCGCCTGGCTCGAAGAAGCCCGCCGAGATGGCGTCGCTCCAGCCGGCGATGACGGCGGGCGCTACGCCCATCGGGAGGTCTGGCTCCGGCTTGGTGTAGTCATGAACTCCGGCTTCAAACTGGGTTAGGGCAGTACGCGGAGCCGGATCCATCTCCGCGTAGGCGGGGAGAATCACGTCGCGGTAGACCTCCGGTGGGTGATCGCGGCTAGCGCTGGTAATGCCGAAGAGCGTCGGCGGGACGGGCTTGACGTCAGGCCCGCTCAGCTCGCGGGTCATTCCCACATAGCGGGCGACAAGGGCGGTCGTTGCCTGGGCGTCGAGTCCGAGCCGGTCGGCTGTCACGATCGCCGCAGCTTCGAGAGATTGCGCAACGTTGCGTGTGATGAGGTACTCGCACTTGAAGCTCGCTTGGATCTTGCTCCGCTCCCAGGTTTCGAAAACCTGCTCCATCAGTTCAGGCAAGCGAAGCAAAGCGGACGCTCCCTCGGCGGCCGCAGCCTCCGGTCCGAGATAGCGCGCCTCTTCGCGCCAGGTACGAATGCTCAGGTCGTCGAAGCGGTCGGCGCGGCGGGATTCTTCCAGCGTTCGCTCAGGCTTCCCTACGGCGGCTCTCTCCAGGTTTCCCGTGTAGATCCGTGCCCGCTCCTGGATGTAGCCGAAAGGGCTGTTCTCGACTGCGAGAACGCCTCCGATGTTTGCTACTCGCTGGCTGAGCATCGAGACGAACGGTCCGCCCGTCGAGTGGCCGTGCACGAGCACCGAGAAGGAGTCGTCGAAGTGGCGGGCGCAGGCGGTTGTCATTGCGGTCTCGAAAGCCGGCGGCCAGCCGGCTATGCGAGCGAAGAAGCGCGTGCCTGGCCGGGCACGCGCCAGAATTCGAGTTCCGTACCTGGATCGCATCGAGGTGTCTTCGATGATGTCGTACTGGTCGGGCCCGATGTCTTCGCCGGCCAGCCAGATCGGTGTTCGCACGGTGCCGTCGGGTCGGATCGTGTCGCCCGGCCATTTCCGGTCCGGAGCACCAAGGTACAACCGACCGGGATAGGTCATGCTCACAACCTTGTAACGCAACCTCGTCGCAATGAGCCGAGCGAAATCCTCCATGGAGCGGAAGTCCTGTGATCCGCCATGGAGGAGGAAGACTCCCACTCGCTTTCCCCCGGGAGTCGTCGCCGATTCGGCTGGGGAATAGACCATGGCGCCGATGTCCCAATCCAAACCCACTTCACTGATGCGAAACACGTCCTCCGCCTCTTCGATTGGCGTTGGCGGCGCGCCGATCACTGCAGCTGAAGCCGCGATCACGTCGGCACGGCTCACGTGGCTGGGCGGTTGCCAGTCAAGTGACATCGACGCGCACCGGGTTCCCTCCGATGCCGTCGAAGCTCCGCAAGCTGCGTGCTCCAAGACCGACGACAACAGCACCTAGGCCAAGGACCAGAAAGCCGGTCGGAAGCGTCCAGACCAGCAGCGCGAGACCGAGAAGGATCGGAGCCGCAAACTTGCCGAGGTTGCGGATCGCTCCGTTGGTGGCGACGAAGGTGGCCCGCATGTCGTCGGCGACCGCTTGGGTGATTACGGCGCTGTAGATGATGCTGGCGGCGCTGTCGGCGACGCCGAAGAGAACGCTCATAGCCACGAGCAGCCAGGTGGATTCCGCTAGCCCGATGCCAACCAGCGATACGCCAACGAGCACGAGGTTGAGGCCGATCAAGAAGGAGGATCGGCTCTTCAGTGTGATCCTGGTCATCGCCGTGGCGGTGATCAGGGCGAACGCCGCGGACACAGTGAGCACGATGCCGGTTTCGAAGATGGTCAGCAGACCGGACTCGACTGCCAGGATCGGCATGAACGTCAAGAAGCCGAATTTGAAGAAGAAGCGGAAAAAGCCCACGGACTGCAGCAGCACAAAGGGCAGATTCTTGAATTCGGCGACGAGCACGCCCAGGGATTGTGTAATCGAGTTGGACGTTGAGCGGCCGGCGGGCACCTGACGGTATGAAACCACCGCTAAGGGAATCGCGAGGACCTGAAGTGTTATCGGAGCGAACCATGCAATCAGGGCCAGCGCGCCTCCGAGGGCCGGACCCAGTGTCTCTCCGACCTTCATCGCGACCGATCGGTGACTCTGGCCTTTGACCTGGTCGCCGCCTTCCCTGGCATCTGCGATCAGCGTCATCGTCAGCGGCAGTACGGCAGCGAACGCGGCACCCTGCACCGATCTAGCGACGAGCAGAAACGTAAACGAGCTGTGCCAGATCGTCATCACGAGACCACAAACGCCAAAGAGGACGAGGCCACCGGTGAACACGGCCCGCCGACCTAGCCGGTCGGCGAGCATTCCGGCCGGTAAGGCCAGCACGATGCTCGGGAGGAAGTACCCGCCGGTGAAAAGCCCGATCTGGGCTTCGGTCAGCCCGAGCTCTGTCTGCATTGCCGGAAGGGCAGGAATCAGACTCTGCGTCCCAGTGAGCATCAACGGCGCGGCGACGACGGCATACCAGGGGGTGCGACCAGCTCGTGTGGGAGCTTTGGTCGCCTGCTTGGCTGTGTCGCCTGCTTGGCTCATCCGGCTCCGTAGTTGATTACAACACTCTTCTTGCGGGTGTAGCTGAGGAGCTCATCGATCGACCCCTCCCGCCCGATGCCGCTGTCCTTGTAGCCGCCGAACGGCACTCCGAGAGGCTTGCGGCCGGAACCGTTGACCCACACAAGTCCGGCCTCGACACGGCGCGCCGTCTCCATGGCGTTCGCCTGATCTCGCGTCCAGATGTTTGCCGTCAATCCCATTGGCAAGGCGTTGATCGTCTCAATCATCTGGTCGTAGTCGCTCCACTTCAAGACGGCCGCAACCGGGCCGAAGACCTCTTCGCGGGCGATACTCATGTCCGGGGTCACGTCGTCGATGACAGTCGGATCGACGAAATAGCCGGTGTCGTAACCGGCGGTGGGGCCGCCACCAACCGTGACGCTGGCGCCCTCAGCTCGAGCCCGGTCAATGTGGCCGAGCACTCGGTCCCGGTGGGCGGCAAATGCCAACGGGCCCATATCTGTGGAGGAGTCGAGGGGATCACCGACTTGCAACTCACCGACCAGTTTGCCGAAGGCCGCCACAAAATCCTCGTGTACAGAGTCGTGCACAAGGATGCGCGACTGCGACATGCATGACTGGCCCATTGAGCGTTTGAAGTTCATGCCCCCAATGGCGGCCACTGCGGCGGCTTCGATGTTGGCGTCGCCGAAGACGACGAGTGGGTTCTTGCCGCCGAGTTCCAAGCTCACGGTCTTGAATTGCCGGGCGGCGGCTTCGTTCACGGCCCTGCCGGACTGAATTCCACCGGTGAACGCCACGCGGGGAACCTCGGGATGAGCCACGAGCGCCATGCCGGTGGGTGCGCCCGGCCCGGTAACGACGTTGACCACGCCCGGCGGCAAGATCTCGCCGGCGAGGCGGGCGAACTCGAGGGTCGTCAGTGACGTCTGTTCAGCCGGCTTGAGGACCACGGAGTTGCCGGCGGCCAGCACGGCAGCAGACTTGCCGGCAGCGTATTTGAGAGGGTGGTTGTAAGGAACGATTCGGGCGACCACGCCGAAGGGCTCGAGGATCGTCGAAGCAAACGCACCCTTGGAATCCGGGTACGTTTCGCCCTTCGCTTCACCACTGATGCCTGCGAAGTAGCGCAGTTCGCGCGCTGAGCCAGCCGCGTCGCCGCGCATACCGGTGATAGGCAAGCCGGATTCGATCGTGTCCACAGTTGCCAGCCTCTCGGCGTTGTCGGCAATGGCGTCGGCAAGCTCGTTCATCTTGGCCATGCGCTCGTTCCATGGAGTGTCGCGCCAGGCGGCCGCTCCCTCCTTGGCAGCAGCAACGACGGTGGCGACGTCTCCCTCTGTGGCGATGCCGATCTGACAGATCTCCTCCTCAGTGACCGGGTTGACGCTTGGCAGGCTTCCCCCGCTGGCTTCGATCCATTCGTTGCCCGCGAACAACCTGGTTGGAGATCCGGCATGGCCGAGGATCTCGGCAACGTTGGCATCGCTCATCAGGTTCCTCCTTCGGGGCGGATCCCCGCTAGTTGCAGTCGAATCTGACCCAATACTCTCTCCATCTCGTAAATCGGGTGGTCCGGTCATCCTTGGCTTGTTGCTTAGAGGGATGCCGCTCCGGATCTCTAGTCACGACCGCCTGAATCATCTTGGCCACGAGCCCGTATAGATGATCGGCAGCCGGCTCAGCGTGACTGCTTTGTTGGAGCCCCCCTGCCACTTTGCGACCAGGGCAGATGTGAGGGCCGGCACCGAAGGACAGTCCCCAGAGAGGATTGCGCGACGGCATTTCCCGATTCGGATTGAACTCTGTGGCGTCCGGGCCGAACAGATCGGGATCGCGATTGGCGGCTGCCAGATCAAGCACCACGAGCGCTCCCTCGGGTATGGGAGTGCCGGCGACCGTTGTGGCCTCCTCAGCGCGTCGCTTGGCCTTCGGTGTCGTGGGCCTGAGGCGCAGTGTTTCGTGCATGCACCGTTGCGCAAACGCCATGTCCCTCTTGACCCGTTCCCAGTACTCCGGCCGTTCGTCGCGGCTGTCGAGAAGCAGATCGACTGCGTTGATCAAAGTCTGTGAGCTGGTGTGCGTGCCGCCTTGAAGGTACGTGCCCGCCTCCCGAACGATGATGTCGTCAGACGTCAGGCCGAGCGCCGGATCGGCTCGATGGCGCAGCAGGCTCGTGAGGATGTCGTGCGGAAGATCGTCTTCTTCGATGTCCCCGCGGGCCAAGGCCTCCAGCGCTTGCTGACGCCGCTCCATCGAGGGCACGCCGAACTGCTCGTGGAAGCCGGTGTGGGCGCCGCGAACGGCACTGCGAATCGCGTCCGGGTCCTTGGCATCGACGATCGCGCTCGCCTGGGAGAACTCCTCCACGAACGAAATGAGGCTTTCTCGTGCTGAGTGGTCATCGGGGTCGAGATCGAACCCGGCGCGTTTGGCGGCGAGCACGATGGCAAGGCGCTCGCCGAGCCGGAACAAATCCGCCTCGCCGGTAGCCGCCGCCTCGGCCACCATCTGGTCGGCGATCGGTGGGAACAGCTCCACCTCGTAGAGCTTGAGGATGTCTGGGCGGAACTGCATGTTCTCCAGGCGCCGCCGATCGCGGTGGGCCCGGCCGTGCATGATGCTCACCACACCTTCGCGGACGTTGCCTTCGGCGTAAGTCCGCTTGTCGAAGGTGCGCGATAGATGGGGATTCATCAGCGCCTCTTTGATGGCGCCGTACTCCTGCAGGACTACCTCAGCTGTGATTGGTTCGACGATGCGCATGGATGACCTCAGTGCATGACCGATCCGCCGTCGACGACGAGCGTTTGGCCTGTGATGAAGGCGCTGTCGTCTGAAGCGAAGAACGCCATGGCTCCGGCCAGGTCCTCGGGCAACTGGACACGTTTTATGGCGCGGTCGGCAGTCTTCTTCTGGCGTGCCTCGAGCATCTCCTCGGAAGGGTTCTCTTCGCTGAGGGTGCCGCCCGGGGCGATGCAGTTCACCGTTATGCCGTCGCCGCCGACTTCGCGGGCCAGAGTTCGGGTGAAACCGATGATTGCGGCTTTGGACGCCACATAGTGGACGCGCATGGGCACACCTTTGAAGACGACCCCGCTGCTGATATTGACGATCTTGCCGTAGCCGTTCTTCCGCATCTCGGGAACAGCGGCTTTGCAGGCCAGCCAAGTCCCGGCCACGTTGACGTCCATCATCTTGCGCCACTCGGCGAGATCGATGTCCTCAAAGCCGACGCGCGACATGGGCACGACGGAGAACATGCTGGCGTTGTTGACGAGGATGTCGACACGTCCGAAAGCCTTGACCGTCGTTGCGACCATGGCGGCGACGGCCTCCTCATCCGAGACGTCGCACGCAATGGCAATTGCGTCGCCGCCGGAATCGGTGATCTCCTTGGCCACCGCTTCTGCTCCGGCGAGGTCGAGATCAGCGATGGCGACCTTTGCCCCTTCGGCAACTAACCGCATGGCATAGACCTTGCCGATGCCGTGCGCGGCTCCCGTGACGATCGCCACCCTGTCCTGGAGCCGCGTGCTCAGACTGCCCATCTTGTTTCCCTTCTCATCTGCCCGCAGGCGGCTGCGGGCCTTCTTTCTCTGAACGTTGCGCCACCCGCCGCTTCAACTCGCCGGCGACTTCGCGGAGGTGCGACTCGAGCCATGCGGCCGCTAGATCCGGATCGCCGAGCTTGACTCGATCGAGCAGATCGTCGTGGGTGTGCAGCCGAACATCGGCCAGGCCAGTCGTGTAGCGGTTCACCTCGGCGCGGAATTGCATGATCGTGCTAACGACTCGCGGAGTGTTGCCGATCGAATAGAAAGTCCGATAGAAGCTGCGCCGAGCCTCGAGCCAGCCCTCCTGATCCGCCCTCTCTGGAAGCTCAGCGGCGAGGATCGCCAGATTCTCGAACTGATCTGGAGTGATGGCTGCCACGGTCTTGCGCAACGCAAACGTCTCGATGAGGATCCGCATCTCGTAGAGATCGGAGATCTCCTCGAGGGACAGCGCTCGCACGGTGGCCCCGCGGTGGGCGTGTAACTCGACCAGTCCTTCGGCGTCCAGTTGGCGCAGCGCCGATCTGATCGGCATTCGGCTGACTTCGAACAGCTGTGCCAGACCCTCCTGGGATAGGTGCTCACCGGGTTGGAAAATGCCGGCCGCTATCGCACTACGCACGACGGAGGCGACGCGCTCTTCAATCGTCCGGAATTGGCCGTGCGACGTCGTCACCAACTGGTGGAGCGTTGTGTCCGGGTTCGGCGCGGAATCAACGGCGGTCAAAAATCTCCACCTCCTCCTTGCCCGAGCTTTGTTCGTCAGTGAGTCGGGCATCGAGTGACCGCAGCGGGATGACGAGGAGCGTTGACATGAACGTGGCGGCTGCCATCAACACAATGGCCGAGGACAATTCGATGCTGAGAATCGCCACGCCTACGAATGCCGGCCCGACGAACTTGGCGAAGTTGCGCACTGCTCCGGTAACCGCGACAAAGCGGGCACGCTGTTCCGTAGCGGTCGCAGAAGCGACCAGAGAGTTAACGAATACCCCGGATAGCCCATCGGCGAGACCGAAGGCCACAGCCGCACCCAGTATCAACGCAGGCAAAGTGGCAAGCGCCCACACGGCGAGTGCCACACCCTCGATCGCAAGACCAACGGCGACGAAGGTGGTTGGTCGACCGAATGCCGCGATACGGCCGGCAGTCGCGGAGGGAACGATTCCGATCAGCGCAGACGCGCCCACCACAAGGCCGGCGAAAGCGGGGGAGAAGTCCCGGGCGTCGACGAGCAGCACGGGCAGGTAGGTCAGGATCGAGAACTTGAGGAACATGCGGAGGAATCCAGCGTATTGGAGCGCCATGACGCCCCGCATGCGGAAGACGTCGACGAACGCGCTGATGCCCGGGGCGGCGCCCTGCCGGCGCCGCAATGCAGGGGGATCGGTCATCTTGCCGAGGACGGCGAAGCCGAACGGAATGGCGAGGAGCTGGCCAAGCCAAGGCACCTGCCAAGCCAGTGCGGCAAGGACACCGCCGATGATCGGCAACGTTCCGTCGCCTACGAGCATCGAAACAGAGCGGCGGCCTTGCCCGCGGATCAGATCGGAGCCCCGGAAGGCGTCGCCCAGAATGGTCATCGTGAGAGGCAGCAGGCCTGCGAACGCCAACCCCTGTACGAAACGGATTCCAAGAAAGAGCTCAAACGAACTGGTCGCCAGTTGCAACGCGATGCCGGCCAACCCGAAAGCCACCATCGACCAGCCGAACACTCGTCGTCGGCCGATACGGTCGGCAAGGATTCCGGCGGGTATCGCTCCGAGCGCCGCCGGCAGCAAGTAGACACTCATCACCAGTGCCAATCGGCTGTCGGTGAGCCCGAGAGCATCACGCATCACGGGAAGCGAAGGCGCCACGAGTTGGACGCCGGTCTGGGCGACGATGGCACCGGAGTACGCGAACCAAGAGTTGATGGTCGCCTGGCGCGGCGCCAATTCGGCCTGAGAGGTCACGTTGAAGTCCTGAATGCAGCCAGGACCCGACTATACAAGATTGGATCCAATCGGACCTTTGAACCCTACCGGCGTAGCCGAGTTAGGGCGCACTCGAATAGCCCGTGGAGGAGATCGGATCCAATGCGCCAATTCAGCTGTTGGGCGATTCCGCCAGGCGCAGCGCCCCGGTGGGGCAATTGGCTACTGCGTCGGCCAGCAGCTCCGACGGCGTGGTGGCTGCGGCCGGGAGAACTGTCACCGTCGGATCGGTCGAGCCGAGCCGGAACGCATCTGGCGCAACGAGCACGCACTCGCCCGATCCGATGCAAAGCTCATCATCGAGCTCAATCACTCTTGCGCTACTGGATCGTGGGGTGCCGCTCGATCTGGTGCAGCCCGAGCGCCTTCACCATGAACGTGTCCTGGACCGCCAGATAGCGAGCAGTCTCGGTCTCGCTGGTGTTGATGTGCTGGTGCCATGCCCAAAGCGGGATGCCGATCAAGTCGCCTTCTTCCCAATCGATCCGTTGCAGCGGCTCACCCTCGTAGCCAATGTTGGAGTAGCCCTTGCCCTTGATGATGTAGAGGACTGCCTCCGTCGTATGGCGATGGTTGGTCGACTTGCCGAGCGGCGGTAGCTCGCTGAGATGGGGCTGCAGCCGGCGCTCGCCGGTCAGCTTCATGAACCGCGCCTTCGTGTTCCTGTACTCGCGCGGCACCAGTTCGGTCTCCCGCAGGTTCTTGACGATGGTGACTTCGTTGGCCGGATTCTTGATGTTCCACTCTTCGCGATCCTTCATCTCGCTGATTTCCGTCTCGCTCAGCGGTTGGTCGCGGTAGCCAATGTCAGCGGCGTAGTCACCGTCGCTGACCTTCTTCTCCTCGCTCACATTCTCCTCCGATCTTGCATACTGCATACAGAGTAGCTGATGGGTCACCTTGTGAGTATTGCTGTTCAGTCCTCGCCGTTCAGTCCTCGGCCCTCTTCATTCATCAATAGCCACACTCGCTCGGCGGTGAGTGGAAGTTCCGTCGGCCAGCGCCCGATCGCCCTTCCGACGGCCGCGGCCACCGCGCCCCCCATTGGATTGAGAGTGCCTTCGCCGGCACCCTTGGCGCCGTAGGGCCCCACGCCGTCCCCACGTTCCACGACGATGGTGTCGATGCGGGCCGGCATGTCCGTGGCGTGTGGAACCCGGTATTCCACGAGGTTCGGGTTCTCCAGCTGGCCACCGTCGTAGATCAACTCTTCGTAGAGCGCAGCGCCGAGCCCTTGCGTCGATGCGCCGAGATCCTGGCCTTCGACGAGCGTGGGATTGATGGCAAAGCCGACGTCACCGACGGTGACAAGGTGATCGACGCTGACCCTGCCGGTGTCGCAATCCACCGAGACCGTCACGCCGACGGTGCCGACCTCCCAGAAGGGTGGCAGCATCTCGAGCTCGCCCGTAGCTCGAACCAGACCCACACCCGTCACCTCCCCGGAGCGGGCACCGAACCAGGAGCGCACCACTTCGGCATAGGGCCACTCGCCGGTGCCTGGAGCGACGACAGTGCCCTCTGCGGTCTTAATCTCGGTCGGGGACACTCCGAATGTCTCGGCCGCCATAGATTCGAGCTTGCCGAGAGCGTCTTGGCAGGCGCGCTGCACTGCAAGTCCCACCAACACCGTGGTACGGCTGGCGCCGGTCGTTCGCTCATATGGCGTGCTGCCGGTGTCGGACTGGACGATCTGAACCTTGGCGAGGTCAACGCCGAGCTCGTGGGCTGCAATCTGGGCAAGCACGGTCTTGCTGCCCTGGCCCATCTCCGTGGCCCCCGTCATTACGAGTACTGAGCCGTCGACGAGGACCCGGACTTGCGCGGTAGAAACCGGGTACGCCCCTGCGTCTGACGCCGAAACGCCGAAGCCGCTGCCCGTCATGTGTTGAGATTCGCTGCCCCAGTCGAGTGTGGAGGTGACGATGTCCAGGTCAGCTCCGAGATCGGCGTCAAGTCCTCGTTTGCCGGGCACGATCGTGCCGCCAGGGGGCAGGATGTTGAGCTTGCGAAGTTCGAGGGGGTCGATGCCCAGTCGTTCGGCGGCTTGGTCCATGTTCAGCTCGCCCGCGAGATTGCCCTGCGGTGCGCCGAATCCACGATACGAGGACGAGGCAACGGTGTTCGTGAATACAGCGCGACCGTGAACCTTGAGATTCGGAGTTTCGTATGGGCCGAAACAACGGTTGACGCACTTGGCCAGGACCAGGGTCCCATTGTCCGTGTAGGCGCCGGTGTCCATCAGTATCTCGAACTCGCGGGCCAGTAGCTTGCCGGCGCTGTCGAAGCCGCTGCGGACGGTGATATGGGCAGAATCGGCGCGGGTGGTGTAAATGGCTTCTTCGGCGCTGAGCGCGACCTTGACTGGGCGGCCGGAGTACCAGGAGCCCACGGAGGCGAGTGGTTCTATCTTCGTATAGGACTTCGAGCCGTACCCGCCACCCAGGACTGGTGAGCGGACCCTCACCTTGGCCAGCGGCAACGAGAACATGCGGGCCAGGTCGTCACGCACCATGAATGGGTGCTGCGCCGTCGTCACGACGTCGATGCCCTCATCGTTGACGATCGAAAGCGCGTTGTACGGCTCCATGGCATAGGCGTACAGCTTTGGATACTTGACTGAGGTCGTCACCACCACGTCCGCCTCCTCGAAGGCTGCTGCGATGTCGCCCCACTCGATGGAAGCCTCATGGGCTACGTTGTCATTGCGCGGCTCTGTGATCGCTTCTTCGAACGCGGCGTCTCCGGCCGGATACGTCTCCGGGTGGATGAGCACTGCATCGTCCTCCAGAGCAGTCGCGATGTCGCCGAGTACTGGCAGGTCGCTGTAGTCGACGATGACGGCATCGGCGCCGTCGTGCGCGGCGTGCAACGTCTCGCCGAGGACGAGCGCGACGGGCTCTCCCATGTAGTTGACCTTGTCGATCGCCAGGACCGGGTGGTCGGCAATGAGGTGGCCGAAGCGAGGGAAAAGGGAACCGAGGTCCGCGCCGGCCACCACTCCAACGACTCCGGGGATCGCAAGAGCGGCTGCCTTATCGATCGACTCGATGATGGCGTGGGCCCTGGTGGAGCGGACCACAGCACCGTGGAGCATGTCGGCAAGCACGTGGTCGACGGCGTATCGGGCTTCGCCTGTCACTTTGGCGCGCGAGTCTGCCCGGGGGAGCGACTGTCCGACCGTGGGACTGCCGTTCATGCGGACTCGCGCATCCGGGTTGCGGCGAGCTCGACGGCTTCGATGATCGGCCGGTACCCGGTACAGCGGCAGATGTTGCCGTCGAGGTACTCGGCGATCTCGTGTCTGGTTGGGTCGGGATTGGCGGCAAGCAGCGCGGTCGCCATTATCAAGAAACCCGGAGTGCAGAAGCCGCATTGGGCCGCAGACTTCTCGATGAAGGCCTGCTGCAAGTGACTGAGGCGCCCTTCTTCTGCCAGACCCTCAACCGTGGTCACGGTGGTGCCGTCGAGGTCAGCCGCCAGGGCCGCACACGCACTGACCGGCCGGCCATCCACAAGCACGGAGCACACTCCGCACACTTCCATCTCGCAGCTCGTCTTTGTGCCGGTCAGCCCGAGGTCGTCACGCAGATACTCCGCGACGGTCGCCCGCGCCGGAACGTATCCGCTCTGCTCGGTGCCGTTCACGAAGGTGGTGATCTCGATCGCAGATTCAGCCGTCATGGTCGCTCCGCATCGAGCGCAGCCACGGCGCGGTCGATGTAGACACCTGTGACGTGCCGCTTGTATCGCGCCGAGCCCGCTATGTCGGGGATGGGTTCGATGGTGGCGGCGATCGCCGCACCGTCGATCTGGTCGCCCGGGGCAAAGTCGAGCAGGGTCGGAGTCTCGGCCACGGCGCCGATGACGACGCGGCGCCGCTCGGTACCGTCGCGCTCCATATCAAGGGCCGCGACCCCCACGGTGGGTCGCTCCATCGTCTGATACTTGAGGTACACGGCACGGGCGATCCCCGCTGTCGGGATGCGTATCTCGGTGAGGAGCTCCTCGGGCTCGCGGGCGCAGTAGTAGGGGCCGATGATGAATTCGTCGATCGTCATCTGGCGCGAGCCGCTCGCGGACCGGAGATGAACCCGGGCGTCGAGAGCGAGCAGGATCGGGATGACATCCGACTTGGGCTCGGCGAACACGAGGTTGCCGGCCAACGTTCCCGAGGCGCGAACCCTCGGGTTGCCAACCTCGAGCAGCACCTTGGGAAGAATGGGAAGGTGCTCGGCGACGAGAGCGCTTTCGCTGGCCGCGAGATGGGTGACGCCGCCGCCAATCACCAGATCACTGCCGTCGAGGCGAATCGACTTCAGTTCGTCGAGCTGCTTGAGATTGACGAGTGTGTCCGGGCGCAGAACCCGCATCCGCATGGCGAGGAGAAGCTCGGTTCCGCCGCCCAACGGCATGTCATCGAACGAGATCAAGCCGAGCGCTTCGTCGACTGACTGCGGGCGGTGCAAAGCGAACGGGGGGAGGACGCTCACGCCAGGTCTCGTTTGGCGGCATCGGTGAACTCCTGAAGCATCTTGTTTGCTTTGGATCTGATCGTGGAAGCTCCCATCGTCGCCACCCGGCCCGTCACTTCGTATCGGCCCGCAATAGTGACTGTCGTCCCTTCGCCATCGGGAACGAGGCCAAGTGTTGCGTCGACCGTAATGCGCGAACCGACCTGGCGATCTTCGCCATCCGCACGCACCGTTATCGACTCGGCTTCGCTGAGATCGGTCACCTTGATATCGAGATCGGCGCGCAGCTTGAAGGGCCCCATCCGGTCTTCGAGCACGGCGCTGTAGTGGGACAGGTTGGCGTGCTCCGTTACCGCTCCGACCGCGGTCACCCAGGACGCGACGCGGTCAACGTCCACCAGCACGGCCCAGCACTCACTGCGCCCTCGTCCGACCGAGAACCTCTCGTCGAATTCTTCAGCTGCCATGGGTTTCTCGATCTTGCATACTGTATTCCGCATCATAAAGAGCTCCGCGCCCTCATTCGCAGCCGTTTGGCCAAGTGCCGCTGAAGCTCAATGCGGACAACAGCTTGCTTGTATGCTGTATGCAACTTCAACCAGGTAAAGGCAAGATGGCAAAAGGCGACGGCAATCGGGACAAGGCCAGGACTGAGCTCGAGATGTCGGCCCCGATAACCGCCGAGGAAGCGGTCACGGCCTCCCTGCGCAGGGCGATCCGCGAGGGCGTATTGGTGCCGGGACAGCGGTTGACCCAGTCGGATATCGCCGCGCAGCTCGGGGTCAGCCGCATACCGCTGCGCGATGCGCTGCGTCGACTGGAAGTCGAATCGCTGGTGCAAATCGACGGCCACAAAGGCGCCCGCGTGACCGTCTTGACCCCGAAGGACGTCGCCGACATCTACGAGATGCGGATCTTGCTCGAAGCGATCTGCATGGAGCACGCCGTGAACAACCTCACCACTGAGGCTGCCGAACGTGCGGCCGCTGCCGCCATGGGCAGTGAGGACGACGCACTGAGCGCCGCCGAGGCATTCAATCGCAGGCGCGCGTTCTACGGTGATCTCTACCAGCATGCCGATCGCCCCCGCATGCGGCGCACGATCATGCAACTGCGCGATAACGTCGATCGTTACCACCTCCTCAGCGATAGGGATCATGCCCACCACGCCCACAAGGAGCTTGCCGACGCCATCTTGGCAAGGGATGGAGCCCGTGCCGCCAAGGTGCTTGTCGAACACATCTCAGAGTCGCGCGACGATCTGATCGCCGAACTCAACGGCCGCGGATAATTCTGCCGGGCCAAGCACCACTTGACGGCCAAATCTTCTGGTTTTGTATACCGTATGCCAGTAGCGGTACGATCGCGGGCACAGGCCCAAAAGGAGCGATGGCGTGAGAGAAACGCGGGTCACTTTCTACAGCGAAGGTGAGCAGATTGTCGGGCTTCTGCGGCAGCCGGACAGCGGCTCGGGGCCACATCGGGGGATCGTTCAGGGCCCGGGCTGGATGGGGCTGAAGGACGCCAAGCTCTATCTGCCTTACCACGAGGCGCTGACGGCCGCCGGGTTCTCCGTTCTCATTTTCGACTACCGAGGCTTTGGCGACAGCGCCGGACGGACCGATCTCGTGATTCCCGGAATGCAGCTCGAAGACCTGATCAACGCGGTCACATACCTCGGCGCGCGTGATGACATTGATGCGGACAACATTGGCACCTTCGGCTCGGGCGGTACTGGTGGCGGCAACGCAATAGCCCTTGCCGCCGCCGATTCTCGAATCGGTTGTGCCGTTTCGCAAGTGCCGGTGGCCGACGGCGCGGACTGGCTACACCGCATGCGCAGCGAGCACGAGTGGTTGTCATTCCTGGAACGGCTCGAAGCGGATCGGGTGACCAGAGTCACCACCGGCAAGGG
>JBFIXI010000046.1:0-34669 GCA_041605955.1 Acidimicrobiia bacterium
AGCCCGCGATGAAGCCACCGACCTAGCGGGGGCAGCTCGGCGTCCCCGCATCAGCCCCGACAAGTCCGATACCCCATGGGCGGGGCGGCAGCGGGAAGACGAACAATCCGTATCGGCGCCAACCAAGCCAGCGGTTCGTGGCGATGCGGAGCCGTCTCGGCGACTAGAAGCGCCCCAGTCGATTGAGTCTCAGCCGTCGATTGAGTCTCAGCCGTCGATTGAGTCTCAGCCGTCGATTGAGTCCCTGCCGTTGAGTGAGTCTCAGCCGTTCAGTGAGTCTCAGCCGTCGATTGAGTCTCAGCCGCCGATTGAATCTCAGCCGCCGATTGAGTCGCAGCCGTCGATCGAGTCGCAGCCGCCGCAGGACGTCTTCAGCCATGAGCACGTGCGGCCCCGTCGTCCCCGCCACCCGGAGCCGGCAGCGGCCCCGGCGGCGATCCCGATGGCGCACTTCCAGACACCGTCGGCCGCTTCGATTGCGGCGGACCTGGGTGGTTTGCTGGGGGCTGTAGAGAGCTGGGCGAGCGTGGAGACGCTTCCGGTGAGTGCCGGGCGCATGTATCGCTTGATCAACTTGGCGGCGCGGATACGGATCGATCTGGAGGCGACCGAAACCAAGCTGCGGGCAGTTCGCAATTCGGATGATCTCGAGGCTCTGGAAGCGAACCTCGCGGCCATTCTCGACGCCATCGGCGAGCTCGAGCACGATGCAATGCAGCTGGCGGCCGTGCCGCTGTCGTCGATGACCAACACCCTTCCCCAACTCGTGCGATTCGTCAGCAAGAAGCTGGGCAAGGAGGTGCGGTTCGAGATCGTCGGCGACACCGACGTCGTGGTGGACCGGCAGGTGTTGGACAAGATCGCCGACCCGCTTCGGCAGCTCGTCGTCAACGCCATCACCCACGGTATCGAACCTGCGGAGTTGCGCCAACAGACTGACAAAGCGGCTACCGGATCGGTGTCGCTCACGGCCACCGTCAAGGACCGCCGCCTCGAGCTCGTGGTATCGGATGACGGTACGGGCGTGGACTGGCAGGCCGTTCGAGCGACTGCGTTCGAGCGAGGCTTGCTGTCCAACGAAGAGGCCGCCGACCAGAGTCGACTCAACGACGTGCTGTTCAGCGAAGGTTTCTCGACGGTCGGGCTGAGCGATCTGGGCGGTGGAGAGAAAGGGTTGGCGTCGGTCGCCGAGGTGGTGGAGTCATTGTTCGGGAGAGTCCGCCTCGAATCGACGGCCGGCATCGGAACCACCGTGACTTTGACCGTGCCCACCTCCCGCACCCTGCAACGAGTGATGATCTTCGAGAGCGCCGGGATGCAGTGGGCCATTCCCGAATCCGTCGTCGAAGAGGTGCTCCCCATCGACAGCGCCCCGATCGACTGGAGCGGCAGCGACGCCAAGCTCGACTGGCGCGGCGAGCGGGTTTCCATGGCTCCGCTGGGCGAGATCGTCGGCGCCGCCGAGTCGCGGCTCCCCAAGCAGATCATCGTGGTGTCGCATCGGGTCGGATCGGCCGCGATTGCAGTCCAGGCGGTCCACGGCGTGCGCGAGGTGGCTGCCAAGGAGCTGGGCCCGTTGCTGGCCGGGCCCTCGCACATCACCGGGGCGGCGCTCCTGGGCGGCGGCGAGGTAGTCCTGGTGCTGGATGCCGCCAGTCTCGTGGGACGTACCCAGAATCTGCCTGTAGAGGCTCCTCCAGAGGATCGCGTGTTGGTGGTTGACGACTCCATCGGAGCGCGGGCGGTCGTTTCCGGAGCCCTGGCGTCCAGCGGTTTCACTACATCCGTTGCCGCCAGCGCAGCGGAAGCCCTCGAGATCCTTGCCGCCCAAGACATCGATGCACTCGTGGTGGACTTCTCGATGCCGCAACAGGACGGCGCTCAGCTGGTCGAGCAGGTGCGGCAGCAGGGCATCACCGTGCCGATCGTCATGCTGTCCGGGGTAGCCACCGAAGAGGACAAGGCGCGCTCCAAGGAGGCGGGCGTCGACGTCTTCTTCGACAAAGCGGACTTCCGCGAAGGAGCGCTCGCCGAAACGCTGCGCGAGATGTTGCGCAAGTGATCCGCCCGGTCTCCGGGGAGCAGCAAACTACGCCCGTGTAACTCGGTCGAGCGGCGACCTTATACTCGGCGCTCCATGGCGGAATCCGAACTCCTACAAGGACTCAACCCTGCCCAGCGCACCGCAGTAGCCGCAATCGACGGTCCAATCCTCGTGGTGGCCGGGGCCGGATCCGGCAAGACCCGGGTGCTGACGCGCCGCGTGGCCCACCTCATCGAGGATCACGGCGTATCTCCGTTTGCGATCCTCGCCATCACCTTCACCAACAAAGCGGCCTCGGAAATGAAGGATCGGGTGGGGGCTCTGGTCGGCGCGGTGGTGCGAGACATGTGGGTTTCCACCTTCCACAGCAGCTGCTCACGGATTCTGCGGCGCGAGGCCCACCGCTTGGGGTACCGCTCGTCGTTCTCGATCTACGACCAGGCAGACTCGCTGCGCCTCGTGACGCTGTGCATCAAAGATCTCGATCTCGATCCCAAGCGGTTTCCGCCCCGCAACATCCAAGCTGCCATCTCGGCCGCCAAGAACGAGCTGGTCGACTTCGAGAGTTTCGGTCGCAACGACGCCGGCTTCTACCACGAGAAAGTGTCCGACATCTACCGCCTCTACCAGCAGCGCTTGGTGGAGGCATCGGCCATGGACTTCGATGACATCCTCATGATCACGGTCGAGCTGTTCCAGGCGTTTCCGGACGTGCTCGGCCACTATCAGCAACGCTTCCAATATGTGCTGGTCGACGAATACCAGGACACCAACCATGCGCAGTACATGCTGGTGAGGCTGCTCACCGAGCAACACCGCAACCTGTGCGTGGTCGGCGATTCGGATCAATCGATCTATCGCTTCCGCGGCGCCGACATTCGCAATATCAACGAGTTCGAGAAGGACTTCCCCGACGCCCGCATCATCCTCCTGGAGCAGAACTACCGCTCCACACAGTCGATCTTGGAGGCGGCCAATTCGGTCATCGCCAACAACACCGGACGGGCCCCGAAACGCCTGTGGACCGACCTCGGGGAGGGCGATCCGGTCAAGGTGTACGAAGCCGAGGACGAGCACGACGAAGCGGCATACATCGCTGAAGAGGTTGGCGTGCTCGAACAGTCCGGTCACCGGCTATCCGACGTCGCCGTCTTCTATCGCACCAATGCACAAAGCCGCGTTGTTGAGGAGCTGTTCGTCAAATACGGCATTCCTTATCAGGTAGTCGGCGGACTCAAGTACTACGACCGGCGCGAAGTGAAGGACGTCCTGGCCTATCTGCGAGCGCTGGTCAACCCGGACGACACCGTGTCGCTGAAGCGAATCGTCAACACTCCGAGACGCTCGATCGGTGATACCAGCGTCGCCCACGTCGACCGCTACGTGGAGGCCCACGGCATCAGCTTCCTCGACGGGTTGCGCGATGCAGCCCAGAACGATCGTCTCAACTCACGGGCCCAGCGCGCCATCGGCGAGTTCACCAGCCTCTACGACCATCTCGGCGCTGCCGCCACAGCTGGACCGTCGGCCGCCCTGGAGGCCGTGCTCGACATGTCCGGCTACATGGACTGGGTGCGGTCGGAGCGATCGATCGAAGCGATGGGCCGGGAGGAGAACCTGCGAGAGCTGCTGTCGGCTGCCGCCGACTTCGAGGAGACCGGTCCGATATCGCTCGGCGTCGCCGATTGGGCCGACATGACCGGCATGGAGCGGCTCAACGCCTTTCTGGAGTCCATCAGCCTGGTGACGGACATGGACAGTTACGAGGACACCGATGTAGTGACCTTGATGACGCTCCACAACGCCAAGGGTCTCGAGTTTCCCGTCGTCTTCATAGCGGGGCTCGAGGACGGCGTGTTCCCCCACATGCGCTCCTTGGGCGACCCTGTCGAGCTCGAAGAAGAGCGGCGGTTGGCATATGTCGGCATCACCCGCGCCAAGCAGCAGCTCTTCATGACCCGGGCGTGGAGCCGCAATCTGTGGGGAGGGACCAACTTCAACCCGCCGAGCCGTTTCCTGCGCGAGATCCCCGAGCACCTCACGGTCACGGCCAAGCGCGACAAGCGCAGCATGGCCGAGCTCGCCTCCGGCCCGGCGCAGCGTGTCGCCGAGTCGGACATCGTCAGCGGCGATGAGGTGCGTCATGCGCACTGGGGCGACGGCGTCGTCGACGAGATCATCGGTGAGGGCGACCGCACCGAGGCGTTCGTGTCGTTCAAGGGTCACGGCCAGAAGCGACTGCTGCTGGCGTGGGCACCACTGGAGAAACGTTCGACGCGGTAGCCTCGACGCTATGCCGATTCGCGTGTTGATAGCCAAGCCGGGTCTCGACGGGCACGATCGCGGAGCCAAGGTGGTGGCGCGGGCGCTGCGTGATGCAGGCTGCGAGGTCATATACACGGGCCTTCATCAGACGCCCGAGCAAATCGTCGAGGCCGCCCTGCAGGAAGACGTGGACGGTATTGGCCTGTCTGCGCTGTCGGGGGCCCACATGACGCTGTTCCCCCGGGTGGTGGAGTTGCTGGCAGAGCGCGATGCTGCCGACATCGTCGTCTTCGGTGGCGGCGTCATACCCGAATCCGATGCAGCCGAATTGAAGGCCATCGGGATCGAGGCCATTTTCGGCCCGGGGACGTCCCTCCAGGAGATAACGGATTGGGTGGCAAGCCGGTTCGCCGGCTGACCATCGCCCGACGGCGACTCGTCAGCAGCAAGGCGGGATCAGGCAGCTCCGGTCAGGTTGGAGCTTTCAACGTGGATGCGCTTGACTCCGGCCCAGCGAGGAGCGATGGAGTGACGCGGTGAAGATTCACGAGTACCAGGCGAAGCAGCTGATGGCCGCACGGGGCATCCCAGTTCCGCGGGGAACGGTTGCCACGACCGTCGACCAGGCCGTCGCCGCAGTCGCGCCTCTCATCGAAGAGACCGGCAACCAGGTGGTAGTCGTCAAAGCCCAGATTCATGCCGGCGGTCGCGGCAAGGGTCGCTTCAAAGAGCATCCGGACGTTGGTGGAGTCAACGTGATCACAGCCGGGATCGAGGGCGGTGTCGAAGCTGCCGAGGAGGCGGTGCGAGCGGTTGCAGACAAGATGCTCGGCTCGACGTTGGTCACGATCCAGACCGGACCGGATGGCAAGACGGTCAATACTCTGTACATCGAGCAGGGCATCGACATCGCCGATGAGCTCTATCTCTCCGTGCTGCTCGACAGGGCGGTCAGCCGCAACATCGTGATGGGCTCGAGCGAAGGAGGCACGGAAATCGAGGAGGTGGCGGCGGAGACGCCCGACAAGATTCTGCGCGAGGAAATCGATCCCGCCTACGGGCTGCTGGCGTTCCAAGCCGGCCGCCTGGCCCACGGCCTCGGCCTCACCGGCGACGCCCACCGTAACGGCGTGAGGTTCATCCAGGCGTTGGCGAAAGCTGCCGTGGAGCTGGACACGGACCTAGTGGAGATCAACCCGCTGGTCGTTGCCACCGACGGCTCGGTGATGGCCCTCGACGGGAAGATGAGCTTCGAGTCAAACGCCCTCTACCGCCATCCCGACGTCATGGGTATGCGAGACATCACCGAAGAGGACCCGGGGGAGGCGGCAGCCAAAGAGCACGGGCTCAGCTTCATCAAACTCGACGGCAACATCGGCTGCATGGTGAACGGTGCCGGGCTGGCGATGGCAACCATGGACATCATCAAGTTCGTTGGTGGCGAGCCCGCCAACTTCCTCGATGTGGGTGGCGGGGCGACCGCCGACAAGATCACCGAGGCCTTCAAGCTGATAACGGCCGATCCCAACGTCAAGGGCATATTCATCAACATCTTCGGCGGGATCATGCGGTGCGACACCATTGCTGAGGGCGTGGTCGAGGCCGTAGGTGAGGTCGGGTTGGAGGTCCCGCTGGTCGTGAGGCTCGAGGGCACCAACGTCGAGCTCGGCCAGCAGATCATCGACCAGTCCGGCTTGAACGTGGTCAATGCCAGCGACATGCGGGACGGGGCCAAGAAGATCGTGGAGCTGACGACATGAGCATCCTCATCAGTTCCGACACCAAGGTGCTGGTTCAAGGGCTGGGCCGGACGGGACGCTTTCACACCGACGCCGCCATCGCGTACGGCACGAAGATGGTGGCCGCGGTGCACCCGTCCAAGGCCGGCACGATCGAGCAGTTCAGCGGTGAGACGGATCCCTCCGGCGTTCCCGATCGACCGGAGACGTACAACGCCGAGCTGCCGATCTTTCGATCGGTGGTGGAAGCGCGCGATGCCACCGGGGCGACGGCCAGCGTGGTCTACGTGCCGCCACCGTTCGCCGCCGACGCCATCATGGAGGCGGCCGACGCTGAGCTCGATCTCATCGTGTGCATCACGGAGGGCATCCCCGTGGCCGACATGGTGCGAGCCAAGCGTTACCTGGACGAGCGGCCCACGCGTCTCGTCGGTCCCAACTGTCCCGGGGTGATAACCCCCGGCGAGTGCAAGATCGGAATCATGCCCGGCTACATTCACCAGGCGGGTCGCATCGGGGTCGTCAGCCGATCGGGCACGCTCACGTACGAAGCGGTCTACCAACTCACCACAATCGGGCTGGGACAGACGACCGCAGTGGGAATCGGCGGCGACCCGGTCAACGGCACGGATTTCGTCGACGTCCTCGACCTGTTCAACGACGACCCCAAGACCGAGGGGGTCATCTTGATCGGCGAGATCGGTGGGACCGCTGAAGAAGAGGCCGCAGCGTGGATCGCCGCCAACATGAGCAAGCCGGTTGCGGGGTTCATCGCCGGGACAACGGCGCCACCGGGAAAACGTATGGGCCATGCCGGAGCCATCATCTCGGGCGGGATGGGCACGGCGGCCGCGAAGATCGTCGCGCTGGAGGAGGCCGGGGTTACGATTGCGCCGACGCCTTCCGACCTCGGCTCGGCGATGGTCGAGGCCATGGGGTGACCAGCGTCCTCGCCGCCTTGCGGTGACGGAGCTGCTGCTTGGCCTGGGGCTCGGCCTCGGCGCGGGAATCTCACCGGGCCCACTGCAGACTCTGGTGGTGACGTCCACACTGCGCCACGGATTTGGTGCGGGCGCCAGAATCGCGATTGCCCCGCTACTGACGGACGTTCCGATCGTCGTTGCGGCCGTCGCCGCAGTATCCGCGGTACCGGTGGGATGGGTCCGAGTCATCGCCATAGCAGGTGGCGTCGTGCTCGCGGGGATGGGGACCATCGAGATGGTGCATGCCCGCACCAACGCCCGCCACGTCCATGAGGTCCGAGGGCCCGGTCGGGACATGCTCAAAGGGGCCGTGGTGAACTTCCTCAACCCCCATCCGTGGATCTTTTGGATTGGTGTGGGGGCTCCGATCCTCGTCACCGCCTGGCGCGCCACACCGGGACGTGCCCTGGCTTATCTCGCCGGCTTCTACGTGACGATCGTCGGAGCCAAGCTCGTGATCGCCGGAGTGGTCGCCGCCGGCCGGCAACGGCTGGCGGTGGAGTGGCGTTACCGGCTGCTGCTGATCGGTGGGGCCCTTCTCGTGGCATTCGGCTTGCTGCTGGCAGCGCGGGCTTTCTGAGTGCGAACGATCTCGACCGAACGGCCGGCGGGGCAACTAGCGTGGCCGGCGTGAGTCGCATCCAAAACTCGATTGGTCTGGCCAGATCATCCTTTCAGATCCTCAAAGCGGACAAGGAGCTGCTGGTGCTGCCCATTCTGTCTGCGCTGGCGACTCTGGTGACGATCGCCCTTTTCATGGTGCCGATCCTCATGTCGACCGCAGATCTGGAGGCATGGGAGCCCGGCCCCGTTGAGTACGCCGTCCTCTTCGCTCTCTACCTGGTCCTGGCCTACATCACCATCTTCTTCAATGCCGCCCTCGTCAGTGCTGCCGACGAGCGCCTCAACGGCGGCGACCCTACGCTCGGCACTGCACTGCGCGGGGCGGCACGCCGCGCTGGCAAGATCCTTCCCTGGGCCATCGTGTCAGCGACCGTCTCCATCATCCTCCGTGCGATCGAAGAACGAACGGGCGCCGTCGGCCGTATCGTCATTGGTCTGATCGGCATGGCCTGGGCAGTGGTCACCTTCCTCGTGCTCCCCATCATCGTCATCGAGGGCCTGTCGGTCGGGGCTGCTATTCGCCGCTCAGTCGACATGTTCAAGCGGACCTGGGGTGAGAATCTGGCGGCTCAGGTTGGGTTCGGTCTCATCGGATTCGTGATTGCGATCCCTGGGCTGGCCGCAGTGGTGTCCGGCGTCGCCAACGAGCTGCTGGTGGCGGTGATGCTCGGGATCTTGTGGCTGGCGGGGGTCGCCATCGTGATGTCGGCGCTGGCAGTGATCTACCAGACTGCGCTCTATCACTACGCCGCCGCCGGGTCGGTGCCGGGCGGTTACTTCGACAACCGTTCATTGGCCGAGTCCTTTCGCACCCGGAGGGAGCAGCGCCGCTACCGGTAAGCTGGCGCATCTATGGAGCGACCTCCGACCGACCCATCGACTCGAATCGTCGTGCTCGCATCCGGGTCCGGCACCAACTTGCAAGCGCTCATGGACGATCCTTCGCCCGACTGGAGCGTCGTCGGCGTGATCGCGGATCGGGCGGATGCCGGCGCCCTGCAACGGGCGGCGCGAGCCGGCGTAGCTAGCCGTGTGATCGAGTGGGGGGACTCCGCGGACAGAGTCGCCTTCACCGAGGCACTCTGCGACGCGGCAGCCGCCTTTCGACCCGACTACATCGTGTTGGCCGGCTTCATGCGGATCCTCGCACCGGTGGCGATGGATCGGTACCCAAACCGCATCATCAACATCCATCCCTCGTTGTTGCCGGCCTTTGCCGGGGCCCATGCGGTGCGCGACGCTCTCACTCACGGGGTGAAGGTCACCGGCGTCACCATCCATTTCGTCAGCGAGGAGCTCGACGGCGGCCCCATCATCTGTCAAGAGGCGGTTGAAGTGCTGCCCGGAGACGACGAAGCCGAGCTCCACGGGCGCCTGCAGCGAGTGGAGCATCGCCTGCTGCCCCAGGTGGTGCAGGACTTAGCGACGGGCATCCTCGAGGTGTCCGGTCGCACTGTCTACCGGAGGGTGAACGCGTGAGACGACCGGTGCAGCGTGCGCTGATATCGGTCTGGGACAAGACGGGCCTCACCGATTTGGCGACCCGTCTCGTGGCCGCCGGCGTAGAGATCGTGTCGTCGGGGGGCACCGCCACGGCTCTCGCGGAAGCCGGTCTCCCCGTCACGCGAGTGGCCGCAGTGACCGCAGCTCCCGAGATGCTCGGCGGCCGGGTCAAGACGCTGCACCCCCGCATCCACGGCGGCATTCTCGCCGACCTTTCTCGACCAGACCATCAGAGCGACCTCGAGCAGAACGACATCGCCCCCTTCGAGTTGGTCGTGGTCAACCTCTATCCATTCGAGTCAACCGTGGCCCAGCCCGAAGTGACCCGCGCCGAGGCGATAGAGAAGATCGACATCGGGGGGCCGACGCTGCTGCGAGCGGCAGCTAAGAACCACAATTGGGTGGGGGTGGTGACTTCTCCAGATCAATACGCGGCAGTGGCCGACGCCGTCGAGAGCGGCGGCCTCGACGACGAGCTGCGAGCCGACCTGGCCCGCCGGGCTTTCTACCTCACCGCCGCCTACGACGCTGCCATCACTGCATGGCTCCACGAAAGCGAGCCGCTCCCGGCGCGTTTGGTTGTTCCGCTCGAGAAAGTGGCCGACCTCCGCTACGGCGAGAATCCGGACCAAGCGGCCGCGGTTTACGAGGAGCGCGGCGGCCGGGGATGGTGGTCGCGGGCGCACCAACTGCAGGGCAAGGCCATGTCGTTCAACAACTACGCCGACGCCGAAGCCGCCTGGCGCCTGGTTTGGGATCTGGCTCCGGCCGCAGTGGCAGTCATCAAGCACAGCAACGCCGCCGGCGCAGCCGTTCGCGGAACGCTGCCGGATGCATTCCGGGCGGCCTGGGAAGGCGATCCGCTGGCGGCCTTCGGCGGGATCGTCGCAGCCAACACCGGGCTCGACGAATCCACGGCCGAGATGATCTGCGAGCACTTCGTCGAAGTGGTGATTGCACCGGAGGTGTCCGACGAAGCTGCCCGGGTGCTTGCCACCAAGCCGAATCTGCGGGTGATCGTGGCCGCCCCGCCGGAGCGAGCCGACCTCGACTTACGCCGCCTCGAAGGCGGGCTGCTGGCACAACAGCGGGAGCCGGTCCCGGTGGCGCCGGGAGCCAACTGGGACGACACATGGACCGTTGTGTCGGCACGCAAACCCACGTCCGAGGAGCAATCAGATCTGGTCTTCGCCTGGGTGGTGGCCGCCCACACCAAGTCCAACGCCATCGTCGTGGCGGCTAACGAGGCCGCCGTCGGAGTCGGTGCCGGCGATCAGAGCCGGGTCGGCGCAGCCCAGCGCGCTTTGGCCAAGGCAGGACCGCGGGCTACCGGCGGTGTTGCCGCCAGCGATGCGTTTTTCCCGTTCCGAGACGGACTGGACGTGCTGGCGGCGGCCGGGATCACGGCCGTCGTCGAGCCGGGAGGATCGGTGCGCGACGACGAGGTGATCGCGGCCGCCGACGAGCACAACCTCGCCCTCGTTTTCACCCACCGGAGGTATTTCAGACATTGAGCGCCACAGTTCTGTCGGGCAACGAGGTCGCCGCAGTGGTCCGTGCTGAGGTGAAGGCTCGGGTGGCGGCTCTCGCCGATCACGGCCGCGCCGTGGGGCTGGCCACCGTGCTCGTCGGTGAGAATGCCGCCTCCCAGGTCTATGTGAGGGGAAAGCACCGGGCGGCTACGGAGGCCGGCATGCTCTCATTCGACCGGACCCTGCCCGAGTCGGCAAGCCAGCAGGACGTCGAGAGCCTCATCCACGAGCTCAACGCGGACCCCGCCGTGGATGGCATGATCGTGCAGCTGCCGCTGCCCGCAGGACTGGACGGCAACCGGGCGGTTGAAGCGATCGACCCGGCAAAGGATGCCGACGGGCTTCACCCCGATTCGTTGGGGCGGCTCGTACTCGACAGGCCCGGGCCCCGGCCCGCCACTCCGGCCGGGATCATGCACATTCTGCGGCACTACGACATCACGACGAGCGGCAAGCTGGCTGTGGTCATCGGGAGGTCGTTTCTGGTGGGTCGCCCGATCTCATTGCTGCTGAGCGCCAAGGGGGTGGATGCCACGGTCGTGCAGGCTCATTCCCGCACCCCGGATCTGCCGGCACGGGCCCGAGAGGCGGACATCCTCGTTGTTGCCATCGGCTCGCCACACTTCGTTGGGCCGGAGCATGTCAAGCCGGGAGCTACGGTGATCGACGTCGGCATCAACCGCACCGCCGATGGGCTGGTAGGTGACGTCGACTACGACGCAGTGCTCGACATCGCCGGCGCGATTACCCCCGTGCCCGGGGGAGTGGGGCCAATGACCATTGCCTCGCTGCTGGAGAACACAGTGGCCGCCGCCGAGCGTGCTGCGGAAGTGGCCGACGGAGCACCCGGCTAGCCTGCGAGCCGATTCATCGCAACAGGAGATCACCCTCATATGGCGACGGCCATCACAATGGGCCCCGAGGGCCTGCAAATACCCGATGACCCGGTCATACCCTTCATCGAAGGAGACGGGATCGGTCCCGACATCTGGAGAGCATCGCAGCGCATCATGGACGCCGCGGTCGACAAAGCCTACGACGGCCAGCGGGGAATCGCTTGGCAGGAAGTGCTTGCCGGCCAGAAGGCATTCGACCAGACCGGGCAGTGGCTCCCGGATGAGACCGTTGAAGCGTTCCGTACGCTCCTCGTGGGCATCAAGGGGCCACTGACAACACCCGTTGGCGGCGGGATTCGCAGCCTGAACGTGGCACTGCGACAGATTCTCGACCTCTACGTCACGTTCCGCCCGGTCCGCTGGTACAAGGGGACACCGTCGCCGGTGAAGGAGCCGCACCTCGTCGACATGGTGATCTTCCGCGAGGCGACCGAGGACGTGTACGCCGGCAAGGAGCTCGAAGCGCATAGCGAAGGGGCCAAGGAGCTGCTCGAGTTCCTGTCCGAGACCTTCGGCTGGGAGATCAAGGAAGACAGTGGGATAGGTATCAAACCGGTGTCGGAGTCCGGCAGCAAACGGCTGATTCGAGCCGCCATCAAGTACGCAGTCGACGAGGGGCGCAAGTCCGTCACGCTGGTCCACAAGGGCAACATCATGAAGTACACCGAGGGTGCGTTTCGTACCTGGGGATACGAGGTGGTCAGGGACGAGTTCGCCGATCATGCGGTGTCATGGGAGGACTGCGGGGGCGACCCGGCGGACAAGGTCCTGGTGAAGGATGTCATCGCCGACGCGTTCTTGCAGCAGATCCTCACTCGGCCGGCCGAGTACGACGTCATCGCCACGATGAATCTCAACGGCGATTACATCAGCGATGCCCTCGCCGCCCAAGTGGGCGGAATCGGGATCGCGCCCGGCGCCAACATCAACTACGTGACCGGCCACGGCCTGTTCGAGGCAACCCACGGGACTGCGCCGAAGTACACCGGCATGGACAAGGTCAACCCAGGCTCTCTCACCCTCTCGGGGGAGATCATGCTGCGCTACATGGGTTGGAAAGAGGCGGCCGACCTCATCGTGCAAGGCCTGGAAGAGACCATCTCCTCAAAGGTGGTGACTTACGACTTCGCGCGTCTCATGGAAGGCGCCACCGAGGTCAAGACCAGCGAGTTCGCCACGGCCGTAATCGAGAACATGTGATCAGCGCAGGAGGCCTGTTATGAGCAAAGTCACGGTCGTTGGAGCCGGTAAGTATGGGTCGACGACGGCCCAGCGGCTGGCCGAAGCCGACGTCGCCGCCGAGGTGGTCATGACCGACATCGTCGAAGGTCTTCCCCAAGGTCTGGCGCTAGACATGAACCAGTCGCGATCGTTGGTCGGCTACCGCACAATCGTCACCGGCACCAACGACTACGCCGACACTGCAGGTAGTGATGTGGTCGTCATCACTGCCGGGCTACCGCGCAAACCGGGCATGACCCGAATGGATCTACTCGAGGTCAACGCCGGCATCGTCACCGATGTGACCAATCAGCTGATGGAGCACTCGCCGGACACGATCCTGGTGGTGGTGACCAATCCTCTCGACCAGATGACCACGCTGGCAGCTGAGATCTCCGGCCTGCCCCGCGGCAAGGTGATCGGCCAAGCGGGGATGCTCGACTCGGCTCGATTTGCCCATTTCATCGCCGAGGAAACCGGTGCCGACATTCTCGACATCCACGCAGTGACCCTAGGTAGTCATGGCGCCACGATGGTTCCGGTTCCGTCGCTGTGTACCGTTGCGGGACGGCCGTTGGGAGATGTCCTCGATGCGGACACGATCGAGGAATTGGTCGAGCGCACCCGCAACGGCGGCGCCGAGATCGTCGGCCTGTTGAAAACCGGCAGCGCCTACTACGCCCCGTCGGCCGCAGCTGCGGCCATGGTCAGGGCGATTCTCACCGACTCAGGGGAGACAATGCCCGTCTGCGCTTGGACCGAGGGCCAGTACGGGATTCACGACGTCTACCTCGGGGTGCTGGCCAAGCTGGGCAGCGGGGGCGTGACGGAGATCGTCGAGGCGCCGCTCACCGATTCGGAGACTGCCGCGCTGCATGATGCGGCGGCTGCGGTCAAGGAGAAGGTGGAAGACCTGCGCCAGCTCAGCGGCGAGGGTGACTGATCGGCAGCTAACGGGCCGCTGCCAATTCCTGGGCGCTCTCCTCGGCCGCTTGCCGCTGCCGGGCTGCGCGCTGCTGGCTTTGGACGATGTCGCGGCGGCGGGCCCACATCATCACGGCACCGGCGAAGGTCAGCACCACGCCGATGTTGGCCAGGAAGTAGCCCCAAGTGACTTGAGTGTCGCGGTATTGGCCGGAGGCGAACAGAGGGCCGGTCTCAGCTTGGATGCGCACCAGAGTGCTGCGGATGGCGGCAGCCGACAGGCCGATCACCGTGCCGCCGATCACGGTGGCGGCCATGAGCATCCGGTGGGACGCCATGCTGTGCGGCCGGAGCAGCGCCATGGCTACCCCGATCACCGTCATCAGCAGCAGCACGGCGAAGGGAGCTCCCATCGTCGTCTCGGTGCCGAGGACGACGCGCATCAGCAAGACCACGAAGATCACCACGGCCAGCATGATGAGGCCACCGGTGGCTCCGGCCAGGGTGCGTCTGGGGGCCTCGCCCAAACGCCCCGACTCGGCAAGTCGCACCACTGCCAAGTGCAGAGTCAGCCCGAGCCCGACTCCAAAGACGATGGCACCGATCGAATCACCGCTGAGGGAGACGTCTTCGTCGCGAGCGAAGATCAGCGTGATGATGAACGCCGCTACGACCATGCCAGCCACGATCAAGACGGAGTTGCGGCTGGTCGTGCTGAGCCGAGCGGCCACTGGCAGCACCGCCGCCAATAGGCCCACTCCGATCGTCGCGAACACCACTCCATGGATCGAGTCAAAGCCTCGGATCGCCCAGGGCTCGACCAAGAATCGATAGTCGGGACGCATCCGGGCGTATTCCCAGAAGACGGACTGAATCACCACCAGCGACCCGCCGACTGCCAGCACCCGCGCCCAATCTCGTTTCACCTGCCGCCCCTCTGCTGGAACTCGAGGCAACTCTACCGGGTGTCTCCACCGGGCGCGGTCACCACGAATCGTTGCCAGGCAACGGTTCTTGCCGCTATCTAACCTGCGGAGTAGGGTTACACACGTGTAATTCTGACCTGATGGGCCATGGGCGCACAGGAGGAGGTTTTTTCGTGAACAAAGCAGAACTCGTGGATGCAGTCGCCGGCAAGACTGGTGATTCGAAGTCTTCAGTGAGTGCATCACTGGACGCCACTCTCGATGTCATCAGTGCGGCGCTGGCACGAGGCGAGAAGGTACAGCTGACCGGATTCGGCACCTTCGAGTGGCGGCACCGTGCTGCTCGGATGGGACGCAATCCCCGCACCGGGGCCGCGGTGCCAATCGCCGCCTCGAATGTCCCTGCTTTCAAGGCGGGCAAGGCTCTCAAGGACGCGGTGAACCGGTAGCAGACATGGAATGCAGGAGAAGGGGCGCACTTGGTGGTGCCCCTTCTCCTTTTGTACTCCTATTTGCCGCTCCAGCCTGTCGGGCTCGCCGTCCCGGCGCTAGTAAGCCACGTCGAGCTGCGACATGGCATCCATCATGGCGTTGACGACGCCGATGTTGAGCATCAGCTTCGACATGTCGCCCGACACCTTGAGCTTGCCGGTCATGAACGCCATTTGGGTGTTTATCTCGCCTTGGCTGATTCCAGCCGCCGTCTCGTAGTCGTTGATGATCGTGATGTCTGGTTCTTCCAGCTCTCCCAACCCCACCTCGGCGCCGCCGTCTGCGATATCCACGTAGTAGTTGATGTCCCCACCGTCGGGGGCATCGATGACGTTGAACTGCATTGCCAAGTCGACTCCGTTGATTGCACTGCCGAAGCCCACGTGGGTTCCGAGGGCCGCGGCGGCCGCATCGACGTACTCCTGGGTGAGAAACTGAACGCTCAAGTCCTGGTCCTTTCGATAGGGGTCGACCGTCTCGTAAGCACTTGTGGCGGCGCACTCATGGGGCGTTGGCTCACGAGTGACCCAGCTGCCTCGGGTCGACAAGCTGCGCCTTCAGATAGTCCCGGTTCATGTACGCGATGTAGTCGATCGAGATTCCCTTGGGGCAGGCGGTCTCGCACTCCCCGTGGTTGGTGCACGAACCGAAGTACTCCTCCATCGTGTCCGCCATGGCGGCCGCCCGCTCGAGCCGCTCCGGCTGGCCTTGGGGTAGCAGATTGAGATGCTCCAACTTGGCGGCCGTGAACAGCTGGGCGGCGCTGTTGGGACATGCCGCCACGCAGGCGCCACAGCCGATGCAAGCGGCCGCGTCGAAAGCCGCATCGCTGGCCTCCTTCGGCACCGGGATGAGGTTGGCGTCGGGGGCGGCGCCCGTGTTGACGCTGATGTAGCCGCCGGCCTCGATGATGCGGTCCAGAGCGGTGCGATCCACCATCAGGTCTTTGATCACGGGGAAAGCGGCGGCCCGCCACGGCTCAATGACGATCGTCTCCCCGTCGGAGAACTTGCGCATGTGGAGCTGGCACGTGGCCGTGCCCCGCTGCGGTCCGTGCGGCTGGCCATTGATCATCAGTCCACACGAGCCGCAGATTCCCTCGCGACAGTCGTGGTCGAAGGCGATCGGCTCTTCGCCGGCGGCGGTCAGCTCCTCGTTCACGATGTCGAGCATCTCGAGGAAAGACGCCTCGGGGCTGATGTCTCGGGCGGCGTACTCTTTGAACCCGCCGGGCCCGGATCCGTTCTGTCGCCACACCCGCAGTCGCAGATCCACTACTTGTAGCTCCTTTGGGCAAGCTCGACGTATTCGAAATCCAGCGGCTCGACGTGCTTGACGGCCGGCTGACCCTCTCTCCACTCCCACGCCGAGACATTGCTGAAGTTCTCGTCGTCTCGTCTGGCTTCGCCTTCGGGAGTCTGGTGCTCGACTCGATAGTGCCCCCCGGCCGACTCTTCCCGGTCCAGGGCATCGCGGCACATCACTTCGGCGAGCTCGAAGAAGTCGGCCACCCGGCCCGCCTTCTCCAAAGCTTGATTCAACGACTCGGTGTCTCCGAGCACCCGAACATCGTTGTGGAACTCCTCCCGGAGCGCCGGGATCTCGCTGAGCGCCTTCTCCAGTCCGGGACGGCTGCGGGCCATCCCGCAGTGTTCGATCATGATCTTGCCCAGCTCGCGATGGAACCAGTCGACGGTACGCGAGCCTTTCACGGCGATGAACCGTTGGGTCCGCTCGGCGACCGCTCGCTCCGCTGCGGCGAAGGCCGCGTCCGTGGTCGGCACCGGCTCCTGATTGAGGTAATCGGCGAGAAAGTCGCCAATGGTGTAGGGGAGTACGAAGTAGCCGTCGGCGAGGCCTTGCATCAGGGCGCTGGCTCCAAGGCGATTGGCGCCGTGATCTGAGAAGTTGGCTTCCCCGATCGAGTACAGACCCGGGATGTTCGTCATGAGGTTGTAGTCGACCCAGAGCCCGCCCATCGTGTAGTGAGGCGCCGGATAGATGCGCATCGGCACTTCATAGGGGTTCTCGTCCGTGATCCGCTGGTACATCTCGAAGAGGTTCCCGTAGCGGGCCTCGATCGTGTCCCGGCCGAGGCGACGAATGGCGTCGCCGAAGTCGAGGTACACCCCGTTCTTGAGTGGCCCGACCCCGCGTTCGGCATCGATCATGCGCATCGCCGCCCGGCTGGCGACATCGCGCGGCACCAGGTTGCCGAACGCCGGATACTGGACCTCGAGGTAGTAGTCGCGGTCGCCGGCCGGGATCTGGTTGGCGGGCCGGCCGTCTGTCGCGTCCTTCGGCACCCAAATGCGACCGTCATTGCGCAGCGACTCCGACATCAGCGTCAGCTTCGATTGGAAGGCGTCCGACGCCGGGATGCAGGTCGGATGGATCTGCGTGAAGCAGGGGTTGGCGAACAAGGCCCCTTTGCGGTGGGCCCGCCAGGCCGCCGTCACATTGCAGGCCATCGCGTTGGTGGAGAGGTAATAGACGTTGCTGTAGCCACCGGTTGCCAGCACCACCGCATGGGCCGAGTGGGAACGGATCTCACCGCTGACGAGGTCACGGGTGACGATGCCGGCGGCCCGACCCTCGTGGACTACGACGTCGAGCATCTCGGTGCGCACGTGCATCTTCACGTTGCCGGCGTCGACCTGCCGAGCGAGCGCCTGATAGGCCCCGAGGAGCAGCTGCTGGCCGGTCTGGCCGCGGGCGTAGAACGTGCGGGACACTTGGGCGCCGCCAAATGAGCGGTTGTCGAGCAGACCGCTGTAGTCCCGGGCGAACGGGACGCCCTGGGCGGTGGCCTGGTCGATTATCTCGTTCGATACCTGCGCCAATCGATAGACGTTGGCTTCCCGGGAGCGATAGTCGCCGCCCTTGATCGTGTCGTAGAACAAGCGCTGGATGCTGTCGCCGTCGTTGGGGTAGTTCTTGGCTGCGTTGATTCCGCCCTGGGCGGCGATGCTGTGGGCCCGCCGCGGCGAGTCGTGGAAGGTGAAGGCTTCGACTTCGTAGCCCAGCTCGGCGAGGGTGGCGGCGGCGGAGGCGCCAGCCAGGCCGGTGCCGACCACGATGATCTTGTACTTGCGCTTGTTCGCCGGGTTGACCAGCCGGATCGAGAAGCGATGGTTGTCCCACTTCTCGGCCAGATCTCCGGCAGGCACCTTCGAGTCGAGAGTGATGGTCATAGTCCTAGTGAATGATCCCAAGCATGATGCCAACCGGTACCGTCAAGTAGCCGATGGCCACCACGCTTGCCAGGACGGTAGCGAAGTTACGCCGCCAGTGGTTGAACCGGGGGTTGTTGATCCCGACACTCTGGAAGAGGCTCCACGCCCCATGCCATACGTGCAACGCCAGCGCCCCTTGGGCTATCAGGTAGATCAGAAAGACCGGCCAGCGTTCCAGGCTGGCGATCAGGTTGGCATAGACCTCGCCTCTGACGAAGTCCGGGTTGACGGCGTTCACACCCCACGTCAGGTCGGCCAGGTGCCACAGTAGGAAGAGCAAGATGATGACTCCGGTCCAGCGCATGGTGCGGCTGGCGTAGTTGGCCGCCAGGAAACTGCGCGTCTCGTAGCCGGTGGCTCCGCGCGCTCGCCGATTGGAACGGCTCAGCGCCCACGAGGCGTGAACATGCAGCAGCAACGCAGCCAGTAGGCCGAGGCGACCGATCCACACCAGGAACGTGCGGGGCGCAATCGGCTCACCGATCTCCCGCAGCCCCTCGGCATAGTGATTCAGTTGGTCCGATCCCTCAAAAGCGTGCAGATTCCCCAGCATGTGGAACACGATGAAGCCGAGACCCACGACCCCGGTTACCGCCATGACGTACTTCTTGCCGATATCCGAGCGATAGAAGCGGAGAGGCCATGGCAGCGGCCGGCGCTTCTCAGTGGCGACCCCGCTCTTTGCGCCCCTCGGCGTCACTGCGTTCCTTTCGACCGGTGGCCCACATTATGCGTCTCGTGTCTGGGTGAGTGCGAATCACGCACCGGCGCGTGGGTCGAGCGACCCTTTTCCGGAAAAACCCTCTTCCAGCAACGCTTTTCGTTTGACACGGCTGGGAGATGTTGTGAGAATCACATTGCTGTAATTACAACCGTGTAGGAGTTATCGTGTTCAGCCAATTGCTCGAGGTCCTGTCGTCTCAGGAGCTCGCTTGGCAGGACTTGGCAAACTGCCGTGGCGCCGACCCAGACTTGTTCTTCCCTGAGCGGGGGGCGTCGACCAGGACGGCCAAGTCGATCTGTCGGCAATGCACAGTGCAGGCGGACTGCCTCGAGTTCGCCATTGTCAGCAGCGAGAAGTTCGGCATCTGGGGAGGAATGTCGGAACGGGAGCGCCGCAAGATCCGTAGGCAGCGGGCCCTCGACGCGCAACGTCGCCGAGTCTCCTGACGCGGTCGCCGAGTCGGCAGTGCCCATCAATCTCGGACCCATCTCATGCTCGGGTTCGTTCTGGGGGCCGGTTCTTTCCGGGGCCGGTTCGTTCTTGATACGTCTCGGCATCTACGCTAGGCAGTGCGTAAACGAACGACATCTGAGGAGGAATCTTGCCCGCGGTCGTTGTCGTGCTCATTGTGATCGCAGCTCTCGTTGTGGTCGGCCTTTACCTGAGGAGCCGGGGCGGCGGCGTGTCGCAGCGCAGTGTTGCGGGAGCAATCGCCACACCCGAGCGGACTTTGTTCGAAGTCGACTTCAAAGTCGACGGCACCACCGCCCACGTCTACTTCGATACGCATGTGCCCGCCGGCGGGGCCGACGATGTGTTGACCGCTCTGATGGGGCGCGAGGCGATGCGCGTCTTCGAGAGCAAAGCTGATCACCTGCCGCTCAGTGAGGTCCGGCATGTCACTGCCCACGGCAAGACGGGGGACAGCACGGTTGCCGTAACCACCATCGACGTGAAGAAGCCGCGCGACATGGATCACATGGACGCGCCGGATGCATCGGATGTGGTCCGCGCCCAGGATGTGAAGGCACTCTCGGAGGATCCGTTGGGCGCCCTGCACGCCATGAAGTTCGGGCGTGCCACCGGGTACCGGGGTGGCGTCGACGAGTTGCCGCCACTGTCCAAGGAGCTCAAGATCCCGGCGAACGTAATCGAATCGGTGGCCGGCCCTGGGGGAACGATCGCGGGCATGTCCCTCCAGAATTTCATCACGGGCCTGCTCCGCACCGCCGGCTACGACGTCCAGGTGAAGGGAGACGGCACCGGCACCGCCCGCAAGGGGGCAATCTCGACCTATGTGCAGTTCGTCGATCACGTCGAGGGCAGCCACCCGGAGCTCGACGAGCGGGCTGTCGACGCGTTCGTGATGAAGTTCATGGCCTCCGGGGCCGATCGCGGCATGCTGTTCACTCCCAAGTTCGGCCCGTACGCGATCTACGAGAAGGAACGCCGTAACCAGAAGGTCAAGTACATGACCCGTGAGCGGCTGCAGGCCTTCGTCGACTCGGTGGCCATGGGGTGATCTAGAGCCGAGTGGAGTCTTCTTCGCGCAGCTCGACAACGCGGCCCACATGGCTTGGTTCGGTGCAGCTTCCCTTCTTCGCGCCTGGCCGCGCCCCCGGACGCCTGCGCTAGCTGCGGTCGCCGCTACACTGCCACACGAGGAGGTCACCGCTTGGGCACTCTTGGTTGGCCAGAACTGATAATCATCGTGGCAGTAATCGTCTTGCTCTTCGGCGCCCGCAAGCTTCCCGATCTGGCCCGCTCGATGGGCGCATCGGCCAAGGAGTTCCGTAAGGGGCTCGAAGAGGGCGCCAAGGAAGACGACGAAGAGACAACTCCCGCCGAATAGCGCAGCTAGCTTCGCGGCGGGAACCACTCTGCCTCCAACGTCGTTAGATCCTCAGGAGTTGGGGAGTCATGGCTGAAGACCGCGTCCCGACATGGGAAGACGTAGCACGACGTTATGGGCGCAAGATCTACACGTTTGCGTACCGCCTCACCGGGAACCCAGACGACGCGTCTGATCTCGTTCAGGAGGTGCTGCTGCGGGTGCGCAAGGGCCTGGCCAACTACACGCCGGGATCGTTCGAGGGTTGGCTGTGGCGTATCACCCGCAACGCGTTCCTCGATGAGGTGCGCAAGAAGAAACGCCGCCCCACCACGCCGCTTCCCGATGACGATCGCGCCGTGGCCGCCGCCACGCCGTCCCCCGACGAGGTCCTTGCCTCGGTGCGCCTCTCCGACGACGTGCAGTCGGCTCTCCTCAAGATCCCCATTGAGTTCCGCGAGTGCGTCGTGTTGTGCGATGTCGTCGGGCTCAGCTACGAGGAGATCTCCAACGCCATCGATGCACCGGTCGGCACAGTGCGCAGCCGCATCCACCGGGGTCGCAAACAATTACGAGGGCTCCTGACGTGGCCGATGTGAACCACACCCACGATTACACCCAGGCACTCGACGCCGAGTCGACCTGTACGATCGGCGAACTGCTATCCGCCTATCTCGACGGTGAGCTGCGCGAAGGCGAGCTCGATCTCGTCGTGACCCACCTCACTGATTGTCTCGAGTGCGTCGCCGAGTTCCACGACCTCAAGGAAGCCCGCGCCGCGGTGAGGGTGATGCCGATCCTGCAAGTGCCTGACAGGCTGATGCCCCAAGGTCACTACGGCCCTGAGCTGTCGGCGTTCCTCGACGGTGAGCTGACCGCCGAGGAGCAGCTGATGATCATCTCGCACCTGCAGACCTGCACCGAGTGCCTGCTGTCGCTGCAGGATCTCGACGCCGCCCGGACCGCGATACGGGCTCTACCCGGCCTGGAGCCGCCCGAGCCACTGCTGCCCCGTGTGCCGGCTCGGACCCAACGCACCTCGGTGAGGCGCCTGGCCATCGCAGCAGCGGGGTTCGTGGCCGCCGCGGCAATCGCCGTCAACATGGCGGCTGATGGCCCCGAGCCGACCCCGGTGGACCTCGAACAGTTCGCCGACCGCCACACGGTGCGCCTGTCGGTCGAAGACGGTGTGACCGGCGTGCCGGTCTTCTCCCCGGGGAACGCGCCGTGATCTCTCGTTTCGTATCGGTGTCGTTGTTGGCCGGACTGCTGGTCGCCTCGGCGATGACCCCCGCGGCGGCCGATGATTTGTCGCAGCTGCTCGAAGCCGCCGCCGAAGCCGACTATGCCGGTCGCAACATCGTCGTGACCTTCATGGACGGCGAGGCGACGCTCGAGATCATCGACGTCGAGCATGCCGGCAGCCTGATGATGGTTGAATCTCCTGGATCTGAGTCTGTCTTGGAATCCGGCAAACTCTCCGGGGGCGACGGAGGCGGACTCGTCGTCTCGACCTGGAACGCGTCGCGCATGTCAGACCGCTACACGGTGGAGAGCCCCCAGGCCGTTAGGCGGCTCAGCCGGGAGGCAACTGCGATCGGAATCCTCGAAGACGGCCGGATGCGGATGCGCCTCGTGTTCGACGATGTCACGGGCACCCCCCTCGTGACCGAGGTCTACGACGGTGACGGCACCCTGTTTCGGTTTTCGTCAATGATCGAGATGGACCCGATTCCGTCGAAACTGTATTCGGCCCACGGCCACTACTCGAACGAGTTCGAGGTGCTGGTGCCCACGGCGCGCCACTCGTTGCCAGTGACCGCGGCCGGCTACCGCCTTGCCGACGCGTACGTCGGACCGGATGACAGCATTCAGGGCTTCTACTCCGACGGGTTGTTCTCGTTCTCGCTGTTCGTGGTCGCCGGCTCGGCCGAGTCCGACCGCTTCGCCGACGCCGCCACTCTGGATCTGCGGGGGCTGGCCTACAAGCGGGTCGTCAACCCCGGTGAGATGTGGGTCACGTGGGAATCGAGCGGGAATACGCTGGTGCTGGTCGGTGATCTGCCTCCCGATCACCTAGAGGAGGTGCTGGCCGAGCTGCCGCAACCGCCGCGACGCAGTCTGCTGTCACGCCTCTGGAGCGGGATATTCGGGTAGGCCCCAGCCAACCACCGCCAGCCGAATACCGGCAGCCGAATACCGGCAGCCAAACACCGGCAGCCAAACACCGGCAGCCAAACACAGCAGCTAGTAGCGGCCCAGCTCGCGGCGTGCCAGCACCATGTTGTGCACCTCATCGGGCCCGTCGGCGATGCGGAGGGTACGAGCACCGGCCCACATGCGCGCCAGCGGCACGTCGTCGCATACTCCCATGCCGCCGTGGACTTGGATGGCCTTGTCGAGCACCCACAACGCCATGTTGGGAACCACTACCTTGATGGCAGAGATCTCGGTGCGGGCCGCCCGGTTGCCGACCGTGTCGATCAGCCAGGCCGTCTTGAGCACCAGCAGCCGGGCTTGCTCGATGCGATAGCGAGCCTCGGCGATCCATTCCTGCACCACGCCCTGGTGCGATACCGGTCCGCCGAAAGCAGTGCGTGACTTGGCGCGAGTGACCATCAGGTCGAAAGCTCGCTCCGCCATCCCGATCGCCCGCATACAGTGGTGGATCCGACCTGGCCCCAGGCGGGCCTGGGCGATCATGTAGCCGTCTCCCTCTCCGGCGATGACGTTGCCGGCCGGCACCCGCACGTCCTCGAAGCGCACCTCGCAGTGGCCGCCCCGGTCCTGGTAGCCGAACACATTGAGATCGCGCACCACGGTGACCCCGGGAGCGTCCATCGGCACGAGGATCATGCCGTAGCGGCCCTTGGGATCGGCTTGCGGGTTGGTGACCCCCATCAGTATGCAGACGGCCGCAGTGAGGCCCCCGGTGGTCCACCATTTGGTCCCGTTTATCACGTAGTCGTCGCCCTCACGGCGGATCTCGGTCTCCAGATTGCGCGGGTCGGAGCTGGCGACTGCCGGCTCGGTCATGCCGAAGCAGGAACGGATCTCGCCCTCGAGGAGAGGTACCAGCCAGCGCTGCTGCTGCTCGGATGTACCGAACATGGTCAGCACTTCCATGTTGCCGGTGTCGGGAGCCGAGCAGTTGGTCGCCTCCGGCGCCAGCCACACTGCTCTGCCCATGATCTCGGCGAGGGGAGCGTATTCGACGTTGGATAGGCCGACACCCCATTCGGAGTCGGGCAAGAACAAATTCCACAGCCTCGCCTTGCGGGCCTCGATCTTGAGGCCGGCCAGGATGTCGGTCAGGGCAGCCGGATCGTTGCGTTCCGCCAATTCTGCGAAGTGAGCCTCCTCGGCCGGATAGACCTTGTCTTCCATGAAGGCGGTCAGCTGGCCGCGGAGCTCCTCGCAGCGGTCCGAGTATGAGAAATCGATGGTGGCCTCCCCAGTGATCAGGACGCCACGCTAACGCGATGGGCTAGCTGGGGCCCTCGTCCTAGCTGGGGCCCTCGTCACGCAAGGCAACGTGGGTATCGTCGGGGAACTGCGCAGTCACGATGTAGGTGACGTTCTCCGCGATGTTCACCGCGTGGTCGGCGATCCTCTCCAGGAACCTGCCTACCCGGGACATCGCGATGGCGGTTTCCAGCCCGATGTTCTCCGCGGCGCGGCCGATCTCGGTGTAGAACAGGGACACGACGTTGTCCACCTCGTCGTCGGCCTCGTCCAATCGGGGGCCGGCCGCAGGGTCCATGTCGGCGATGGCGTCGATTCCCATCCTGAAGACCCGCACGGTGGTCTCGACGAGGCGATCGAGGGTGCTCATCAGGCGAGGCACCCCGGGGAAGCCGTGTTGTCGCTCGAGCATCTTGGCGCAGTTGACGGCGAGATCACCGGACCGCTCGAGCTCGTAGAGGATGCGGGACGACGCCACCAGGAAGCGGAGATCGCGCGCCACCGGCTGCTGGAGGGCGAGCGTCTCGAAGGTGTCCCTCTCCAGCTCGGCGTACATCCGGTTCACTTCCAGATCCGCTTCGTGCACCGAATCAACCAAGTCGAGCCGGCGGTCGCGCATCGCCTCGCCGGCCAGTGCTACGTTCTCCGCCACCAGCGAAGCCATGGTTACCATCCCGCGCTGTATCTGTTGGAGCCTCTCGTGAAATCCCAGCCGTACTCCGTCACGTGCCTGCGGCTCAGCGACTACGGGGCGTTCGCTTGTCATGGTCGGCCTCCTATCCGAAGCGGCCAGTGATGTAGTCCTCAGTTGCTTGCTGCGAGGGATTCGTGAAGATGGTTCCGGTGTCTCCATACTCCACTAAGTGGCCGGTGCGCTGTCCGCTCTCGCCGACCTGGACGGTGAAGAAGGCGGTCCGGTCGCTGACACGGGCCGCCTGCTGCATGTTGTGGGTCACGATGATGATCGTGTAATCGGCCGTCAGCTCGTGCATCAGCTCTTCGATCCGCAATGTGGCTATCGGGTCCAACGCCGAGCAGGGCTCGTCCATGAGCAGCACGTCGGGGCTCGTGGCTATCGCCCGGGCGATGCACAATCGCTGTTGCTGGCCACCGGACAGGGCTACCGCGGACTCCTTCAGCTTGTCCTTCACCTCATCCCACAGGGCGGCGCGGCGCAGCGACTCTTCCACGAGGTCGTCAAGGTTGGCCTTGGTGCCGGAGATCCTGGGGCCGAAGGCGACGTTCTCGTAGATGGACTTCGGGAACGGGTTTGGCTTCTGGAACACCATGCCGATGTGGCGGCGGACCTGGACCGGATCGACCTCTTCACCGTACAGGTCGACGCCGTGGTATTGCACAACGCCGCTGACCCGCGCAATCTCGATCAGGTCGTTCATCCGGTTGAAGCATCGCAGCACAGTCGACTTGCCGCAGCCCGAAGGCCCGATCATGGCAGTGATCCGGTTGCGAGGTACCTCCAGGCTGACATCGCGGACGGCGTGGAAGTCGCCGTAGTGGACGTTGAGATCCCGCACCGCGAAGACCGGCTTCCCCGCCGGATGGTGCTCAGTAGCGCGCTCGGTTGACTCGGCGGCGGCTTGCGGAGTCTCCTTCTCACCGGATGTCTGCACTGGGGTGTCCATCGTAAGCGCTATGCCCTTTCGAACCGGTCCCTGAGGACGATGGCAGCCGCGTTCACCACCAACAACAGCGCTAGAAGCACGATTATCGCGGCGGCTGTCAGTGCCCTGAACTCCTCCTGCGGCTGCCGCGCCCAGTTGAAGACGATTATCGGCAATGCCGTGTATTTCTCCTGCGTGAAGCGCTCGACGAATGAGACCCCTTCAGCCGACGCGAAGAAGCTCGACAGCACGGCGCCCGCCAGCAGCAGGGGAGCCGACTCGCCGAAGGCGCGGGCGATGGTCAACACGGTCCCGGTGAGGATGGCCGGCAAAGCGACGGGTATCACCTGATGGCGGATGGTCTCCCACTTGGTGGCCCCGACTCCCATGGAGGCCTGCCGCAGCGCGTCCGGCACGGCGCGGAGCGCTTCCGAAGCGGTGATGATCATGATCGGTAGCACCAGCACTGCCAGCGTCAGCCCGCCGGCCAGCACGGTGCGCCCTCCGGTGAGGCCGCTGGCAAGCTTGACGAAGACGGCGAGTCCGAGGAGGCCGTAGACGATGGACGGCACCCCTGCCAAGTTACGAATGTTGGCCGTGATGAATCGAGTGAGGCGGGTGTCGCGGGCGTACTCCTCGAGATATATGGCGGCGCCCACGCCGATGGGGAAGGCGACGATGACGACGATCACTGTCAACGCGATCGACCCGATGATCCCCTGAATGACTCCAGCCTTCTCCGGCGTGGGTGACAGCGGATCGGTGACGAACGACCAGCCTCGGTCGGAGATCACCTCGATGCCACCCGTGAAGACATCGACGAGCAATGTCACGAGGATGCCCAGCGAGGCCAGCAACATCACGAGCAGCACCGCGGAGAGGGCGGTACCGGCCAAGTCGAAGCCGCGCCGTTTCAGATTGGTGGCGACTACATCGGCGGTGGTGGGCAGCGCCATCGTCAATACCTCTGCCGGTAGCGGCGGACGACGCGCTCGCTGACGATGTTGAGGATCAGCGTGAAGACGAAGAGGAGCAGGCCGACGAAGAAGAGGCTCTGAAAGGCGGCGTTGTCACCGGCAACCTGGTCGCTCCCGATTGCCAGCGAGGCCATGGCTCCAGTCATCGTCTGGCCCCCTTCCGTGACGTTCAGCGTGAGCAGTGATCCGCCGGCGGCGCCGGCGGCGATCGCCACCACCATCGTCTCCCCGATGGCCCGAGATATGGCCAGGATCATGGATGCAACGACACCGGAGATGGCTGCCGGCAGGACCACCCGAACCGTTGTATGCCACTTCTTGGCGCCCAACCCGTAGGAGGCGGCCCGCAACGGATCCGGCACAGCCGACAGCGCGTCCTCCGACACGGACGCCACCAACGGGATGATCAAGATGCCGACCCCGATGCCGGCGGCGCCCAGGTTGAACACCTCGGTGGAGCTCCAGATGCGGGCCATGATCTGCGGCGTGACGAAGGTGAGCGCGAAGAATCCGATCACGACGCTGGGAATGCCGGCGAGGATCTCGAGAGTCGGCTTGAGAATGCGGCGCACCCGGCTGCTGGCGTACTCGGAGAGATAGATGGCGGCCCCCAACCCGAGCGGGGCCGCCACGACCATCGCCACGGCGCTGATCAGCAGCGTGTGGACGACGATGGTTCGCAGGTCGAAGCGGCCCCTCCTGGGGAACCAACCATTGGCCCACAGCTGGCTGAGTTCGACCTTGGTGATGAAGTCGACGGCGCCGCCGATCAGCGACAGCACGATGCCGACGCTGACCGCGATGGATAGCACCGACGCCAGCAGAAAGGTGGCGCGGACTCTGCGTTCTCGGCGCAAGCGCTTGGGATCCCCGCGCAGATCGATCGATGTGCTGGTCACTAGTGCATCTTCCTATTCCGGGCGGTAGCGGATCCTATATGGGCGCCGTCCGGAGCGCTCGATCACCCCGGAGCCCATCGGTCCCACCCTTGGTCCCCTCAGCGGTTGCTCCAGGCATCCCGGGTGGCCTGGATGTCGGCCTCCGGCAAGTTGACGTAACCGGCCTCGCCGACGGCAACCAGCCCTTCGTCGGATAGGTAGAAGTCCACGAAGTCCGTCAGCGCCGGCTTGGCCGCCGCCATTGCCTTGTTCACATAGATGTATAGAGGCCGCGACAGCGAGTACTCGAAGCTGGCAATCGTATCGGCGGTGGGCGCGACACAGCCGGTACCCCCATCGATGTCGATCGCCTGGAGAACATCGATGTTCTCGGCAAAGAAGGCGAATCCCACCCAGCCCAGCGACGTGTCGTTGCCGGAGATGCCCTGGACGATTACGTTGTCGTTGCCGGATGCTTCGTAGTCGACCCGAGTCGCCTCCTCCTGACCCCGCTCGGAAGCGATGTCCTCGATGACCAGCTCCACGAAAGTGTCATACGTGCCCGACTCCTCGCCAGGTGCGGTGATGACCAGCGGCGCGGCGGGATAAGGGGCATGGGTGGCACCGAGCTCTGCGGCTAGACCGTCGGCGTCGTTCCAGTTATCGAAGCCCTCGGATTCGGGGCCGACCAGAGCGTAGAGGTCGTTGAAGTCGAGGCAGCTGACTGCGTTGTTGGCCGACGACGTTATGACTGCGATCCCGTCGGTGGCGACATGTAACTCGACATAGTCAACACCGTTGGCGGCGCACTTATCCGCCTCGCTGTCCTTGATCGGCCGGGAGGCATCCGAGATGTCGGTCTCGCCGTTGCAGAATCGTTGGAAGCCGTCACCGGTGCCGGGTCCCTCGACAGAGATGGCAACCCCGGGATTGGCCGCGCTGAAATCCTCGGCGACGAGGGCTGTTATCGGCTCCACAGTCGACGATCCGGACACCTCGATACTGGCTCCGGTGCCGGGTGTAGTCGCCGTCCCGTCTTCTGAGTCGCCACATGCCGCAGCCAACAATGCCAGTGTGGCCAAGAGCGCGCCAGCTCTGCGGATCTTCATCGATTGGCTTCTCCTGAGTTGCCTGAGACCTTCCGGGTGAGGGAGGACAATCAGCACCACCCTCGCCACCGGCAAAATACGAGGACCGATTGACGTCGACAGATACCAGAGATGAACTGGAGGTGAATTCGCCGTAGCGCCAGGCGGCATTTGGGAGTCAGGAGACCTCCTATAGTCGGGTGGCGTGACCTGGATTGTCGTGCTCTTGGCTGTGGCGCTGACTGCAGCGGTCGCCGCCGTCCTCCGGCTCTACCGGGCTCGCAATGCGGCGCAGCGTGAGTTGGCGGCCCGGCGCAAGGAGGTCGATGCGCTGCGGGCCGATGGGAAGAGCCGCGAAGTACTGCTGCAGAACGCGCAGGGCGCCATCACCGGAGCGCGGATCGGCATTGTCATCACCGACCCTGGGGGTGCGGTGGTCGAGGCCAACCCGGCGGCCAAGCACTTCCTCGGCGCTCGGCACGGGATGGCCCTCGCCGAATCGAAGACGCGCCAACTGGTCGACGCTGCTCGGCGCCACGGGCGGGCTGCCAGCGAGGAGCTGGAGATACGCAATCCGATGCCGCGCACGCTGGCCGTGACCGCAAACCCGCTCGCTGATACCGGATGGGTCGTGGCCTATATCGACGACGTCTCTGACAGGCGCAAGGTGGACGCCGCCCGGACGGACTTCGTTGCCAACGTGAGCCACGAGCTCAAGACGCCACTGGGGGCGCTGACGCTGCTCGCCGAGACTCTGGAGACTGCTACAGACCCTGCAGTACGGCAACGCCTCTTCACCCGGATCGGAGAACAGGCGGCGCGGATGAGCCGCCTGGTGGATGGCATTCTCGACTTGTCGTTGGTGGAAGCGGCGGGGATGGAGCCGGCGCTGGTCGACCTGAACAAGGTGTTGGCCGCCGCCGCCGTCCACGTCCGCGACATTGCCACCGGGGCGGGGGTGATGCTGGATGCCCGAGTCTCCAATGATCAAGTCATGGTGCTCGGTGACGAGCGACAGCTCATCTCGGCGGTCGGCAACCTGCTCAACAACGCAATTACCTATACCGCCATGGCCGGCCCGCCGCGGCGGGTCACGGCTGAGGTCGACGTGCGTGGCGGCGAAGCCGTGGTCGAAGTCGTCGACACCGGGATCGGCATCCCTGCCAAGCATCAGCGCCGCATCTTCGAGCGTTTCTACCGGGTCGACTCGGCGCGCAGTCGGGAAACCGGCGGTAGCGGGCTGGGGCTAGCGATAGTGCGCCACGTTGCCATGAGCCACGGCGGCACGGTCGAGCTCGAGTCGGAATCGGGGGTCGGCTCCACCTTCCGCATCGTCATTCCCGTGGCTGCGGGGGTGAGCTGATTGGTCAGCGTGCTGGTGATCGAGGATGAGCCGGCATACGTCGAGGCGCTCGAGGTCGCGCTCGTCCAAGATGGGTTCGATGTGCACGCCGCGATGGACGGCCGAGAAGGCCTGAAGACATTCGACGAGGTGCGTCCCGATGTCGTCCTCCTCGACCTGATGTTGCCGGGCATCCAGGGACTCGACGTGCTGCGCCGCATCCGCGACCGCAGCGCGGCTCCGGTTATCGTCCTCTCGGCCAAGGATCAGGAGTCCGACGTGGTGTCCGCCTTGGAGTTGGGAGCCGACGACTACGTCACCAAGCCGTATTCGGTGCGAGAGCTGGTGGCCCGAATCCGAGCCGCCGCTCGACGCGCCGGATCCGGACCGGAGGTGCGATCCGTCATTCGGATCGGTGACGCCGTGCTCGACCCGGGACGCTACGAGCTCCGGGTGGCCGAGCAGGTATTTTCCCTGCCCCGCAAGGAGTTCGAGCTGCTCCAGATCCTGATGTCACAGCCAGGACGCATTGCGAGCCGAGCGTCTCTGCTGGAACGGGTGTGGGGCTACGACTGGGGTGAGTCGAAGAGTCTCGACCAGCACATCAGGCGGCTGCGGCGCAAACTCGAGCATGCCAGGGCGGGGCCCATGATCCGAACGGTGCGCGGCGTTGGCTACCGGCTCGACCCGCCGGTCGAACCCGCCGCGCCGCAAGCTGGCGGCCGGTCGAGTCGGTGACGACCCGTTAGATAGCGGCCAGCGCCTCGGTGTACTCGTCGAACTCGCGGCCGATGCCGAGCGCCTCCGAGGCGACGATGTTGCGGATCACTCCGGCGTCGTCGAGGACGAACGTGTATCGCTTGGCGGAGCCGTACTTCTCGTCGAATGCGCCATACGCCTTGGTGATCTCACCGTGGGGCCAGTAGTCGCTGAGCACGCTGAAGCTGAAGTGGTTGTCGTCGGCCCACTTCTTGATCGTCGGTACCGCGTGAGGAGTGATGGCGACGACGTTGGCGTCCATCTTGGCGAGGCCGGCCAGGTTGTCACGCACCACACACAGCTCGCCTTCGCAGATCCCGGTGAACGGGAACGGGATGAAGACGATCAACGACTTGCGACCTTGGAGTTCGTCCAGGGTGACCATCTCGCGATCCTGGTTGGGCAGCTCGAAACTGGGGGCGGGGTCGCCCACTGAGAGCTTCATGTCGGGGCTCCTTCAAATCTCGGGGAGCACCACAGTACTCAAATGCCGCCGCCGCTCCACCATGTGAGGCTGGCTAGAGGAGCACCCGGGCCGCCCACCCGACTGGGTCGGTCAGCTCGGCAAGCGTCGGGAGTTGGTCGGGCGACTCCCATAGCTCGTCGAGCGCCTCATCACCCCAGCGGCGGGCGATCTCACCGCTGAAGTCGGCGGCATCCTGGGCGCGATGGCGCTGCAGATCGAGACCGGCGAGCTGCTGCAGCAACTCTGCGCCTTGCTCGGGCTCGGCCCGCCGGCGGGCCGCCGCCTCCGCGATGCGTTCCAGCTGCGGCAACTTCGGAGCCGCCACCCGGCCGGTGACGTATTCGCCGAAGCCTTCGGTGATCGCAATCATCGCCTGCAACCGTTCCAGCCGTTGCGGGTCGTGCTTCATGCCGAGCATTTCTGTGATGGCGTCCGGGCCACCGGCCAGCATTCCCTCGAGTTGACTGGGATCCTGGAGCGAGCTGAGCATCTCGCTCATTCCGCTCATGTCGAACTCGAGGCCGGCGAAGAAGTCGTCGACGGCCTCGAGAAACGCCGCCCGATACCAATCACGGTCAAGGACGGCGTGGTGGGCAACCTCCCGGGTCACGGCCCACATGCGGACCTGGTGGGAGTCGAGCCCGTGTCCGGCGGCGAAGTCTTCGACATTGGGGACGATCACGTAGCGATCGGCGTGATCGAGGGCGGGCAAGCCGGCATCGAACTGGCCAAGCGCTTGCTGAGCCATGAATCCGACCATCGACCCCGCTTGCATTCCCAGCAGGGCGGGGCCCAAGGCCGCCAACGGCGAGGGCCCGACGTCGCCGCCCAGCTTCGCCGCCAACGGCTCCACCAGATAACGAAAGCTCTGCGCGTTCTCCCTGGCCCAGGTGGCGCGATCGACGGGATGCAGGCGCGCCGCAGAGGGGATGGTCAGCCCGGGTTGGTCGGAGAGCAATAGCTCAGCTGCCAGGGTCAGCTCGGAGTACTCGTCGGCGATCGCGGGCTCGACCGGTTCGGGAGCGCCGGCGACCGACTTGATCACCTCGTCGGCGAGCCGCCAGTTCACCGGGCCCGGTGACTGCAGTAGCTCGAATAGTCGGTCGAAGATGCTGTCTTCCACGTCTGAAGTCTAAGAGGCCGGGGCCGGCTAGTTCGGCGGGGGCGCCGCAGTGAGTGAGGGCGCAGGTTTGACGGCACCGCGGTCTGGGTAGAGACGGGGCCTCTATGTAGAAAGGGGTCGCATGGCTGGACTCAGCCTGTTGTTGGTCGCCGCCGGCGCCGTTATGGCGTTCGCGGTGTCGGATCGCGTCGAAGGTGTCGACCTGATCGCCACCGGGTACATCCTGATGATCGTCGGTGGAATCGGGCTCCTTGCGTCGCTGTTCTCCAACACCTTCGGCGGCGTGCGCAGTCGCACCGAACGCACAGTCAGCCCGGACGGAAGGACCGTGGTCGAGCAAACCGAGACGAAGACCCGCTAGACGCCTTCGGGCCGCTCCCCGAGGACGACCTCGAAAGTCATTTGTTTGCCGGCGCGATCGACCTGCAGCTCGATGCTCTCGCCGACCGACGCAGACCGGATGCCGTTGATGAGATCGTTGATGGTGCGGACCTGGTTGCCATTCCACGACAGGATGACGTCCTCGACCTGGAGGCCGGCGTCGCGGGCCGCCGACGATCCTTCGGCAAAGCCGGCAACCACTGCGCCGGTGGGCACGGCCGCCCCGTCGTCCTGGATCTCGAAGTTGGTGCGCAGCTGTACGCCGAGGAAGGCGTGGGCAACGCCGCCGGTCTCGATGATCTGATCGGTGATGCGGCGAACGACCTCGACAGGAGTCGCAAAGCCGATGCCCTCCGCGCCGGCTTGGCTGACTCCGATGGCAGTCGTGATTCCGATGAGGTCGCCCTCGGCATTGACCAAGGCGCCCCCGCTGGATCCGTTCGTGATCGGAGCGTCGGTCTGCAGCATGCCGAACAGCGGAGTTCCGTCGCCCGTGTCGACTTCACGGTCGAAGGCCGACACCACGCCGACGGTCAGCGACGCCCCGCCTTGCAGGCCCAAGGGGTTGCCCACCGCGATGGCCCGATCACCGATGCGCAGCCCTGCTGTGGACCCCAGCTCAATGGGCGCCAGGCCGCTGGCTTGGATCTTGAGGACCGCGATATCGGTCAGCTCGTCGCTGCCCATGATCGCCGCTTCGTAGATCCTCCCGTCCTGGAAGACAACTCGGCTGGTCTCCGCCCCTTGAATGACGTGATGGTTCGTGACGATCAGCCCGTCTTCGGTGAACACCACGCCGGATCCGGATCCGATGGCGCGGAAGTCGTCGGTGGCGGCGCCGGTCCCCACCTCGACGGTGACGATGGACGGCACGACCTTGAGTCCGACGGCGGTGGCCACTCCGGCGGCCCCCTCAGGGGTGATGACCTCGCGGACCACCACCGTATTGGGCGGACTGGTGACCGCAGCGGGTGCCGTGGTCGTGGTCGGAGTGGGCTCGTCGTCGAACACGCCGCCCAGGAATAGGCCGCCGAGGACCAGCAGGGCGCCCAGCAATCCGCTGGCGAATGCCAGCAGCGCCACCGGCCAACGCGACGGCTGCGACGGATTGGGGGGTGGCGGCGCCGGGTACTGGGGCGGTCGGAGCGTTCCCACGGTAGCCGGCGTGTCGGCCGCGGGCGGCGCGGTGAAGCTCGTATCGAGCGGCTGGATGGGGCGGACGACGCGCTCGATCGGCGGGGAGGGGCGATAGCTCTCGATCACTCGTCTTTCGTCGGATGGAACGACCGGCGGCTCCGGCTGGGATGTCCGCTCCATCGGATCCGGGTCCGAGAACCATGACTGGGACTGCCCGCTCGGCCCGGCCACAAAGGCGTTGGTCAAATCGGCGTTGGTCAAATCGGCGTTGGTCACATCGGAGGAGGTTGCTTCGGGGTGGGATGCTTCAGGACCGGTTGCGTCGGCTCTGATCGACTCGGGGCTGATCGCATCGGGGCTGATCGCATCGGGGCTGATCGACTCGGGGCTGATCGACTCGGGGCTGATCGACTCGGGGCTGATCGCATCGGGGCTCATCGCATCGGAGCTGGTCGACCCAGGTGTGGCCGACTCGAGGCCGGCCCGCTCCG
>JBFIXI010000047.1:0-34186 GCA_041605955.1 Acidimicrobiia bacterium
ACGAAGGACACCGGGTGTACGCCGATCCTGCCGGTCATCCCTTCTGCCTTGGGTGGGGTCACCCGACCCAGGAGCAGCTCGCCCAGTTCCTCGCCTCCCGAGGCGGGGACGGCTGATCGGGAGCGATGAGCGCCAGCTCCGCCGACTATGTCCACCGGCAAGTGCACTAGATCCGGCAGGCGGCGCTATCCATTAGATAGGGACCCTGTAGATGTCTGACAGTCCTATTCCCTATGTCAGCGGCTGGGTCGATGCCGTGGCAGCGCGCCTTCGGATCGTGATCGCCACCTGTTCGGCGTTCCGGAGGATCCGGCCCGATGATCTGGAGCCAGCTGCGTGAGGGGCTGATGCATCGTCGCGACGTCGGTGCGGTCTGCCGCCGCTACGACTACGACTCGGTCGGGCAGCTGCTCGATGAAGCCACTGACGACGTAGTCGCCGACCGGCTCGCCACGAACTCGTCACCGCCCGACCCGTCGGGCTCGAGATAGCACTGGCGGTGCTGGCGCCATGGTTGCGGCCAGCCGGGCAGCGAACCCTTGAGCGCCACCGCTCGCCGCCGGCTCATCGCGACCCGGGTCCTCACCGTGCTGCTGTGGGCGCTGGTGGCGGTCGCCGCGGTATCGGGCCCCATGGCGTGGACGCGAGCTGCACGCCGCCATCCTGGAGCCCGCCGACGACCTCACCGTGGCGGTGGCCGCCGGCGTCGGGGCCATCGACGCCCATGTAGGGGAACCGGTGGTGCTGGCCAGCGTCGAGCTCCAGGCCGACGGGTTGGGCCATCCAGGCCACCGCCGGTGAAGCCCTGTATGGGTGGGAGTGGTGGTGGTCGACGGCACCGCCCGTCCGGTCGGTGGCGTCACCCGTGTCCCGATTGAGGCGGATGTGGTGGTTGACACGACAGCGCCTGAGGTCGATGCCGACTTTGTGCATGGGGATCCGTTTCCCAATGGCACCGTGACGCCGACCGGACAGGCCACAGACAACGTCGCCGTCGAGTGGATCGGGGTCGCCATCCAGCGGCTCGACACCAGGCTGTGGCCCCAGGACGACGGCGTCAGTTGGGGCCACTTCAACCGGTTCGAGGCCGATCTCGACGATCCGGGTGCGCCGGCGGTGAAGTGGTCCTTCGCCGTCGATCTGCCCGACGATCGCGACATGCTGTCGCTGCGGGCCCGCGACCCTGCTACGAACAAGGGGCGCATCGTGCCGGGGCGGTTGTTCGTCGTCGGCGACGATGCCACTTCGCCCACAGTGGATGCCGATTTCGCCCACGACACAGATTTCACCTCGCCGGTCATGCTCACTGGGACTGCCACAGACAACACCGGGGTCGCCTGGGTGCGCATCGCAATTCAGGACGTTGACACCAAGCTCTGGCTCCGGGACGACCTGGCAAGCTGGGGTCCTTTCGACCGCATGCCGGCAACCTTGTCCGAACCGAGGGCGGTGAGCACTGCGTGGCCGTTTGAGTGGAGCTTCCGGCGGGCCATTACGTGCTGTCCGCAAGAGCGATGGACCTGGCGGGCAACTGTGAAGTCATCCGGCCGTGGCGAGGGTGCTTATCGTCTGAGCTGAGCCGGTCGGCTCACACTCCACGGCGGATAGGGCTGCGGCGAGCCGGCGGACCCTGTCGGCGGCTTGCCCCACCCGCTCCCGGTCGAGGTCGCCGCGCTCCACGGCCGCGATGACCGCGTTAACCACCAGCGAAGCCTCGTCGGGCCGGGTCGCCAGCAGCATATCCTGGCCCGCCGCCAGGGCGGCAGTGGCAATCTCATCGATGGGGCGCGTCTCGCGGAGCGCCGCCATGGCCAAGCTGTCGGTGATGGCGACGCCGGTGAAGCCGAAGACCTCACGCAGCATGTCGAGGACTGGTGGGGACAGGCTGGCGGGGCGATCGGGATCGAGCGCCTCGTAGATTGGGTGGCCGACCATCACCGCTCCGCGGCGGCGCATGCGATCTCGGTGGTCAACGCTGCAACCTGCCGCGGCGATTCGAGATTGCGCCTGAAGAGAACCACGGCCCGGCCTCCGCCGGTGAGGTGGCGCCGGTCTCGGTCGTCGAGCACGGTCCCGCTCAGGCCGGCCATGACCACGGTGCGGGCGTCCTCTTCGAGAGGCCACGGCGGCGACCGGATCGTCGTCGACGTAGCTGCCGGAGCGTTGGTGGGAGCGGCCGTAATGGTGGTTGTGACAGCCGGCGGCGGTGGGGCAGTCGTCGCTGGCGCGAGACTCGGGTCCGCTTGCTGGGTGGCTGGCGTCTGCGGCGCCGCGACCTCCGCTGGTTTGTCGGCTGCGCAGGCGGACGCGACCAGGACAAGGAGAAGCAGGAGGGCGGCCGATTTCATCGCAGGCAACTTACCGTGCGACTGAGGCGGGGTGAGCTACCAAACTAGGTCACTAGCTATTTATCTCTAGACCTAAATAGCTAAAAAGCTATACTACTAAATATGGCTAACGAAGAGAGCGTCTTCAAGGCTCTGGCCAGCCCGGTGCGGCGCGAGATCCTCTACCACTTGCGTCAGGGCGAGCTGGCTGCAGGAGACATCGCTTCTCGTTTCGACTTGGCCGCCCCGACCGTTTCGCGACATCTCGGGGTCCTCAAGAACGCCGGGCTCGTTATCGAGCGGCGGGACGGCAACCGCATCCTGTACGCGGCTGCGCAGGACAGGATCGCAGCCACACTCACCGACTTTCTTGGGGCGGTTTGTCCCACTCAGCAGGTACAGCGGCGGAAGACAGCGCGAAAGGAGCGGTGATGAAGATCGCGGTGACGGGCGGCACCGGTTTCGTGGGGCGCCACGTGGTACGACTGCTGGCCGACGAGGGCCATCACGTCGTAGTGATTGCCCGCGGCGTCGATCCCAACCCCGCGCTGTCTGTGCCCCGAGTCACCTGGGTGCGCGGCTCAGTGACCGATCGCAATCTGCTCGAGAGCACGCTGGCCGGGTGCGATGCGGTGGCCCATCTTGCCGGCATCAACTTGCAGCGGCCCGGGCAGTCGTTCGCCGCGGTGCACGTCACAGGTACCGCCAACGTCGTGGCAGCGGCCGAGGGAAACGGTGTGCCCAAGGTCGTGCTGTTGAGCTTCTTGCGAGCCCGGCCGGGGACGTCTTCGCCGTATCACGAGAGCAAGTGGCAAGCGGAAGAGATCGTCCGCAACTCGGGCCTGCGCTACACGGTCTTCAAGAGTGGAGTCATCTACGGCCGGGGCGACCACATGCTCGATCACTTGAGCAAGGTCCTCCATACGCTCCCCGTCTTCCCACTGGTCGGTTGCATCGACCGCGGGGTCCGGCCGGTGGCTGTCGCCGATGCCGCTTGGGCGATAGGCGCCAGCCTCGTGGGCGACCGGCTGGACAATCAGACGGTGGCTCTGCTCGGGCCCGACGAGATGCCGTTGGGGGAGGCCGTGCGACGAGTGGCGGCCGTCACCGGCCGCACCGCGCGGATCTTCCGGGCGCCAATCGCGTTGCACCGGGTGCACGCACTGCTGCTGGAGAAGCTGATGCGCATCCCGCCGGCATCGCGCGCCCAAGTGCAGATGCTTGCCGAGGGCATCGTGGAGCCGTGGGGTGAGGTGGACGAGCTTCCCCCAGATCTTGCTCCGATCATCCGCTTCGATGAGGCGTCCATCGGCGCCGGCCTTCCACCTCACGGCGGCTTCGGCCGATCCGACTTGAGGTTTTGTGCCACATCGCGAGCCGAGTCGGCTTGAGCCGGCGGGGCGGCGTATCCTTGCTCTCGTTGCCGGCTGAGGAGGTGCGATGGGTCACATGGTGGAGTTCTCGTCCAACGGAAAGAGCGCAGTGGGCTATCTGGCTAACTCCCTCTCCGGCGCGGGGCCCGGGGTCATCGTCATCCAGGAATGGTGGGGGCTGGTGCCGCACATCAAAGACGTGGCGGATCGGCTCGCCATGGAGGGCTTCACCGCCTTGGCGCCGGATCTGTATCACGGCCAGGAGACTGCCGAGCCCAACGAGGCTGGCAAGCTGATGATGAGCATGGACCTGCCGCGCGCCGCCCAGGACATGAGCGGGGCGGTGGACTTCTTGCTGGCCGACGAAGCGTGCGACAGTTCCACGGTCGGAGCCATTGGTTTCTGCATGGGGGGAGGCATGGTGCTGTGGCTATCGACGATCAAGCAACAGGTGGCCGCGTGTGTTCCCTTCTACGGCGTGATTCCGTGGGATGCCGTCCAGCCCGATTACACCGACTCCGCTGCCGCCTACCTGGGTCACTACGCCGAGGAGGACAACCCGAGCACCAACGAGGCCGCCCGCAAGACGGAGCTGTTGCTTCAGGAGCAAGGCAAGGAGGCGACCTTCTACTTCTATCCGGGCACCGCCCATGGCTTCTTCAACGACGATCGGCCCGAGGTGTATGCGCCGGCGGCGGCTGACCTGGCTTGGCAGCGAACACTGGAGTTCCTCCGGGAGCACGTCGAATAGGGGAGGGACCCAATGGGTGAAGACAAGGTTCTCTTCGAGGTGACCGACGGCGTCGGTGCCGTGACGTTCAATAGACCCGACGAGGCGAACGCCATGGACCTCGACGTGATGCGCCGGCTGATGCACATCGCCATCGAATGCGACGAGGACCCCGCCATACGTTCCGTCGTGATCACGGGCACGGGGAAGTTCTTCTCTGCTGGCGGCGACTTGGTCTCGTTCGAGCGGGCAGGAGACAAGGCGGGCGCCTTGATCAAGGAGATGACGACGTACTATCACGCCGCCATCTCGCGCCTTTCCCGCATGAATGCCCCCGCAATTGCCGCGGTCAACGGGATGGCGGCCGGAGCCGGCTTCAGCCTCGTGGCGGCATGTGACTTGGCCGTCGCCGCCGAATCGGCCCGCTTCACCTCGGCGTACACCGCGGCCTCGCTGTCGCCCGACGGCTCGTCCACCTACTTCGTGCCGAGGCTGGTTGGCATGCGGCGGGCGATGGAGCTGATGCTGACCAACCGGCGGCTCAGCTCGGCCGAGGCGCTGGAGTGGGGTCTGATCAATCAGGTGGTACCGGACGACGAGCTGAGCGCAACGGCGCGGGAGCTGGCGCAACAGCTCGCGACCGGAGCCGTTCTGGCCTACGGCCGGGTGAAGGCACTGCTGCACAACAGCTTCACCGGCACCTTGGAGACTCAGATGGAGTTCGAGGCACGCGCCATCGCTGCGCTCACGCACACTCACGATGGGCAGGAGGGCGTCAAAGCGTTCCGCGAGAAGCGGGCGCCCAAGTTCGAAGGGCGCTAGCCGGACGCACCGCCAGGCGTACAATCGGGTCTGATGTACCAGCCGCAGAACAAGGTGCGGATCGTCACGGCGACGTCGTTGTTCGACGGCCACGACGCGGCGATCAACATCATGCGCCGCATCATGCAAGCTTCCGGTGCCGAGGTTATCCACCTGGGCCACAATCGCTCGGCCCTCGACGTCGCCACAGCCGCCATCGAAGAGGATGCCCAGGGCGTGGCCGTGACCTGCTATCAGGGCGGCCACATGGAGTTCTTCCGCTACTTGCGCCATTTGCTCGATGAGCGGGGCGGCTCCGACGTGCTCATCTTCGGTGGTGGTGGCGGCACGATCCTGCCGGATGAGGGGGCCGAGCTGCTTGCCGAGGGAACCGCCCGCATATTCGGCCCGGACGATGGGCGCCGCCTCGGGTTGCAGGGAATGATCGACGAGGTGCTGGCAGCCTGTGATCGCCCACTCGGTGAGGACTTCGCTCCCGGTGAGCACGAGCTCACGGCGGCAGATCCGCGGCCGCTGGCTCGGATGATTTCCAAGTTCGAAAGCGGCCGGGCTCAGTTGACCGACGAGATGCTGAAGGCGGCGGCGGCGAGCGAAGCGCCGGTGGTCGGCATCACCGGCACCGGCGGTTCCGGCAAGTCGTCGCTGATGGACGAGCTGGTACGGCGGTTCCTCAACGACTTCCCCGATCGCACGCTGGCTCTCGTATCGGTGGATCCGACTCGGCGTCGCTCGGGTGGGGCGTTGCTGGGTGACCGCATCCGCATGAACTCGGTGACCCATCCTCGGGTGTTCATGCGATCGATGGCGACCCGGGAGCCGAATCGCGCCCTCTCCCCGCACGTGGCGGCTGCGATGGCTCTCACCAAGATCGCCGGGTACGACCTGGTGATACTGGAGTCATCCGGCATCGGCCAGTCCGATTCGGAGATCGTCGACCTGGTGGACATCGCGGTCTACGTGATGACGCCGGAGTACGGCGCCCCGTCGCAGCTGGAGAAGATCGACATGCTCGACTTCGCCGATCTGATCGCCATCAACAAATTCGATCGGCGCGGTGCCGACGATGCCCGCCGCGACGTGATCAAGCAATATCGGCGCAACCACACCATGTTCGAGGCACCGGAGGCCGCCATCCCCGTCTACGGGACGATCGCCTCGCATTTCAACGATCCAGGCACGTCCGACTTCTACGAAGCCTTGATGCGCGCCGTCAACGCCCGCACCGAGCGCGACTTCGCCCCGGCTGCGAGCCCCGCCGCCTCGCAAGCGGAGCTGATCATCCCCAAAGCGCGCACCGGGTATCTGGGTGAGATCGTTGCTGCGGTGCGGGCATACAACGAGGCTGCCGCGGACCAGGCCACACTGGCGGGCCGCGTTGAGCATCTGGAGGCGGCGGCCGCCGTGGACCCGGACAGTGAGCGGATCGCGGCGGAGCTGGCGTCCGTCCGGGAGGCTCTCGACACAGATCTGGCGGATGCGCTGGCGGCATGGGACGAAACCGCCGCCGCGTATCGGGCCGACCGGATGTCATACGAGGTGCGCGGCCGGACCATCGAGGTCGATCAGTACACGGAGACCCTCTCCCATAATCTCGTCCCCAAGGTCGCCTATCCGCGCTACGCCGGCGCGGCGGATCGGGCTCAGTGGCTGGCCCAGGAGAACCTGCCGGGTCGCTTTCCGTTCACGGCCGGGGTTTTCCCGTTTCGCCGCACCCAGGAGGATCCGACCCGGATGTTTGCCGGGGAGGGGACGCCGGAGCAGACCAATCGCCGATTCCACTATCTGTCCGCCGACATGCCGGCGAAACGTCTATCGACGGCATTCGACTCGGTGACGCTCTACGGCCACGACCCTGCCGTCCGTCCCGATATCTACGGCAAAGTGGGCAACTCCGGAGTCTCGGTGGCAACCCTCGACGACGCCAAGAAGCTCTATTCGGGGTTCGATCTACTCGACCCGGCGACATCCGTGTCCATGACGATCAACGGCCCCGCCCCGATGATCCTGGCGTTCTTCATGAACGCCGCCATCGACCAGCAGTGTGAGCTCTACATCCGCGAGCACGGGCTCGAGGAACAGGTGGAGCAAGTGCTCGCCGCCCGCTACGACGATCACGGGTTGGAACGCCCGCGCTATCGCGGGGACTTGCCGGCAGGCCACAACGGCCTCGGCTTGATGCTCCTTGGAGTCAGCGGAGCCGATGTGCTGCCGCCCGACGTCTATGCCGAGCTCCGCCGCCGTGCCCTGCAGACGGTCCGTGGCACCGTGCAGGCGGACATCCTCAAGGAGGACCAGGCCCAGAACACGTGCATCTTCTCCACCGAGTTCGCGCTGCGGATGCAGGGAGACATCCAGCAGTTCTTCGTGGACAAGGGAGTGCGCAACTTCTATTCGGTGTCGATCTCGGGCTATCACATGGCCGAGGCCGGGGCCAACCCGATTTCGCAGCTGGCGTTCACGCTGGCCAATGGATTCACGTTTGTGGAGTATTTCCGGTCGCGGGGTATGGACGTCGACGAGTTCGCTCCCAACCTCAGCTTCTTCTTCTCGAACGGCCTCGACCCGGAATACGCGGTGATTGGCCGAGTGGCCCGGCGCATCTGGGCAAAAGCGATGCGCGACGTCTACGGGGCGGGGGAGCGGTCGCAGAAGCTGAAGTACCACATCCAGACGTCGGGGCGATCGCTGCACGCCCAGGAGATCTCGTTCAACGACATCCGCACCACGTTGCAGGCGGTGTACGCCCTCTACGACAGCGCCAACTCGCTGCATACCAATGCCTACGACGAGGCGATCACGACACCGACCGAGGAGTCGGTGCGTCGGGCGTTGGCGATCCAGCTCATCATCAACAAGGAGCTCGGGCTCAACAGGACCGAGAACCCGCTGCAGGGATCGTTCATCATCGAGGAGCTGACCGATCTGGTCGAGGAGGCTGTGCTCCAGGAGTTCGAGCGGCTGTCCGACCGCGGGGGAGTGCTGGGCGCGATGGAGCGGATGTATCAGCGAACCAAGATCCAGGAGGAGTCGCTTTACTACGAGCGTCTCAAGGAGAGCGGCGACTTGCCCATCGTGGGTGTGAACACGTTCCTGTCGGACGAGGGCTCTCCGTTCGTTGTGCCCGACGAGGTGATCCGCTCGAGTGACGCCGACAAGCAGGCCCAGATCGATGCGGTGACGACGGTGCGGGAGCGGGCGAAGCTGGAAGCGACGTCCGCCCTCGAAGAGCTCCAACGGGTGGCGATCACGGGGGAGAACATCTTTGCTGCTCTGCTGGCGGCGTCACGACTCTGCTCGTTGGGGCAGATGAGCGATGCGCTGTTTGCCGTAGGCGGCCAGTACCGGCGGAACATGTAGCGATGGCGTCAACCGATAGCGACCTGCTCGCGACACTCCTCGCGCTGGAACGGCAGTTCTGGGAGGCGGCGGGCGACCCGGACTTCTACGAGGAGCACTTCGCCGCCTACGGCGTCATGGCCTTCCCGTTCGGTTGACGGAAAAGCCGGCGCTTGTCGAGGCCATGGAGCAAGAGGGCTCGTGGACACCTTCACGATCGACAATCTGCGAGCGCCTACTCCCGTCGCAACGGCTCATGGACACTGGCTAGGGGGCGCGGGCTCGCGACGTAGGCAAGCATGATGACCCGTGCATGCGCCCGAGGTCGTCGTGGATCACGAGCTGGTATGGGGTTCCGGTCAGGCTCCAGCCGGCTTCGTGCACCAAGGTGTGGTGAAACCGGCACAGCAAGACGCCGTTCTCGACGCACGTTCGGCCGCCCCGTAGCCAATGTTTGATGTGGTGGATGTCGCACCACTGCGGCGGTCGGTCGCATCCGAGGAAACGGCAATGCCTGTCCCGGGCGATGATCGCCCGCCGCTGCGGCTCAGTGAACGAGCGCCGCTGGCGCCCCACGTCGAGTACTTGGCTCTCTGGTCCAAACAGGATCCGGCAAACGCTGGCGTCGCAGGCGATCCGAGCAACCGCCGCCGGTGGGAGCACCGTGCCGTGTTCGGTTTCGGCGACGCAGGGCCGGCGGGCGGAGGACGGAGTAGTGAGGGGAAGGTGGGTTGCGTTCAGCCGCTCCAGGTCAACGTGCACTAGTAGCTGGGGCCGGTCCATGGAGGTGGTGGTGAGCTCCATGAGTCGTTCGGCGCGACGTTGCGCCAAGCTTCGCGTGTCCTCCGGCGCCGGCGGGCCGGGGTCCAGCCGGTTGAGTAAGACATCGAATTCGGGCTCGCTCAGACAGATGTAGGCCCTGCCCACCCCTCCCTCTCGGCGGAGACGGATCCCGCGTAAGCTGTCGAGCATGTCCTGGTCGAGCTCGACCAATGCGGGATCGATCCGCTGTTTCCAGTACTCGATGAGTCGGGCGAGCTCTCGCACAAATGGAAGTTGGACGGCGATGCTCACGAGGGTTTCCTCCTCGGCGAGGTAAGCGTCCTCGTTGAAGTCGTAGGCGTCGCACAGGACGTCTACTTGGTCGATGCCGAGGTCGCCGCGTTCGAACGCGGTGGCAGTCAGTGGCATGGCGGTCAACGAGTTGGATCGCGCAACGAGGCGCATCGCCCTACCCCCTGCCATGCCTGCCCGATGCTTGAGGAATGCCGTGGCCGACGTGTAGCCCCGGCGCCGCCAGCGAGCTGCTTGGTTCACCCCGGCCAGTGCTCGAGCCGCCTGCGCCTCTAGCTGGTCGATCCGTTGCAGAATGGCGATCAGCTCGTCCTCGGCGTCAGCCGCATGAAGGGGCGGCGGCTGGTGCGTCGAATTGACGTGAGCCGGTTTTGACCACGATTGCTTTTGATTAACAGTATCAAACATCTATTGACACATTAAGCCACGGTTATGACAAAAAGAACGGCCAACGCCCGGGGGGCATCTTCGCCCCAACGATATTTGACGTTATTCGAGGTTGTATGGGCGGCGCCGCCTGCATGGGAGCCCGATAACCGACGGACCCACGTTCGAGACGGTGACCCCATTCACCGTGATCGAGATCGTCGGACGTCGTAACGGCTGAGTCGACGGCTAGCGTCCGGGCCCATGACACGCCGAGGCCGCCGCAGTGACCACCGTCCGAGTCGTGACGTCGACTATCGCCAGTTGCGGAATCCGTTCGCGCCTCACGAGATCTACACATCCGAGCAGATCGCGGACATTCACGACACTGCGGTCCGCGTACTCCAAGAGGTGGGAATGCTCATCCGCCTGCCGGAAGCTCGCGCCATTCTCGGCCGAGCCGGCTGTGCCGTGGCCGACGACGACGTAGTGCGCTACGACCGCGAGGTTGTCGCCGCGGCCATTGCGTCGGCACCGGCGCAGTTCGGCCTCGTCGGGGCGACGCCGGAGACGACCGTGACGGTCGGTGGCGATGGCGTCCTGTGGTCGCCAGCGAGCGGCATCCCCCACGCCGCCGACCTCGATCGAGGTAAGCGCCCCGCCACCATGGACGACTTCTCCGTTCACATGATGTTGACCGAGCACTTCGATGTTATGCACGTCAACAGCACCGGGCCCGAGCCGCAAGACATTCCGGTCGAGCTGCGACACCTCCACACGGCCCCTGCCATGCTGCGGCTCACCACGAAGAGCCCGCCCATCTATGCCAGAGGCAGCCCGCAAGTGGCTGATGGATTCGAGATGGTGCGCATCGCTCGGGGGCTTTCGGAGGAGGAATTCCGGCAAGCCAGCTACTGCTACACCGTCATCAACACCAACTCCCCGCTGCAGCTCGACATCCCGATGGCGCAGGGGACGATCGACTTCGCCCGCGGCGGACAGGCGCTGTGCATAACGCCCTTCACGCTGGCGGGAGCCATGGCACCGATCACGCTGGCCGGAGCGCTGGTGCAGCAGCATGCCGAGTTCTTGGCGGCGCTGGTGCTGCACCAGCTCGTCAGACCGGGCGCCCCGGTGATCTACGGCGCTTTCACCTCGAACGTCGACATGCGCTCCGGAGCTCCTGCGTTCGGGACGCCGGAGAACGTCCTGGCCAGTTTCGCCAGCGGCCAACTGGCGCGCTTCGTCGATATCCCGTTCCGCTCGTCGATGGCGAGCGCCTCCAACGTGGTCGATGCCCAGGCCGCCTACGAGACCAACATGGCGATGTGGGGCTCCTTGCTGGGTGGGTCACACTTCACCCTGCACTGTGCCGGTTGGATGGAGGGCGGGCTGACCGTGTCCTGGGAGAAGTTCGTGGTCGATGCCGAGGTGCTGCAGCAAGTCGCAGAGTTGATGCAGCCGACCCCTTTCGGCAAAGACGAGTTGGCATTCGACGCCATCGCCGGAGTGGGTCATGGCGGACACTTCTTCGGCGAGTCCCACACGATGGAGCGTTACCAGACGGCCTTCTACGACCCCATCGTGTCGGACTGGTCGAACATGGGGACCTGGATCGCCAACGGCGGCCACGATGCCGCGGCGCGGGCCAACCGGGTGTGGAAGCAAATCGTGGCCGACTTCGAGGCTCCTGGTCTACCCGATGCCAGAGACGCTGAGCTGAGCGAATTCGTGGAGCGGCGCATCCGGCAGGGCGGTGCCGCCCCGGTCAGCTGACTTCGAGCATGCGGACGCGGCGCCGCGAGCCGCTCATTACCCGAAATGAGTGGCCGGCAATCTCGACGACCTCGCCGACCGCCGGGATCCTGCCGGCGGCATCGATCACCAAGCCGCCGACCGTGTGGAAATCGCCGCTCGGAAGCTCCGTCGCCAGACGCTCCGCCAGCTCGTCGATCGGAGTCGCCGCCCGTACGATGAGACGGCCGTCCTCTTCACGAATATCTGCATGGCGGCTCTCGCCCTCGTCGGCGACCTCGCCTACTAGCTCGGAGACGACGTCCTCGATCGTCACGATGCCGGCCGTCCCTCCGTGCTCGTCGACAACGACTGCGAAATGGATGCCGGCAGTCTGCATCTCTCGCAACAGCTCGACCACCTGCTTGCTCTGCGGGACGACCAGCGGGGTGCGGGCAATCTCGCCGACCTTGCCCTTCGTGCCGATGGTCACCGCCGCCGCCAGCTCCTTGAGGATCACCACACCCGTGATGTGATCCAAATCGCCCTCGAAGATCGGAAGACGGCGATGGCCGGTGGACAGGGCGAGGTCCAGCGCTTCTTCTATCGACTTGTCAGAGGCCGCCCCCACGATCTCGGGTCGGGGAACCAGGATCTCGGCGACCCGGGTATCGCCCAGCTCGAAGACACGTTCGACGAGCTCAGCGTCCGTCTCTTCGATCTCGCCGGCCGTGGCCGCTTCGGCGGCGAGCCGGCGCAGCTCCTGCTCGGACACGCCCACCCGACTGGCGATTCCCTTTCCCGGAGCTTGCAGATCGGCGAACCAGATCAACACCGACACGATCGGACGAAACAGCTGGGTGAGTGCCTCGACGGGTCGAGCCACGAACTTGGCGACGGCTAGGGGGTGACGAACGGCGTAGGTCTTCGGGATCGCTTCGGCGTAGACGAAGAGCACGACCGTCAAGACGATCGAGGTGATCGTTATGCCCAGCCCGCCGAAGTGGCGCTCCGCAAACACGCCGGACAGCGTGGCCGCCCCGATCTGCACCAGCAGCACGCACAGCAGCACGGTGTTCATGACGCGAGGCAGATCACGGACCAGGCGGAGCAGCCGAGCGGCGCCCCGATCGCCCTGGTCCGCTAGGACCTCCACCCGGACGCGGGGAACTCGCAACAGCGACGCCTCGGCCGCCGCCAGGAACACGGCGATGAGGAACAGGATGAGCAACGCAATGAGCAGCGGTAGATCGAGCATCTATTCCTGAGTGAAGCTTGTCGGCATTGGCAGGTCGTTGAGTATGCCAGTGAGGTTAGGTGGCCGAATCTGTCACACCCAGGTGGCAGGGTATTGGTATGGAGGACAGGGCGCCGAGCGGGAGCGCCAAGCACGCCGGCCGGGCGTCGATCCTGCACGCGGATCTGGACGCGTTCTACGTGTCGGCCGTGTTGCTCAAGCGACCCGAGCTCATCGGCAAGCCGGTTGCCGTCGGCGGGGGCGTCATCGTCTCGGCCAGCTACGAGGCGCGGGCTTATGGGGTCGACGCGCCCATGGGTATCCGGCGGGCCCGGGAACTGTGCCCGCGCTTGATCGTGGTCGGTGGAGAGTTCGCCGACTACACCGACCTGTCGGACAAGGTCTTCGATATCTGCCGGAGGTATACCCCATACATCGAGCAAATCTCGATCGACGAGGCCTTCCTGGATGTGTCCGGCGCCGAGCATCTCTTCGGCCCTGCTTGGGAGATCGCTGCTTCGATCCGAGCAGACGTTAAGGCGGAGACCGGGTTGCCGATCTCGGTCGGCGTGGCTCGGACCAAGTTCCTCGCCAAGGTGGCGTCCAAGGTGGCGAAACCCGATGGGCTGCTGGTCGTAGACCCCGACCGGGAGATGGAGTTCCTTCACCCGCTTCCGGTGCGGGCGATCTGGGGCGTGGGAGAGAAGACTGCGGCGCGGCTGCACGCAATGGGGATCGAAACCGTGGCGGAGCTGGCGACCACATCGCCGGCAACGTTGCGGTCGTGGCTGGGGCCGGCCGCCGCCGCCCACTTCCACGCCCTGGCGTGGAACCGCGATCGGCGCCATGTCGAGCGCCACGTCGGGGTGGGATCGGTGGGGGCCCAGCGCACCTTCGGGGGCGACATCAAGGATCGCGACGAGCATCGCGCCATCCTGATGTCGATCGCCGATCGAGTCGGGGGGCGGCTGCGCAAGAAGGATCGCGCAGGGCGCACGATCACGGCCAAAGTTCGATTCGCCGACTTTCAGACAATCACGCGGGCGACCACGTTACGCGCCCCAGTGGCCAGCACGGAGGCGCTCTACCGAGTTGCCGACTACCTGGTGGAGAAGGCGCTCGAGGAGGCGGCTGCGGGTCGCGGCTTGCGGCTGTTGGGCATCTCGGTGTCGAAGCTGGTCCATTCTCCGCACATGCAGCTCGAGTTGCCACTCCGCGGCCGTCGCCAGCTTCGCGGAGACGTCGACGACGTCTGGCGGTCCGGCTCCGGTGCCTCACTCGCCCGGGATCGGCTCGATGCCGCAATCGACGAGCTGCGGCAGCGTTTCGGCCGCGACGCGGTGGCAGCCGCCTCGGCGCTGCGCGACGGGCGCCGGTTGTTGCCCGCGGAGTTCGGTGACCTGGCCATCCCCGTGTCGGAACGGCGGTCCGACTGACGCGGGGTTGCCCCGGCTACGCTTCGCCGCGTGAGAATGGGCTCGCCCACCTTTGCCGACCGGCGCGACGCGGGCCGCCGGCTCGGTGGCGCCGTCGGCCACCTCCGAGACAGGCATCCGCTCGTGATCGGGCTGCCGCGGGGCGGCGTGGTAGTCGCCGCAGAGGTAGCGCAGGCGCTGGAGGCGGATCTCGATGTGCTCGTGGTGCGCAAGGTCGGCGCGCCCGGGCAGCCGGAGCTGGGCTTGGGCGCCATCGCCGAAGGCGGGGTGCTACTGCTCAACAAGAGGCTGATGCGCCAAGTGGGGGTGTCGCGGGATCGGCTGCAGGCGACAATCGACCGGGCCAATGAGGAGCTGAAGCGGCGGCTGGAAATGTATCGAGGAGGCGACGAGCCCATCGACGTGACCGGTCGCAATGCGATCCTGGTGGACGATGGACTGGCCACCGGCAGCACGGCGCGAGCCGCCATCGAAGCTCTCCGTCAGCTGGGGGCCGCCTCCATCGTGCTGGCGGTGCCGGTCGGAGCCCCGGCGACGGTTCGGGACCTCGAGCCGCTCGTCGACGAGCTCGTATGCCTATCGGCGCCTCGCATGCTGATGTCGGTGGGCCAGCACTACGACGATTTCAGCCAAACTTCCGACGACGAAGTCGTGGCGCTCCTCGCCGGAGCAGGCGATTGAGCGCAGGGTCAAGTAGGTTGGAATACTTGGTCGTGCGGGTATCGGCCGGGCCGCTACTGAAGAGGGAAGGATCCCGTGAACAGAATTAGTGCATGGTTGGTGGCGCTGGCGCTGGTGGCCGCTGCCTGTGGTGGAGGGGACGATGCCGGGGACACCACGACGACGGCTGGCACCTCGAGTGGCGACACGAGCACCACTGCGGCCGCGACTACCAGCGCCGTCCCGGTTGCGAACCCCGACGACGAGTTCTGCCGCTTCGTCCTCGAATACGACGAGGCCGTCGACGTGCAGCCGCTTGGGTTCAGCCCGCAAGAGGTGGAGGATTGGATCACCCGCGCAGTGGGCGCCATCGACGACGCTGTTCGGCTGGCTCCTGATGAGATCAAGGCGGACGTAGAGCTGTTCGCCGAGGCTTATCGCGGATTCGTCGACCTGTTGGCGGAATACGACTACAACTTCTTGGCGATCGGCGAGCAGGCCCAGGACGACCCTCGGATACTGGCGTTGGAGGATCCTGAGCTCGAGCTGGCCGGTGATCGGATCGGAGCCTATTGCGGTATCGACGAGCTGATCTCTTCGGCGCCGACGACGTCGGCGGCTCCCGGTGGGGGCGGCGGAGTTATACCGGGCGCGAGCCTTCCGGAAGGCTTCCCGGATGCGCTCGTACCGCCGGGAGGCGAGGTCATAGCTTCGATCAACGCCGGCGGTGCTACGTCGGTTTCGTTCGAGGTGGCAACGGGCGGCGACGAAGTCATCGACTACTACTCGGATCTCTTGGGGGAGCCGATGCAGGAGGCGAACGAACCCAGCCGGGGGGCGCTGTGGTTCACCACCTACGAGGGCGCGTCGGTCAACGTCGTAGTCAGTGAGGTTGAGGCGGCGCTGACCCAGGTGGTCGTGACCCTGGGCTAGGGACCGGGCCGCCACCGGCGCGCCGCGTAGTAATGCCAGACGCCTCCTTCATTGCTGCGCATCAGCTCGTCGCGCAGTCGGAGGTACTCCAGATGGGCCAATGTCTCCGCGAAGGCGAGACGCTCCTCGAGAGGGTTGAGATGCGGGCGGAAGATCTCGCCGACCAGCTGCCAGGCTGTCTTGGCCGTTGCCCGCACCTCCTGAGCGATGGCGCCGAGCCGGCGCTCGTGATGGAGGATGATCTGCCGCGCGCGCAAGCTGCCCCGGTCGAGGATGTCGACGTGGGCCGGATACGTTACGTCGATGTCCATCGATTCGATCCGGCCGAGGGACTCCAAATACGTGCCCAGCGGGTCCGGCTCGTCGCCGTACATCACGACTGGGGTGATCCGGGGGAGCACGTGGTCGCCGGAGAAGAGCACCTGGGTCTTGCTGTCGAGCAGGCAGATGTGGGAGATCTCGTGGCCCGGAGTGTGAATGGCGGTGAGCGTGCGGTCCTCGTCGATCACGATCTGCTCCCCGTCCTTGACGAACGTGTCCGGCATGACCGCCCTGCCCGCCCAGGCGGGACGGGGCTCAACCGCAGCAGTCCGCGCCACGAATTCGCCCGGAGCCCCATGTTCGGCCGCCAACTTCGCCAGCCGGCGCCGAGTTATCGACCAGTCGTTGTAGCGGTCGATGACCGCGGCGGCCGACTCGTGCATGGTCAGCCGAGCCCCCTCCGCCACCAGCCGATGGGCCAACCCCATGTGGTCCGGATGCATGTGGGAGGCGACGACCGTGGTCACGGCATCGAGGCCGTGGCCGAGTTCGGCGAGCCCCTTCTCGAGCGCATCCAGTGTCGGCCCGTCGTCAACGCCACAGTCGATCAGGGTGAGGCCACGGTCGCCTTGGATCACGTACGCGTTGGTCCAGCGCAGGCCAGGAAAGGGTAAGGGCAGGCGGATCTGACCAACTCCCCGTCCCAGATCCTCTGCATAGTTCGTGCCGGTCAAGGATTCTCGCGGACGTTGAACGTGATATCCAGAGTGACGTCGTAGGACGCGGGTACGCCGGATCCGCTCACAGTCCCGCCGACACGGACGATCTCGAAAGTCGCAATGTCTTCGAGACTGGATGCGGCCCGAGCGAGGATCGTCGATATGGCGTCCTCTATGGATCGCTCACTTCCGCCGCTGAGCCGTACCGTCTTCGTCACCTCGTTCACGTGGCGCCTCTCTCTCCTGGTGGCCATCAGGCTAACCGCACCTTGCAGCCCCTTGACATATGGTCGAGAAATCTCGACCATTGGGCGGGATGCGCACCTTTCTCGTGGTCTGGCTCGGACAGCTGGTCTCGATCACCGGCACCAACTTGACCGGGTTCGCCCTCGCGATCTTCGTATTCCAGGAGACGGGAAGCGCCACGCAGCTCGCCGGGATCCTGTTGGCCTCGCAGCTTCCCCAACTGGTGTTCACCCCCGTCGCCGGAGCCCTGGTCGACCGGTGGGATCGGCGCTGGGCGATGATCCTCAGCGACGCCGGCGCCGGGGCCGGCACTCTGATGATTGCCACCCTGCTCGCGTTCGATGCGCTGGAGGTGTGGCACCTCTACGTGATCCTGTCCATCTCGGGGGTCTTCCAGTCCTTGCAGTGGCCGGCGTACGGAGCGGCCACCACCCTGCTTGTCTCCAAAGAGGACTACACCCGCGCTGCCGGCCTCGTCCAGCTCGCGGAAGGAATCGGTCAGGTGATCGCGCCCGCCCTGGCAGGGTTTCTCCTCGTCGCCGGAGGGCTCACCGTGGTGATCGTCGCCGACGTGGCCACGTTCGCTTTCGCCGTCGCCACCTTGCTCATGGTGCGATTCCCGGCTCCAGTGCAGAGTGCAGCCGGGGAGGAGGGTGCCGGCTCGCTGCTCGCCGAGGCGCGCTACGGGCTGACATACATCCGGCGACGCCGCGGCTTGCTGGTCCTGCTGGTCTACTTCGCCGCTCTGAATCTCGTCCTCGGATTCATCGGGGTGGTGGTGTTCCCACTCATCCTCGGGTTTGCCTCGGAGCAGGCGCTCGGCACGGTCGTATCGCTCGGTGCCATCGGCATGGTGGCCGGCAGCATCATCATGAGTACCTGGAGTGGGCCCCGGCACCTCGTCAGAGGTCTGGTGATCTCCGTGATCGGGCTCGGCATCGCCTTGATGCTGATGGGGTGGAGGCCGTCGCTGCCGCTGGTGACCGTGGCCGCTTTTTTCGGGTTCTTGACGATCCCGTTCGGCAACTCGTTCAGTCAGGCGATCTGGCAACGCAAGGTCGACCCCGACGTGCAGGGCCGGGTGTTCGCAGTGCGGCGAACGTTGGCTCAGGCGACCGGGCCGCTCGCACTGATCGCCGCCGGACCTCTGCTCGATCGGGTCTTCGAGCCGGCTCTCCAACCCGGTGGGGTCTTGGCGGGCTCGGTAGGCGAGATTGTCGGCACCGGGCCGGGCCGGGGAGCAGCCTTCTTGATGGTCCTGATGGGGGTGCTCGCTATCGCGATATCGGTTGTGGCGTACTCCTACCCGCGGCTGCGCAACCTCGAGGCGGAGCTACCGGACGTCGATGCCGCGGAAGAGTCCGACGAGTCAGTCGGTGAAGAAGACTCGCGAGTGAATCAGGACCGCTATACCCCAGCCGGCGGCGGGGAACCAGACCCAGTCGAGGCCTCCTGAGCCGTCGGCCAAGTCGATGACGCTGAGACCAGCCATCACCGAGACGTAGACCCAGAAGTGCCGAACGAAACCAGCCCGCGAGTTGCGCTCGATTCTCTTCCGCGGCGGGGGCGCCGCAGTCTGTTCGGACTGCAGCAGGGCGCGCACCACTGCGTCTTCGCTGATGCCGAGCTCGGCGGCCACCTCCACCAACTGGTCGTAGCTGAGCCCCTCCCGGAGCTGCGCCTTGTGTTTGGAAGTCATGTGCTCGAGCTCGGTCGCCAACCGGATCACGTCGCCTACCTCTTCGCGGCTGCAGGTGCGTTGCCGGCGTTGGCGAGCCTCGAACTCCCCAGCCATTAATTCCCCAGCCATTAATTCCCCGGCCTTGAATTCCTGAGCCATTAATTCCCCGGCCTTGAATTCCTGAGCCTCGAATTCCTGAGTCACGGCCCGCAGTCTACGCTCGCCGGCGAGCTCGTCCCGAGGTGATAGCGTCCCTCCATGTCATTCCCGGCGCCGGACCGCGACCTAGCCCTCGAGTACGCCACCGGGGCGCGTGATCCCGAGCCGCTGTTTGCAGAGGCGCGGCGCCTACGGGACCAGCGGGGTCGCACGATCACGTATTCCCGCAAGGTGTTCATCCCGATCACCACGCTGTGCCGGGACAAGTGCACGTACTGCACCTTCGCCAAACCACCCGGTGCCGGGGGCGAATACCTCGTCCCCCACGACGTGATGGCAATTGCCGCGGCAGGCGAGTCCCACCACTGCACCGAAGCGTTGCTCACGCTGGGCGACCAGCCCGAGAGGCGATGGCCGCAAGCGCGCGAGTTCCTGATATCTCACGGAGCATCCTCGACGCTGGACTACGTCCAAGCCATGTCGCACCGAATCGTCACGGAGACGGCTCTGTTCCCTCATGCCAATCCGGGCCTGATGGATGAGGACGCGCTCGCGACGTTGCGACCCACCAATGTGTCCATGGGATTGATGCTGGAGAACATCTCGCCGCGCCTCATGGAACCCGGCATGCCCCACTTCGAATGTCCCGACAAGGATCCGGAGTTGCGCGTCGCCACCATCGAAGCCGCCGGTCGACTCAAAGTGCCGTTCACCACCGGCGTCCTGGTCGGCATCGGCGAGAGTGAGGCAGAGCTGGTCGAGTCGCTGTTCGCCCTTGCCGATCTGCAGGCCAAGTGGGGCCACATCCAGGAGATCATCGTCCAGAACTTCCGCGCCAAGGCGGACACGTTGCTGCGGAAGAAACCCGAGCCGAGCATCGCCTATTTCTCCCGGATCGTGGCGTTGGCTCGGTGGATTCTCGGGCCGGAGATGAATGTGCAGGTACCGCCCAACCTGACTGCCGATTTCGGCGTCTATCTGGACGCCGGCATCAACGATTGGGGTGGGGTGTCGCCGCTCACGATCGATTGGGTCAACCCGGAGGCGCCGTGGCCGTACCTGGAGAGGCTGCGCGGGGTGACCGAGAGCGCCGGCTTCGAGCTGCGTCCCCGCCTGCCGGTGTACCCGGAGTACATCTCCCCGGATTGGATCGACTCCGCTCTCATGCCGAAGGTGCAAGACTCCATAGACGAGGACGGGTATGCAGCCATCCCGTCGACAGTGAGCGCTACATGAACGAGACCCACCCTTTGCGGATCACCTTCCTACGACTGCGACCGGCCGATGACGTGAATCCGCTGTGGGCGGCAACGCGGCGACGCGAGGGGACCACGACCGCCGAGCTGGCAACGGCCGATGCCGCCGCAGTTGACGCCTGCCTCGCAGGCGGGGTGCTTCCCGTCGGCACCGATCAGATGACTGCGGAGCCGGTCGCCTGGGTTGCCGGGCCCCGTTTGGCGATCGAGCTGGCCGAGGCGGGCATCCCCGGCTGGAGAATCACCCTGGTGGCGACCGAGGATCGGCTCGAGACGCTCGATGCGCTGGCTCGCACCCGGGCGGCGTTCCTTCGCGTCGGACGGAGCGCGGTTGTGGCCGCGGCCGAGCTGGCTGCCTTACCGGCGGTCGAGACATCGGTGTCGGTCTTCGTCGATTCGGTGGACGACGCGCTGACAGCAGTGGGGAGCGGCGCCACCGATCTGCTGCTGCGCGACTGGGCAACGGAGGAACTGACGGCGCTGCGGACGGCGCTGGGCTCCAGCTCACTCAGGGAACGGACTGCGCTGCCGGCCCATGTGGCGGTCGACGATGCCCGGGCGGGACTGCCCCCGGAGATATTCAGCGCATATCTCAACCAGATCGATGCCGCCGGCCTGGCGCGGCCCCCTTACGAGTGGGCACCCGGCCGGGACATGGCCGCACCAGTGCCGCCGCGTCGCTTCTCGGCGCAGTGGCCCGATGAGTCTTGGCGGGAGCAGCCCTACGAGCTCGACCTCGCTGCATTGCGCCCGAATCTGAGGACGATCCTCGAGCGCGCACTCGGCGGAACTGCGCCGAAACGCGATGAGGTCGAAGACCTGTTCGGTGCCCGGGCCGACGAAGTAGATGCGATGGCCGCGGTGGCCGACCGGCTCCGCCATCAGATCTGCGGCGACGAGGTCACCTATGTGGTCAACCGCAACATCAACTACACGAATCAGTGCTACTTCAAGTGCGGCTTCTGCGCCTTCTCCAAGGGACCCCGGTCGCTCAATTTGCGCGGTGAGCCCTACCTCATGACCGTCCCGCAGGTCGTGGAGCGCAGCGTGGAGGCATGGCAGCGGGGCGCCACGGAAGTGTGCTTGCAGGGCGGTATCCATCCGCAGTTCACCGGCGACTTCTACGTGACCGTGGTCGAGGCGATAAAGGCCCACCTCCCGGAGATGCACATCCACGGATTCACCCCCCTGGAGGTGTGGCAGGGGGCGGAGACCCTCGGAGTCTCGGTGCGCGACTTTCTGACGCGACTACGAGACGCCGGCTTGGGTACGTTGCCGGGCACGGCGGCCGAGATTCTCGACGATCGTGTCCGTCGCCATCTGTGTCCCGACAAGATTCACACCGCGCAGTGGTCAGAAGTGATGCTGACGGCGCACGAGCTGGGGCTGCGCTCGACGGCAACGATCATGTTCGGCCACATCGACGATGCCGCGTCCTGGGCCAACCATTTCGAGGTTCTGCGCCAGATCCAGCGGCGGACCGGCGGCTTTACCGAGGTCGTGCCGCTCCCATTCGTTCACATGGGGGCGCCGATCTATCTGCGAGGACGTAGCCGACCGGGTCCCACCTGGGACGAAGTCGTGCTGATCCATGCGGTGGCTCGGATCGCCTTCGCGGGCCTGATCGACAACATCCAATCGTCATGGGTCAAGCTCGGGCTCGACGCGGGGCGCCGCCTCCTCGATGCGGGCTGCAACGACATGGGCGGGACGCTGATGGACGAGATCATCTCCCGCTCTGCAGGGGCCGCCCATGGACGCAGCGTCGAGGCGGCGGACTTCGTCGCTCTCATCGAGTCACATGGCCGCGCTCCGGTGCGGCGCGACACGCTGTATCGGCGCCTGCCGTCGCTGCAGTCGGCGGCGATACGGTTGAAATCCACCGGCGACGTACCGATTCCGGGAAACGAGCCATAGAATCAGTTCCATGATGGAGACGGCGCGCAAGTTCCGCACCCGTGCTCGCCTGGTCGAAGTGGCCCGCGATCTGTTCGGCCGGCTCGGCTACTCCGCGGTGACTCACGCCGATCTGGCGGCAGCCGCGGGTATTGCCCGCACCACGTTCTATGAGTACTTCGAGAGCAAAGAAGACTTGCTCGTTCACCTCGTCGAGATCTCGATACCGGAGCTGAACAGCCAGCTGTTTGCCGGCCTCGAGGATGCGGCGGCTTTCGATCAGATGGGTGAGCTGGTGACGCGCATGATCGAGTTCGTCGCAGTGGATCCGCTGGGGCTGATCCTGCACACCGAAGTGGCCCGCTTGCCCGACGAAGTGCAGCGCCGGGTAGCCAAAGCCCACTCGCCGCTGTCGCGACGTTTTGTCCAGATCTACGAGGAGGGCGTGGCGGCGGGCGTCTTCGTGCCGATGGACTCGACTCTCGCCAGCCGCCTCATCTACGAGTCGATCATGACTGCCGGCCGAGTGCTGAAGGCGACTCGCGATCCCAAGCAGCATGTCCATCGGATCGCCGAGGCGGCGTCGGGCTTCGTCATGCGGGGATTCGCCGTCGCCTGAGGGCTCGTCCTAGGTGCCCTTTTCCTTGAGGGTGACTGCGGTACCGGTAATGGTCACCAAGAGCCGGCCGCCTACCGGGGTGTACGTCATGTCGACGCCGACCACGGCGTGGGCCCCGCGAGCGATGGCCTCGTCGACCAGGCCGTTGACACCCATCTCGCGGGCGCGCGTCAGCGTTGCTCCCAACTGCCTGAAGTCTCCTCCGTGAGCTTCGACGGCAACCTCGGCAGTGACGATGCCGAGGTACGTGCGCACATCCCAGATCGCCAGGTCCTCGGTCGTCGCCACGACAGGACGCCACACGGCGGCGCCGTAACGGTCGGGCACCCATCCCTGGGCTGCGTCGCGCCACTGCGATCCCCACGTCTTGCCCAGTCCGTAGTTGGTGGCGGCGTCCCCCGTGGTGGCCGGCACCGCCTTGGAGCGCAGATCCACCACGAGGTGGATCGGCTCCTCGCCAGTCGCAAGGGCTCGGGAGCTGGCCATTGCAGGACCGAAATTGTCCCGGCGAGCCGCACCCCACTGGCTCGGCCGAGGTTCGATTGCGGTCGGCGTCTCGGGCTCGGCGCGGTAACGGGCCGGTCCCGGCTCGATCGGCTGATCGGTGACCTCTTCTGCGTCGTCCCAGGGATCGATCGTCGAGTGGGGCGCCCCACTCGCGACCGTGAGTGCCTGGTTGAGCCTGGTGCGAGGGGCTCGGGCACGAGCTCCGAACCTGCGTCGCGGCGTCTCGTGGCCGTCATCCCACGGAGAGGTGGAGTCCTGCCAGTTGTCGCCAGGGTCCTCGGCGCCGGGGTCACCCAAGTCGCGGTCCCGCTGTACCAACGTGCTGCCCTGTCTGCTCGTCCGATGAGGGTCGTTCCCCGAGGGTGAGGATACCCTGTGCGGGTGCAGATTCACGTGATCACCATGTTCCCTGAGTTCTTTGACTCGCCGCTCCGAGTGAGCCTCGTCGGCAAGGCCGTCGAGCGCGGCCTCGTAGACATCGACGTGACGGATCTGCGCAGCTATGCAACAGGGGTCCATCGGCGACTGGACGACGCGCCGTTTGGAGGCGGCGCCGGAATGGTGATGATGGCCGAGCCCCTGCTCCGGGCGCTGGCCCCGCTGGCCGAGACTCGCCGCGTCCTGCTGAGCCCCAGCGGGCGCCTGCTTACGCAGGAGACGCTGGATCGCTGGTCGGTCGGCGGTCCGCTCACCCTGGTGTGCGGCCGGTACGAGGGCGTCGATCAGAGGTTCATCGACGCGTCCATCGACGAAGAGGTGTCGCTCGGCGACTATGTGCTGCTAGGTGGTGAGGTCGGGGCGCTGGCCATCATCGAAGGGGTGGTTCGCCTGCTGCCGGGGGTGGTGGGAAACCCGGAGTCGACGCGCACGGAAAGCTTCCGCGACGGGCTCCTCGAAGAGCCGCATTACACCCGTCCTGCCGACCTGGACGGGGCCGCCGTACCTGCGGTGCTGCTGTCGGGCGACCACGCCCGCATTGCAGAATGGCGGCGCACCCAGCGCGAGCGACGGACTCGCGAACGGCGCCCCGATCTGTGGGCCGAGCACGCGGCGCGCCGGCCAGACCCGTCCCGGGTTGAGCAAGGCGACGGTGGGAATCCATGAACTGCCCCCGCAGGGGCGGCGCGGGCTACGGGCTAGCGGTACCCCAAGGGTCTGTCTAGAATCCGGCTCCGCTCCAGGCGGAGCGTGTCTTGGAGGATTCCGGTGAACACTCTCGAACAAATCGAGTCGGCGTATCTGCGCGATGACATTCCCGACTTCGCTCCCGGCGACACCGTGCGGGTCAACGTGCGCGTCATCGAGGGTGGTCGGGAGCGCATTCAAGCATTCGAAGGTGTCGTCATCGGCCGCAACGGCGGCGGCGTCCGCGAGACATTCACCGTTCGCAAGGTCAGCTTCGGTGTGGGGGTCGAGCGGATCTTCCCGGTGCATGCCCCCATCGTGCAGAGCATCGAGGTGACGCGACGCGGCGACGTGCGACGCGCCAAGCTCTACTACCTGCGCAATCGGGTCGGAAAGGCCACGCGCATCAAGGAGAAGCGCGACTGAGCGGGCTGCGCGACTGGCCGGGCGGTCCCGATCAAGCCACCCCGCAACGTGTCGCGTCCGAGGCCGAAACCACTGCCGCTCCTGATCACGAGGCCCCGCCGCCCGAGTCGACGCCGTCGGCCCGGCCACTCCCGCGCAAGAAGCGGCGCTCCTTCTTCGCCGAGCTCCCCGTGCTGGTGGCCATCGCGTTGGTGTTGGCGGTCTTCATCAAGACACTGGTGTTTCAGGCGTTCTTCATACCATCCGGCTCTATGGAGGACACGCTCGAAATCAACGACCGGATCCTCGTCAACAAGCTGTCGTACCGCTTCGGAGACCCGGAGCGCGGCGACATCTTGGTCTTCGATAGGAGCCCTGATCGGGACGAGTCGCTGGTCGCGGCGCTGTTCCGCAACTTGGCGGAGTCGATCGGTGCGCGTACTCCCGAGGCCGATCTGATCAAGCGGGTCATCGCGCTTCCGGGCGAGACGGTCGAGATTCGTGGCAACACGGTGTTCGTCGACGGGTCGCCGCTCGAGGAGCCGTACCTCCGGCAGTCGACCCGAACCCGGGATATGGAGCCGGTGACGGTTCCTGCCGACGAGTACTTCGTGATGGGCGATAACCGCACTCGCAGCCTGGACAGCCGCAGTTTCGGGACCATCTCGCGCGACGAGATCGTCGGCAAGGCTTTCGTGATCATCTGGCCCACCTCCCGCTGGGGTGGCTTGTAGCTCCTCCCCGGCTGCACGCCGCATCACTGGCCGCCGGCTGTGCAGATTTGGCCGATCGGGATGCGCGGCTGGGAGAGCTGCTGAGCCGCAATGGGCTTCCCCCTCTGCGACTGCGGCCCGAGGGTTTTGCCACCCTCGTCCATCTCATCCTCCAGCAGCAGGTGTCCCGCGCCTCTGCGCAAGCCGTCTTCGACCGGCTGGTCGCGGCGGTTGGCGGCCGGCTCGACGAGCCGGCGCTCCTGGCCATGGCGCCGGCCGAGCTCCGGCGAGTGGGCCTGTCTGGCCAGAAGACCGATTTCGTGCGTACCTTGGCTGCCAACTTGTTGGCAGGCGAGTTCGATCTGCTGGCCATCGCCGAGCTGGACGACGACGACGCTATGTCCGCCCTGGTCGGCCAACGCGGCATCGGGCCGTGGACCGCATCCGTCTACGTCCTGGTGGCATTGGGGCGCCCCGACGTGTGGGCAGTGGGCGATCGGGCGCTGCTCGTCTCGATGGGCCGCATGCTGGGCCGGCCTGCAGTCCCGGATGATGAAGCCACTCGGATCGCACAGCAGTGGCGTCCGTGGCGCGCGGTGGCCGCCCGCATTCTCTGGCACGACTACGCGGTCGTGTCGGGTAACGTCGCTCCGTGACCACGCCACCCTCCGTCGAAGAAGGTACCTTCGCCGGCGATCCCCCCGAGTCGGTGCATGGCAGCATGCGCGCTCTGCGCGAAGGGGCGCAGCGCGAGAACAAGGTCACCCGGGCCGCCCGCAGCTTCTGGCGAGAGCTGCCAGTTCTGGTGCTCATTGCGCTGGTGCTTGCTGTCTTCATCAAGACGTTCGTCGTGCAGGCCTTCTACATTCCCTCCGGGTCGATGCTCGAGACGCTCCACATCAACGATCGCGTCCTGGTATCGAAACTGTCGTATGTCTGGGGAGAACCGGAGCGTGGCGACGTCATCGTGTTCGACGATCCCCGCGGGCTCGCCGGCCCCGAGGAGTCGATCCCGAGTCGGTTGTGGCGCAACCTCGCGGAATCGATCGGCATTCGCACCCCCCAGTCTGAGTTCATCAAGCGAATAGTCGCCATGGGTGGGGACACCGTCGAGGGGCGCGGCGGGATTCTCTACGTCAACGGCGTTCCGCTCGAGGAGCGCTATCTCCCTAGTTATGCGGTCACCAACGACTTCGAGCCGGTCACGGTGCCGCCGGGTGCAGTCTTCGTCATGGGAGACAATCGCAGCGACAGTGTCGATAGCCGGTCGTTCGGCGCGATACCGGAGGGCGATATCGTGGGTCGGGCTTTTATCGTCATGTGGCCGCCGAAACGCTGGGCGGGCTTGTAGCGGGCTTCGGTCGGTGGCCCGGCATGCCGAAGAAGGGCGTAGGAAATGACCTTTGGCCGTGGCGTCCGTAAGATGCCCGCCGACAAGGAGAAGCTGATGGCCGAAGAAGATCTGGAACGGTACGAAACCGACGTCGAGTTGCGGATCTACAAGGAGTATCGCGACGTCCTTCCCATGTTCAAGTACGTGGTGGAGACGGAGCGCCGCTTCTATCTGGCCAACGCGGTCGAAGTGCATACCCGGCGGGCCAATGGGTCCGTCTACTTCGAGCTCGAGCTCGACGATGCCTGGGTATGGGACATGTATCGACCTGCCCGTTTCGTCAAGAACGTCAAAGTGATGACCTTCCGCGACGTCAACATCGAGGAGACCCTCTCGGAGTCGGTCCAAACCGGCGACATCCTGCCTCCCACGTAGCAGTTCGCCGCGGAATCGGTCGAATAGCCGGCAATCGGTCGAATGGCCGGCGTCGCGGCGGCGGCAGGGTTGAAGTGGTCATCAGCTGCGGGCACGCTGGCCACCATGAAGGTGCTTCCTGCAGACCGCGCAGATCTGGGACGCTTCGGCGAGGTGGTGGCCGCCTCCTTTCTGCAAGAGCGCGGCGCCGTCGTGCTCGTCCGCAACCTCGAGTCGAAGCTCGGCGAGATCGACCTGATCGTGGCTTTCGGCCGCGAGGTAGCGGCCGTCGAAGTGCGCGCCGCCCGGCGCCCGGAGATAGCTCCCGAGCTGGTGTCGCTGCGTAAGGAGCAACAGGTGCGGCGACTGGCCGCGATGCTGGACCCACCGATCTTCCGCGTGGACTTGGTCACCGTTCTCGTTCAGACTGGCGGAGTCAAGGTTCGATGGCATGCGCGGGTCTGATGCCGCGGCGGCGCCGCTCCTTGAACCAGCAGCCGTGATGCCAATGGCGTCTCATGTCCGGGGCGTCCTCCGGGATCACTACCACGTGGCCGACTCCGATCTCGATGGTCCCGGCACAGCCCGGGCACAGGTACCTCTTGCGGCCCTGATACGGCTGGACCGGCGTGACGATCTCGGGCTCCAGTTCGCCGCGGGGTGGCATCATCCGAAGAAGCCCCAGGCCACGAAGGCCAGGGTGAGCGCGATGAAGCCGACGACGAGTGCGATGTCGAGCGTCGATTTGTCTTGCTTGCGGAACGGGTTGAAGCCCATTGGAACCGGAGAGTAACTCTGGTGAGACGCTGGCCGGTTCCACCATCGATCATTTCCCGTCACAGCCGGCCCATACGTTGGGCGTATGTTTGCTCGCGTTACCTCCGTGGCCCTTGTTGGGGTCGACCCTCGACCGGTGCAGGTCGAAGTCCATGTGACGAATGGCGGCAAGTCCGTATTCTCGATCGTCGGCCTTCCCGATACCGCGGTGCGGGAGGCCAAAGAGCGCGTCCGGGCGGCTTTCCGGACGACCGGGACGCGGTTTCCCGCCGGTCGGGTGGTCGTCAATCTGTCGCCGGCCGACCTACCCAAGGCGGGTTCCGCTTATGACCTTCCCATTGCTTTGGGCCTGCTGGCTGCCATCAATGCCAAACAATCTGGCGCGGCCGACGTCGTGGCCTTGGGTGAGTTGGGGCTCGACGGCACGGTGCGGCCGGTGCGCGGCGGCTTCGGTGCCGCTCTGGTGGGACGGGACCTGAGCCGGCGTGTCGTGCTGCCGACAGCATCCGCGGCCGATGCTTGTGTTCTCGAGGGCAGCGACGTCGTCGGGGTGGCGACGCTGCCGGAAGCGGTAGCAGGGGCGCTGGGCGGGGGTGCACCACAGACGCCGGCACCCGCTTCGCCACCGCCGGCCGGTCCCGACATCGCGGAAGTGCGTGGGCAACTAGCGGCCCGCCGGGCGCTCGAGATTGCCGCCGCCGGCGGTCATCACATGCTCATGTCGGGACCGCCGGGCGTCGGGAAGACGATGTTGGCGAGGTGCCTTCCGGGGCTCCTGCCACCGCTGTCGGCCGAAGCCCAGCTGGAGGTGGCGCTGGCGTGGGCGGCGGCGGGCTTGTCCCGATTCGGTCAGGCTGAGCCCCCCTTTCGTAGTCCGCACCACTCCGCAACGGGGGCTGCCCTCATCGGAGGGGGCAGCGGGGTCCCCGTCCCCGGCGAAGTGACCTTGGCGCATCGGGGGGTGCTCTTCCTCGATGAGCTCGGCGAGTTTCCGGCTCCACTGCTGGCGGCGTTGCGGCAACCAATCGAAGACGGGCGGGTGGTGGTCGCCAGGAAAGGCTCGACGGTAACGTACCCCAGCGCCATCCAGCTGATTGCGGCCACCAACCCCTGCCCGTGCGGGTTTCGTGACGACCCCGCCCGGAGTTGTCTGTGCTCGCCGGGCGCAGTCGACCGCTATCGCGCCCGGCTGTCGGGTCCGCTCCTCGACAGATTCGACCTCCACGTTGGCCTGGCCCGAGTCGACCACCAACTGCTGGCAGGCCCTCCCGGCGAGCCGAGCACCGCGGTACGAGCTCGAGTGGTGGACGCTCGAAAGCGACAGACGTCTCGCGCCGCTCTCAACTGCGAGCTGAGTCGGGTCGCCATGGATGCGATGGCGTGGACCGACGGTGCCGCCACGTTGCTGGATCGGGCGGTCGAAGTACACAGGTTGTCGCCACGGGGCTGGAATCGAGTGCGGCGGGTAGCCGTCACGATCGCCGATCTGGACGCGTCGGAGGCCATCACCGCCGACCACGTGGCGGAGTCACTGGGCTACCGGCTGGCATGACCGCGCCGGCGCACCTACTCGCTGACGTAGTGGCCGCCCGAGCCGAGCTGGGATGGCGGCTGCAGCTGGCCTTCGCCGGGCTGCATCCGGATAGTGTGCGGGGCCTCCTCGAGGCGCACGGTGCGGCCGGCGCCGTCCGGCGGGTGACGGAGTCGGGTCGCCACAGCGCCCGCGCTCGCCAGGCCGCGGCCGTTCCGGCGCCGCAGCGTGTCGCTCAGCTGGCTGGAGTTGGCATCGACGTTGTGTTTCGTGGCGAGCCGGGGTATCCGCCGCATCTGGAGGAACTGCCCGACGGTCCCGATCTGCTCTTCGTGCGGGGCCGGCTGCCGTCCACGGACCCGGCAGTGGCCGTGGTAGGCACGCGCCGCTGCAGCGCCTATGGGCGCAACCTGGCAATGGCGTACGGAAGGGCGATTGCGGCCGCCGGTTGGGTGTTGGTCAGCGGCCTGGCGCGCGGCATCGATGGGGCCGCCCACCGCGGGACGGTGGCGGCTGGCGGCGTCGGGATCGGAGTGCTGGGGTGCGGCCTCGACATCGCCTATCCCCGGGAGCACAAGGTGTTGCGGGATCAGCTCATAGACGGGGGAGGGGCCATCGTCGCCGAGTACCCGCCGGGGACTCCGCCCGAAGCCTGGCGATTTCCGCCGCGCAACCGGATCATCTCGGGATTGGCCCGGGCGGTGGTCGTCGTTGAAGCTGCGATCAAGGGTGGGGCGCTGATCACTGCGGCAGCGGCGTTGGATCAGGGCACGAGTGTTTTCGCCACTCCTGGGGACATCGGTCGAGACTCCGCTGCCGGGACCAACCGGCTCATACGGGACGGTGCCCACCCCGTGCTGGACCCTGCGGACCTGGTTGCGGAGCTCGAACTGATACTCGGCCCGGCTCGGCGCAGCCACTCGCCGCAGCTGAAATGGGACTGGGCGGGGATATCGCCGGCGCAGTTGGCCGTGTCGCGGCACATCCCGGTGGCCGCGGCCACGTCGCTGCTGGCTCAGGCAGAGGTGGCCGGCGAGCTGGTGCGTCGCGGTGAGCGGTACTATCCGACTGGAGGGGAGCCGGCGGCCGGTCGATGAGCTTCCGGTCGTTGCTATTGCCGCCGGACCGGGCCACGATGGGGTCGTGGCACTTGCTACCAGCCTCGACGAGACCATCTCGCGTTACCTGCAGCGGCTGGCGGACGAGCGCGCCCTGTCGGTTCACACCGTCGAGGCGTACCGACGCGACCTGGCCCAGTTCGCTGAGTTCTGTCGACGCCAGGACCTCCTCGACCTAACGGAGGTGTCGCGTCGGGTGTATCGCCGTTTCCTGGCCAACTTGAACAGCCGCGGCTACGCCCCCGCCTCGGCCGCGCGCAAGGCGTCGGCGGTGCGCGCCTTCTTCGAGGATGCTCTCAAGCGTGACCTGATCGAAGCCAACCCGGCGCGCGGCGTGGCCCAGCCGAAACGACCCCCGGGCCTGCCCAAGTCGCTGCCCGCGGGTCCCCTCGGTGAGCTCCTCGACGCGATTGGCGGCGACTCGCCGCTCGATCTGCGCGACCGCGCGCTCGTCGAGATGTTGTACGCCACCGGGATGCGCGTCTCCGAGCTCGCCGGCCTGCGCGTGCAGGATGTAGAGGCGGCTCCATTCATCCGGGTCAGGGGGAAGGGTGACAAGGAGCGAGTCGTGCCGCTCAGTCGGCAAGCCCGGCGGGCGGTGACCGCGTGGCTCGATGAGGGTCGAGTGGCCATCGCCGGTGCCGGTTCGGGGGATGCATTGTGGATCGGCGCCAGGGGAGGACGGCTGGATGCCCGGGGCATTCGGCGCGTCGTCAAACGCCGCCTCGGCACCTTCCCGCACGCGCTGCGCCACTCATTTGCCACTCATATGTTGGAGGGAGGTGCCGATCTACGTACTGTGCAAGAGTTGTTGGGTCACGTTGATCTGGCAACTACCCAGCTATACACTTCCGTGACTCGCAGACATCTCAAGGCGACTTATGACAGAAGCCACCCGCGTGCCTGAACGTGGTGAGCAGGAACTCGCAAACCTCTGGGAGACGTTCAAGAGCTCCGGCGATCCGTCGGCGCGCGAAGGGCTGATTCTCCACTACTCCGCTCTCGTCAAGTTCGTCGCCGGCCGGGTACGGGCCGGGTTGCCACGCTCGGTGGATCCACAAGATCTCGTCTCTTACGGCACGTTCGGCCTAATCGACGCTATCGACAAGTTCGATCCCGAACGGGGCTACAAGTTCGAGACGTACGCCGTCAATCGGATCAAGGGCGCCATCCTCGACGAGCTACGGGCGCTCGACTGGGTACCGCGTTCGGTGCGCTCCCGAGCGCGTGAGATCCAGCGCAGCCTTGCCGAGCTGGAACACGCGTTGCAGCGCACTCCCAGCGACGAGGAGCTGGCCGAGCACATGGAGGTTCCGATCGGAACCCTGCAAGGCCATCTCGGCGAGATCTCGACACTGGGTTTCGTGGCGCTCGACGAGCTGCTCAATCCCGCAGAGCGCGATTCGGCGGCGGTGGGCGACGTGATGGCGGACCCTCGGGCGTCCGATCCGTCAGGCTCGTTCGAGAAGGAGGAGACCCGATATCTTCTGGCCGACAGCATCCAGCGACTTCCCGATCGGGAACGGCTGGTGGTGACGCTCTACTACTACGAGGGCCTGACCCTCGCCGAGATCGGCAAGGTGCTCAGTGTCACCGAGTCGCGGGTGTGTCAGATTCACACCAAGGCCGTCATGTCGCTGCGCAACCGCCTCATGGAGCCCCCGTTCAAGAAGTGATCCGAGGGGCCTTGCAGTTCCCGTGATCAACGGGCCTCATCGTCGGGCGAGCAGTTGCCGTCCGCCATGATCGCGGAGCCCTCCAGACACTCGATGTACTTCTGCTAACGCGCCGTCAAGTTTGGCGGAGGAGCTCGTCGGGGATGGCCAGCAGGGTGAAGGAGCCGTATCGGAAGGCAATGCTCATGAGAATCGCCGTCGACCTCGTCAAACGTGAGGCACCGGAACGTGAGGCACCGGGGGGACGACGCTAGCGCCGGTCGGCTGTGGCCCGGCGGCGTAGCGTTACACTGCCGCCTACCAAACACGCCGTACCGCAATCTCCCGTGGTCGCGCGTTCTCGGAAATGCGTGTCGGAGGCTCAAAGGGGCGGCGGAAGCTTCAACCCGAATAGGAGGAAACGCGCGTGGCATCAGTCACTATGCGGCAACTGCTCGAGGCCGGGGTCCACTTCGGGCACCAGACCCGGCGCTGGGATCCGAAGATGCGCCCTTACATCTTCGGGGAGCGCAACGGCATCCACATCGTCGATCTTCGCCAAACACTCGAGGCGACCGAAGGCGCCTGCAATTTCGTCAGGGATCTGGCTGCAGACGGCGGCGTCGTTCTGTTCGTCGGCGCCAAGAAGCAAGCGCAAGCAGCCATCAAGGACGCGGCCCAAGCCGCCTCCATGCCGTACGTGAATCATCGCTGGCTAGGGGGCATGCTGACGAACTTCCAGACGATCAACAAGCGGATTCGCTACATGCTCGAGTTGGAGCAGATGGAATCGAGCGGCGAGATGGAGGCCCTTCCCAAGAAGGAGCGCCTCAGGTTGCGGCGCGAGCTGGAGAAGCTTCAGACAGTCCTCGGCGGGGTGCGTGACATGACTCGGGTCCCCGATGCTGTGTTCATCATCGACGTCAAGAACGAGCACATCGCGGTGACCGAAGCGAGTCGGCTTGGTATTCCAATCATTGCGGTCGTCGACACCAACTGCGATCCCGACCTCGTAGATCTGGTGATTCCCGGCAACGATGACGCCATCCGGGCGTCGCAATTGCTCGCCTCCACCATCTCCAATGCGGCCAAGGAAGGGCGTGAGCTCCATGAGGCGGCGCGCAGCAAGCGGGCCGCGGCCGCCAGCGCCGACGCGGCCGGTGCTACCGACGACGCCGGCGCCCCGGCAGCAGGCCAGGTTTCGGTTTCGTAGCGGCGCAGACCACCGCATTCACGATCTAAGGAGTATTCGTGGCTGATTTCACAGCGAAGGACGTCCAGACATTGCGTCACTCAACCGGCGCCGGGATGATGGATGCCAAACGCGCCCTGGAGGAAGCCGGCGGCGACATAGACAAAGCCAAGGACCTGCTGCGGGAAAGGGGCCTGGCGGCGGCCGCCAAACGGACCGACCGTCCCCAAGCGGAGGGTGCCATCGGCAGCTATCTCCACTCCCAAGCGGGCCGTCCCGTCATCGGGGTACTGGTGGAGCTGGCTTCCGAGACCGACTTCGTAGCCAAGTCCGATGACTTCCAGGAGATGGCCAACGACTTGGCCATGCACGTGGCGGCGGGGCGGCCGCAATGGGTGACGATCGAAGATGTCCCGGACGACGTCATAGCCAAGGAGAAGGAACTGATCGCGGCGGCGGCCCGCAACGAGGGCAAACCGGATCACATCATCGACAAGATCGTCGAAGGCCGGCTGGCTTCCTTCTATCAGGACAATGTGCTGATGGAGCAG
>JBFIXI010000048.1:0-31550 GCA_041605955.1 Acidimicrobiia bacterium
AAGCGGACCGACGTCTTCGCCGGCCGAACCAGCGGAGAAGCCACATAGACGATCTCAGTGGGGCGCCCTCGGCGCCGTCACTCCTGGGTCGTAACCAGCACACCGCCCATACGGGCCACCGCGTGCACGTTGAGGCGGGGGGCATCTGCGGGAAGCTCGTCGGAAGGCGTGACCCGTGTCTCGCATCCTCCCGCTCTGGCTTCGGCGTCGACGTCGACCGCCCAACCCTCTGGCACCAAGACCCTGATCCCACCCATGGTGGCCGTCAGATCGAGATAGGCGCCGCCGCGAGCCAAGGTGGCCTGCCGCAGGTCGATATCGACGCCACCCATTGCGGTCATCACCGAACCGGAATGTAGGTCGTTGGCCCTGCTGCTGAACTTCTTGCCGCCGAAGAGCGCGGCCAGCTTGAAGTCGTCGCTATTCGAGTCGCCGCGACTCAGCCGCTTCGAGATGATTTGCCCCGCTAAGTACGCCACGGTCTGAATGGCGATGATCCACAACATCACCCGCACCACTTTGCGCATCACCAACTCCTTCGGTACTACGTCCCAACCTACACCCGTTAGGCGGCCGGAGCCGGGTGACCGGTCCGTCAACCCGGATCACCCGGCTCTTCCTAGCCTGCGCCGAGGGCTGGTTATTCACAGCGGGTCACGAAGAGCACAACCCGACTACACCCTCCGGCGCCAGTTGAGCGCCTCGAGTCCGGCGCCTCCAGGAGGAGAGAAAGCACGCCGAACTCAGCCGCTTCATCAATAGCTGGGTGGGCCGGCCTACCCCGCCGTTCCCCCATCTGTCGTGGACGGCCCACCTCAACAGACACCATTGAATCAAGCCGTCCTGTGGGCAAGTAGAGGCTTATGGCAGTGATTACGTTGCCGGCTCGTGCCCGTCCTGTCGCCAACATCGATTTAGGCTCGCACCATGGACCGCCGCGAAATGCTGCGCCGTTTGGATACCAGCAGAGTGGGCCGCCTGGGAACCGTCGACACGGTGGGTCGGCCGCACCTGGTGCCGCTGGTATTCGCCCGGGATGAGGAGCGCCTGTACAGCGCAGTCGACCACAAGCCGAAAGGCACGACGCGGCTGAAGCGCCTCAGCAACATCGCCGCCAATCCGTCCGTGACACTGCTGGTCGACCACTACAGCGACGACTGGAGCCAGCTGTGGTGGGTGCGCGTCGACGGCACTGCCCGCATCATCGAGACCGGACCCGAGTGGGAGCGCGCCGTCGCCCGGCTCGCCGACAAGTATCCCCAGTACCGGGGCTATCCCCCCAGCGGCGCGGTGATCGCGATCACGATCTCCCACCTCACCGGCTGGAGTGCAGACGCCACCTGATTCGGTGACTCAGCGACGGCGTCGGCGGCGCGGCTAGTGAAGCTTGAACCCATCCTCGGCCGATGTCGCCGCCGGCTTCACCAACCGATGCGTGATCCGAGCGATCGCCAACTCCTCATCGGTCGGGATGACGAAGACCCGCGCCGTCGATCCGGCGCCGCCAATCTCCATCTCGACCTGCCCGGACGCAGCCGAATTGCGCTCGTCGTCGTACACGACGCCCAGCGATTGATCGAGCCCATCGAGGATGAGTCGGCGCACGGCAGCGGAGGCGGCGCCGATGCCTCCGGTGAACACGAGAGCGTCTACGGATGGGAGAACCGCCCAATATGCCCCGATGTACTTCTTGATCCGGTACGCGAACACGTCGACCGCCAGCGCGGCACGCTCCTGACCGGCTCCCGCCGCCGCCAGGATGTCACGCACGTCATTGGAGACCCCGGAGAGGCCGAGGAGGCCGCTGTGCTCCTGGAGCAGCTCGCCGACCTCCTCGACCGAGCCGAGCCCGGTTGGACCCGCCAGGTGCAGCACGATTGCCGGGTCGATGTCGCCGGAGCGGGTGCCCATCATGAGCCCTTCGAGCGGCGTGAAGCCCATCGACGTGTCGATCGACTGTCCGCGAGCAATCGCAGTTATCGAGCAACCGTTGCCTAGATGGCAGGTGATCGCGTTGAGGTCGTCAGGGTCGCGGCCGGCTAGCTCGGCACAGCGTTGCGCCACGTATTCGTGGCTGATCCCGTGAAAGCCGTACCGCCGGATGCCACGCTGCTCGTAGAGCTCGTAGGGAAGGCCATACACATAGGCTCGCGCCGGCAGCGTGGCATGAAACGATGTGTCGAAACAAGCCACCTGGGGCACCGCTGGCAGCAGGTCCCTGGTAGCTCGGATACCGGCGATGCTCGCCGGGTTGTGGAGCGGAGCCAAAACAGCGAGCTCGTCCAAGTCGGCCAGGACCGCGTCGCTCACCAGGAGCGGCGCCGTGGATTTGCCGCCGCCGTGCACGACGCGGTGACCAACACCGGCTATCGCGGTAGAGCCGGCCGGCTGGGCGGGCCCACCGAGGCGCGCCAGCATCATCTCCACACCGCTGCGGTGATCGGGGATGTGTCGCGCCTCGATGTGATCGCCGTCACCATCGGCATGCCGCCACGAGCCCTGGTCACTGCCGATCCGTTCGATCACTCCCCGGGCCAGATGGGTGGCGGCCGGCATGGCCACCATCAGGTATTTGATGGAGGAGCTTCCGCAGTTCAGCACGAGGATCGAATCGGTCATTTGGCGAGAATAGGTCCACGACCCGCGGCAACGTACCGGCGGTGAATCGTCCCCAACCGCGCTCCTCCGAGGTATCGTCGGTCCGGATGCCCATTCGGTACCCGCACCCGGCACTGGCCAGATGGCGCGCTCCCTAGTCGGCTGCCGCGCTGTACTGGTGGCCGAACACCGTACCGGCTCAGAGATGCGATCGGACGGAAGCTGATGCGGCCGCGACCGGTCGCCGCGGCAGTGGCAGCCGCGCTTTGGCTCGTCGCCTGCGGAGGAGGGGGCCTCCCGGTCACCGGCATCGCCGCGGACGGCCGCGACTTGTTCGAGAGAACCGAGCTCGGGGAGAACGCCGGCTGCGTCACCTGCCATTCGCGCAAGCCGGGTGTCGTGCTGGTCGGACCCTCGTTGGCCGCCATAGGCGTAGACGCCGCCGATCGTGAGACCGGACTCACGGCTCGGGAGTATCTCCGGAGGTCGATCGTTGATCCCGACGCGTACGTGGTTGCGGGGTTCGACGCCGGCCGCATGCCGCCCGACTGGGCAGAACAGCTCACCGCCGCCAACATCGAGGCATTGATCGAATACCTCCTCACACTCGGAGCCGAGGGATGAGCCCGCAGCTGCAATCAGCTGCCGGGTACCCTTCCCCCAACTCCCGGCCGGCCGCGTTGACCCCTGCGGTACGGATCACACCGGCCAGCTCGCCGTCGTGAATCTCGCTGCTTACATCACAACGATGGAGTACCTCTCTTGAGCCGTACCAGATCGATGCCGGCGGCCATAGCTGTGGTGATTGTCCTCGGCGGCGCCTGTAGCTCCCCGCCTGGCGTCGTTGCCACCGACGCTTGGAGCCCGCCGGTACCGACGGGCTCGCCCGCCGGCGCCGTCTTCATGGAGATCAGCAACGGCCTCGACTCCCCCGTCACATTGACCGGAGCGACCTCGGATGACTGCGGGGCCGTCGAATTGCACGAGACCACGATCGACGAAGCCGGGGTGACAGTCATGCAGCCGATGATCGGTGGTCTAACGCTCACGCCGGGACAGTCGTGGTCGCTGGCCGCCGGCGGAGAGCACCTTATGTGCCTCGAGCCTGCTCCGGCTGGGGACACCATGAGGCTCACCCTCACCATCCGCGGGGCGGAGGACATCCAAGTGGAGGCAGTGATCGAGGATCGCTAGCGCCTCGAGGCCGCAGCGCCCTGCCACCCTGCCGGCACCCTAAGGTCTTGCCATGGATGAAAGGCATAGGTGTACGGAGAGCTCGAACTGGATAGCGCCACCCGGCGCCGGCTGACCGAGGTGGCGCTGCGCTACAGCGAGGACTACCTAGAGGCGCGGCCCAAGACGCCCGCCTCCTGGCCACCCATCGATCCCGAGCTCGTGGCGGAGCTGGGGGCGCCGCCACCCGAGGACGGGGGTGAACTCGACGACCTGCTCACGGTGCTCGACCGAGCATTGGAGACCGGACTCGACACCTCATCCGGCAAATTCCTCTCCTACATACCGAGCGGCGGCATCTACACCGCGGCGATCGGCCGGCTGCTCGGGGCCGTCACCAACCGTTACACCGGCGGCACCCACGGCGCCCCGGGGATGATCGCCATAGAGCACAGCGTGATCAGGTGGATGTGCCGCCTCTTCGACCTGCCAGAGACGGCGTCCGGTGTGCTGTTGTCGGGCGGGTCCACCGCCAACCTGACCGCAACCGTCGCCGCCCGAGGTCGCCTCGGCCCCGACTTCTCACGGGGAGTGATCTATACGTCGGACCGAGCCCACCACTCGATCGTCAAGGCCGCCCACATCGCCGGGATCCATCCCGACCGGGTTCGCCTCATTCCGGCCGACGCGTCGCTCCGGCTCGATGTCGCCGAGCTCCGGGACGCCATCGCCGCCGACCGCAGCGCCGGGCTCGAGCCGATGATGATCGCCGTCAGCGCCGGAACCACCGACACCGGCACCATCGATCCTCTGAGCGCCTGCGCCGAAGTCGCTGGCGAGACCGGAGCCTGGCTGCACGTCGATGCCGCTTACGGTGGCTTCTTCGTGCTGACCGAGCGTGGCAAGAATCGCATGATTGGCATCGAACAGGCCGACTCGATCACCGTCGACGCTCACAAGAGCCTGTTCCTCCCGTTCGGCGTCGGAGGGGTGCTGGTGCGCGACGAGACCACCTTGCTGGAAGCACTCGACGCCCGCGGCTCGTACATGCAGGACGTGCCGGCTCATGGTGCCATCCCCAACTACTTCGCCTTGGGGCCGGAGCTCACTCGGCCGCCGCGCGGCCTCGAGGTGTGGCTGGCGTTGCATCTCCACGGCGTCGAGGCGTTTCGGCGCGAGCTCGATCGGATGCTCGACCTTGCGGAGTGGACCGCGGCGCAGCTCGCGGCGCTCGACGGTATCGAGGTGATCGCCGCCCCCGAGCTGTCCATCGTTGCGGTGCGCGCCAGTGCCGGCAACGACGCCACCCGAGCACTCTTCGATCACATGAACTCCAGCCGCGACGTGCACGTTTCGAGTACCACCGTCGGCGAAGCGTTCATCGTCCGGCTCGCCTTCCTCAGTCAACGCACCACCAAGAGTGTTGCCGCCCGGGCGGTCGAGCTGATCGGAACCGCTCTTTCCGGCTAGCGTCCATGCAGACAGACCGAGAGGGACGCATGCAGGCAACCGACTTCACGCTCACGGATCAGCAAGGCGACACTTGGACAATGTCGGAGCACCTCGATGCGGGGGTGATCATCCTCTTCCTGCGCGGCGACTGGTGAGCGTATTGCAACGGCCAGCTGGTCAGCCTGGCACAGAGGCATGCCGATCTAACCGCCGCCGGCTTTCGAGTCGTCGGGGTCAGCATCGACACCCCCCAGCAACACTCGGCCATGATCGAGAAGCTCGGCCTGCCGTTTCCGCTGCTGAGCGACCCGGATCGGTCCGGGGCCATTGCGCCGTACGCTGTGGCAGACGAGAAGGACGAGCGCAACATCGCCCGCCCGGCGACCGTCTTCATCGGCCCCGACGGCACCGAGTTGCACCGCGTCGTCAGCCGCGACTTTGCCGACCGAGCCTTTGCCGATGAGATCGTGGCCACTGCACGGTCGATGGGGCTGCCGCCGACGACTCAGGAGCCACCCCAGCTGGGGCCGGCCGAGCCGGGACCCGGGTCGATGAAGCTGGAGCAAATGGTGCCCTATTACCGCGGCGCTCGTTTTGCCGCGGTGGCTATGGGTCGGCGGTTCCCCGAGGCCAGGGAAGAAGCCGACCGCTATGTGGCTCAGATGGACGGCTACATGGCGGCCGCCAAGGCGCGCTACAAAGAGTACCTAGCCAGCTAGCTGAGTCCGACGCACCGTGCTGGACACTCACCCGCACCGCCTAGCCTCAGCGCCGTGAGCGTCCCCAGCCATCTCCGCGACGACATCCGAGAAGACCTCCGCGGCTTGTTCGTCGGCGACCGCACGATCGGCGACTCTTTTCTGGCGCCGGTGGTCTTCGTCGGGGTGAACGCATTCACCAGCTTGGGCCCGGCTGCGGTCGCCGCGCTGCTCGCCGGAACGGCAGTGGCGGCGTGGCGGATACGCAAAGGCCAGGCCCCCATCTACGCCTTCGGCGGGATCGCCGCCATCGGCTTCGCCGCCCTGCTGGCGCTGCGCAGCGGGCGAGCCGAGAGCTACTTTCTGCCCGGCATCGTCGGTGCATCGGGGGCGGCCGTTGGGGCAGCGTTGTCTGTTGTGACGCGCCGACCACTGGCCGCATGGTCGAGTTGGCTGTACCGGCGCTGGCCTCTGGAGTGGTATTGGCGTCCCGACGTTCGCCCCGCGTACACCGCAGTCACCTGGATCTGGTGTGCCTTCTTCGCCCTCCGCGCCGCCGTCCAAGGTGTTCTCTTCGTTCAGGAGCGACCCGAGATGCTGGCAGCCGCCAAGGTGGCGACGTCCTGGCCGCTCATCATTCCGCTGTTGATCGTCAGTTACGTGTACGGCAATCGCAAGCTGCACCGCCTCGGCGGACCGAATGTCGATGAGTTCCTCGCCGGAGCCGAGCCCCCGTTTGCGGGCAGCCAGCGTGGCTTCTGACCCCCACCCCCTTCGCCCGATCCTGGAAGCGGCTGCCCGAGGCTCGTTCCCTCCGCCGGATGGTTCGGTCACCATCATGCCGGCGGCAGGACCGATGACGGCGGTCGTAGCGCTGACGGCTACCCACTACGTTTTGGCCGACGTGGACACGGCGGAAGTGCGCGCCCGTCTCGACCCGAAGGACCTGGGGGCCCCGTTGCGCCCCGCGTTCGTTACCTGGCTCGCCGAGCGGCTGGGCTTGCGTTGCGGCTCGGTCGACGTTGTCATGGCGCGCACCGGCATCGGCGGCGGGTCTCAATCGTTGCACCTCGTAGACGCCCACGATTCTCGCCGGGTCGAGCGTGCCCGTCGCTATCGCAACGACATTGCCATCCAGGTCACGCCGGACAAGTCGGGCACGGTGATTCTGGGTACTGGCCTGGTGGGTCGCCTCGAGGTTTCGATCGAGCTCGACCCCGCTCGGCGTTTCTCCGGGGACGGCAGGAGCCTGATTGTCGATGCGCTGCGGGCGGTGGAGCCCCATGAAGCGGTATTTGCGCAGGTGGCTCCCGGCAATGCGGCCTCGCTCCGGGCGTTCCTCGCTGCCGGTTTCCGGCCCATCGGAGCAGAAGTGTTGATAGTCCCGGCGCCGTGAGCGCGCTACCGTCGCACCATGCGTATAGGAATCCTCACTGGAGGCGGCGACGTCCCCGGTCTCAACCCCTGCATCAAGGCAGTCGTCAATCGAGCGTGGAACGAAGGACACGAAGTGATCGGCATCCGCCGCGGCTGGGGCGGTCTGCTGACAACCAACCTCGACGACAAAGCGACGATCGAAGAGAATTTCCTGCCTCTCAACCCTGAGCGGGTACGGACCGTGGACCGCACCGGCGGCACTTTCCTGCACACGTCGCGGACCAACCCGGGGAAGGTTCGCACCAGCGATGTGCCCGAGTTTCTCACTGCCGAAGGTGAAGGCCCACACGACTTCACGCCGCACGTGCTGGCCGTGTTAGAGAGCCAAGGCATCGACGTGCTCATCCCCATCGGTGGCGATGACACGCTGTCCTATGGACTACGCATGCACGACGAGGGCGTGCCCGTCATCGCCATCCCGAAGACGATGGACAACGACGTCCACGGCACCGACTACTGCATTGGATTCTCGACGGCGGTGACCCGCGGCGTGCAATTCATCCACAACCTGCGGACCTCCACCGGTTCGCACGAGCGCATCGCTGTAGTCGAGCTATTCGGCCGGTACAGCGGGGAGACGTCGCTGGTGACCGCATACCTGGCCGGCGTGGATCGAGCGATCATCTCCGAGGTGCCCTTCGACATTGATGAGCTGGCCGACATGCTGATGGCCGACCGGGCCGCCAACCCGTCGCGCTACGCCATGATGACCATCTCGGAGGGGGCTTCGATCAAGGGCGGCGACATGATCCTGAGTGGCGACGAGGACGCGTACGGACATCGCAAGCTTGGCGGTATCGGAATGCTGACCGGAGAGCTGCTCAAGGAGCGGACCGGCATCAACATCATCTATCAGCAGCTTGCCTACCTGATGCGATCCGGCTCGCCGGATTCGCTCGACCTGATGGTGGCCACCAACTACGCGGTGATGGCGGCCGACTTGGCCGTCGAGGGCATGTCCGGGCGGATGGTGGCCCTGCGCAGCGGCACCTACACCTCGGTACCGATCTCAGTGACTCGGGAGGGCGTCAAGCGAGTCGACGTCGACGAGCTTTACGACAAGGCGAATTACAAGCCGAAAGTGCGCCACGTGCGTGGCAAGCCGATGTTCCTCTACTGATCTCCGCAACTACGGTTGAGCCCGCCGACAGGGCGGGCTCAACAGCTTCCGGTCAGACGGTGCCTCAGTCGTTGTCACCGTCCGTCTCGTCCTGATCGACGCCTTCGACCTCAGAGCCCACCACAACGAAGTTCTCGTCGAGCTGAACGTCGACTTCGGTGCCGTCGTTGAGCGTCACCTCGACTTCGTAGAGCGACTCCTCGTCGCCTACCTCGGTGTCGGTTACCCGTCCTTCACCGAGGTAGTCCAGAGCTGCCTTGCTGGCCTTCTCCAGGGCTTCCCCAGTGATCGGGGTATCGGTGTCGCCTCCGGCGATCGCCACCGTTGGTATGGCAGCGGCCACTGCCACTACCGCAGCGCCGATGATGATCTTGGTCCTCTTCTGCATTGATGCCTCCCGCTTGGGTTTGTGATCAGGCGCAAAATATCAAGGGTGGGCTGACACTCACCTGACTCGACCGGCCAGGATCTGTTCAGCTGGCAGTCAGCTTTCCGTGAGACAATTGCGTCATGAAGCTGCTCCTGGTGGAGGACGACAAGAAGATCGCTACCGCCGTCAAGCGGGGGCTCGAAGCCGAGGGCTTCACCGTCGAGGTGGCCTGGGACGGCGATCAGGGCTACTGGCTGGCAAGCGAGGGCAGCTACGACCTCCTGATCCTCGACATTCTGCTGCCGAGCCGCAACGGCTACCGCATCTGCGGCGATCTGCGCGAGGCCGGCAACTGGACACCGATCCTCATGTTGACCGCCAAAGATGGGGATCTCGACGAAGCCGAAGCGCTGGACACCGGCGCCGACGATTACCTGACCAAGCCGTTCTCGTTCGCCGTCCTCGTTGCCCGGATACGGGCCCTCTTGCGCCGCACCACCGGACGGAACCCGGTACCAATCGCAGCCGGCGATCTGCGCATCGATCCCGGAGAACGCCGCGCCTGGCGTGGCGAGGTCGAAATCGAGCTGACGTCGCGCCAATTCGACGTTCTCGAATTCCTGATGCGGCGGGCCGGCCAAGTGATGTCGAAGACCGAGATCCTCGACGGAGTGTGGGAGTACGACTTCGAGGGCGATCCCAACATCGTCGAGGTCTACATCCGCCGGCTGCGGACACGTATCGATGAGCCGTTCGGCCGCCATGCCATCGAGACGATGCGTGGCGCCGGTTACCGCCTCGCCACCGACGGGGGCTGACGTGAGACGGGCCTCGATTCGGTTCCGCCTCACGGCTATTGCGGTCTCGGCGGTAGTGGTGGTGTTGACCGGGGTCGCCTTCGGTCTCGTAACGGCCCAACGCAGCCAGCTCACCACCAGCATGGACACCAACTTGCGGCAGCGGGCGGACGACATCGAAGCGCTTCTGAGGTCCGCGACGGAAGTCCCTCCGGCGCTCACCGCCAGTCAGCAGGAAGGTTTCACCCAGCTGGTAGCCGCAGGCGGCCCCGTGATCGCAGCCAGCCCCAACCTCAGCGGCGCAAAGCAGCTTCCCATCGCTTACGACGTTGGCAGAGGCGACCGGCTCCAGACCTTGAGTGGACTGCCCGTCGACGACGATCCCTTTCGGGTTCTCAGCCGCACCGTAGAGGTCGATGGGTTGCCCGCCGTACTTCACGTCGGAACCAACTACGACGTTGTCGGCGACAGCACCGAGGCGCTGACCACCAGCTTGGCAATCTCCATCCCGGTGGTCGTGGTGCTCCTGGCCGGCTTGGTTTGGTGGCTCGTGGGGCGCACCCTCGGCCCGGTGGAAGACATCCGCGCCGAGGTTGCCGCCATCACCGCAGCCGACCTGAGCCGGCGGGTGCCTGAGCCGACGACAGGCGACGAGATTGCGTCGCTGGCCGGAACCATGAACCAGATGTTGAGTCGCATCGAGACCGCGGTCGAACAGCAACAGCGGTTTGTTGCCGACGCCTCTCACGAGCTGCGCAGCCCGCTCACCCGGATGCGGTCGGAGCTGGAGGTCGACCTGATCACAGCCGAGGGCGAGAACCGCAACCGCCTCGAAAGTGTCCGCGACGAGGTTGTGGAGCTACAGCGCCTGGTTGAGGATCTGTTGCAGCTGGCACGGGCCGATGCCGGCAAGGAGCGGGTGCCGGCCGAGCCGGTCGACCTAGACGACATCGTGCTCGACGAGGCGAAACAACTGCAGGCGTCGGGACGGGTCACGGTCGACATGACCGCGGTGTCCGGTGCTCAGGTCGTGGGCGACCACCGCCAGCTGCGGCGGGCAATCCACAACGTCGCCGACAACGCCGGGCGCCACGCCACCGCTCTGGTGACGTTCACGCTCCGCGAGACCAACGGCATGGCCGAGATGACCGTGGCCGATGACGGTCCGGGAATAGCCGCCAACAAGGCTGAGCTCATCTTCGAGCGGTTCGGGCGCATCGATGAGTCGCGCAGTCGCCACCAGGGCGGGACGGGGCTCGGGTTGGCCATCGCTCGCGACATCGCCCGCCGCCACGGCGGCGACTTGGTCATCGATCCCTCCCATGAGGGAGGAGCCAAGTTCCTGCTGCGCCTGCCCGTGGCCTAGGGCGGCGCCATCTCAGTCCGCAGGTGGTGGGATCTGCGGCAGATAGCCGGGCTCCGGAGCCACGATCTCAAACTCGGCGCCCACGTCGTACACCTCGTATTGATAGCGGAACACCACCGGCCAGTCGGCATCGAGGGCGATGCGCCGCTCTTCGCCGTCGAGCTCGATGACAACATCGGCCTCGAGGATGGCTCCGCAATCGTCCACCCAGTACGAGTACGACGTGCCGGCGGCGACGAACTCGCGTCCCGCCATCTTGCCACGGAAGCCGCGCCGCATCTCGTCGACTCCCCCGACGTACTGCCTGGCGGGGATACCGGCAACTGCGGCGGGCTCACTCGGCTCCAGATGATCAACCACGTCGGGCCCGTTGACGTAGCCGTTGACCCACACCAGCAGCGGCCACCGGATGGGCACGAAAGGCAGCTCGACCCAAGCTCCGTCGGCGAGCTCCCAGGCCGTCCCGTCGAGAATCACGTTCGACCGCACCCCGACTCCGAACTCGATCTCGTCCTCAGGGTTGGTGAACACCCAGTGGGCGCGGTCACCGTGGATCTCCCGGTGGACCTCGGTGCGGAAACCGTCTGCCGACTCGGACCACCAGCTGCGGAACGGTGTCACCTCCGGGTGGAGACACCGCTCGGATGAAGTCGTGACGCCGGAGGTGCTGGCCGGCGCGACGATCGTCGAAGATGTCGCCGCGACTTTCGAGCTGGTCGCCACTCCGGCCGGCGAAGACGACGAGACGGCCGAAGACGAACCGAAGCTCTCATTGGTTGGCGAGCTCGCGGTTTCCCCACAGGCAGCGATGAGCGCCAGCACGACCAGAAAGGGCGTGAGGCGGAGACGATTCACGGACTGAGTCTTCGGCGCGTTTGGTGCAAACCCTGAGGCGAGAGACCTTCGGTGTGGTCTCCCGCCTCGGGATTCGTTATCCCGGCCACTCTGCAGCCCCCGCCCGCCTCGAAATCTACAGATCGTGCCCACGAGGCGGGCGGCCGTGGTCCAGAGTGAGCTAGCCCCGCGGCAGCAGAGCCAGCTGACGCGACTGGGCGATGAGGCGACCCGACTCTGCCCACAACTCCCCGTCCTCCTCCAGGAACCCGCCGGTGATGAATCGCGTGTTGAAGGAGCACCGTAGCCACTCGTCCGGACGGGGTGCTTCGCGGACATGGGTCGTCAGTTCCAGGGTCGGAGTCCAGGCGACCGGCAGATCGGCGTTGAATATCGTGGGGGGAAAGGCGTCGGCGGCGACGACGAGCCCGAGTGTGTTTAGCGGCTCGCCGCCGGCCCAGCGGAAGTAGCCACGCACCCGGGGGCGTCCCGGCGATCCCTCGGGCCCGACCGGAGTGTCTGCCGGGTGGAGGCGCAGATCAACGTTGGCCATGAACGGCGGCGGAAAGGTCGCAGTGGGCTCCACCTTGATGCACTGCTCCAGCGGCGGTAACTCGGGAGGCCGCCCCTCCACTCTCTCGGGAGCCTCGACCGGGGCCAGCTCTCCATAGCTGCCCAAGGCGGCCACCAGAGGTCGCCCAGCGTCGCCTCGTACAGTGCAGCGAACGGTGGCGAATCGCCCTCCCTCTTTGAGCACTGCGGTATCGACGATCACCGGCCCAGCTGTAGCCGGTGCCAAGAAGTGGCCGGTGATGCTCACGGGATCCCGCCGGCCCGAGGCGAGCAAGCCGGCGTGGGCGGCGATCGCCAAGAGGTAGCCGCCGTTGGCCTTGCCCAGGATGTCCCAACCCGACTGGATCTCGCCCTCGTACGACGACTCGCCTATCGGGGTGAGCGCAACGGCAGCGGCGAACGTCATGGACGTCAAGCTAGCCAGCACTGCAGATCCCCGGTCGGCTCCGGGGTGTCGATCTAGTTAATGGGCGCGAAACATTGCCGTCACTTTCCCCCCTTACCTTCCGCCCAAGACGAGCGGACCAGGAGGTAGCAGCGTGAAACGAAAGGTGTTTGTTGCGGGGGCGATGGCGGCCGGCTGGCTCGTCGCCACTGCCAGTCCCGCTTTGGCTCAGGAGGGGGTGGCGGCATCTCAGTTTGTCCTCGACAACCTCTTCATCTTCATCGCCGGTGTTCTCGTGTTCTTCATGCAGGCGGGGTTTGCGCTCGTCGAGGCGGGACTGACACGGGCCAAGAACGTCTCGAACATCATGATGAAGAACCTGATGGACATGTCGGCCGGAGTGCTGGCCTTCGCCTTGGTGGGTTACGGAATCGCCTTTGGCGGAGGCGAGCTGCTCGGGGGGTGGTTTGGCTTCGATCTTGGAATCGCCGGTGTGGAGGACACCAGCGCCGACGGATTGCTACCAGCCACCTTCTTTTTCTTCCAAGCCGCCTTCGCCGCCACGGCGGCCACGATCGTGTCCGGCGCGATGGCGGAGCGCACCAGGTTCAAGAGCTATTTCGTATACAGCTTCTTCCTCACTGCGCTGATCTACCCGATCGTGCTGCGGTGGACGTGGGGCGGAGGTTGGCTCGCCCAGCTGGGCACGCCGTTCTCCGACTTCGCCGGATCGACGATCGTGCATGCCACCGGAGGCTGGGCCGCCCTAATGGGGGCCATCGCCTTGGGACCTCGCATCGGGCGCTACACCAAAGACGGCAAACCCCGGGCGATACCAGGCCACTCGATTCCGTTCGTGGTATTCGGGGCGCTCATCCTCTTCATTGGCTGGTTCGGCTTCAATCCGGGCTCGGAGCTGGCGGCCGACGAGTTCGTGACGCAGATCGCGCTCAAGACGCTGCTGGCAGCGGCCGCCGGAACGATCGCCGCCATGGCGATCAACTGGCGGCTCGACGGTAAGCCCGACGTGTCCTTCGCCGCCAACGGAATGCTGGCGGGTCTGGTGGCGATCACCGCGCCGGTAGGCGCAGTCGAGACCTGGGCTTCGGTGCTGATCGGCGCAATCGGAGGCGTCATCGTCGTCTTCTCGGTCCGGTTCTTCGACCGGATCAAGATCGACGACCCGGTAGGGGCCATATCCGTACACGGCGTGGTCGGCACGTGGGGCACGCTGTCCATCGCCTTCTTCGCCAAGTACGACGACGCCTTCTTGGGACGCGAGAATGCCGGCTTGTTCTACGGGGGCGGCCTAGACCAACTGTGGACGCAGCTGCTATTCGTCGTCGTTCATTTCATCTTCGTGATTGTCGCCGCCGGCGCACTCTTCTACGGAATCAAACGGTGGATCGGGCTGCGGGTCAGCGAGGAGGAGGAGCTCGGCGGCCTCGATGTGATGGAGCACGGCTCTCCGGGTTACGGGCATGATCCCAGGTCCACCGATGCCACTCCGGTGGGTGTCGGCGGCGGCGCCCCTACCCGGACCTCGGTCTGAACGAAAGGAAACCAATGTTGAATCTCGTTACTGCGGTCATCAAACCGCACAGACTCGACTCCGTGAGGGGAGCCCTCCAGAGTGCCGGGATCTCCGGAATGACCGTGACCGAAGTCTCGGGCTTCGGCCGACAGGGCGGTCACACCGAGACCTACCGGGGAGCTGAATACGTCGTCGAGTTCGTACCCAAGGTCAAGATCGAAGTGCTGACGAGCTTTGATGAAACCGACAAGGTGGTCGACCTGATTCGAGATGCCGCTTACTCGGGAGAGATCGGTGACGGCAAGATTTGGGCGATGTCGGTCGACCGCCTCGTGCGCATCCGCACCGGGGAGATGGGCGCTGACGCTCTGTAGGGAGTCCAGTGACTCTGCAGGGGCGGGGGCCGTGGCCGGTCTCCGCCCTTGCGGTCTGCTCTGCGGATAGAGCTGCCTAGCCCGATGTCGGCTGGAGCACGCGTCACGCGTTGCTTGGCACGGCTGGTCCACGACTGCACTCTTTGCAGGCCGTAGCGGGACGAAGGTATCGTCGACCACTCAATCCGGCGGCGACACCTGGGTTGCCTCGCGATGGTGTTTCGCCGCCGGCACGCGAGTGAAGGGGTAAGGCCATAGGTCGGCTAGAGCGATCGCGTGCCGCCACCGGCGCCTGTCGGAGCGAACGGCTCAATGGGCCGCTTGCCGAAGGGGGGGCCAAAAACAGGCCCTCCCGGACGGCCGACGGGTGGCCCCTTGCCGGCCTCGTGGTCACCGAGTGACTGCCCGGACTGCAGCCCCGGTCGATCTGCGCCACCGGCTCAGCCGGGTTCCGGAAGTCGTGGCACTGATCGTGTTCGCTGCGATCTTCACCTACTTTGCGATCGCCGCCGAGAACTTCGCCACGCCGCTGTCTATCTCCAACATTGCGACGTTCGCCGCCTTCCAAGGAATCGTCGTTGTCGGCGTGGCCATCCTCATGCTCAGCGGCGAGTTCGACCTCTCGGTCGGGTCCACCTTCGCAGTGGCCAGCTTCGTGTTCGGGTGGTTCTTGGTCAATGGCTACAACCCGCTGTTCGCCCTCCTCATGGCGCTCGTGGTGTCGGCCGGCCTAGGCCTGATCAACGGGCTGATCGTCGCCTTCACCGGGATTCCCTCGTTCATCACCACGCTGGGCACCCTGTTGGCATACCGCGGCATTGCCCGGGCCATCGGTGGCGGAAACCGCATCACCTACCGCGACGAGCCGATAGCACTCTTCGACTGGCTCAACGCCGACATCGCATGGCTCAACGAGCGTTTCAGCCCGGTCGCCAATTTCCGGGTCTCGATTCTGTGGTTCATCGCGGTGGCGCTGGTAGCCAACTACGTGATCAAGCGCACCCGATACGGCAACTGGGTCTTCTCCGTCGGAGGTGGGCAAGCGGCGGCCCGCTCGCAAGGGGTTCCGGTTCGGCGGGTGATCATCGTCAACTTCGTGATCACCGGCCTCCTCGCCGGTTTTGCCAGCACCATTCAGTTCGCGTGGCGGCTCAGCGTCGATCCGCTCCGTGGCGACGGCCTGGAGCTGGTGGCGGTGGCGGCCGCGGTTATCGGGGGCGTCAAGCTCACCGGCGGATACGGGACGATTCTGGGCGCGGTGCTAGGCATCCTCTTGCTACGCACGCTGGAGCAAGGTTTGGTTCTCATGGGGGTGGACATCACGATCTTCCGGGCGATTGCCGGGCTGATCCTGATCGTCGCCGTCGTCATCAACACATATCTCTCTAAAGAGACATGAAAAAGGAGAAGGAAGACAGCATGCGACGACTACACAGATTCGTTGTGCTGCTGGCAGTGCTGGCTCTCGTCGGCGCCGCCTGCGGCGACGGCGATGACACCACAACGACCAGCCCGGCGCCCGGAGACACCACCACGGCTGCGCCCGGTGACACCACCACTGCTGCGCCCGGGGACACCAGCAGCACCGTGTCACCGCCGATTGCGGTTGATCCCGACCGGCCGGTCAAGATCGCCGCCGTGCAGCACGCCTTGTGCGCCTGGGACGCCTTCTGGTGCACCGTCGAGCAGGGCATCTCCGACGCCTCAGCGTTACTCGACGTCGACGTCACCGTGTTCGGGCCCGACCAGTTCGATCTAGACGCCACTGCGTCGCTGATCGACCAGGCGGTGGCCGGGGCGCCCGACGCACTGATTCTCACCGTCACCGATCCAGTGCTGTTCAAGGACCCGATCATGCGGGCCATCGACCAGGGGATCCCGGTCATCGCCTACAACGCCGGCGCCGGACCCGCCGCCGACGGCATTCCCTACTTCACCTACCTCGGGCAAGACGAGTACGCCGGCGGCTTCCTGGGCGGGCAGCGCATGCTGGCCACGTCGGCGAACATAACCGGAGGGGTCTGCATCAACCACCAGGTCGGCTCGGCCAACCTGGACGCCCGTTGCCAGGGCTTCACCGATGCTCTCTCTGCGGCCGGCGTTAGCGCCGAGGTGCTCGCCATCTCCGACGACCCGACGGCCTCGCAGACCACGATCAGCGACTACCGAGTGGCCAACCAGGACGTCAACGCCTTCCTCACCCTCGGCCCGAACGGCGCCAACCCGTTTTACGGATGGGTGGACGAACTCGACATCGGCAGGCTCTCCCTGCAGGCCGGCGAATGGGTGCACGGCACGTTCGACACGAGCCCGGAGATCAACGCCAACATCGAGAACGGGCTGACCCTGTTCGGCATCGACCAGCAGCCCTACCTGCAGGGCTACGGCGCCGTGATGATGGCCACCAACATCGTCCGCTACGGCATCACCCCGGCGCTGCCGGTGACGGCCACCGGTCCCGGATTCGTCACCAGGGATAACGTCGGCGCCACGGCCGACTCGACCCGCTCGGTGAAGATCATCGCCGTGCAACACGCGTTGTGCGCCTGGGACGCTTTTTGGTGCGTCGTGGAGAAGGGAATCGAGGTGGCCAAGGGTCAGCTGGGTGTCGAGGTCGACGTGCTCGGCCCGGACACCTTCGACCTGGACGCCACGGCTTCGCTGATCGACCAGGCGGTCACGGCCGCCCCGGACGCCATCATGCTGACGGTCACCGACAACGTGCTGTTCAAGGACCCGATCCAGCGGGCCATCGACGCCGGCATTCCGGTGCTGGCTTACAACGCAGGCGCCGGTCCGGACAAGGACGGGATTCCCTACCTGACCTACTTGGGCCAAGATGAGTACGCCGGCGGGTTCCAGGGCGGACAGCGGCTGATCGCCGTCGGCGGTACCACGGGGGTCTGCATCAACCACCAGGTCGGCTCCAGCAACCTGGACGACCGGTGCCAGGGCTTCACTGATGCCTTCACCGAGGCAGGATTGTCCGCCGAGGTGCTGGCAATCAGTGACGATCCCACGGCTTCGCAGACCACTATCGGGGACTTCGTCACCGCCAATCCTGACATCGACGCCTTCCTCACCCTGGGACCCAATGGGGCCAACCCCTTCTACGGGTATCTCGACGAGACGGGCATGGGAGCCGGAGACGTCATCCACGGAACGTTCGACTTGAGCCCGGAGATCGTCGAGAACATCAAGGCGGGCGTGACCCAGTTCGGGATCGATCAGCAGCCGTTCCTCCAGGGGTACGGCGGGGTGACCGCGCTCGCGCTGCTGGTCCGGCAGAACATCGTCCCGGCGCTGCCGGTGACGCCGACCGGTCCCGGTTTCGTCGACGCCAGCAATGTGGCGATCGTCGAAGCCCTAGCGGGCCAATACCGCTAACCACCAACCCGGTGGGCGGGGCCCCCGGCCCCGCCCACCACCATCAAAGGAGCCCAGCGAAGAATGGCGACGGAGCAGGTCGTAGCGCAGCCCAGCGGTGTGGGGTCAATGATGCGTCGACTGTTCGTCGGCTCGCCGGTGGCTGGGCCGCTGGTCGGCCTGATCGTCGTCTTCACCCTGTTCTCACTGTTCGTCGACAACTTCCTCACGTGGCGCACCATCTCCGGAATCGTCAATGCCTCGGCACTGATCGGGGTGGTCACCGTGGGGGTGACGATCCTGATGATCGGAGGCGAGTTCGATCTGTCGGTCGGAGCTCTGATCGCCATGGGCGCCTATCTGTTTGGCCAGCGGGTCGACAACCCCGTCTGGGCCTTGATCGTCGCTGTCGCGGTCACCGCCCTGTTCGGCCTCATCAACGGCATCCTGCTGGTCACCACCAACATTCCCTCGTTCATCGTCACACTGGGCACGAGATCGATCTACCGGGGAGTGGTGTGGGCCTTCATCTCCGGGGGCACGATCCTGGAGCTGACCGAGGATCTGCCCGTGTACGACGTGCTCAACGGCCGCTTCGATCTGCTCAACGACCTCTTCAGCGGCGCCAATTTCCGGACGTCGGTGATCTGGTTGCTGCTGGTCGTCGCCATCTTCCAATGGCTGCTGTATCGCACCGGGTTCGGTAACCGCGTCTTAGCCACCGGCGGGGACCTCAACGCCGCCGAGGCGCAAGGGGTGCGGCCCAAACGAGTCAAGCTGGCCACTTTCACCATCTCCGGCGGCTTGGCCGGCTTCGCCGGCGTGCTGCTGTTCAGCCAGTTCCAGTTTGCCCAGGTCGCCACCGGCGCCGGGTTCGAGCTGGACGCCATCGCGGCCGCAGTGGTCGGCGGGGCTTTGTTGACCGGCGGGCTGGGCTCAGTCTGGGGGGCCCTGGTGGGGGTGCTGCTGATCAGCACGTTGCGCACCGGGGTGGTGCTGATGGACCTGCCGTGGATCCCGGCGGACAATTTTCCCGCCGTAGTCGGGGTGGCGATCGTGGCAGCCGTCATCCTCAACCATTACGTTCGAGAACGCGCCGTCTAGGAGGAGTCCGATGTCCCATTTGCTCGAAGTGCGCAACGTTTCGAAAAGATTCGGCACGGTCGTGGCCCTCAACGACGTCAGTGCCCACGTCGACGCGGGTGAGGTGACGTGCATCCTCGGTGACAATGGCGCGGGTAAGTCGACCCTGATCAAGATCCTGTCCGGGGTTTATCAGGCCGATAGCGGCGAGTACCTCTTCGAAGGCAAGCCGGTGCAGTTCCATTCACCGCGCGACGCCCTCTCCTCCGGCATCGCTACCGTCTACCAGGACCTGGCGCTGGTGCCGCTGATGCCTATCTGGCGAAACTTCTTCCTGGGCTCCGAGCCGACTACGGGGTTTTGGCCATTCCGCCGGCTTCGCAAGGCCTTCGCCAAGAAGACGGCCCGGGACGAACTCGCCAAGATGGGGATCCTGCTGAACGACACCGAACAGCGCGTCGGGACAATGTCAGGAGGGGAACGCCAGTCGGTAGCGATCTCGCGGGCGATCTACTTCGGGGCCCAAGTGCTGATCCTCGACGAGCCCACTGCCGCTCTGGGCGTCAAGCAGTCCGGAGTCGTGCTGCGCTACGTGGTCGAAGCCAAGCGGCGCGGTATCGGAGTGATACTGATCACTCACAACCCCCATCACGCCTATCCGGTCGGGGACCATTTCGTGATCCTGCGGCGAGGCGAGGTCTTCGGCGACTTTCGGAAGGAGGAGCTGCCGCTCGACCAGCTCATCCAGATGATGGCCGGGGGCGCCGACCTGGAGAAGCTCCAGCACGAGCTGGAGCGGGCCGCCGACGACGAGCAGCTCGAGCCGGCGGCGGCCGCAGCCGAGGACCAGCCGGCCGGGCCCGCCGACACCTCCCCTCCGGCCGACGCATGAACCTTGCCTGACGCCCGCGTCGTGGGGATGCAGCGATGAGGGTGTGGCTGACCGGGGGCACCGGCTTCGTCGGCAGCAACGTCGTGCACGTAGCCGTGGCGCAGGGCCACCAGGTGATGACGACGGTGCACAGCTTCGTTCCCCCCGAGGACGCCGCCTACCTCACCGACCGGGTGGACATGACCGACCGCGCTGCGGTTGCCAAGAGTGTGGCCGCCTTCGAGCCGGATGTAGTGGTGCACAGTGCCATCCTCAACGACTGGCAGCAGATGCACGCCGATCGCCGCGTCGCCTGGGACTCCTATGTCGGTGCCACCGGACACGCGGCCGACGCCGCCCGTGAAGTCGGGGCAGCCTTCGTAGTGGTGTCGACGGATTGGGTGTTCGACGGCACCCAAGGTGGGGCGGACGAGTCGACTCCGCCGAACCCGATCAATCTCTACGGCGTCCTCAAGATGGCCAGCGAGATCGTGGCGCTGGAGCGCGGCGGCGCCGTCGCCCGAGTATCGGGAGTCAACGGTGTCCACCGGGCCCGTCCCGACACACCGCGGGCTCAAGATCCCGGTTTCGGGTATTTCCTGGCGTCGATGATCGACTCGCTGCGCGTCGGGCATCCGTTCGTCGTGTGGGAGTCCGACGATATCAATATGCGAGCCACGCCCTCGCTGGCTAGTGAAAGCGCCGCTCTCATCCTCACCATCGGCCAGCGCCGCCTCGGCGGGGTCTTCCATTGCTGCGGACGCGACTCGGCCGGCCGGATGGAGCTCGCCAGGCTGGCATGCGACGTCTTCGAGCTCGACGCCGGCCTGCTGCGCTCAGCGCCGCCACCGCCCGAGGCCATGGCCGGCATGACCGTGCCTTTCGATACCAGCCTGACGATGCCCCGCACCGCGGAACTGCTCGATCACGAGCCGACTCCCTTGCCAGAGCTCCTCCGACGGTTTCGCAACGAGTATCAACCAGACGGCTGATCTTCCACCGGGCCATTCGGACGTCAGAGTCGGGCTGCCGAAGGCGGCCATCGGCTCCGTTGGGTGTCAAGTGACCGGGAACGGGAGCTGCCACCACCACGGCACCGGGCTCGACTCGATGGCGACGACCCATTTGACCCACCAGTAGCCGCGCCGCCCCGGGGCGACGAGCCGCGCCGGGAAGCCGTGACCGGCGGACAGAGGACTCCCGCCGATTCCGGTCACCAGCCACAGCTTGTCGAGATCTCGGGTCGGGAACCGCCGGCTGTAGCCGGTGGCGGAGCGCACTACGACACTCCGCTCGCTAGTAGTGAGGAGCCGATCCAGCCTCACTCCGCTCCAGAGCTGCTCCGAATACCACCCACCGGTGCAATCGAGAATCGCGGTCACGTCCTCCACCCCGGCCGCTTGCACCTCTCCGAGCGTCAGCTCGGCTCCGCGTACATTCAGCCGCCAGTCGGCCGCGTCGATGTGCTGTACGCGGTCGTCGAGCCACGAGGTCACCGGCATCTCCGCCGGGGCGAACGATCCCCGCTCGTGTGAGCCGGTGAAACGGCGATCGGCACCGGCGGCACCGGTGGCACGCAGCAAGATCTCCCAACCGCCCCAGAGCGCCACCGCGGCCGCGCTCAAGCCGGCCGCACCGAGAAAAGCCCGGCGCCCCAGATCGGTCTGGCGGACCCGGATCGGATGAGACCGGTAATGCAGCCATACCAGGAGCAACGCCCCGAGGCCCGATCCGATGTGGATTTGCATGACGGTCAACGGTCCAATGGAACGCGTCCCGGTGGCACTGTGCAACAGACCGCTAGCGGCCGTGACCGCAATCAGGAACAGGAGACCGACCGACAACCAGCGGGTCGAACGGCGGCGGGCCAGACCGCGCCGCACCACGGCCGACTTCCACGGGGCGAGCAGCAGTATCGCCACCGCCACGACGCCGTGGATCGTCGCCGGGTCGACGGCCCAATCGACCCCGATCGCATTGGAGAACAAACCGGTGAGCACCGCCAGCGGCGTGAGCAACAGCAGCGCCAGGTTGGTGCGACGGCGGGCGGCGGTGGTCATCTACCGAATTCTGCCCGGGATCCCGCTACCGCGCATTCACGCCATGCGGCCGGGCACGTCCTTGCGGCTCGGCAGGACCGCCCCTTGCACGGGACGCACTCGGACACGAGCATCGACGACCTTGACGCCTTCCCCGGGCCGGAGCGCTTTGACGGGGTTCAGGTCCATCTCGGCGACCTCCGGGTTGTCCTCGATCAGGGCCGAGACCCGGCGCAGCAGGTCCACCAACGCGTCGATGTCGCCGGGCGGCTCCCCCCGGTAGCCCTCGAGCAGCTTGGCGGCCTTCACCTCTCCGATCATCTCCCGGGCCTCCTCTGTGGACAGCGGGTTGATGCGGAATGCGACATCTTGCATCAGCTCGACGAAGATGCCGCCCAGACCGAACACCACGAGTGGACCGAACAGCGGATCCTCCGTCATACCGACGATGACCTCGTGGCCCCCCGGAACGAACTCCTGGATCACCGCTCCGGCGGCGTCGGCGGCGATCCCCGTGACTCGGCGATACGCGGCGCGCACCGCCTCGTCTCCGCTGACATCGAGCGCCACTCCCCCAACGTCGGACTTATGGAGCACCGAAGGCGCCACCACCTTGAGCGCCACGGATGCGTCGAGGTCGGCCGCGATCTCAACTGCCTCGTCCTCGGATTCGGCAACCTGCGAGCGCGCCAACGGGATCCCATAGGCACCGAGCAGATCTTGGATCTCATCGTCATGGAGCCATGCGCCGCCGTCTCCGGTGCGGCCGATGGCACGCCGAATCACCTTCTCGGCGGCCACCCGATCAACGCCCTCGGGCCGAGTGAAGTCCCCCTCGGGCCGGCGCCGCCAGTCTGCATAGCCAGCCGCTGCAGAGAGTGCTTGGGCGGCTGCCTCCGGGTAGTCGTAGATCGGAATCGAGTACTTGCCGGCGATGTCCGTGGCCCCTCCCATGTAGACCGCCACCAGCGTCTTGTCGGCATCGCGGCGGCCGGCGGCCTGCTGCACCGCGGTGGCCACTGCCGAGGAACCGCCCGGGGTGGTTGGGATGTGAATGACGACGACCGCGTCGAGCTCGTCGGACTCCAGCAGGATGCTGAGACACGCCTCGTACTGGGAGGGCCCGGCCGAGGCCACCATGTCGACCGGATTGGCGGTGCTGGCCTCGGGCAGCAGATGCTCGCCGAGCCGAGCTTGGACTCCGGCGGACAGTTGCGGAAGTCGGAGACCGCGCGACTCCAACGCGTCGGCCGCCAGAATGGCAGGGCCGCCCGCGTTGCTGAGCACAGCGACCCGTCGCCCGGCCGGGAGCGGCTGCTGCGCCAGCAGCGTGGTGACCGCGAACAGCTCGTCGAGGGTTTCGGTGCGGATTACGCCGCTCTCGTGGAAGAGCGCATCGACCGCATGGTCGAGGCTGGCAAGCGACCCGGTATGGCTGCTGGCGGCCCGGGCTCCCGCAGAGGACCGGCCCGACTTGACTGCGACAATCGGCTTGCTGTAGCTGATGCGCTTGGCGAGCCGTCCGAAGCGGCGCGGATTGCCGAACGATTCCATGTAAAGCAGGATCACGTCGGTGGCCGGATCCTCCTCCCAGTAGAGCAGCAGGTCGTTGGAGCTCACATCGGTGCGATTGCCGAGGGAAACGAAAGTCGATATGCCGATGTTCAGCTCGGCGGCCTGCTGCAGGATCGCCAGCCCCAAGGCTCCACTCTGGCTGGCCATCGCCACATTGCCGGCCGGCGGGAACACCGGGCCGAACTGCGCATCCATCTTGACCTTGGGGTCCGTGTTGAGAACCCCCATGCAGTTGGGGCCCACCATTCGCATACCGTGCTTGCGGGCGATGGCCCGCAGCCGGCGCTCCACTTCTTCGCCGTCCTCGCCCGTCTCACCGAACCCGGCGGAGATGATGACGACCCCCCGCACGCCCTTCTGCCCACACTCGGCGAGCACCTCGGGCACGACGGCGGCCGGCACCACGATCAGCGCCATGTCGACCGGGTCCGGGATGTCGAGCACGGTCTTGTAAGCACGGACCGAGTGCACGAAGTCGGCCGCAGGGTTGACGGGATACACCGGACCGGTGAAGTCGCGCATCAGCAGGTTGCGCAGCAGCCGGCCACCAATCGACGCGTCGTCCCGGCTGGCGCCGATGACAGCGATCGAAGCCGGATACAAGATCGGCATCAGTGAAGCCGTGGTGGCTCGCTTCTCGTGCTCCCACTCGGCTTCGCGGGCTTGCGGCGAGTACTCGATCGGGAATTCCACGGAGTAGACGCCCTTGTCGAGCTGGCGATGCAGCTTGTACCCGGAGTTGCGAAACAGCCGCAACATGCCGTGGTTCTCTGCCAGCACGAATGCTTCGAACTCCGTGATCCCCTGCAAACGGGCATAGACCGTGAGATGCTGCAACAGTTGCCGGCCGATCCCGCGGTTTTGGTGATCGTCCTGGACCAAGAACGCCACCTCGGCGACCCTGCCGCCATCGGCGGCCACCTTCTCCGGCATCACGTCGTAGCGGCCCACCGCGATCATATCGTCGCCATCGAGGGCGATGAATGCCATCCGATCGTCGTAGTCGACGTTCGTGAAGTAGCGCAGCTCCTCGGGCGACAGCTCTTTTTTGGCCTTGAAGAATCGAAAGTAGAGGCTCTCCGGCCCCACCCGAGTGATGAACTCTCTCTCCCGGTCGAAGTCGTCGGGCCGAATCGGCCGCAGCTGGACGACTTCGCCGTCACGCAACAGGATGTCGAATTCGAACTCGGTCGGATAGGGCGCCATCACAGCGAGGCTAACGCCTGCTGGATCCGATCCCTCCGTACGGGTGGCGACATCTCTCCGCGCCGGGTGGCCGCACTATCGCCGTACTCCGGGTCTGGAAATAGCCCGCCGAGCCGACTGGAGCCTCGTAACGCCTCCTGTCTAGACCGATGGATTCTCCAGGCGGATGCACCCTCTCACCCGAAGTCAGCGGCGCGCAATCCACGCCTGCAAACGCTGCTTGGCTTCTTCGACGTCGGACAGCGCTTTGCGCAACGCGTCCGCCAACTCTTCCGGCATGTCGTTTTCTAACGCCTCGGTCAGTTGCTCGATCGCATGCTCTTCTCCGCTCTTGGCGGATTCGACAGCAGAGTCGTCACCGGCGAGCTCGCTCTCCACAACGATCCAGGCACGGTGGACGGCTCCGGCCGCGGTGCCGTCGGTGTCGGCCTCGAAGTCGATGCCCAGATCGGTGGCGGCGCGCAGCACATCGGCGACGGTGCGGCTGCGTGCTTTTCCGAGCTCGTGCAGCATGGTGCTCAGGGCAGAGTCGTCGACGTGACTCGCCACGGTCTCGTAGCCGCGTACGCCATTGGTGAGAGTCTTGACTGCCTTTTCCACAGCTGCGGGTGCGTGCCACCCGGTGGCATCGTTGTCGGTGGCAACTATTCCGGCCGCCACCATGTGTGCCTCTCGGTTCATGAATCCTCCATGTCGAGCGATAGGGGTCATCTACCCGGCCAGGCGGCACTCAAACCCGGCGGGGTTGCGCCTCTCTCGGCGGCATGCCCGGGTGTGAAGCCATCGTCTCGGCGGTGCACCAAGATCTCCTGGGTTGTGGCCCAGCGTGATATGTCACCAAGAAGTCCTGCACGCGGCGACACGAGCGCATAGCATTGCTTCGAGGGAGATTGTGGCACAGCAACCGGTCGAGATGATCCTGCTGAAGCAGTGGGCCGAGCACATGGCGAGCCCCGTGTGGCTGATGGATGCCGACGGCAACCTCGTCTATTACAACGAGCCGGCGGAGGCCATCGTCGGCTTGCGCTTCGACGAAGCCGGCGAGATCCACGCCGAGGAGCTGGCTGAGCTTTTCTTCACTCAAGCGCCGGACGGCAGTCCCGTCGACAGCGCCGATGTTCCGATCGTCATTGCTCTCAACAAGAGAGAGCCGTGCCACGCCCCGCTCCGTATCCGGGATCGGACCGGTGAGTGGCGCGACATCGAGGTCACCGCGATGCCCATGGTGGCTGCAGACGGGCGTATGCTCGGAGCGCTCGCAGTCTTCTGGGAAGTCACCCGGTGAAGGCTCGGCTCTGGGGGACTCGAGGGTCCCTGGCACGCTCCGGACCGGAAACCGTACGCTACGGTGGCGACACCTCGTCGGTCGAAGTCCGCGGGAGCAACGGGACGCTGATCGTCCTCGACGCCGGGTCGGGCATCTTGCGGTTGGGCGAGAACATCGGTGACCCTCCGGAGCGCATCGACATACTCCTCAGCCACCTGCACATGGACCACATCCAGGGACTGGGTTTCTTCACGCCGCTCTACGATCCCGAGATCATGGTCCACATCTGGGGTCCCGCCTCTGCCACGATGGACCTGCGCACCCGGTTGACTCGGTACTTGTCCCCACCCTTATTCCCCGTCCGTATCCGAGATCTGGCCGCCGTTCAGCTCCACAACCTCGGCCCCGGGGTCATGGAAGTCGGCGGCATCGAAGTGACCACCGCCACCGTCACCCACCCCGGCTACACGTTCGGGTTCCGTCTGGCGGACAACGGCTCGGTGCTCACCTATATCTCCGACCACGAGCCGGCCCTGGGGGTGGCGGACTTTCCGCACGACCGAACCTGGACGTCAGGCACCGAGTTGGCTGCCGGCGCCGGGCTGTTGATCCACGACGCCCAATACACCGACGAGGAGTACGACGCGCGTGTTGGGTGGGGGCACAGCACGTTCTCGCAAGCCGTGGCTTTCGCCGAATTGGTGGGGGCGCAGCGGCTGGTGACGTTTCATCACGACCCATCCCACTCCGACGAGTTCCTGGATCTGGTCATCGACTCGCTGCATAGTGACCACGTCGAGATATTGGGCGGCCGCGTCGGCGAGCAGTACGAGCTCTAGAGCCGGCCGGTTCAGCAGAGGCGCTTATCGGCTCCCCAGGTTCACCCAAGTGAGTCACTCGGCGCCGACATCGGCCTGCCCGCATCGGATAGGGTTGGCATCATATCGGGGCATGTGAATCGCGCAGAAGGGGGAATCCATCCCACATGCAGGACGCGGTCCAACCTCTTGTTCTGCGTTGACACGCCTCGTTCGAACCTTGTGACGGTGACGGCACGGACAGGAAGGAAGAAGGTTTCATGAGAAGAGTGCTCATCGCTGTCGCCGCGCTGGCGCTGTTGATGACGATGCCGGTGGCGGCCACAGGAGCCCAGGAGCCACCCGCCGCGACCGATTTGGTAGTGGTCGAGGATGGCGTACAGCTCATCGGCGAAGTCGAGGCGATCAGCGTGATCGTGACATTGGCGGCGGGCGCTAATCCCGACGCGATTGCCGCCGGAGCCGCCGGCACGATCGTGCACCGCTACGACAAGGTGTTTGACGGAGTCTCCATGGTGCTACCCGGAAACCGGGTCGACGCGCTGGCCAAGACGCCGGGGGTGACGGGCGTTTTCGAAGACCAACTGCTGCAGCCCGATACCGAGGTCAGCCCGGCGTTCATCGGCGCCCCGGCGCTGTGGGACGATCTCGGCGGGGTCGGCTCGGCAGGTGAGGGCACCATCGTCGGTGTCCTCGACACCGGAATCTGGCCGGAGCACGCTTCGTTCTCCGACCCCGATCCCGCGGGTAACGGATTCCCGGCGCCACCTACAGTGCCCGGCTCGAACGGCTTCGGCAGCGGCGGCCCCCGGAGCTCGTGTGACTTCGGCGATGCGGCCTGGAACCCGAGCGACGCTCCGTTCACGTGCAACAACAAGCTGATCGGTGCTTACGAGTTCCTCGACACCTATAAGGCCGTAGTCGGGCTGATGCCGACCGAGTTCGACAGCGCCCGCGACGACAACGGTCACGGCACCCACACTGCGTCCACGGCGGCGGGCAACAACGACGTGGCCGCCAGCATCTTCGGGATTCCCCGGGGTTCGGTCTCGGGTATCGCGCCGCGGGCGCATGTGATTGCGTACCGCGTTTGCGGTGATCGGGGCTGTTTCCAGTCCGACTCGGTGGCGGCCGTGGAGCAGGCCATCTTGGACGACGTCGACTCGATCAACTTCTCGATCAGCGGCGGCGGCAGCCCATACACCGATATCGTCGAGCAGGCCTTTTCTGTGGCGTATGACAACGGAGTGTTCGTGTCGGCTTCGGCCGGCAACTCCGGCCCCACTCCCGACACTGTGGCCCATCGCGGGCCGTGGACGATGACGGTGGGGGCCAGCACGACGGACCGCCACTTCATTTCGACGGTAACCCTCGAAGCCGACAACGGTGACACCTTGGTGCTCGAAGGCGCCTCGGTCACCGACGGCATCGCCTCGCCGACAGCGGTGGTATTCCCGCCGGCGGGAGAAGAGTTGTGCCTGAACCCATTCGCCCCAGGTACCTTCAGCGGCGAGATCGTCATCTGTCGGCGAGGAGCGATCGCCCGGGTGGCGAAGAGCTTCAACGTCGCCGCCGGCAACGGCGGAGGCTTGCTCCTCTACAACCCGGTGTTGCAGGGGCTGGCCACCGACAACCACTTCATTCCCAGCGTCCATCTGGAGAATGATTCTGGAGCTGATCTCCTGGCGTTCATGGGAACCCACACGGGGGTGACGGCAACGTTCACCGCCGGTGTCGCCACTGCGGTCCAAGGTGACAAGATGGCGGCGTTCAGCTCTCGGGGCGGGCCCGGCCAAACGCTGGGGATCTCCAAGCCGGACATCACTGCTCCCGGAGTCCAGATCTTGGCGGGCAACACCCCGCTGCCGGCAACTGTGACTGGGGGCTTGCCGGGCGAGCTGTTCCAGGCGATCCAGGGGACTTCGATGTCGAGCCCGCATATCGCCGGCTCGGGAGCGCTGCTGCGCGATCTGCATCCGGACTGGACTCCCGGCCAGATCAAGTCGGCCATCATGATGACGGCCAACGGCAACCACGTGAAGGAGGACGGCGCCACACCGGCCGATCCGTTCGACTACGGCTCCGGCCGGGTCGATCTGGCGCGGGCGGGTGACCCCGGCCTCACCATCTCGGACAGCACGGCGAGCTTCCTGGCCCTGCAGAACGAGCTGTGGAACGCAAACTATCCGTCGCTGTATCTACCCACGATGACCGGTGAGATCACCGTGACCCGCACCCTCCAGAGCGAGTCGCCGAGGAACCGGCTGTGGAAGACATCGGTGCAAGCGCCGGCCGACGTTCATATCTCGGTGCCGACGACGGTTCTCGTGAAACGGGGCCAGACGGCGCAGATGGACATCACGGTGTCGGCACCGACGGTGCCCGAAGGTGAGGTGCGCCATGCGTGGCTGTTCCTCACCAACAAGGGCGACACGCTGCGGTTCCCGATCACGCTGGTCCGCAACCAGCCTGGGGTGACGCTCCACAAGACGTGCACTCCGGATGTGGTTGACAAGCGCGGCGCCATCGACTGCACGATCACGGCGGAGAACACGACGCTGAGCGACGCTGCCGTGTCGATAGTCGACAGGGTCCCGCCCGGCCATCCGGTGGTCAAATCCAGCGTGCTGGGGGCCACATTCGAGGGCAGCCACAAGCTGTCGTGGGATGGCTCCCTGTTCGCCGCCGGGGCGCAGGTGGTCGACGTCACCGCCAGTCCGGCGCCGTTCGGATACTTCTCGCTGGCGTCGTTGGGCGTGGCTCCGTTCGGCTGTCCGTCCAACTGCGACGATGGCGGGTTCATCGTGAACGTACCGCCATTCGACTACCTGGGCGACACGTACACGTCGGTCATACTGTCGGTGAACGGAACGCTCGAGGCGGGCACCGCCAGCGGCCTTGCCGCGTCGGCCGCCAACCAGAATCTGCCGAATCCGTCGCTGCCCAACAACTTGCTCGCCCCGTGGTGGACCGACCTGAACCTCGGTGCGGGTGGCAACTGGTATGTGGCGGTGCTTGCCGCCGGCCCGAACCAGTACACCGTCTACGAGTGGGAGAACGTACCCCGTTTCGGCGATGCCGGATCGACGTTCACGTTCCAGATCTGGGTCAACAACGGGACGGACAACATCTGGTTCGTGTACGACGGATTTGCCGGCGACACGACTGACGGCACCGTCGGAGCCGAAAACAGCGACGGCACCATCGGTGACACCTGGTACTTCGAGGGAGCCGGGACCAGCCCGTGGGGCGGGCCCGACTTGCAGGTGTTGAGCGCCCCCGGCACCCCCGGTGAGACGCACGTGATCTCATTCACGATGCGGGGCAACCGGGTGGGGCCGTACACCAACTGCGCGGAGCTCACCAGCGACGCCTTCCAGGGCGTCAACATCTCCTGCTTCCGCGGGGAGGTGGCGGCTCGCTAGCTGCCGGTTGAAGCTATACGACGGATCGAGGGCCCGGGATTCCCGGGCCCTCGATGACTTCACAAGTGTTGTCGGTGTCGCCCGGCGACTCAGCCATCGGCGGGGTCTTCACACAGGAACGGCCCTCGCTCGCCGCCCCCGTGGTAGTGATAGATGGCGCCCTGAGCGGACAGCAAGATGCGGTAGCCGTCCACCAGCACCTGGGGATATGCCATGCCGGGCTGGGGGCACCCCAACGCCCCATCCGGCCACACCACCGTCTCTGAGCTGTGGACCGTGATCTCCGCTTCGGGAATCCCGAGCCGCCCGGCCAGGTCGGCAATGGCGAGGGCGGCTAGCGGCGCCAGTGCCGGGTCGGTTGCCGGTGGGCCCGGGCTGCTGGAAGGCGGCGGATTGGTCGGTTCCACGGTGCCCGTCACAGTAGGCGGTTCGGTGGTAGACAGCGACGGCGTCGACGTATCGACTGTGCCTGGGACCGTCGTCGCCGGCCGGGTGGCCGCTGGCCCGGTGGTCGATGGGCCGGTCGGCGATGTCGGGCTCGTGGCCGGCGTCGTGTCCGTGCCGCACGCGGCGGCTGCCAACGCAAACGCCAGCATCACGACGGCAATCCCTCGCCTCTTCATCGGCTCAGGTTACGACCGATCCCGCACAAAGCTGCGGGTGCGCCGGTCCCTTTCGGCGGGGGCCGGCCGCTAGCGATTGCGGGCAACGAAGGTGGGCCGGCCCTGGCTGTGCTGCCGGGGCCGGCCCTATCCCTCTCATTTGCCCTGCTCAGCCGGGAACCTTGGTGCCCTTCTCCCCCACTGCGATGCGCAGCACTCCCGGTCCCCACACCTCGGGGAAGCCGAGGTTGGGCCCGATGCCGTAGTTGACGACGTAGAGGCTCTCGTCGTGGCGGTTGCTGCCGAACGCGAGCGAAGACGCCCAATCGATCCCGTCGGTGGTGTCGGCTATCAGGTCGACGGAGTGGTCGTGATTGATCCGTAGCACGGTGCTCTGGGCGATTACCGCCGCGTAGACGTTGCCGGCGCGGCTCAGCGCGAGCCCGTCGACGCCGAACAGCTCAGGGCCCTGGTGCCAGATCTCGGCGGCACCGGCGCCGCCGTCCCTGCCGATGGGGATCGTCACGATCGAGCCTTGCTCGGTGACGCCCACATACAGCATCCGCTTGTGAGCTTCGATGCCGTTG
>JBFIXI010000049.1:0-31138 GCA_041605955.1 Acidimicrobiia bacterium
CCGGTCCCGGTTGGACCGACCTGCCCCCGTAGCTCAGTGGACAGAGCAGGAGCCTTCTAAGCTCTTGGTCGAGGGTTCGAATCCTTCCGGGGGCGCCTCCCCGGGGGCCTGCGGACTAGTCGGTAGGCACCCGAAGGGATGACATGGTGGCCGTAGCTCAGCTCGGTTAGAGCGCCTGGTTGTGGTCCAGGAGGTCGCGGGTTCAAGTCCCGTCGGCCACCCCAACACGGCCGGCTCCGTGACCCCGCGGGGCCGGTCGAACGTGTGCGATAGCGCCGCGGCGGCCCCGCCCCGGCCAGAATGAGGAATCGATGCAGACCCAGATGACCGACGTCGGGCCCTTCGAGCGCATGCTCACGCTCACCCTCGCCGAGAGCGAGTTGGAGACGGCCAAGGAGGCGGCCGCTCGCAAGCTGTCGCGCGACATGAAGATCAAGGGCTTCCGCCCCGGCAAGGCGCCGCGGGCAGTGGTGGAGCGGATGGTGGGTGCAGATACGCTGCGCTCCGAGGCCATCGACGAAGCTCTACCCGAAGCAGTCGGGGATGCGCTGCGCGACCGCGAGCTTGCCCCGGTCACCACGCCGCGGGTCGAAGACATGCGCGATCTCGACGATGGCGGAGTCGAGATAGACGTTCGCATCACTTTGTGGCCCAGCCTCGACGATGTTCCGGATTTCACGGATCGCCAGATCGAGGTGGAACTGCCCGAGGTCGATGAACAGGAGATCGAAGATCAGATCGACCGGCTCCGATCGCAGTTCGCCGAGCTCGAAGACGTTTCCCGAGCCGCCGACGAGGGCGACTTCGTGATGATCAACATCACTGCGCTCGACGGCGACCGCCCAATCGAAGACGCCTCGGCCGACGATCTGCTGTACGAGGTCGGGTCGGCGTCCTTTCTCGGCGGGCTCGACGAGCTTGTCATGGGAGCGAGCGCCGGAGACATTCGGAAGGGGCCTGGCACGCTCCCGGCTGGCTTCACCGAGCAGGAGGGCGAGGTCACGCTGAGTGTCCTGGTCAAGGGGGTCAAAGGCAAGAGGCTGCCGGAGGTCTCGGATGAGTGGGTATCTGACGTGACCGAGTTCGAGACGGTCGATGAGTTGCGCGAGCAGCTCAGGGAGAGTCTGTACGCCATGAAACTGAACGTGACGGCACAGCACTTCCGCGACCAGCTCATCGGTGAGGCCGTCGCTGAGCTCGAGCTCGAGCTCCCCGCCGCGCTGATCGATGCCGAGATGGAAGCCTCGTTCCACAACCTCGCCCACAGCCTCGAGGCCCAAGGCGTCGATCTGGCCAACTACCTTCGGATCACCGGTCAGGATCAGGATGAGTTCGTCGCCACCCTCCGAGATCGGGCGATCACCGCCATCAAGACCCGCATCCTTCTCGAGAGCGTCGCCGAGCGCGAGGAGATCAAGGTCGAGGAGGAAGAGCTGCAAGCAGCAATCGCCGGCTTGGCGGCGTCGAGCGGCGAGGACGTAACCGCCGTCACCAGGGCGTTGGCTGAGAGTGGTCAAGTAGTGGCACTGGCGGGTGATATCCTTCGGCGGAAAGCGCTGAGCCACATCTTGGCTGAAGCCAGCCCGGTCGACGCTGCCGGAGAACCCGTAGACCTGACCCCACCGGGCCAAGTCGAAGTCGACGAAGGAGTCGAAAGCAGCGTCGCCGATGCGGCCGACGCTGCCATGGACGACGTTGCCATGGACGACGCTGCCATGGACGACGCTGCCATGGACGACGCAGCCATGGACACAGACGGCGCAGCTGTGGGCTCGGAGGTCGCCAGCGATGACGCAGGTCATGAAGGCAGGTCATGAAGGCAGGTTATGAAGGTAGGGCAACATGATGGTGACGCCGGCACTGCAGGAAATGAACATCGCGCCGATGAATAGGTACGGGTCGGAGCGCCCGTCATACGCCCAGGAGTATCAATGAGTTATCTCGTCCCCACCGTTGTTGAGCAGACCCCGAGGGGAGAGCGGGCATTCGACATCTACAGCCGCTTGCTGAAGGAGCGGATCGTCTTCCTAGGTACGCCGATCGACGACGGGGTCGCCAACGTGATCATGGCTCAGATGCTGCACCTCGAAGGGGAGGATCCCGACAAGGACATCTCGATCTACATCAACTCGCCGGGCGGTTCGACGTACGCGCTGATGGCCATCTACGACACGATGCAGTTCGTCAAGCCGGATATCGCCACGTACTGCATGGGGCTGGCCGCGTCCGCCGCCGCCGTGCTGCTCGCCGGGGGCGCCAAGGGCAAGCGCTTTGCTCTTCCCCATTCGCGGATCATGCTGCACCAGCCTCATGTGTCCGGCGTGGGCGGCCAGGCCTCTGACATCGAGATCCACGCCAGAGAGATCCTCAAGACCCGGGAGGAGATCAATCAGATCCTGCAACTCCACACGGGCCAGGATTTGGCCCGGGTCACCGATGACACGGAGCGCGACTATTGGTTGAGCGCTGCCGAGGCCAAGGAGTACGGCGTCATCGACGAGGTCCTCGCGGGGCGAGCGCTCGAAGCGATCGCCAGCTGAAGTCGAGATAAGCTAAGAGCCGGTGCAGTAGGGAGAGCAGGGTTGGCCAAATACGAGGGAGCGGAACTTCTCAAATGCAGCTTCTGCGGCAAATCGCAGAAGCAAGTGAAGAAGTTGATCGCCGGGCCCGGGGTCTACATCTGCGACGAGTGCATTGATCTCTGCAACGAGATCATCGAAGAAGAGCTCAGCGACACTCAAGACGTTGGCTTCGAAGAGCTTCCCAAGCCGCACGAGATCTATGAGTTTCTCGACGGCTACGTGGTCGGCCAGGAGCGGGCCAAGAAGGTTCTCTCAGTAGCGGTGTACAACCACTACAAGCGAGTACGCGCCGACAGCCGCGCCAAGGACGACGATGTCGAGCTCCAGAAGTCGAACATCCTCATGGTGGGGCCAACCGGCTCCGGCAAGACCCTCATGGCCCAAACCCTGGCTCGGCTGCTCAATGTCCCGTTCGCCATCGCCGATGCCACCGCGCTCACCGAAGCGGGTTACGTTGGCGAGGATGTCGAGAACATCTTGCTGAAGTTGATCCAGGCGGCCGACTTCGACATCAAACGCGCCGAGACCGGGATCATCTACATCGACGAGATCGACAAGATCGCGCGGAAAGCAGAGAACCCGTCGATCACGCGCGACGTCTCTGGCGAGGGCGTGCAGCAGGCGTTGCTGAAGATCCTCGAAGGCACCATCGCCTCAGTGCCACCTCAGGGGGGCCGCAAACATCCCCATCAGGAGTTCCTCCAGATCGACACGGCCAACATGCTGTTCATCTGCGGGGGTGCGTTCGCCGGCCTCGAGGAGGTCATCAGCAACCGAATCGGGAAGAAGACGGTGGGCTTTGGTGCCGAGGTCCGCTCCACCGATCAGCGCAACGCCGAGCTGCTCGCCGAAGTGCTCCCCGAGGATCTGATGAGCTTCGGGCTGATCCCCGAGTTCATAGGGCGTTTGCCGGTGGTCGCCACCGTCGACGACCTCGACTTAGACGATCTCGTCAAAGTGCTCACCGAGCCCAAGAACGCTCTCACCAAGCAGTACGCGCGGTTCTTCGAGATGGACGGCGTCGAGCTCGTGCTGACGGACGGCGCTTTGCTAGCCGTCGCCGAGCAGGCGCTGATGCGAGGCACTGGAGCACGAGGGCTGCGGGCGATCATGGAAGAAGTTCTCCTCGAGACGATGTACGAGCTGCCGGCCAGAGCCGACGTCGCCCGGGTCCACATCGATGAAGACGTGGTCCGCCAGCGAGTCAACCCGACCTTGGTTCCGATCCAGGACATCGGCAACGACGACATGCCGGAGGACCTGTCGGCGTAGCGGTCGCCGGGAGCACGAGGTAGGGAGAATCTCCGATGCGAATGGTTCTGCTTTGTCATGGCCGCGGCCGCCCTCAGCGCGGCGCCGGCAACTGCGGCCGGCAACCCGGCCGAAATGTGCGGCGGCATGGCGGTCACCATCGTGGGTAGCCGCCAGGATGATCTCGTCGGCAGCGCCTTCGCCGACACGTTGGAGGGCAACGCGCGGGACAACACCTTCGCGTTGCCGGGGGCAATGACACCATCCGGGCCCGCGGCGGTTCCGACCTGGTGTTCGGTCAGATGGGAGGCGACCTGATCTACGGCGGTCGGGGCACCGACTTCTTGTTCGGTGGCGCAGGCAGCGACAAGGTCCTCGGCGGCGGAGCCGGCAACTCCGACGAGGTTTTCTACAGCGGAGGGCCGAGAGAAGCGCCGGGACCCGTCACAATGGATCTCGGAGCCGGGACGGCCACCGGCTGGGGCAACGACACGTTGCGCGGTTTCGAGTGGTAGTCGGTACGGACTTCGGCGACACACTGGTCGGCTCCGCCGGCCCCGATCTCCCCTTCGGCGCCGACGGCAACGACACGATCATCGGCAAGGGCGGTAATGACGACTTGGTTGGAAGCGACGGCAACGACAGCTTCGAGGGAGGAGCCGGCGATGACCGGCTTCAGGGCGATGCCGGGAACGACGTGCTCGATGGCCAGCGTGGGGCCGACGACGTCAGTGGGGACGCTAGGGACGATCTCCTACGCGGAGGTGGCGGCAACGACAGGCTCGCCGGCGGCCACGGAGTCGACGTCGTGCGCGGAGGCCCCGGCACCGACGATGTATGCAGCGGCGAGGCTGTGACCGGTTGCGAAACGGTCAACTGACGGTCGGTCCTAGGGCGCTTTGACGGCCTCTCCACCCTTCCACACGTGGGTCACCCGGGCGGGGTCACCCCAGGCAGTCCAATCCTCCACCGGATCGAAGTCGAGGGCAATGAGATCGGCGTCGAAGTCCTCCTTGAGCTGGCCCGACTGCGGAGCCTGAGAACCGAGGGTCTCCGGGCCGTTGGCGGTAGCCGCTTCGAGGGCCTGCAGAGGCGGGAGCCCGGCCTCGACGAGCAGGGCGATCTCGCGGGTGGCCCGGCGGTATTGCTCGCCGCTAACGATGATGTCCGTCCCGGTGGCGAACTTCACTCCGGCCGCGACTGCGATCTTCATCGCGTGGCCGTGATGATCGACGACCAGCTGCGCCTTGCGGAAGGCGTGGGGTGGCAGGGTGTCTTCCATGTGTTGCAGCTCATCGATCACAAAGCGGGTCGGCACCAGGATGGCTCCCGCCTCTACCATCGCGACTGCGGCTTCTTCGTCGAGGTAGGAGCCGTGCTCGATCGTGGTGACGCCGGCCTCGAGCGCGGCCATGATGCCCGGCTTGCCGTGGCAGTGGGCCGCCACGGCGCGCTCGGCCCTCCCCGCCTCTTCGACGATGGCCCGTAACTCCTCGGCGGAGAACTGCTGGTGAATCGGGTGGTCGATCTCGCTCATCACGCCGCCGGAGGCGCAGACCTTGATGAGGTCGGCGCCGCGGCGCAGGTTGTGGCGCACCGCCTTGAGGCACTCCGCAATACCATCGCAGACCGCGCCCAGCGCGTGGGGATGGTTGGTGACGAAGTCGATGGCAAACGCGTGGACGTCGGCGTGTCCGCCGGTGGTCGACAGGATCCGACCCGCCGAATAGATCGCGGGTCCGACGATCGACCCATCCACGACCGCCTGGCGAATATCGATGCCGTGACCGCCGACCTCACGCACCGACGTGACTCCGGTCTCCAGGAACGTCGCCAGGTCGCGCGTAGCTCGAGCCGCCATCGCCGCCACCGGCGTGGCCAACGACCCGGGCAGCACGTCGGGATGCGGCATGCCCAGAAAGTGGCCATGACATTCCCAGATTCCGGGCATGACGGTGGGCACGGTGACCACCGAGTCGGCGTTGGGTGCTGTCCCGGTTGGGCCGACATAGGAGATCTTCGACCCCTCCATGAGGATGCTGGCGTCGGGTAATGGATCCCCCCGTCCCGGTATCAACAGGGACGCGTCCACTCGAATCGAACCCATTGGGTATCAACCTTTCGCTGCCGACAGCGCAGCCTATGCAGGTGCGGTCGCGAGGTGCCAGCACGAGGTGAGTCGCCAACGGAGCAATTCCGGGGGGAGGTCGTCGCGGTGTCATCCAGCCGAGTGACTAGTCACGCTGCGACCAGGCGCTTTGTGCCTGTTGCCGGGTCACGGTCTAGCCGATACTCGTATCGAGGAGGGCGCCTCCTCTCCAGCGCTCTCCAAACCGCACTGAGTGCGGGCCATTACTCCGGTTCGGGCGAGCAGGGGGACTGGGGTGAGTATCCCCGGGAGCAAGCGCTCCCGGGGATAACATCTCCAGGAGGCACAGGAAGGTACGTTGTCCCAGAGTCTTGGGGCGTGCCTCGAGTCCAGGGGACACTCGAGGCACCGAGACCCGGGCGTTGCCCGGGTCTCGCCGCGTGGTCGCCTACGTCTACGACATGCGCCGTTTGTCCGCAACTGCCAGCCAGTCTCGCGGTCGTCGCAGGCGCATTACACTTGGCTCACGGAGGTCGCCGAGATGGGTCACGATGAAGCCAACGTACGAGCCGCAAGACATCGAGTCGCGTTGGTACCCGGCCTGGGAGCAGTCTGGGGCGTTCCGGCCTGAGATCAACCCGGATGGTGAGCCCTTCACCATCGTCATCCCACCTCCCAACGTCACCGGCGTCCTACACATGGGCCATGCCATCAACATGTCGATGCAGGACGCCATCATCCGCCGCAAACGAATGCAGGGTTATCGCGCCCTGTGGTTGCCCGGAATGGACCACGCAGGCATCGCCACCCAGAACGTGGTTGAGCGCGAGCTGGCCAAAGAGGGCATAAGCCGTCACGACCTGGGGCGGGAGAAGTTCGTCGAGCAAGTGTGGCAGTGGAAGGAGTCCTCCGGCCGCAAGATCGCCAACCAGATACGAGCCATGGGCTTCTCGTGCGATTGGAGCCGGGAGCGGTTCACGCTCGACGAAGGATTGTCGCGAGCCGTCCGCGAAGTGTTCGTCACGCTGTATGAGGAGGGCCTCATCTACCGGGGCAACCGGATCATCAACTGGTGTCCGCGTTGTCATACGGCCATCTCCGACATCGAAGTCGAGCACGAAGAGGAGTCCGGAACCCTCACCCACATTCGATATCCATTCAGTGATGGAGACGGATACATCGAGGTCGCCACCACCCGGCCGGAGACCATGCTCGGCGATACCGGAGTTGCGGTTCACCCCGACGACGAGCGTTACGCCGAGGTCGTAGGGCGCACCGTGCGGCTGCCGCTGATGGAACGCGATATCCCGGTGGTCGCCGACGACGCAGTGGCGATGGACTTCGGCACGGGCGCAGTCAAGGTGACCCCTGCCCACGATCCACTCGACTTCGAGATCGCCGAACGTCAGGGTCTCGAGCCGGTCCAGGTCATCGATACCGAGGCCAAGATCACCGCCGCCGGGGGTCGCTTCGCCGGTATGGACCGATACCACGCCCGCTCCGAGGTGGTCGCCGCCCTGCGCGAGGACGGAGTGCTCGGCAACATCGAGGAGCACGTCCACTCGGTGGGTCACTGCTCCCGCTGCAAGACCGTCATCGAGCCGATGCTGTCACTGCAGTGGTTCGTCAGGGTGCAGCCGCTGGTGGGGCCGGCCATCGCCGCGGTGAGGGACGGTGAGAGCCGGTTCGTGCCGCCACGCTGGGAGAACAACTACTTCCATTGGATGGAGAACCTGCGCGACTGGACGATCAGTCGCCAGCTGTGGTGGGGACATCGGATCCCGGCGTGGTACTGCGACACTTGCGAAGACGTGATCGTCTCACGGGTCGACGTCGCTTCTTGTCCGTCGTGCGGCGGCGAGGTCTACGGCGACGAGGACGTGCTTGATACCTGGTTCTCATCCGCGCTGTGGCCCTTCTCGACGCTGGGGTGGCCCGACGAGACCGACGATCTCGCGACGTACTACCCCACGAACGTCCTCGTCACCGGGTACGACATCATCTACTTCTGGGTGGCCCGCATGCTCAAGATGGGTATTCATTTCACCGATCAAGCCCCCTTTGCCGCCATCCCGATTCATGGGTTGGTGCGGGCCGAGGACGGGCGCAAGATGTCGAAGAGCCTGGGCAATTCGGTCGACCCCCTGGAATTGGTGGAGAACTATGGAGCCGATCCGCTCCGGCTGACCCTGCTGCAGGCGGCTGCGCAAGGACAGGACGTGCCGTTCAGTGAGGAGTGGGTCGACGCCAGTCGCCGCTTCGGCAACAAGCTGTGGAACGCGCTCCGCTTTGCCGTCGAGCACGTCACAATCGGTGCGGTTCCCGCCGATGGCGGATATCCCCAGGATCCGGCCCCAGCCGAACAATGGATTCTGTCGCGGCTGTCCACTGTGGCCGCCACTTACGACGGGCTCCTCGAGGAGTACAAGTTCTCGGATGCGGTGGCCTTGATCTACAACTTTGCGTGGTCAGAGGTCTTCGACTGGTACCTGGAAATGGCGAAGGCTCCATTGCGCAACGAGGCGCGGGCCGCCGCCACCAAGGCCACCCTCGGCGTGGTGCTGCGCGATCTGCTCAAGTTGCTCCATCCGCTCATTCCCTTCGTCACCGAGGAGCTGTGGTCCGAGCTCGTCGGCGAGGGCATGCTGATCACCGCGGCCTGGCCTCAGCCTCCCGCCTACCCGATTCCGCCAGGAGTCGAGACTCTCCAGGAGCTGATAGTCGGGCTACGCCGCTTCCGAGCCGAACACAACCTGGGCGCCAAGCGGCTTCCCCTCCTGATCGATGATCCGCAGCATCTGGTCGCCGACTGGTGGCCGGCTCAACTGGAAGCCTTGGCTCGAGTTGAACCGACCCTGGAAGCACCGGCCACGACTACGGGCCACGCCCGGATTGGTGCCGGCCCGGTACAAGCATTTATCCCGCTCGCCGGGCTGATCGATCCCGAAGCAGAGTGCCCTCGGCTCCGGAAGGCGATCGCCGATACCGAGGCGCTGCTGGCTGCCGCCCATGCCAAGCTGCACAATTCCAAGTTCATGGAGCGCGCCCCCGCCGAGGTCGTCGCCAAGGAGCAGAACAAGGCGGCAGACTTCACCGCCACGCTGGAGCGGCTACACAGCCAGCTCGAACAACTGGGCTGCTGAGCTGTGACGATCAGTTCCAACCTGATCGATTCCTACGACCAGGCGGTCGCGTTCCTCGAGGCCCGCATCGGTCATGGGGTGAAGCCGGGGTTGGAGCGCATCGCCGCCGCCCTCGAGGTGATGACCGATCCGCAGGAGGCCTACCCGACGATTCATGTCGCCGGCACCAACGGTAAGACGACCACCGTTCGCATGCTCGACGCATTGTTGACGGCCGCCGGTCTACGGACCGGCAGTTACGTCTCGCCACACTTGTTTGCCATCGAGGACCGCTACACGCTGGGCATGAAGCCCTTCGACCGGGAGGCCTTTGCCGACGCGGTAGCCGACGTAGCGCCGTTCATCGAGCACTACGAGAGCTCGGCCGGTACCACGCTCACGTACTTCGAGACGACGGTTGCCGTCGCCTTCCAGGCTTTCGCGGCCGCCGGGGTTGACGTAGCAGTCGTCGAGGTGGGTCTTGGTGGACGCCTCGACGCTACCAACGTGGTCAACGCTGCCGTCTCGGTGATCACCGGCATCGGAATGGATCATATGGAGTATCTGGGCGAATCGATCTCGGCAATTGCTGCGGAGAAAGCGGCGATCCTCAAGGAGGAAGGTCGGCTGATAACGGGGCCCCTGCCTCCCGGAGCCGAGGGGGCCATCACCGCTCAGGTTGCCGCCACCAACTCGCGATGGCTTCGATTCGGAGCCGACTTCAACACTGCCGACGTTCGCCGCGCGGTGAGCGGCTGGCAATGCGACGTTGAAGGCGTCTTCTCGACCTACGCGGAGCTGTACCTGCCGCTGCACGGCCGCCACCAGGTCGACCATCTGGCGACCGCCATCGTATCCGCCGAGATCTTCCTCGACCGGGCTCTCGACCACGATCACTTGACTTCGGCACTGGCCTCCCTGACCTCCCCGGGCCGACTTCAGGTGATCTCGCGCCGCCCGCTGGTGCTGGTCGACGGCGCCCACAACGCGCAGGGTCTGGAGGGCCTGCGAGCCGCCATCGTCGCCGAGTTCCCCGCCACCGAGCGAGTGCTGGTATTCGGCATACGCGGGCCGCGCGATGTCGCCGACCTGCTGGCGCCTTTCGCCGGTGTGTTCTCGGCGGTATACGTGACGGCGGCAGACGATCCGGATGCGGTGCCCACCTCCCAGGTCGCCGCCGCGGCCCGGCGCGCCCTGGGAGATGAGATCCGCATCGAAGAGGTAACGCCCGTAGGCCAGGCCGTGACCGAGGCTCTCCATGCGTCAGGGGAGGACGACATGGTCGTAGTCGCCGGATCCCTCTACGTGGTCGGCGAGGCGATGCATCGGCTCGGCGCGGTCTGATGGGGCGCCCTGGGCAATCGCTACCATCCGGCCGCACATTTTCCAGGACACGAGGCGACAATGGCAGTGGAACACACGTTCGTGATGGTCAAGCCCGACGGGGTTGCCCGTGGACTCGTCGGTGAGGTTGTCTCCCGCTTCGAGCGGAAGGGGCTGAAGCTCGAGAAGTTGCGGATGCTGACGATCGACGAGGAGTTGGCCGGCCGCCACTACGCCGAACACGTCGCCAAGCCTTTCTACCCCGACCTTGTCGAGTTCATCACGAGCGGTCCTGTCGTTGCCATGGAGTGGTCCGGCGAAGGCGCCGTCGGGGTCGGGCGCACGCTGATGGGAGTCACCAACCCCGCCGAGGCCGACCCGGGCACCATCCGCGGTGACTACGCCGTGGAGATCACCTACAACATCGTGCACGGTTCCGACTCGCTCGAGAGCGCCGAACGGGAGCTGGGGATCTTCTTCGGGTAAGGACCGACGGGCTCCGGGCGAGTTGGCGCGACGAGTGCCGGCCACCGCGGCGATCGTCTTCGGTCGAGCCCTCAACTGCACGCCCACCGCTTCTCTCCACAGGCTCGGTCCTCTTTTGGTGTGCAGCGGCCGGGGGCGTCTACACTCGCGAGCGCAATTCGCGGGCTCGACCTTTGAGTAAGGCTTCCACGTGCTGAACGACATCTTCTCGTTTGCCGGTCGTGACATGGCGATCGATCTGGGCACGGCCAACACCTTGGTGTTCGTGCGCGGTATGGGCATCGTCCTCAACGAGCCTTCCGTGGTCGCCATCAATACGCGGGACAACCGCCCGCTCGAGGTCGGGATGGAAGCCAAGCGCATGATCGGGCGCACCCCGTCCTACATCCAGGCAATTCGCCCGTTGCGCAACGGGGTGATCGCCGACTTCGACATCACCGAGAAGATGCTGCGCTACTTCATCGACAAGGTCCACAACCGGCGCTTCTCGGCGCGTCCCCGCATCGTCATCTGCGTGCCGTCGGGCATCACAGCGGTCGAGCGGCGCGCCGTCGAGGAGGCCGCCTATCACGCCGGTGCCCGCCGGGCATACACGATCGAAGAGCCCATGGCCGCCGCTATCGGGGTCGGCCTGCCGGTGCACGAGCCCGCCGGTTCGATGGTGGTCGACATGGGTGGCGGAACCACCGAGGTGGCGGTTATCTCCCTCGGCGGGATTGTCGTCTCGAAGAGCATCCGCATCGGGGGTGACGAGCTCGACGAAGCGATCATCTCCTGGGTCAAGAAGGAGTACAACCTGATGCTCGGCGAGCGCACTGCCGAGCAAGTGAAGATGGCGATCGGCTCGGCGTGGCCCTATGCCGATGAGCCGGCCGCCGAGGTGAGGGGCCGAGACCTGATCACCGGGCTGCCCAAGACCATCGTGCTGGCCAGCCAAGAGGTGCGGGAGGCGATCGAAGAACCGGCCCAAGCGATCGTCGACGCGGTCAAGCTGACCCTCGACAAGACACCGCCCGAGCTGGCCGCCGACATCATGGAGCGGGGCATCGTGCTCACCGGGGGCGGAGCGCTGTTGCGTGGCCTCAACCAGCGCCTCGCCAACGAGACCGGCATGCCGATCATCACCGCGGAACGACCCCTGCAATCGGTTGTCCTCGGCTCCGGTGCTTGTCTCGAAGAGTTCGAGGTCCTCCATGTAGTGCTCCAGTCGAGCGGACGGGGTTAGCCGGCGGGTGCCCGGGAGGACGCCCCGCTCCCCGACATTGACCATGGAGCCGCTACGGAGATTTGACCGCTCCACGTCGCTGTTCATCGGGCTGCTCATCGTGTCGTTCCTGGTGGCGACCATCGATGTGCGTTCCCAGGGCGCCGGGCTGGGCGACACGTTGCGTGACGGAACCCAGGCGTTGTTTGCGCCGCTGCAGGAGGCCGCCTCCGTGGTGACCCGCCCGATAGTTGGATTCGTGGACGGCATATCGAACATCGCCGGTCTGCGCGAAGAGAACGAGCGACTGCGCGATCGGGTTCGCGAGCTGGAGGCGCAGGTCCAAGACGTTGCTGGGCTGCAGAACCGCCTGGAGGAGCTGGAGCGGATCAACAATCTCGATCCGCCGGCAGATCTGGCGGCGATCACTGCCCGGATATTCTCCGTGGGAATCTCCGAGTTCGACCACATTCGCTGGATCGACCGAGGCACCGACGACGGCGTGGTCGTCGGCCACACCGTGATCGACGAAGATGGGTTGGTGGGTCGGGTCGACTTCGCCACCGACAGCCGGGCTCGCGTGCGGTTGATCAGCGACCCCCGCAACGGCGTCGGCGTGCGGGATCTGGATACCAATGAGACCGGGGTCGTGGAAGGCCAGGGCTCCGGGCCTTTGCGGCTGCGGATGTTCAATCCGGAGCAGTCCGTCGAGAGGGGGCACTTGATCGTCACCGAGGGAGGCCGCTACGCCCCCGGCATCGTCGTCGGCAGCGTCGCCGAATCGGCTTCCGCCGAGGCCGGATTCTCACTGATCACCGACGTGACCGCCGCAGTCGACTTCTCGAGGGTTGACTTCGTCAAGGTCATCGTGGGCTGGCTGCCGAGCGACTTCACGACCCCCGACCCGCTCGAACCCCCGCCCGAGCCGCCCGAGCCGTTCCAGGGGAGCTGATGGCAGGCAAACACGTCGTCTTCGCACTGCTGCTCACGTTAGGAGGGCTGGTCGTCCAGTCGAGCCTGTTCGGGGAGAGCCGTATCGATCCGTTCGGGGCGGCCCCCAACATCGTCCTCCTGCTGGTGCTCATCTGTGCCGCGTATCTCGAGCCGGAACCGGCGCTGCTGGTCGCATTCACGACGGGGTTACTGGCTGATCTGCTCGGCGGCTCCGTGATCGGGTTGTGGGCGTTGTCGCTGGTGGTCGTGGCCTACGTGACGCTCCGGGTGCGTCGCCGCATCGATGACGGCGTGATCGTGGTGGCCGCCGGCGTCCTGGCCTTGTCGGTCTTGGGGCAGGCACTGTTCGCTATTGCCGGTACCCTGTTCGGACAGCAGGTATTCGCCGACCCGGGCTGGTATCGACAAATCGTGCTTCCATCGCTTTACAACGTCGTGATGGCCGTAGTGCTGATTCCGATCGTCTCCAGGATCATGGGAGGCCGGCAGGTCAGGCGAATGGTGTGATCGGTAGGGCGCGATGAGCTTTGGTTGGCGATTGGGGGCGGTGGCCCTCTCGTTCTCGCTCCTGTTCGGAGTGCTGGCCCTGCGCCTGTGGTCGATCCAGGTGACCGCCACCGCCGACTACGAGGATGCGGCCGAGAGCAACCTCGTCAAGTTCGTCGAGACCCCGGCACCGCGCGGCCAGATCCGTGACGTCAACGGCGTACTGTTGGCGGACAACCGCAACGCTCGCGTCGCGGTAATCGAGGGAGCCCTCGTGCCCCGGCAGAGCGAGGATCAGCTGGTTCGCAACCTGGCCGCCTTCTCGGGACGGCCGGCCTCCGAGATCAGGGATCTCGTCGATGAGGCGCGCCGTCGTGGCGACCGTGTTGAGGTGGTTCACGAGTTGACCGAGGACCAGGTGGTGTTCTTGGCGGAACACCCAGAGGAATTCGTGGGCGTCCGCATTGTCGAGACCCCCGTGCGGGTATACGTCAATGGAGAGCTTGCGCCCGATGTCATCGGCTATATCGGCCGGCCTAATGCGGATGACTTGGAGAAGCCCGGAATCAAGCCGACCGACGTCCTCGGTAAGGCCGGCGTCGAACGCCAGTACGACGGCGTGATTCGTGGCGAGTCGGGGCGGATCAAATACCGCATCAACGCTCGCGGCGAGATCCTCGACCAGCTGGGCGAGCAGCTCCCCGCGCCGGGCGGCACCGTGTTCCTCACCATCGACAGTGAAGTGCAAGAGGTCCTCAATAGCTCCTTGGGCCAGGGTTTGCAGCTGGCGAGGGAGCTCCACCGGGAAGGGGGATGCGTGCCCAGCGACGAGGATCCGGGGTGTCCGGTCCGCGCGGTCGGAGTCGTCCTCGACCCCAGCGACGGCTCGGTCGTCGCCATGTCCTCGGTGCCGGCATTCGATCCGAACATCTTTGTGGAGGGCGTGTCTGCGGACGAATGGGAGCGGCTCAACGCACAAGCCGTGTTCAACAACTTCGCCATCCAAGGGGTCTACGCTCCAGCGTCGACCTTCAAGACCGTGGCCTATATGGCCGCCCTGGAAGAGGCGCTGTTCCCCCAGGACGTGGGGTCCGCCGACGACAACAGCTACGTATGCGACGGTTTGCTCGAGTTCCGCTTCAACGACGGCAGCCCACAGCTCTATCGCGACTGGCTCGAGAACGGGCACGGCAATGTCGATCTGCACGGCGCGCTCCACGCTTCTTGTGATCTGTACTTCTGGGAGATCGCGCTCAAGATATGGAACGGTCGCAACAGCGAGTTCGACCAAGATCTCCTGCAGCAATGGGCCCGCAGGTTCGGGTTCGATAAGTCGAGCGGTATCGACCTGCCCTTCGAACGCAGCGGGCTGATTCCCGATCAGGAATGGTTCGAGGAGGCGCAGCGCGAGACTCCGTTGCTGGTTCGCGACACCCCCTGGGCCGGCGGCGACGTGATGAATATCGTCATCGGACAAGGGTCGGTGCTGGCCACGCCGTTGCAGCTGGCCAACGCCTACGCCGCCATGGTCAATGGCGGCACCGTTTGGCAGCCACGCGTGGTCCACCACGTGGTCACCGCCGATGGCACCATGCTGGAGAACACGCCGCTGGCGGCCAACCAGGTCGCCCTCCAAGATCGCACGGTCGCCCTGTTGCGCCGGGATCTGCAGCAGGTGGTGAACGGTCCCGCCGGTACCGCTCGTACCGCCTTCGCCAATTTCGGGCCGAACGTCGAACAGGTGGGTGGCAAGACTGGGACGGGCGAGGTGATCAAGGGCGGTCTCGGTCAGGAAGGTGAGCTGCACGGGGACGTCGACAACGCCCTGTTCGTCGGGGTGGCCCCGATCAGCAACCCCAAGTACGTCGTGGCGGTTGTGGTCGAGCGCGGCGGCTCCGGCGGCCGGATAGCGGCGCCCACCGCTGCCCGGGTGCTGCAATTCCTCCTCAATGGCCCTGAGGGAGTCACCGACGTGTTCGCCGGGGAGGAGGCCGACTGATGGCGCTCACTGCCCGCCGTACCGAGCCGGTCACGATCCTGCAACGAGAGCGGACGCTGCGCCCGGACCTGTTCTTGGTGCTTCCCTACCTGGCGCTGGCAGCACTTGGGATCGTGATGGTCTACACCGCCTCGGCGCCGCGCAACGAGCTGCTGGATCTGGATCCGGCTACCACTGTGCGCCGCCATGTGATCTTCGTGCTCATCGGCTTTGCCGTTTTCATCGCCTCGTCCTTGATTGGAGGCCGCACGCTGCGCAGCCTGTCGATCCCGATCTACCTGGCTTCGCTGGTCGCTCTGGGACTCGTGCTCACCCCGCTGGGGCGAGAGCTCAAGGGGGCCCAACGCTGGATCCAGGTCGGGCCGTTCCAGCTGCAGCCCTCCGAGTTTGCCAAGATCGCGGTGATCCTGGCGCTCGCGGTGCTGCTGTCGACCGCGACCAGATTGCGATGGTTTCACATCGGTCGGTCCGTGCTCCTCGTCGGCGTGCCCGCCGGCCTCATCTTCTTGCAGCCCGACTTGGGAACGATGCTCGTCTTCGCATTCGTCTCGGTCATCATGTTGTTTGTGGGCGGCACCACCGTTCGCCAACTCGCCTTCATCGGGTTGGCTGCGATCGTCATGGCGGTGGCCTTGTTCCAAGTGGGGGCCATCCAGGAGTACCAGATCGTGCGAGTGACATCGTTCCTCGATGGCGGCGGCGGCGACGACGCGGACTACAACCAGCTCCAGTCCGAGATCGCCATCGGTTCCGGCGGCTTCTTCGGCAAGGGCCTATTTGGCGGTACCCAGACCAACCTGTCGTTCGTTCCCGAGCAGAGCTCGGACTTCATCTTCACCGCGGTCGGCGAGCAGCTCGGTTTCCTGGGCGGCGCCATCGTCCTCGGGCTCTACGCCATGATCGTGTGGCGATTACTCATTGCCGCCGCCAACGGTCGGGAACGGTTCTCGCAATTCGTTGCGATTGGCATCGCAGCGCTGCTCGTCTTCCACGTATTCGTCAACGTTGGAATGACGTTGCGGCTCATCCCGGTAACCGGGCTGCCGCTGCCATTTCTCAGCGCTGGCGGGACGTTCTTCATCGCGATGAGCCTGGGCCTCGGCGTCGCCCATTCGGTGTGGATGCGTCGCAGCCCGGTGCCGGATGAGTGATCTTCGGCCAATCAGGCAGCGAGGCTCCTCCGTGCAGCGCCCTTCTCGCGACGAATGGGCGGCTGTGGTCCGGCCACGGCCAGTCATCGCCGCGCTCCGCTGAGCTGTCACCGGCCCGTGCTACTGTCGCAATATGTACCGACGCGCTGGTGAGGGCTGGATCGAAGTCATCGCGGGGCCGATGTTCTCCGGCAAATCGGAAGAGCTGATCCGGCGCGTCACTCGTTACGAGCTGGCTCGTATCCCCACTCAAGTCTTCAAACCGGCGCTCGACGTCCGCTATGCAGTGGGCGAGCTCGTATCCCACTCCCGGCTGACCACTCCGGCGTTGCCTGTCGAGTCGAGCGGAGACCTGCTGAAGGCGGTCGAGGACCGGACGGTGGTGGTGGGCGTAGACGAAGGTCAGTTCTTCGACGAAGGCCTCACCGACGTCGCCACCATGCTCGCCGACGCCGGCAAACGGGTCATCGTCGCCGGCCTCGACACTGACTACTTGGGTCGTCCATTCGAGCCCATTCCGTCTCTGATGTTGCGGGCCGAGTACATCACCAAGACCCTTGCAGTCTGCCACCGGTGCGGCGGACCCGGCATGTTCACTCAGCGGCTGGCCGAATCCGATGAGCTCGTCGTCCTCGGCGCCACCGGAGCTTACGAGGCGCGTTGCCGCCGCTGCTACGACCCCCAAGAGCCGCGGCAAACGGTGTTGATCGACCTCACCGAGGTGGAAGCGGGCGTGTGAGAGGCCCCCCGCTTCTTTCCTGAAGCCGACACAGATCCCAGCCGATAGGGATCAACAGGAGCACGCCAGCCGTGTGCTACTCTCAGTAATCAACCGGGCCGCCCGCAGGCGGCCGAGTTTGACCGGCCAAGGACACCCATGCCGAACCTCAGCGTTCTGCGACGCATGCCAAAGCATTCAGGCGTTGATGTCCTATTCCTCGCCGGTCTCCGCGTTACCCGGTTAACACACAACCGCGGCGCCGCCTCCAGGGTGTATCCCCACCCGAGCTGGGCGCCCCCAAAGGAGATTTTTGATGGGACTATTCCGCAAGAAAGCTGCGCGTGTCGTACGCCGCAGCGACGCGGTAGAAGAGAGGACTGTCCGCAACGTAGGGGACAGATCAGTGACGGTGCGCAAGTTCTCGACCGCACCGCCTGAGCCGGAAACCCCGGCAAAACCAAAATCGGCAAAACCGACATCGGCGAAACCAACCAAGGAACCCCAGAAGCAGCCGGCTCGCCGTCGTAGCCGCAGCTCGTCGAAGCCGCGCACCGACAGCCGGCAACGCGCCTCCAAACCGCGGCAGGAGCAAGTCCGGCGACCGGCACCTCATCTCGAGTTGATCGAGCCGCCCGAGACGGCTCGCAAGCAGATGTTGGTGCGCTCCAGTCCCCACCAGACTCAGATTGTCGTGCTGGAGGGCCCCGTCCTCGTCGAGCATTACGTAGCTAGGTCCGACCAGAGGTCACTGGTCAACAACGTCTACATGGGCAAGGTGCGCAACGTGCTTCCCGGCATGGAAGCGGCCTTCGTTGACTTCGGCGAAGGGAAGAACGGCGTCCTGTATGCCGGCGACATCAACTACGACGAGTTTGAGATCGAAGGCAAGAAGAAGCGCATCGAGATGGCGCTCAAGCCGGGCGATTCGGTGCTGGTTCAGGTAGTCAAGGACGCCATGGGCCACAAGGGCGCCCGGCTCACCAACCAGATCAGCCTGGCCGGCCGCTACTTGGTGCTGTCCCCGGACGCCGACGTGCGCGGCATCTCGCGCCGCTTGTCGGACGATGAGCGGCGTCGGTTGCGTGACATCGTTGCCGAGCTGCGCCCCAAGGGCATGGGCGTGATCGTCCGTACCGCCGCCGAGGGCGCCTCGCGCGAGGACATCAAAGCCGACATCGATCGCCTTCTCGAGATCTGGAAGGACATCGATGCCAAGAAGGACGATGTGGCCGCCCCCAAGCTGCTGTACAAGGAGCCACCACTCGTCCTGCGGGTCATCCGGGAGAACTTCACCAAGGATTTCCGCAGGTTGCTCATCGACGATGAAGCGACGTACAAGAGCGTGCTGAAGTACTTGGAAGGCACCGAGGCCGACCTGAAGTCGAAGGTGAAGCTGTACAAGGACGAGCTGGCACTGTTCGAGCGATTCCATGTCGAGGATCAGCTGCGCAAAGCCTTGGATCGCAAGGTGTGGCTGCCGTCCGGCGGGCACATCGTGATCGACCGCACCGAGGCGCTCACTGTGATCGACGTCAACACCGGACGCTTCGTGGGCCGCAGCAACCTGGAAGAGACCGTGTTGCAGAACAACCTGGAGGCCGCCGAGGAGATTGCTCGCCAGCTACGGCTACGCGACATCGGCGGGATCATCGTGATCGATTTCATCGACATGGAGGTCCCCAAGAACCAGGAGCAGGTGCTGCTCCGCTTCCGGGAGCATCTCGCCAAGGACAAGATGCGCACCCAAGTCTTCGACGTATCGAACCTGGGCCTGGTCGAGATGACTCGCAAGAACGTGTCCGCCGGCCTGCTGGAGAGCTTCTCCGAGGTGTGCCCGACGTGTTCGGGCCGCGGCATCTTGCTGCACGAAGACGCCGCCACCGCTGGGGTGCCCCTACCGGCTACCGCCGAGGCGGAGCAAGCCGCCAACTGACGATTTCCGGCTACTCCCAGTCCAGCTATCATTCCTAGGTACTTCAGAGCGCGCGCCGCTCAATCCGGAGGAAACCATGTACGCCATCATCCGCGCAGGCGGCAAACAAGCCAAGGTCCGCGAAGGTGACGTCATCGACGTCGAGCGGATCAAAGGGGCCGATGATGAGGTTACCTTCACTCCGCTGTTGATCGTCTCCGAGGATGGTTCGGTGGTTTCGGATCGAACGAGCTTGGAGAAGGCCAAGGTGACCGCCAAGGTCATCGGCGAAAGCCAAGGCGACAAGATCGACATTTTCAAGTACAAGAACAAGAGCGGATATCGGCGGCGCCAGGGCCACCGGCAGAAGTACACCCGCCTCGAGGTGACCAAGATCGCCGGTCCCAAGAAGGCGGCTGCTGCGAAAAAGGCGGCTGCAGCGAAGAAGCCGGCCGCCAAAGCCGAAGCGAAAGAGGCCGCGGCGGCGAAGGAAGCGCAAGCAACCGAGAAAGAGGAGGCGTGAGCCATGTCCAAGACCAAGGCGAGCGGCTCGTCTAAGAACGGCCGCGATTCAGCCGCCAAACGACTCGGACCCAAGGTGTTCGACGGCCAATTCGTCACTGCAGGCTCAGTGCTGGTGAGGCAGCGAGGCACCCACATCCACCCCGGCGAGAACGTGGGGCGGGGTGGCGATGACACGCTGTTCGCCAAGGTCGACGGCGTCGTCGAGTATGGCAGCCAGCGCGGTCGGCGCAGAGTGTCGGTCACCGCAGCCAAATAGCGCTCGCAGCCGACGCGCTGCCACCGAGGAGTCCGCCGGTGTTCGTCGATCGAGCCCGCATTCAGGTTCGCGGAGGTAATGGAGGCGCCGGAGTCTCTTCCTTCGCCCGGCGGCGCGGTCTTCCCAGAGGCAAGCCCTCGGGCGGCACCGGAGGCAGTGGGGGGAATGTGATTCTGCGGGCCTCGGACTCGGTAGCGTCTTTGCTGAAATTCACAAAACAGCCACACTGGTCGGCCGGCCATGGCACCCATGGCGAGGGTGAGTTCAAACACGGCAGAGCCGGAGCCGATCTGGTCGTGGAGGTTCCGCTCGGCACGCTGGTCTACGACGAGGCGGGGACATTGATTGCCGACTTGGTGCAGTCGGATCATGAGATCCTCGTGGCTCGCGGCGGGCGCGGCGGTCGCGGCAATGCCGCTTTCGTTTCTCCCGAGCGCAAGGCTCCGTCGTTTGCCGAGCAGGGGGAGTACGGCGAGTCGAATTGGATCACTCTGGAGCTGAAGCTGCTGGCGGACGCGGCCTTGATCGGGTTTCCCAACGCCGGCAAGTCCACCCTCATCTCGCGGGTATCGGCGGCCAAGCCCAAGATCGCCGACTACCCATTCACGACTCTCGAGCCCAACCTGGGCGTTGTCTCGCTGGGTGAACGCGAGTTCGTGTTGGCCGACATCCCAGGGCTCATCGAAGGTGCTGCCCAGGGCAAGGGGCTGGGGCATGAATTCCTGCGTCACACGGAGCGGGCTCGGGTGCTCGTGATCCTGTTGGACCCCTCGGACTTGCAGGACACCGGGTTCGCCGACCAGTTCAGGGTGTTGCGGCAGGAGTTGGCCGAGCACTCGGCTGAACTAGGCAAACAGCCCTACCTGGTCGTCCTGGGCAAGATCGATACGCTGGCGAGCCTGACGGAGCCGCTGGCCTGGGCAAAGCGAGCCGGCATCGAGTTGTTCCCGATTTCGAGCATCACGGGTGAAGGGCTCGAGCAGCTCATGCATGCGATTGCCGACGAGGTCGACCGCCACATCCGCACCGCTCCGGAGCGGGAGGGGTTCGTCCTTCATCGTCCGCTGCCGGCGACGTTCTCGGTCGCCCGTGAGGGCAACGTCTGGGTGGTGAGCGGTCGAGCCGCCGAGCGGGCGGTCAACCTCAGCGACCTCACAGTTCCCGAGGCGGCCGACTTCTCGGCGAAGCGGCTCGAGTATCTGGGCGTTGACGCCGCCCTGGCTGCCGCCGGAGCGAAGGCCGGGGACGACGTCCGGATCGGCGACATAGTGTTCACCTACTCCCCGACGGAGGAGAGCTGATGCGGCGGGCAGCGACTCCTGGACGCCCGGTGGTCGTGAAAGTGGGCTCGTCGAGCTTGTCGTCGCCCGGTGTCGGCCTCGACGAAGCAGCTGTGGAGCGAGTCGTCTCCCAGGTGGAAGCTCTGTGGGCGAGCGGCCGGCCGACGGCGTTGGTCACGTCGGGGGCGGTCGCAGCCGGGCTACCGGCACTGGGGTTGACGGCTCCGCCGTCCGACCTACCGGGCTCGCAGGTGGCCGCTGCAGTCGGCCAGAGCCGTCTCATGGAGAGTTACGGGGCCGCCTTCGGAAAACGCGGCCGGTTGACTGCGCAGGTGTTGCTAACCCGCGACGTTCTGGCGCGTCGCAACCAGTACCTGCACTCACGCGAGGCTCTGGAGCGAATGCTCGACCTCGGCGTCGTGCCGATCGTCAACGAGAACGACACAGTCGTGGTGGACGAGCTCAAATTGGGCGACAACGACCGCTTGGCCGCCATTGTGTCTCATCTCGTCGATGCAGCCATGTTGATCATCCTCACCGACACTGCAGGCCTGTACTCGGGCAACCCCCGACTCCAGCCACAAGCCGAGTTGATCAGCGCGGTGCGCCACACCGACGAGGTCCTCGATGAGCTGTGGCGCACGTCGAGCAAGGGCGTGCTGGGCTCGGGGGGCGTCGCCACCAAGATCGCGGCGGCTCGCATGGCCGCGTGGTCGGGAATCCCTACAGTGATTGCTCCGGCACGCGACCCTGAAGTGACGCTGAAAGCTGTCGAAGGAGCCGATGTCGGCACGTGGGTAGACCCCCACCCCTCCAAGTTGTCGGCTCGCAAACTCTGGATCGCGTTCGGTTTGCCGGCCCGGGGCAAGATCGCCGTCGACGACGGTGCCCGGCGTGCCTTGGTCGCCAACGGGAGCTCTTTGCTAGTGGTCGGGGTCGCTGCGGTGACCGGGGACTTCGATACCGGTGATGCAGTGGAGATCTTCGACGCTACCGGGGCCTTGATCGGCAAAGGCAGGGCTCGCATGACGGCCGCAGAGGCGCGCGGCGCGCGCCAGGGGACGGTGGTGCACCGCGATGATCTCGTCGTGTTGGTGTGAGGCGGCGGCTCACGCACTCAGTTGTTGCAGGGCCTCTTCGGCCAGTTCGGATACACGGGTGATGAGTTGCAGGTAGACCCGATCGACCCCAGCCGCGGCATAGCGGCCGAGTCGATCCCGGTTCTCCTCCCAGGTCCGGAAGTGCAGTCCTCGCTTCTCCCACGATTCCCGAACCTCCGCGCCCCGGCGGCCCGAGTCGTCGATGCGCCTCAAGTTGGCGTTGATCTCCGCATCGCCGTCTCCGCTCACAACCGCCGCCGTCATCGACACAAGGAGATCATCCGGCTCGCGGCCATTGGCTGCAGCCGCTTGCCGGGCTCGCTCGATCCGGGCTGGGGCATCTTCCGGTTCGGCGCCGGCAATCGAGTACTCGCCGCCGTAGGTGCCGGCGAGCCGGGGTGTTCGCCGCGGCCCGGACCCTCCCACCAAGATCCGTAAGTCGCGGCGCGCCGTCGGCTGATAGCCGAGCGCCTCGAACCGGTATCGAGGCGACTCGAATCCGTTCTCCGGCGCGTCGAAGAACTGGCGCACATATCCGAGCGCGTCTTCGAGCATGGCGAAACGCTCGTTGCGGTCTGGATAGGGGATGCCGAAGTACTCGTGTTCGTCATCGTGCCACCCGGTCCCGAGGCCCAGCACGAATCGACCTCCGGACAACTCGTCGATCGTGATTGCCGCTTTGGCGTAGAAGGCCGGATGGCGGAAGGTAATGGGCGAGACGAGCATCACGATCTCGATGTCGGCGGTTTCTCGGCCCAATGCCGCCGCCTGAACGAAGCTGTCGTAAGCGGGCTGCTCGTAGCGCTCCCGCCGGTTGCCATAGAGGTAGTGGTCGGCCAAACCCACCGCAACAGCGCCGTTCCGCTCGCAGATTCGGGCGATGTCGAGAACATGGTCGTAGTCGCCGATCACTTGCAGGCCGTATTCCACAGCCGGACGCTACCTCGCCGACTCACCGCCCGCGAGCCAAGCGAGTGGCGGGATTCTCCCCAGCCTTGACACGAGCGGAGCGAGTGTTGGGGGAGTACCGCCCGCAGGGCGGGGAGGGGGCGAGGGGGGTTTGGGTGAGGCCTTGGGCCGGGAGGTGGTTGTGGTTCTGCCATGGCCAAACGTCCCGAGTAGAAGCGGAGGCGCGGGTTTGACCTGTACCCGCGGCGCCGGTTTCGCGTGTGGGGTGTGCTCCCGCGCCTTGGCTACCGCCTCCGCCTCGCCCCGTCTCTCGTAGGAGGGGGTCGCTGGGGGACAAGTCGATGCGCACCAGCAACTAACGTCCTTCCAATGCAGGAGCTTTCCCGACTCGAGGCCGGAATGACGATTCCGTACGGCGGCAATCGAGTTGCCGTGGTGACGGACGAGCTGGCGGCAGCCTTCCAGCCCGGGGATCGACTGGTTGTGGTGCAGGACAACGGTGCCCTCTTGCACATTCCACGAGATGCTTGGGAGGTGGCCACCGGCGCAGTGGGCCGAGCCAGTGGGGCGTTCTCCGCGATGGGCACGGTGGGTGACGACCAGATAACCCACTTCTATCGGGTGTTCGCCTCGCTCCTGGAGGACGATGAGCACTTTGCCCCGATTGCTGCCGCCAACGCCGCCGACGTGGACCAGGCGCGAGAGCGAGGCCGATCGGTCACCCGTCTCGTTCTGGGCGACGGCATGCGCGCCGGCATGATCGAAGGGCTTCGGCTGTGGGCCAAGATGCCGCCCGCTCGGGGCCAGATCTCCGAGCAGATCCAGCATGACGGCTGGCGAGTAGAGCAGGTGCGCAGCGGACTAGGCGTGATCGGCTTCGTGTTCGAAGGGCGCCCCAACGTGTTCGCCGATGCGACCGGAGTCCTCCGGGCGGGCAACACCGTTGTCTTCAGGATCGGCTCCGATGCCCTGGGCACTGCCCAAGCCATCGTCGAACATGCCCTGGACCCATCGCTCGGCGAGGCCGGATTACCGCCCGGCGCGGTCGCGCTGGTCGCCTCGCCGGCTCGTGCTGCGGGATGGGCAATGTTCTCTGATCCTCGTCTCAGCTTGGCCGTGGCCCGCGGCTCTGGGGCGGCGGTGAGCCAACTGGGGGCGGTGGCGCGTCAGAACGGAATTCCGGTCAGCTTGCACGGCACCGGCGGTGCCTGGATCGTTGCGGCTGAAGATGCCGATGGCGACGCCTTTGAGGCTGCGGTATACAACTCGCTCGACCGCAAGGTGTGCAACACGCTCAACACGTGCGCCATCGTTGCGGGACGCGCCGCCGATTTAGTACCCCGATTCCTCGCCGGCCTGGATCGAGCGGCGGCGGCTCGCGGCGTCAACGCCAAGCTGCACATCGCTGCCGGTGACGAGCGCCTCATCCCGACCGAGTGGTGGGATCCGGTGCCCATAGCTCGAGCTGCCGGCAACGTGGTCGAGCCGAAGACCGAAACGATCGACCGGGACGATCTTGGGGTCGAATGGGAGTGGGAGGACAGCCCCGAGGTGACCCTCGTCATCGTTCCCGACCTTGCTGCAGCAGTGACCGCGTTCAACGAGCAAAGTCCCAAGTTCGCCGCTTCGTTGATCTCAGACTCGACCCAGCTGCACGATCAGTTCTTCAATACCATCGATTCCCCATTCGTCGGCAATGGGATGACTCGCTGGGTGGACGGGCAGTTTGCTCTCAATCGTCCGGAGTTGGGCCTATCGAACTGGCAGTACGGCCGCCTGTTCGGCCGGGGCGGAGTGCTCTCCGGCGACTCGGCGTTCACAGTGCGCAGCCGTGCCATCCAGGATGATCCCGATCTGGGACGGTGGGACACAACGTGAGCTTTGAATGGACCTCGCCTGCCGAGATTGCCGACAGCTTCAAGAAGTACGGCTACTTGGCAGACGGACACATCTCCCAGGTCGTGTACCTCGCCGATCGGTTGCAAAAGCCCATATTGGCGGAAGGCCCGGCCGGCGTCGGCAAGACCGAGCTGGCGGTCACGCTGGCCAAAGCCGCCGAGCGGCGCCTGGTGCGGCTGCAGTGCTACGAGGGCCTCGATGAAGCGAAGGCGCTCTATGAATGGAACTACCACAAGCAGCTGTTGCGACTACAGGCCGACGAGGGCAAGCCGTGGGACGATCTCGAAGGCGACATCTTTGGCGAGGACTTCCTGCTCACTCGGCCGCTGCTCGACGCAATAACGTCGCCGGAACCCGTGGTCCTGCTCATCGACGAGGTGGACCGGATCGAGATCGAAACCGAGGCGCTGCTGCTCGAGGTGCTCGACTCCTTCCAGGTGACGATTCCCGAGCTGGGCACGATCACCGCCACCTCGCGGCCGCTCGTGGTCTTGACCTCGAACAACACCAGAGAGCTATCCGAGGCTTTGAAACGGCGCTGCCTGTTCCTCCACATCGGATATCCGTCGGTGGACAGGGAGCGGGCGATACTGCTTGCACGGGTACCCGAGCTGTCCGAGACAATGGCAGCGCGCATCGCCAAGGTGGTGCGCTCTGTGCGCGATCTCAAGCTGCGCAAAGCGCCGTCGGTGAGCGAGTCGATCGACTGGGCACGCACCTTGTTGGCGCTGGGAGCCGACGATGTGGAAGCGGGCGTCACCGGTGACACGCTGGGCGTCCTGCTGAAGTACCAGGAGGACATCGACCGGGCGGCCAAGGAGCTGGAACTGCCGGTCGCCGACGACGGCTCCTGATCCCATGATCCTGGCGCTGACGTCCTTCATCGAGGAGCTCCGAGCCGTCGGGGTGCCGGTTTCCATGGTCGAGGCGATCGATGCTGCCCATGCAGTAGCTCACATCGACCTCGCTGATCGCCAGGCGCTGCGTGCGGCGCTGGCGGCGACGCTGGTGAAACAAGCTCGCCATCTCCCGGCCTTCGAGGCGGCGTTCGATGTGTTCTTCGGGACCGCTTCATCACCCGAACCGGCTCCCGGCGAGCCCACGATCGCATCAGGCGCAGCGGCAGCCTCCGGTGGCAGTGGGGGCGATGGTGCGGAGGAGCTGATGGCGGCCATCGCCGCCGCGCTCCATGCCGGTGACGAGGCCGGGCTGCGTGACCTGGTGCGACGTGCGGTCAACGAGCTATCCGGGTTACAGCCGGGGCGTCCGGTGGGCGGGCGCTACTACTTCTACCGGGTGATGCAGCGTCTCGGCGTCGACCGGCTTCGGCAACAACTCATCGAAGCAATCGCCGTCGAAGAAGCCTTGGCGCATCGCATTGCCACTGAGGACATCGCTGCGATGCTGGAACTCCTCGAGGTAGAGGTGCGCCGTGAGGTGGTGCGCCGCTTAGTGGCCGACCGCGGCCCGCAGGCAGTCGCCCAGACCCTGCGGGCTCCTCTGCTCGAAGACATCGATTTGATGCATGCCACTCGTGACGAGCTCGCCCGCATCGAGGCAGCGGTTGGGCCACTGGCGCGCAAGCTCGCAACCCGGCTGGCACAGCGGCGGCGTCACGGGCGCAAAGGTCGGCTCGATGTGCGTCGCACCATCCGCCGCAGCCTCCAGCACGGTGGAGTGCTCCTCGACCCGAGCTTCAAGCCCCCGCGCAAGTCCAAGCCGGAGCTCGTGCTTCTCTGCGACGTATCCGGCTCCATGGCTACGTTTGCCCGCTTCACCCTGCAGCTCACCTTCTCGCTGGCGGCCCAGTTCTCCAATGTGAAGGTGTTTGCGTTCGTCGATGCCCTCGACGACGTCACCCGCTTCTTCGGTCCCGGGCGCGATCTGGCGGCGGCGCTCGATCAGCTTGCCAGCGAAGCGAAGATCGTGTGGCAGGACGGCCACTCCGATTACGGCCATGCCATCGACGACTTCGTTGCCGGGCATCTCGACAAGGTGACGCCGCGCAGCACGGTATTGATCACAGGAGATGCCCGCAGCAACTATCGCGATCCACGGGTCGAGGCCTTCGCCGACATCGCCGCCGAAGCACGAGCTGTCTACTGGTTGAATCCGGAGGCCAGCCGATACTGGAACACGGGGGACTCCGTCATGGCTCGCTATGCGCCCTACTGCGACGCGGTGCGGGAGGTGCGTACCATCCGCCAGTTGGAGCAATTCGTCGAGGATCTGATCCTGCCACCGTCCCCGGCGCTGCGAGCGGTGGCGCTTGCCCAGTCGAGGCAATGAGCGGTTCGGGGTTCGATCATCGCCCCGAGCGCAGATTGTCGGTCGCAAAAACCTGCCGCGATCTGCTCCGCGGCGCCGACATCCCTCAAGAAGTGCTCCGCAAGCACCGATATTGGTGCCGTGGAGGCGGCGTAGACAGCCGGAAGATGTCTGATGGAATCGGAGGCCAGGTGACCAAACGTGTGCTCGTAGTAGAGGATTCCGAAGTCATTCAGCGGCTGATCGAAGTGTGCCTGCGACCGGCGGGCTGTGAGCTCGAGATGCGCTCTGACGGTCATGCCGGCATTGCAGCTGCCAGAGAGCTGATGCCGGACCTCATCATTCTCGACGTGGGTCTTCCCGGTCTGGACGGCTGGGAGGTCCTCGCCAGGCTTCGTTCCGACGAAGCCACCGCCAACTTGACCGTGCTCATCCTGACGGCCCACGCCCAGGACGAGACCAAAGCCCGGGCCAATGCGGATGGGGCCGACGCGTTCTTGTCCAAGCCCTTCCGTCCCCACGACCTGCGGGTGGTGGCCAAGCAGTTGATGGGGGTATCGCCGGGCGACACGGCGACGGCCGCTTCGTAAGCGGAGCCGCATTCCCCACGACGGCCTTGTTTCAAGCGGCCGCGTTGGATACGTTCGGCCTGCGGTGGCAGGAAGGACACGATGGCTGTTGCCCTTGCTCTTGCCTTGGCCACCTCACTGTGGACGATCCCACTACAAACGATCCCACTACAAACGACCCCACTACAAACGACCCCGCTGGGGACGGCACCGCCTTGTGCCGCCTTGGCGGCCCCGGTTGACGGTGCCATCGTCCGGGACTTCGCTCCCGTCGGCCGGTTCGGTGGACACTGGGGGGTCGACTTCGCAGCGCGACCGCTGACCCCGGTACGGACGGCGGCTGGCGGCATGGTTTCGTTCGCTGGGCGGGTGGTGGGAATGGCCACGGTGACGATCGACCACGGGGGCGGCCTCAAGACCTCTTATTCATATCTCAGCCGGATTGATGTTGTCGCGGGGCGTCGTGTCCGACCGGGCGACGTGGTGGGCGCCGCGGGAGAGGACCACGGCATTGCCGCTGTGCACTTCTCGGTTCGGCTCGACGGCGTCTACCAGGACCCAGTGCCGTGGCTGCGATGCGCCGGCTCGCCCGCAGACGCGCTGCGATTGTCGACTGCCTATCCTCACCGCCGTGCGGCGCGGCATACTCGGCGGAACTTTCGATCCACCCCACTTCGGCCACCTGTTCATGGGCGAGGTCGCCCACTGGCAGCTCGATCTCGACGTTGTGACGTTCATGCCGGCCGGCGCCCCGTGGCAGAAGAACGACCAGCACGTCAGCGAGCCGCGTCATCGTCTGGAGATGACCCGTCTGGCAATCGCCGGGGTGCCCTACTTCGAAGCCGATGCACGTGAGGTCGAGCGGGACGGCTGGACGTACACGGCAGATACGCTACGCACCTACCCGCAACACGAAGAGTTGGTGGTGATCTTGGGAGCGGATGCAGCGTCCCGCCTACCGACCTGGGAGCGCCACGAGGAGGTGGTGAAGCGGGCAACGATCGCCGTCATGCCTCGACCAGGATTCACGCAGCAAGCCGTGTCCGATTCGATCGGTGCAGCCAGCTTCGCCTGGCTCGATGGTCCCGAGCTCGACGTGAGCGGCACCGTGATTCGACAGCGCATCTCCGGCGGCAAGCCCATACGCTTCCTGCTGCCCGATGCGGTACGTGCGTATATCGAGACGGCCGGACTGCATCGTGGCTCCCCAGGCTGAGGTAGCCCGGGCCCGTTCGAAGATCGGGGACGTGGTGGCCGGCTCGGTGTTGTTGGCCATCTTGGCCGCAGTGCCGTTCCTCGTCGCCAACTGGAGCGAGCTCACATCGGTGATGCGCACCAAGGCAGCGGAGATTCCGCAACTGCAGGCGGCCCGCCAGCAGGAAGCGAGTTCCGGAAGCGAGTCGCTCCTATTGGTGGTCACCGACGAGTCCGATCGAATCAGTTCGCTGGCACTATTGGCCGCAGTCGACGACCAGCCGGGGCTGCTTGCGGTGGTTCCCGGTGCCCTCTTCGAGCTGCTGCCCGGGTACGGTGACTTCGCGGTGGCCGACGCAGTGCGTTTCGAGGGAGCGGAACTGGCGCGGCTGGCGGTTTCCAATGCGCTGGCAGTGCGGATCGATCGCGTGGCCGCCATCGACAATTCTCGGCTGGCGGCGGCGCTCCCCAATCCGGTGTCACTCGAGCTGCCCGAGCCCGTCGTGATCACCGAGGGCGACCAACCGATGGAGCTGGCCGATGCAGGCCGTCGAGCCTACGACGGGACGTTGATCGCTCGCCTCATGTCCGACCGAGCCGGCTCATCGCAGGTCGCCTGGCTGGAGCGGCAGGCGGCGCTTTGGCGGGCCCTGTTGGATGAAGCGGGAGCCGACCCGAACTTCGCGGCGAGGCTGCTTGGCCCTGGTCACGCGGCGTCAGTCCTGGGTCGGGTAGCCGCGTCCGCACCCACAGTCTCCGTGGTCCCGGTGACGCCGGTGGCAGTAGCCGGCGGTGAGGATGGGTTCCAACTCGCCCAGGCAGACGCGATCGCCTTTGTCGCCGACCGAATGCGCCATCTCGCATTGGCTGCAGAGCTCCGACCGCGCATCGAGGTCCTCAACGGCAACGGAGAGATATTGGCAACCCGGTCGGTGGTGGAGGCCCTAGTCGCTGCAGGCATGCACGTGGTCAAGACTGACAATGCGGAGCACTTCGATTTCCCGAACACCATCGTGATCGCCCAGGGTCGCGATTCTCGGCGCGACGCCGAGGCGGCGGCATCAATCCTCGGAGTGCGCCAAGTGCAATTGGAGGTCGCCGCGCCGTCCGGAGTCGTTGATGTATCTATCATTGTGGGGCACGACATGGCGACCCTACGGAGCTGAACCATTCCCGCCAGCAGCGAAGCCAAGGAGATGGCACTCGTTGCCGCGGCCGCAATCAGCGACAAGAAGGGCTTCGACGTGTTGCTCCTCGATGTCTCCGATCTCGTTGTCGTCACCGACATCTTCCTCATTGCCACCGGGACCTCGTCGCGCCACGTCAAAACACTCGTCGAGGAAGTCGAGCGGGTTCTCAAAGAGGACGCCGACCGGCGTCCGCTGCGCCGCGAAGGCGTGGAGTACGCCAAGTGGGTGCTGCTCGACTACGGCGACTTCGTCGTCCACGCATTCGATCGCGAGACCCGCGACTATTACGCGCTCGAATTGCTGTGGGCAAACGCCCCTCGCATCGAGTACGAACCCGCTGTGGCTGAGGCTTAGACCGCGCCCACGCCTGATACAATCGTCTCGATTCGGGGCTGTAGCTCAGCCTGGCAGAGCACTTGCATGGCATGCAAGGGGTCAGGGGTTCAAATCCCCTCAGCTCCACTCGGACCCGCCGAAGGCGGGTCCGTCTGCATTCTCTTGCGGAAACTGCTTCTTCTATAGGTAGCGCTCCGCAGTGTCCCGGCGCCCTGGAGGGCGCCCCCTCACCTCGGCGGCGCCCTGAGAGCGCCTGGAGGGACCTTCCCCCCTCCGGGGGGACCCACGCCCCCCTACCTCGGCGCCTTGGGGGGCGCCCCCTTACCTCGGCG
>JBFIXI010000050.1:0-29841 GCA_041605955.1 Acidimicrobiia bacterium
GCACGGTGCGCTGCGATGAACTGCGTATGAAGAGCGGTTGGGTCAGCGCCAGCACCAGCAGCGTGACCCCGATCAGCCGCAGCCACACTGCCACCCGCTGCTGGGCTGCCGGCACCACCCGGCGCCCGTGGCGGGCCACCAGGGCCACCACCAGCAGCAGCGGGGGCAGGGCGATCAGCCACCAGGGGTGCTGGAGATTCATGAGGCTGCTCCGGGGGCGGGACGGCGCAACCGCAGCCGCGGCCGCCCGAATGCCACCCACCACTCGAGGAGAATGATCAGCAGGAGCACCCCGAGAATCCAGGGAGCCCACTCCCGCAGCAGGCTGCTCTCTTCGGTGGTGAGCGACTCGTCGAGGGTTGTCGAGATCTGGCGGGCCCCGCCGGCCGACTCGGTGGCGATGAACTGGCGGGCGGCCAGGGCGGCTCCCGCCGGCTCGCCGGAGTCGTCGAGATATTGCACCGAGTAGATCCCTGGTGCCGCGGTCGCGGTGAACGTCGTGGCCTCCGTGCCGAGCGACACGGTCGTGCCGTCGGGGAGGGTGACGGTCGAGCTGCCGCCCGCCGGCGGCGCCAACCCGATCGGCGTACCGGCCGGAGCAGTCGAAGTAGCCGCCACCCGGTTCCCCCCAAGCCAATCTAGGACCCGGGCACCGAGGATGGGGAAAGTCACTTGAACCGGCAGGTTGGAGCGCACGATGTCGAAAGTGAAATAGATGGCGCGGTGGCCGGAAACCTCGCCCATCAAGACCAAGGGCACCTCTCCGGCGCGCACCAGCGGCAGCCAGCCGGGTGCGTCGACGATATCGGCTTCGGCAATGGCGAGTTGGGAGAGGTCCAATCCGTCGAGGATTGGCTCCCCCGGCCGCTGATAAGTGATGATCGGCTCTTCGAGCCGCCCCGTGACCGTTATGCCCGGCGGCGGCGTCTGGGGAGCGAGGATCCACGCCGGGCGATCGACGATGGTGGCATCCCCGCCGTCGACGATGAGCACGTCCGGCGGCGCCCCGGCGGCTGGCCGCATTCCCGGCACCGACTCGACCAGTGCATTGAGAAATGGGGAGCCTTCGCCGGTGACCGTCACGGTGAGATCGGTCCCGGCGGAGAGGACCAGCGTCGACGAATCGTCGAGTGGGTTGGCGTCCTCGTGATCGCTCAACACTGCGGCCACCGCTTGGCCCGGGCCGGCATCGACGGTGACTATCTCTTGAGAGCGCTCCCCTGCGGCCAGGTCGAAGTCGACCGATCCCACCTCCAAGCCATCGACCAGCAGGCTGGCGGTCACCGTCTGCGGGCCCACCGAGAAGTTGGCCACTTCCAAGAACAGCCGCGTGGCGCCCTCGCCGGGTACCCCGGTGCCGAAAGCGGTGACTGCCACGTTGTCCCCGCGATCGTCGAATATCACGTGGCGCGCCGCAGCTACCGGCTCTTCGATCGTCCCGGCAATACCACCGTCGCTGAGAATCAACAGCGTGGTGGGCCGATCCGGAGTGGCCAGCCCCCGCGCCAGGCGCAGGGCGCCCGCCAGATCCTCCGTCGTCCCCCCCGGGACGATCGCATCCAGAGCGGCGAGCACCGGTTCCGGCTCACGGGCGAAGGCCGCCAGCACTCGGGGATGGGCCCTGGCCTCCACCACGGAGACGAGCTGAGCCGCGCTGGCGTCCGCGGCAAGCTGGCGCGCCTCAGCCAACGCTGCGGTGAGCCGCCCGGCGGTCGCCATTGAGCCAGACGAGTCGATCACCAGCACGGTATGGGGCCCCAGCAGGGTGGTCTCTCGAAAGAATGGCCTTCCCAACAGGACGGCAAAGCCCACGATGGCGAGCAGTTGCAGCAGCAGCGCCGCTGTGATCCGCAGTCGTTGCCATGGCAGCGCGGCCGACACGAACTCCTCCTCGCCGGACCACATCAGCACGCTTGGCACCTCGAGACGCTGCCGGCGGCTGCGGAGCATGTAGAGAACGATCAACGGTATCGCCAGCGCCACGAGGCCGAGGGCGGCAGGAGCCAAGAAGCTCATCGCGCCACGCCTCCGGCAACTAGCTGGCGGAGGGTGCGCTCGAGCACCGCTGTGTCGGCGGTGGCCAGCACGTAGTCGAGCCCGACCCGCCGGCATCGTCGCGACGCCTCGGCTGTGAAGTCCTGCACCCGACTGCGATAGCGATCCACCGCATCGCCGCTCATCGACACCGGGACCTCTCTCTTGGTCTCTATGTCGCGCAGCGTCAGATCGCCGGTGAGATCGGGATCCAGCTCTGCCGGGCTGAGCACGTGCAGGACCACCCCGCCGCGGGCGGCGCCGAACAGGTCAATCGCTTGCTGCCACCCGGTCTGCAGGAGATCTGACACCAGCACGATCGGGCCCCGCGAGCTGGTGGTGGCGACGATCTGCGAGGCCGCCACGAGATCGGTTCCGCCGGCGGGGTGCAAATTCTCGAGCCAGGTCTCCAACTTCGGCCACGATGTGATGTGCCGCGCCCAGGGGCCGACGAGGGAGGTGCTGCCCGGCTCCGGCACGGTCGCCAGCCGGACTCGCTCGCCGGAGATAAGAGCGAGATAGGTGACCATCGCTGCCAACCGCTGGGCGGTACGGAACTTCTCTCCGAAGTCCATGGAGCGACTGGTGTCAACGACCACCTGCAGCGGCATCTCGTCTTCGGCCTCGAAGAGACGGATCAGGACGACCCCGAGACGAGCCCACAGGTTGTAGTCGATGCGGCGGTAGTCGTCGCCGGGGTTGTATTCCCGATAGTCGGCGAAGTCGAGGCTCTCGCCGAGCCGAGTGGAGCGGTGGCGCCCACCCCAGACGCCACGCAGCCGGGTGCGGTTGGTGAGGGCGAGCCTCTCCAAGCGAGCCCGGAGCTGAGGATCGAGGAGCATCAGCTCTCTATTGTCGGTGCCGGCAGGGCTGCCAGGAGCTCTTCGATGATGGCATCGGCAGTCACTCCGTCGGCGGCGGCCTCATATCCGAGGACCAGTCGATGGCGCAGTGCGAGCTTGGCGACCGCCCGGACGTCGTCGCCACTCAGGTTGTACCGGGAGTCGGCCAGCGCCATGGCCTTGCCGCCCAGCACCATCGCTTGGGCGGCGCGCGGGCTCGCGCCGAAGCGGACGTACTCCTTGACCTTGGGCGTCGCCGCCTCGCTATCGGGATGGCTGGCGGTGACCAACGCGGCGGCGTAGCGCAGCACATGGCTGGCGGCGGGTACCTCCCGCACCATGGCGATCATTGCCGCCAACTTGGGGCCGTCGGAGACATGCTCGACGGTGGCAGTGTGCCCGGACGTGGTCCGCTCCAGAATCTCCACCATGTCCGCCGCCGACGGGAACGGCACCAGCACCTTGAAGACGAAACGGTCGAGCTGCGCCTCCGGCAACGGATAGGTGCCTTCCATCTCCAGCGGGTTCTGAGTCGCCATGACGAAGAAGGGCCGCGGCAGTGGATGTGTCTCGCCGCCCAGCGTCACCCGCCGCTCTTGCATTGCCTCGAGCAGAGCCGATTGCGTCTTGGGCGTTGCCCGGTTGACTTCGTCGGCCAACACCACATTGGCGAAGACCGGGCCCGAATGGAACGAGAACCCGCCCTCGGACAGCACGTTGGTCCCCACGATGTCGGCCGGCATCAAGTCCGGGGTGAACTGAATGCGGCCGAACTCGACGGACAGCGCTTCCCCGAGCGTCCGCAAGAGGAGTGTCTTGCCCAGCCCCGGGACTCCCTCGAGAAGCACGTGACCTTCGGCCAGCATGCCCAGGATGACGGCTCGCACCAGGTCCTCCTGGCCGACGATCACTTTGCCCAGCTCTCCCTCGATCGCTTCGACCTGGGATGCGAACTCTTCTGGGGTCATTGGGCCAACTCCGTGAAGTAGATACGTACGATGTCTCGCAACGACGCTGGGATCGAGATTCGGTCCAGGGCGTCGAGCGCCTGCTGCTGATACTGGGCATATCGATCCGTGTAAGGGACCAAGGCGTCATTCTCGATGCCTTGACCCTGGGTGCGACCCTGCGGATCACCGCTGGGGTCGGCGGCGACGAAGTCCACTCGATGTTCGTCGCCCCGCTGGAACGGAGCCGGATCGAAGACTGTTCCTCGAGCCGGGTCGGCTGCCGGATCCGGGTCGTCGACGTTGGGGTTGGGGTTCCCAGCCCCTCCTTGGCCGCCGGTCACCGGGTTCGGGTTGTCGGCGCCGTTACCGGAGCCGCCTCCGGCTCCGCCCTGGCCCTGGCCCTGCCCCTGACCCTGGCCCTGGCCCTGCCCCTGCCCCTGACCCTGCCCCTGACCCTGGCCCTGGCCCTGCCCCTGCCCCTGACCCTGGCCCTGACCCTGGGAGGCACGGGCATCGGCGAGACGCTGCTGGCCATCGCGCACCGCACCCCGGGCGTTGGCGAGATCGGAAGCATCGGCGACCTGTCCTGCCGCCCGACTCAGCTCACCGGCGGCTTGCTGCAATGCGCCGGCGACGTCTCCGTTGGCACTGATGGCGGCGGATGCGTCGTCGAGCGCATCGGCCAGCTCGGGAGCGGCCCCGCCGAGCTCATCGGCCAAATCGCTCAGGCGCTGCGCGGCTGCGGCCCGCTCCGCTTGAGTGGCGTTCTCGAGCTCAGCGGCCAGGTTCTCCAGCTGGCTCTTGGCATCGCCCCCCTCGGCCAGCGGGTTCTGTGCCAGCTTCGCTTCGAGACCGGCCAGCGCCGTCTTCAGGGGGAGCGCTTCCGGATCCGCCTGCGCCGCCAGCTGCTGCCGGACGTCGCCGAGCTGCTGGATAGCCTCGTCGAGCGAGTCTGCTTGGCGCAGCTCTTCGGCGGCGCGACGCAGCTGCTCCGCCAGATCCTCGTCCTGGACCTGCTGAGCTAGCTCCTCGAGCGCCGTCGCTTCGTCATCGACGGTTGCCGCGATGGCTTCCCGGCGCTCCTGTTCGGCATCCGCCGGCGATGCCGGGATGGCGAGGACGAACACCGCTCCGAGGGCAAGCGCTGCCAGCAGGATCAATTGGCGGCGGGGCGTCACTGGGCCGAGCTCTTCGGTCGACCGTCCGTCGGCCCAAGCTGCGCTGTGGGCTATTTGACTATCTGCCAACGCGGAGCGCGTCTCCAGCCGGGACAGCTCGAGAGCCGTGCTCACTCGGTCTTTGCCGCCGAGCCGCTGGTCGATGACGAGCGCGGCTCGCGCATCACTCGGCGGTCGCCACAGCGTGTATAGGAGCATTGCGGCGATTGCGGTTGCGATGGCGGCAAACACCACCGGCTCCGCCCACGGCAGCACCACGTAGCGAGCTATCCCCAGCAGGAGCGCCCCGGCAGCTGCGGCTACCCCGACGGCCACGACGATGCGCTGCAACATCTGGGTGACCCGCAGGTGACGCTTACCCAACCGGATGATTCTCTGCAGTGGCTCAGGTGGCATATGCTCTCCTCGCCTTACGTCGGCGCGATGGGCGCGGCACATCGATCTTTCGTTGTGCCGCCCACAAGGCAGCGAGTGTCACCAGTATCTGAAATACCAGGGCCCGCGGCCATACTGCGCCCCGAATCGGGGGGACGTTGGAGGCGACGCTCACGCCGGGCAACGAACCCGGTTGGGGAAAACCGCGAAAGCCCCGCTCGAGGAATACCTCGAAGTCGTTAAAGCCTCGCAGCGACAATCGGTCGAAGGCGTCGGCGGCGAAGCCTTGCCGAACCAGCAGCGGCCCCTGGAACGTGCGGTATGGAGAAGCCACGATCTCCGTCCGGAAATCTGTCGCAACTGCGCTGGCGTCCACCATGCCGATGATGGGGTTTATCCAGGTGGAATAGAGCTCGCGGCCTTCATCGCGCTGCAGACCGCTCACGATGCGCTCGGAGCCCATGTCCTCCGGCTCGAGGAGGAAGAACTCCGCGATGAGCAGTCCCATCGCCCCGATCACGATCGTTACCGTCCACACATAGGCTCCGAGCACGGCGCCTTGCATCGAGGTGGCGCGCGCCGACACCCATAGCGAGACTGCCCCAACCATCACTGCGGTCACGGCCACCATTCCCAGGCCGGCCAGGATGTCGCCGATCGTGACTCCTCCGAGCAGCACCGGGATGACCATGAGCGGGGTCGTGGCGATCAGCAGCAGCGAGATGTACGCCAGCGCCGACCACAGCTTGCCGATGATGATCCGCCACGAGCTGAGCTGGCTCACCTGCAACAGCGGCAGCGTCTGTCGTTCCCGCTCTCCCACCACGGCAACGGCGGCCTGACCGGGCACAACGAAGATGATGGCGATGATCATGCCGAGCAGCAGCGAGTGCAGCACGAATCGTCCGATCGAAGCCGCCGCCGCTACTGAGCCGAGACCGGCGGCAGTCACATTCCTCAGCTGCCCGCTGGCCGAGTTGGAGGCGACCACGAAAGCCAGGAAAGTCACGACTCCCGCGGCCAGCACCCACACGCTGAGGACCAGCGGCGATCGGATCGTACGGAAGCGCTCCTGTAACTCGCGGCGGGCTACTGGGTTCACGGGGCGCTCCCCTCTGCCGCGTCGGCCGCCGCGGCGGACGATGAGTTGGCCGTCCGATCGGAGCCGGGCGACGGGGTAGCCGGCAACCGGCCCCCGTTCTCGGTCAGCTGGAGGAACAGCTCTTCGAGCCCGGCGCGTTCCACACGCCACTCGCCGACACCTACTCCCGCCGCGACGAGCTCGGCGACCAAGGTGGCCGACTCGTCTTCCTCCCCGTCGAGGCTGAACTCGATCGTGTTGCGGTAGACCTCGAGATCACCAACGTGTTCGCTTCCGCGCAGCACTCGCTCGGCCTCCGGTATGCCGGCGCCGGCGACTCGCAGCGTCACCTTGCGGTGGCCGAACAGCTTGGCTCGCACGTCGTCGACCTCGCCCATCGCCATGATGTGTCCCTCGTCCACGATCGCCATGTGCGAGCACAGTCCCTCCAGCTCCGAAAGTATGTGCGAAGAGATGACGATCGTGCGACCCATGCGGTGCAGCTCGGAGATCAGCTCACGCAGGTGCACCCGCGCCCGGGGATCGAGCCCGGAGGCCGGCTCGTCCAACACCAGCAGATCGGGGTCGTGGACGAGCGCCCGCGCCAACGACAGCCGCTGTTTCATACCGCGCGAGAGAGTGTTCACGTCGGCATCAGCCTTGTCCTCCAAATCGACCAGGGCGAGCAAATCGGCAACGACGGCGGGCCGGGCCACTGGGCGAATCCTCTGGGTCGCTGCAAAGAACTCCAGGTATTCATTAACCCGCAGTCCTTCATATACCCCGAAGAAGTCGGGCATATAGCCCACGTGGCGGCGCACGGCCAACGGATCACGCTCGGGGTCGATGCCGCCGACGCGCACCCGCCCTCCATCGCGCCCCAGCAGGGCGGTGATGATGAGCATGGAGGTGGTTTTGCCGGCGCCGTTGGGGCCGATCAGCCCCATGATCGCCCCCTCGGGAACCTGCAGGTCGGCGCCGTCGAGCGCCTGTACCTTGCCGTACCGCTTCTTGACCGATTCGAACTCAACGATCACGGCTCAACTCCACTCGAGGCTGAAACGCGCCAACGTCAGGCTCTCATCGAAGAACTGATCGTTGGCGTCGCGGCTGGCTCGCACTACCACCTCGCCCGTGGGAGAAGCCACCGACGACAGGTTGAAGGGCTCCCCCCATTCGAACTCGACGAATGTTCCCCGGCTCCAGTCATATACCTCCGACACCGAAAGCGTCGTGAATCCGGGGCTGATCTCCCCAGTGGTGACGCCCGGCGGAATGGCATAGTGGAGATACACGGAGTTGGCCCCGTAGGCATAGATCTCTTCGTAATACTGCTCGACGCTCGACGATCCGTCGACGCCGAGCAGCCGCGGGCGCGCACTCGTCCGGGCCGCCAGCACACTCAGGTCGTCCGGCACTTCCACGACGACGAGGGCCGAGCCTGTCGACTCACTCGATGACCCGTTGATCTCGAGGCGGTGAACGGAGTCGTCGGTGAAACCGAAGAAGTGGATGCCGTTCTCCTTGATCGCGGGCGAGACCTGTTCGACATACGCCGTCATCGGGAAGATGCGCTGGTACTCGCTTGCATAGAAGTCGTCGCCGACAAAGCCGCGTCGTTCCACGGCTTCCATGATCACCGGCTGGTAACGGCTATTGCGCCGACTGTTGGCCCGGGCGGCGACGGAGGACTCGCTCTGCGCCGGCAGCGCATCGGCCGCCAGCCAGCCCAGTCCGTCGACCACGACCCCCCAAGTGTCGAAGACCATGTCTGTGTTGTTGGTCACTACGACATCGAAGCCGGTTCCGTTGGGCTGCAGCTCGAACGACAAGTCCCCGAAACGATCGGCGGTCCACCCTCCCTGCGCGGTGCCGACGCCCAGGTCGTCCAGCTCGTACTCGACGACGGCTTGCCCGCTGCCGTCGGTGACGACCACGCCGGGCGCGGCTCCAGGGAAGTTCTGCCCTTCGGAGCTCCATCCCTCCGCCATCCGTAGCTGATGGGTCCCTCCCGACTCGACTTGCAGCACGAAAGCGGTGTGGCCTTCGACGCCGCGACCGTTCTCGACTATCACCGAAGTGTGAGTGACGCTGAACGGCTGCAGCTGAGAGCGGCCCACCATCCAGAAGCCGGCGACGAAGACGGCGCTGAGCAGGGGCACGGTGAACCACGCCCACTCGGGTTTGCCGAAGCTGCGCAACACGATGAAGTTGACTGGACCGACCAGGACCACGAACAGCAGAATCCCCAACAGGAGCCACGGCAACGCCGGCACCGATGCGGAGCGTCCCGACAGCGCCGCCCCGACGAGCGAACCCTGCCCACCATCGTCCTGGACTCGGATGATTCCCGGTTGCGGCACGGAACGCAGCAGTTCGCTCCAGTCCGCCCCATCCAGGGATTCGAAATCGGTGACGGCAAGCACCTCGCCTGACCCGAGCGGCAGCGCCACGGCGGGGACATTGGCAAATGCAGAGCCGCTGGCAGGATCGGCCACGCGGCTCACGTTGGACGCCGCGCCGATGAGCCGGCCACCTTCCTCGACCCACAGCTTGATAGCCGCCACGTCGGCTTCGTCGATCTCGGTCATCGCCTGGCCGGGCACGACGAGATAGCTGACGGCCGAGTTGAGCATCGCGACATCTCGGGGAGCAATCCTCACCAGCTCGATGTCCTGTTCCATTGGCTTGGGAGTGGCGCTACGGATGGCGGTCTCGAGTTGATCGGCGCCGACAACCGCAACCACGAGATCGTCGGCGGGCACTCGCAACGGAACCTGAGCAGTCTCGAGGACTGTCTCCCCGCCGCCCTGATCCGAGACGAGGTTGACTCGCAGCTGGCGGCGCTGGCCGGGTGTGGCCGCCTGGATCTGATAGTCCTTGACGCCACCGGCCGGCACTTCGATTGCCTGCGAGCTCGTGGCCCCTCCGATTGTCACGTCGATGCGGCCCACCAGCAGGAGGTCGGAGCTCAGAGTGACCCTGACCGGGAGCGGTTCGGCTGGGGAAACCCAACCGTCGGCACCGGCGACGACGGACATCTGCCAGGTGGCGACGGTCGCCGGTTCCTCACCAGCTTGGCCGGTGGGAGCTTGGTCCTGCGATTGGGCCAACGCGCCGGCAGGGCCGGTCGCCACCAGCATCGCCACAACGAAGGCAACTCGCCTCAAACCCACACCAATCAGACGTAGCGCAGTGCGGAGTGGTTCCCCGGCTGCCGGCCAAACCCTACTCGGGCTAGGTAGCCGTACTCGCCAAGAGGTCCAGGGTGCTGCGTATGTCGGCCTCGCTGCGCAGCCCGAACCAGGTATCGGCGACGACCCCGTCCGCGGTGATCGCGAACGTCACCGGCTGGCCGAAGACTTCGTACGTGGACCACACCGAGTCATCCAGCGCCCAGAGCACGGCGCCGCTCGGCAGCAACTGCGCGGCCCGCGGCGTCGTGGCTTCGAGCGAGGCGCGGCCGGCCACCGCCAAGAACGTCACGTCATCGGTGTAGTCGGGGGCGATGGCATCGACAACGGGCAACTCCCGTTGACAGGTGTGTCACCATTCCGCCCAGAAGACGAGATACACGGGCCGCCCGTGCGACGCCAAGTTGAACTCGCTCCCGTCGGCCAGCATGGTGGTGAAGTCGGGAGCCGGCGGGCCGGCAACCGAGCCCGCCGGTGCCCGGGTAGTGCCGGCGTCCCCGGGCTCGGTGGTCGGAGCCGCCGTCGTGGTGGATTGGGTCGTCGGGCTGACGTCGTTGCCGGGCGCGCCGTCGCCCCCGCCGCACGCAGCGGCGACGATCATCAGGGACATCAGCCCGAGGCGAACACGCATGTTCGGCAATGTAATCGAGCCAGCTGCATCGCAGAACCCGATAGTGGCGATGTTTCGACAATGTTCACCCGCTTGCGACGATGCACCACCGGTGGCATCACCCCTTTGAGATCACCCTTTGACATCACCCCGGGATCGGGCGCTGCTTGACCATGGGGGTCAACGCGTTTTGCAGAACTCGACCGCCCGCTCCAGCACCTCCTGGGCCGCACCGCGGTCGATCGCCTCGGATGCCTTGGTGATCCCTGCCGCGAACCCGTCCGCCAAGCCGGCAACGACGATCGCCGGGGCGGCGTTGACGACGACGACGTCTCGCGCCGCGCCCGGCGTCCCGGCGAGCACTGCCCGCGTGATCCGCTCGTTGGAGGCGGCATCACCCCCGGCGAGGTCCGCCACGGTGGCCATCGGTACTCCGAAGTCGGCCGGCCGGAACTGGGCGGTGGTCATCTCGCCATCCCGGATGCGGTGAATGGTCGACAGGCCGGCCGTTGACAGCTCATCGAGACCACCGTGGCCGTGGAAGACGAAGGCGTACTCGGCACCGCGAGCTTGGAGCACCCCAGCCATTCGCTCCGCCATTGCCGCGTCGGACACCCCGATGGCGGCTCGCTTCGTTTGAGCCGGGTTGCACAGCGGCCCCAGGAAGTTGAAAACGGTGCGCACGCCGAGCTGGCGCCGCACCGGAGCCGCAAACCGCATCGCCGGGTGATAGGCGGGAGCGAAGAAGAATCCAAACCCGATTTCTCGGATCATCTCCACGGTCGCATCCGGCGGAAGATCAAGCCGGATCCCGAGCAGCTCGAGGAGATCGGCACTGCCCGTCTGAGAAGACGCCGCCCGGTTGCCGTGCTTGGCGATCCTGACCCCGGCTCCGGCGGCGACGAGAGCTGCGGTTGTAGAGATGTTGAACGTCCCGGCGCGATCGCCGCCGGTGCCGACTAGATCGACGACGTCATCACCCGCATCGACGGTCACCGCCGCCGCGTACATCGCGTCGACGAGGCCTGTCATCTCCTCGACCGTCTCGCCCTTGGCGCGCAGCCCGATGACGAAGGCGGCGATTTGCGTGTCGGTGGCACGGCCCGCCATCACTTCTGCCATCGTCGCCTGGGCGATGTGCCGTCCGAGGTCACGCCCCTCGATCAGCGAGTTGAGAACCTCGGGCCAGTTGAAATTGGACATGGCCGACGACGATAGCGCCCGAAGGCACGAGGGAATCGCTGGCCCTCGGCCGCAAGCCTGTCTCCGCCGATCAAGCTCGTCAAGCGATCTGGCGGGCTAACCGGCGGCGTTCCTTTTCGGTCATTCCGCCCCAGACGCCGAATCGGATCTCGGCTTCGATGGCGTACTCGAGGCACTCGAGCTGTACCGGGCAAGTTGCACAGATGGCCAGGGCTTCGGCTTCAGCGGACTTGGTCTCGGGGAAGAACAGATCTGAGTCTTTGTCGCGGCACGCCGAGAAGACGACCCAGGGCCGTTCCTCGGTTATGGGTGCCGCCAGCATCGCGATTCGACGTTCAGGGAGGGTATATGACATTGTCTGGCACCTCCGTGAGGTGTCGCGTCGGTCAGTTCCCGTTGCTCTTATGACGTATTAGCGCCGGCGTCGGTTCCCAAACCGAGGGGCTCGGGGGCGGACAGAAGCTCGGATAGCAGCGCTACAATTCTGGATCTCGTACGTAGTTGGTTGGTATCGACGCAAGGAGGCATCCTGCTCTACTTCGCGTACACGGCGCGCATCGCACCGGACGAGATGGCAACGGTTGCACCCGGCGCAGAGTTTCAGTTCATCGCCCACTTGCCTCAATGGGGCCTCGACTTCCCAATGACATCCCGCACCTGGAAAGGGGGGCTCCCCACCGTCAAGCCCGAAGAGGGCTCAACAGTCTGGGGCGCAGTCTTCAAAGTCCCTGAGGAGGACTTCGATTCGCTCGACGCCGTCGAGTCGAGTGAGAAACGGACCGCAACAACGGTCGAGGCAATGGACCGCAATGGGAAGCGCCATCAGGTCACCCTGCATGTCCACCAAGGCAAGCGCAACGGCTCCCACCCACCTTCGCCTGAGTACCTCCAGCTGATGCTGTCGGGCTCGCGGCACTGGAGTCTTCCCGCCGGTTGGATCGCAGGTCTCGAAGAGCACTTGCGGAACGGGGCCTGATCGGTCTCCGATCCCAACTCAGCGTCAATTGGGGGGCCATAGCTCTCGGGACGATGGCCGGGCTCGGCACCGCCCTGGCCGCCTTCCTGGTCTTGGGCGCCACAGGACTGGCGGATGCCGGCAGCGGCGCCGCCGCCCTGATCTTCCTGCAGTACTCCGCCCAGGTGGTGGCCGGGTTCTTGGCCGGCCGCCTCTCCGCCGAAGGGCGGGCCTTCCACGGCAGCATGGCCGGCATGTTGATGGCGGCGATCGGGGCGGCCATCGGGCTGGGTTTCTCCGGCACCAAAGCCAGCCTGGGCCTCGTGGTCATCGCCCTTGTCGTAGGGGCCATCATGGGCAGCGCCGGCGGCGCTCTCGCCCAGTGGCGCGCCGACGGCTGAGAGACGTCCCGTCCGCAACGTCTACCCAACGCTCCTATCCTGGTGTACGGTTCTCAGGCGCGAGCCCGGCAGACGGTCGCGGCGTCTCTGCCACGCAGTGGCGTCGAGGAAAGTCCGGACTCCATAGGGCACGATGCTGGCTAACGGCCAGGCGGGGCGACCCGACGGAAAGTGCAGCAGAGAGCAAACCGCCGATGGGCGCCTCCGGGCGCTACAGGCAAGGGTGAAACGGTGGTGTAAGAGACCACCAGCGCCGCAGGTGACTGCGGCGGCTCGGCAAACCCCATTGGGAGCAAGGCCAAGCGTGGACAGAGTGGACCCGCTCGTTACGTCCCAGGTAGGCCGCACAGATAGATGACCGTCCACGACAGAATCCGGCTTATCGCCCGGCTCGCGCCTGAACCTGCTGCCCTCGCAACGACTACGCGCGACTACGCCTGAACGGGGCCAGAACGGGCTGCAGTTGGGCGATGCTCGCTCGCAAGCGGCGTTCCCGCCCTATCTCAACCCCAGTCGGACATCACCACGTAGGCGCCGGTGGAAGCGGTGCCGATCTCGTTGCGCGCGGTGAACGTAGCCAGCATCGCCATGTCGTTGTCGTCCGTGGGCATCAGTTGGGTCGCCGCCACCCGCACGAAGATGGGGTGTCCTGAAGGATGCAAGAACCGGATGTCCACCGGATCCGGCTCACCTGCGATCAACTTGTTCCAGTGCACCAGGTCGTTGGGATGAAGGAGCTCTTCGATCGGGATATCGGCGACTTCGCCAATTGAACGGCCCAGCGCCTCGACTACCGCCGGTTCCATGAAGATGAAGGAGCCGTCAGCCGCAACCACCGCCGTTCCAATCTGGTTGACGGCGTCCTCGGATGCGGCAGGCTTGGGCTCGTCTGCTTGGACGGTTTGAGCGGAAGGCCACGGCGTCAAACCGGCCGTCTCGGCCACGCGTTGGCGTTCGTGGTCCTTGCGACCCATGGCAAATGCCACCGACCGCTCAAGATCTTCCGGGCTGACCGCCCCTTTGACCAGGTAGTCCTGGGCACCCCCCATGATGGCGGCCCGCGCCATCTCGGCATCTTCGTGAGACGAGAGAATGACTATGGGGACCAATGGATCAGCTCGCCGCACGCCGGCCAGGCTATCGAGGCCGTCGGCATCGGGTAGAACCAGATCGAGCAGGACGCAGGCGGGGGGCTCGCGATCTATCTCTTCGATGGCCTGTTCGAGGCTACGGGCGTGACGGACTTCGGCCACTTCATTGGGAGGCCATATGTCGGCCAACATCGACTTGACGAGGCGCAGATGCAGCGGATTGTCTTCGACCAGCAGCAAGTCGGGCATCAAGCGATGCCGCTTGAAAGCTGAATGCTCGCTCATCTCTTCTCCCCAGTCAGCGGCCGGTGCCTACCGCCTGCCTTTACCTTCGGCGCAAGCCGCTCAATCCTTGACGATAACTGTCCGTAGCCGGCTCATTGACGAGTCCACCTCATGCTCCGCCACAGCAGCCCTTCTCGGATTCTGACGATTCATCGAGTCATCCGGAGTAGGGCTGAGCGCCCTCATGGACCGCGCGATAGGCCAGCCAGCCGATCACGGCTCCGATGATGGGCGCCGTCAGCCAGATGAAGGCGTCTCCCCACTCGTTGCCAAAGAGCGCAGAGCCGAGGCTGCGCGCCGGGTTCACCGAGGCGCCGGTGAGCCGAAAGGCCGCCAGGTGAATCATGACCAATGTCATCGAGATCGCCAGCAGTGCACCCGTTCCGTAGGACTCGCTCTTGGTTGACCGCAGAATCACGGCCACGAACACGGCAGTGAGCAGGATCTCAATCAGGTAGGCGCCGAAGAAACCCAGATCGGCTGCCGCGCCGCGCCTGGTGGCGGTCCCGGCGACCGAAGCCGTGTCCGAGGTCATCAATAACGCCATTCCCGCCAAGGCATATCCAATCACCTGGGCGGCCACGTAGCCGAGAAGAGTGTTGGAGTCGATGCGCCTGTCGAGAAACGCTCCCAGGCTCACGACTGGATTGAAGTAGCCGCCCGATTTCTCCCCGAACGAGTACAAGCCGGCCAACAGGGCCAGGCCAAATCCGAACGAGATCACCAACAGGTTGCCGTTCGACGACAGGATGGCCAGCCCGCCGCCGAAAAGCAGGACGAAGGAGCCAAGCGTCTCTGCGATCACCGCCTTGGAATCGGACATGTACCCTCCCCTCGGCTGTGCACGCCGCCCCAGACCCTATCTTCTTGCGGTTCAATGCGCTGGATCGATCACGCTTCCCGCCTAGTCTCGGCACAGCAGGCCATTTACACGGGAGCCATCAGTGACGGAGTTCGCCTATTTCTGCGGCCACGAGCAGTTCCAGCCCGAGACGCTAGTCGACCATGCACGCATCGCAGAGCAGGCCGGGTTCGACTGGCTGGTCGTGTCGGAGCACTTCCATCCCTGGGTGGACGACGTTTCTGCCTCCGGTTACGCCTTCGCCACCATCGCCGCAATGGCAGGGGTAACCGAACGCGTGCAGATCGCCACCGGCGTCACTACGCCGTTGTTTCGCTATCACCCGGGCGTGGTCGCCCAGGCGAGCGCTACGCTCGATCGCCTGAGCGAAGGTCGTTTCAACCTCGGAGTGGGCACCGGCGAGAACCTCAATGAAGGCCCGCTGGGCCTGCCCTTTCCGAAGTACGCCGAGCGAGCCGCCCGCATGCGGGAAGCTCTCACGATCATGCGGCGCCTTCTCGACGGGGAGAAGCTCAGCTACGAGGGCGAGTACTACACAACGGACCGCGCCAAGCTGTACAGCCCGCCGACTCGTCGGCTGCCAATCTGGATGGCGGCTGGTGGCCCCAAGTCGGCGGCACTGGCCGCCGAGCTGGCCGACGGCATCATCACCAGCGTGAAGGTTCCCGCAGAGACCCGAGAGAGAGTCATCGATCCCGCGCACCGGGCGGCCGCAGCAGCGGGGAAGCCCGATCCGCGGATACTGGCCAGCCGCTGGACGGTACTGGCTCACGATAAAGATGAGGCCTGGGAGGCGCTCGGTGCCTGGCGCGGCTTGCGCGCTCCTGGCCGGCTAGAAGCGGTAGACCCCATGGAGCTGAGGCTCAGGGCCGACGAGATGGATCGGGACGAGATCCTGGGCCGCTACAGCATTGCGAGTCGGCCCGAGGACTACGTCAAGATCTATTTGCCTCTTGTGGAGTTCGGTGCCGACGTCGTCACCATTCAAACCACGTCGCTCAACCAAGAGGACACCATACGGATGCTGGGAGCAGAGGTCTTGCCGGAGCTGCGGGCGGCTGCTGCCGAGCCGGCGACGGAGCGCCTCAGTCGATAGAGCCGAGCAGGGCTTTGATCGCCCGGATCTCCGACGCCAACGTGAGATTCTCTGGATCGTGGACCGCCGCCGCCTCTAGAGCCGGTATCACTCCCGTCTCGAAGCTATCGCGAAGAGTCGTTGCGTCTTCCCCTTCGCCCGCCCCCTCGAGCAGCTCGCGGATCTGGGTGATCAGCGCCGGGCCGAGCGTGCCGACGAAGTCCACCTGCCACAGTCCCCCAGGGGCACGACGGGTGATGATGGTCGCCGGCCCTTCGCCGGTCACAGTCACTGCGGCATAGGTATCGGTGATCTGAGCGAAGCCGTCGACCGCAACCTCGGCCAGGTTGCCACCGTAACGTGACCGCAGTGCGATGGTGAAGTCGGCGAGATAGCGAGCGGCCGATTCCGCGGTGGCGCCGCGGCGCAGCAGGGCGGCGACCTGGGGGATCTCCATGTCGTTCTCCGCCGCCAACACGACAAGCATCGACTCTTGGTGGGTCAGCTCCAGGGCGGCGGCGCTGTCGTTGGCCGCGAGCGCGTCGAACCAGGAACGGACGCTGCCGGTGGGAAACTGGGACGGTTCGGTCGTGTCGGCGTCTCTATCCCCACAAGCGGCGGCTACCAGAACGAGCACTAGTGCCAGGATCCCTGTGCGCACCGGGCGAATCTAGCCAAGTAGGCGGGGTGTGCGATTCCTACACTCCCCCGATGCGAGCGACCATGCGTGCCGTCTTCGTCGGAGTGCTGGCCGGCAGTGTCAGCGGTCTGTTCGGCGTAGGCGGCGGCGTCGTGGTCGTGCCTGGACTCGTCGTCTGGATGGGACTCGATCAGCGGCGCGCCGCGGCGACTTCGTTGGCAACCATCGTGGTTTCCGCCGGAGTGGCCTTGCTCCTCTTCGGGTCCGCATCTGCCGTGCAGTGGTCGTCGGCTGCATACCTCCTGATCGGCGCGCTGGTCGGCGCGTGGGGCGGCGCCAGGTTCCTCGATCGGATCTCGGGCGGGGTGCTCACGTGGCTCTTCGCCGGCCTGATGCTGGTAGCAGCACTGCGGTTGGCAACCGCATGACGGTGGCCGTGCTGATCTTCGCCGGTCTGGTTGCCGGAGCCCTTGCCAGCGCCCTCGGGATCGGAGGAGGGGTCGTCTTCGTGCCCGTGCTGGCGGTGATCGTCGGCCTGGAGCAGGCCGTCGCCCAGGGCACATCGCTGGCGGTGATCGTGCCGACAGCCCTCATCGGCACCTATACCCACGTCCGTTACCAACGAGTCGACTGGGGTGCGGCGCTACCGGTCGCTGCCGGCGGAATTCTCGGAGCCATTGCCGGAGCCCGAGCCGCCCTCGCCGCCGACCCGCTCTTGCTGCGGCGACTGTTCGCCGGCTTGCTGGTGGTGCTGGCGATCCGCCTCGTCGCTACCCATTTGCGATCTCGTTCGACTACCGATCAGTAGTGCCGATCGGCACGTTCAACCGGCCACTTGCGTAGAACGACCGACGTGCTTCGGCCGACCGCATTCCGGCGCGCCATCCCAGAACCGCCAGGTAGACGAGGCCCGCCGCTTCGCCAAGCCACATCCGCACATCGCGCAGCACCGACTGGATATAGGCACCGACATCGACGGGCCCGGCCGGAGAGAACTCATTGCCGAGGAGCGGCCACCACAGGGTCTCCGGATCGGCCCACATCGCGTCCAGGAACAAGTGGATGAGAGCCCCGATCGCAACGGGCATCCACCGTTTGCGCGGGCGTCCCCGGCGGGTAGCGAACAGGATGACGACCATGAGCAAACCGCTGAAGGCGAGGCTGTGCCCCCACAGTCGAACCGAGCCGAAAGTCTCGTAGCCCACCAATCCGGGGATCGTGTCGATGATGTCGGGCAGCAGGGCGCCGATCGCCAGGAAACGAACGTCCATACGCTCGTCGCGGAACGTGTAGCGCGCCACGCCGGTCGTGGCACCTATGTGCCAGAAGAGCACGGGTCTAGACGACGAGGATGCGGCGGCAATGGATGCACCGCGGAGGATCCATGGCTCGCACCTCGAGCTCCTCGGCTTCAGTGATCCGGAGGTGGCATCCGCCGCATGTCCCGTCGACGAGGCGGCCTACCCCGACTCCGTCCTTTGACCGGCGCAGCTCCTCGTACAGTTCGAGAAGGTCCTCGGCGATGAGCGGGACGATCGCTGCCTTGCGCTCCTCCTTGCGCGCCAGTCGGCTGTCGATTCCTTTCCACGCCTCTGAGATCAGGGCCTCGAGCTCGGACTTGCGCCGGGTCAGTTCCTCTACTTCACCCTGAGCCTCGGTCACCTCGGCTTCCTGTACTTCCGCTCGCTCCATGAGCTCGAGGACTTCGTCCTCCATCTCGCTCTTCTTCCGGAGCAGCATCTCCACCTCGCGCCGCATGTAGTCGGCATCGCGGGCGCTCAAGCCGCCAGCGTACAGCCGCATCTGCTCGCGGCCGACCTTGTCCTCGGTGATCTCCAGTTCCCCGTTGGTCTTGTCGACCGCCAGATTGGTCTCCCGCATGGAGCGTTGCGCGCCGTCCAACCGGGCCGCGGCGGCGCTCAGCTTCTCGTGGGTCTCCTTGTAGGCCGCCAGCTCGGGCAGGGACTCCCGCTCGTGGATGAGTCGATCGATCTCCAGGTCCACCTCCTGGAGATCGAGCAGGTCGGCGAGGCTCTTCAGCTCCTCCATTCGGGCGCCTCCCAAGGGCTCGGGTCGAACGAAGTCAGGTCCACAACGTCATCGAACATCTTGGCCACGAGAGAGTACAACCTGGCCATGCCGGGGCGCTCGGTGGCGGCATGGCCTGCATCGAGGATGGCAAGGCCGCGGCCCCGCGCCTCGCCGGCGCGATGGTGAGATACGTCGCCGGTTACGAGCACGTCGGCTCCGGTCGCGGCCGCGGCCGCGATCAGATCGGACCCTGAGCCGGGCACGACGGCCACACGCTGCACCGATTGGTCGGCAGCGCCGGCTCGCTTTACGTCTGCGTGCAGCGAGGTGGCGATCCGGTGCTGCAAATCCCGTAGCGCTGTCTCGGCCGGGAGCTGTCCGACTCGCCCCACGAATCCGGCGTTGGCCCGGGCTGCGTAGATGTCATAGGCCGGCTCGTCGTAGGGATGAGCGGCAACCAGCGCGGCGACGACGGCGTCGACGCCGCCGGCGGGGACGTTCATCTCGATCCGCATCTCCGGCTCGCGGCTCAACTCTCCCGGCCTTCCGACCAGGGGCGATGCGCGGTTGCCCGGTCGATAGCTGCCGGTGCCGGAGATCGTGAAAGCACATTCCGTGTAGTCCCCGATGGTGCCGGCCCCGGCTCCGGCCATGGCGGCGGTCACCGCGGCGGCCACCTCAGCGGGAACGAAGGTCACGACCTTGGCCGAATCGGGCGGCCAATTTGGCCCGAACCCGGTCACGTCCTCCAGATCGAGCGTAGCCGCCAACGCGTCGGCACAGCCGTCTGGAGCGACGTCGAAGGCGGTATGGACCACGTAGAGGGCGACACCGCCCGTGACCAGCGCGAAGGCCCTGCCCGGTGCCGCCGTCCCTGCCGTGAAAGAGGTGACGGAGCCGAAGAGCAGTGGGTGATACGCCACTAAGAGGCCGGCTCCGGTAGCCACGGCAGCGGTGACCACTTCGCCGGTCGCTTCATGACACACCGCAACCCGGTGCACGGGCGCGGCGGCATCGCCGACCTGGAGACCGACCGCATCCCACGCCGCCGCCTTGGAAAGCGGGATCGCTTCGTCGAGACGAGAGATGGCTTCGCTGACTGTCGGCGGCATGCGCTTCGATGCTACCTACTGGGCTACGGAGCGGAGCGCGCCGCTGTCGCCGGGAGCGCACGAGTGACTTCGATGATGCCTTCCTCGATGCTCGGTGACCCGAATCCGAAGCTTGCCAGCATGTGCCCGGCAGCAACGTTGCTGGCGACGTAGCTAGCCGTCATCGTCTGGTAGCCGAAGTCGCCGGCGATGCTCATCAGGCGGGCCAAAAGCAGACGGGCTACGCCGCGGCGACGGAACTCGGGTTTGACGACGATGGCGCCTTCGACATCTGTAACGGAGCGGGCGACGAAGCGGGCGATCGCTACTCCGCTCGACCGCCCACCGCCCGGAGTCATGGCGACGATCGCCAGATGCTGGCGGTAGTCGACCTCCGTCAAGTAGCGCAGCCGATCGGAAGTCAGTGAGAACGATGGGTTGAAGAACCGCTCGTAGATCGTGTCATCGTCGGCCGCGGCGAACTCCGCCGCCAGTGCCGCCGCATCGCTTGGCACGATCGGTCGGATCCACAGGACCTCCCCTGAAGACAGTGCCACCAGCTCCTCGAGATCGTGTGGATAGCTCTCGGGGGGACCACTGGGATGCTGGTCGACGAACACCTTCAGACCTCGCCTCATAAACAACTGTTCGCAGTTCGCTCGCTTCTGCAAGCACCACTCGAAGCCGGCAGGTTAACCGTAGTCACCAGGAATAGTCACTCACCCATGCTCATCCGGGTAAACCAGCCGAGCGCCATTGGCGAGTAACCCACGGGGGTAGGCAAGCACCACTCAGGACCAGGACTCCAAGGGGGGTTTGACATGACGCACCGGGCGGCTTTCACCGTGTTTGCTACCGCGCTCGTAGTCGTATTGATTGGCGGGATGGCACTTGCTCAACTGGGAGTGCTCACTCCCGTCTCGGCGCCGAAGGATCATGATGTGGCGACACGCCTTGCGGCAGAGACTCCCGCGCCGGCCGCCCCGATTGCGTCGGCGGAACCAGCCGCGGCCGGCTCCTGGGATGATCCCGGGCACTTTCAACTGGGTTGGGCCACCTTTGATTCGAGCCCGTCCCGCCCGGAACTCCCAATCGCAGCACCGCCGACGCCACCCGCGCAGCCCGGCGAGGAAGTCTCCCCCGAAGATGGTGACGACGGCGATGAGCCCGACACCACTCCCCCGATGCTGGAGATCGTCCACCCCCGACCCGGACAGGTATTCGACGAGAAGACGATCACTTTCGAAGGCATGACCGAGCCGGGGGCAACGGTTGCCGCCGGTCGCTACTCAGCCGACGTCGATGACGAAGGTCGATGGCGGATCCGTCTGGTCTTGTCCGAGGGCAGCAATCTCGCCACGCTCACCGCTACTGACGCCGCCGGCAACATCGCGGAAGCGTCGGTGAGGATCGTCTACCAGCCGCGGCCGACGGACCCACCACGGATCGAGTTCACCGCTAACCAGAGGTACGGCGCCAGCGAGGCGACACCTCCGCATGACGTCTTCTGGGGAACCGCGCCGCCCGGCGCCACCATTCACATCGAGTCCGAATACGGCGGCAGGACAGTCAGGGCCAGCACGAAAGGCCGCTGGGAGGCAAAGGTGACCTTCCCCGAGGCGCCGGTCGGCCATCCCTTCCGGGTCGTGGTCGAGTCCAGCGACGGCGGGCGCGCGGAGTTCGAATTCGTACGCGTCGGTGATCGAGTGGACCACGAGTTCACCGCCAACCAGAAGTACGGCTCCTGCGGTGAGGAGATCCCCTATGACGTGTTCTGGGGCCGTGCCGACGGCGGCGAGCAGATCTGGGTGGAGTCTCCATACGGCGCCGGCGATACCGTCGCCGGGCCTGAAGGCCATTGGGAGATCCGCATCGAGTTTCCGGACGCGCCACCCGGCAAGGTGTTCGAAGTAGTAGTCGAGGCGGAGAACGGGGGACGCAAGGTCTTCACGTTCGTCAATACCGGCGGCGAGCACTGAGGGTCACCCTGTGCACCTTCCCGTGCACAACCCGCCCCCGGGAACCCTCCTTCCCGGGGGCGGAGCTCATTCCGGTGAGGGGGGCGAACGATCCCGGCGCGGCTGGTGCGAAGTCCCGTCGCCGCTGAGCGTCGATGGGTCAGTGGTCGTGCCCACCGCCGTCGTGGCCGAAATGCGGCCAGTCCGCGCACGTTGGATATACGTTGGGGTGAGTATCGAAATCGATCCCCGGCTCGACCAGGAACTGCCCGTGATGGGAGAACACGAACCTCTCAACGGCCGTCAACTTGAGCAGGTAGCCCGGGTAAGTGTTGCCGGGCTCGAGTCCGTCGTGATGCAAGCTCACGTCGAGCCAATGGAAATGGGTGAATCCTCGTTGCGGCGGCAACGCGCTGGGAGAGATTGCCCATGCCGGGTGCTCGCCGGAAACGTGACCGCAGTACTGCGCCTCCCGCGCCACGCCGTGCAGCCGCCATCCGACGGTGCAGCCATCGGGCTTCTGTGAGCAGTCTCCATGCATCGCGATCGGAAGGCCGGCGTCGGTTGTCTCTCCACTCGGAGTGATATAGAGGAAACCGACAAGGCGACTGGTGCCGGTCAGCTGCGACTGCTGATGGGTGTCGATGTGGTTGTCGAACAGGAAATCGAAAGGAGCTGCGTGGTGACGCCACTCGAAGCCAGACGCGCTGAGCCCGACTGGCGCGAGCACCACTGCGGCCAGGGCCAGCACCAGCCCAGCAATACTTCGTCGGTTCATGGTTCCTCCTCCTCAGGGCTGGATCTAGCTGCTTTGGCCGGGTTCCCGATAGGGCCATTTGTCACCAAACGGCCCGCGACGCTCCCGTGGGCCGCCACCGTGAGTTCATGGTTTGTTGAGGAAGCCGCCGCCACCGGTGACGTTGAACATGGAAACGGTGGACTGGCACCGCCACCCTCGAACGACCCCTAATCTGTTCACAGGAATCGGGAGTGAATATGTTCTCACGCAGGAAAAGCGCGATACCGCAGGAAGGGGCGGCTCTGCCCGGTCGGGACGAGCCCCTCGAGGTTCCAGAGCGCCACTATGTGAATGGCAACGGCCTGACGCCGCCGTATCCGGAGGGCTTGGAGACCGCGATCGTTGGCATGGGATGCTTCTGGGGCGCCGAGCGACTCTTCTGGCAGCTTGACGGGGTGCACGTGACGTCGGTGGGATACTCCGGCGGGCACACACCGCATCCGACTTACCAAGAGGTGTGCTCCGGCCTGACCGGCCACGCCGAGGTGGTGATGGTCGTGTTCGATCCGACGAAGATCTCGTACGAGGAGATTTTGGCCGTGTTCTGGGAGCAACACGACCCGACTCAGGGGATGCGTCAGGGCAACGACCGGGGCACCCAGTATCGCTCCGCCATCTACTTCGACAGCGAGACGCAGGAGAAGTCGGCGTTGGCAACCCGCGACGCGGTACAAGAGCAGCTGACCGCCATGGGATACGGGGAGATCACGACTGAGATCGCTCCCGCCGGTCCCTACTATTTCGCCGAGGGCTACCACCAGCAATACCTGGCCAAGAACCCCAACGGTTACTGCGGCATCTCCGGTACCGGAGTCTCGTGCCCTATCGGCCTCACCGGCTAGGGCACGTCACCGGCTGAGGCGGCGCCCGACTGGGGGATGCTCGGCTCGTCGGATACGATACGGCCATGCCGGGCGTAAGTGACGACGAGTTTCAGCGGGCGCTGCGCGAGCTGGATGAGGTTCAGGCCGAGCTGCGGGATACTCCCAAAGACCAGTTCGCTCGCCGCCAGGATCTGCGGGACCGGGAGGAGGCCTTGCGCGACGAGATGCGCCGCCTCGCCTCAGCGTGGACCGACCATCTCTCCATCGACCAACTGCGCCGGCGTATTGCGGTGGTGGAGAACCGACTCGCCGAGCACTACGGCAACCGACTCCCCCATACCTCGGGGCCCCAAACCGGGCTCGGGGGCGGGCTCGATCCCGTGTATCTCCATTGGATGAACCGGGCGATGGACAAGGCGGCCGACCTGCCAGCGATCAAAGCGGAGTTGGCCCGCCTCAAGGATCAGCTCGCCAAACTGGAGGGCCAGTAGCCAGCCGGTTTCGACCCGCGATTTTGGATCGGCCACGCGTCAGGACAGCGCGCCTACCGCCCGCTCGGCGAGATGGATGATCCGTTCGCACCCGGTGCGGAGGGCGTCGTCGGCTGCCGTCAGGCTCACCCTGATGTGGCCGCCTCCGGCGGCACCGAAAGACTCGCCGGGCATGGTGGCGACGTCCTCCTCTTCGAGGAGCTTCCAGGCGAACTCCTCGCCGCTCATGCCGGTTGGGCGCACATCGACCATGACGAAGATGCCGCCCTGCGGCATGTGACAGGTGACCGCATCCGATTCGGCCAGTAGGTCCGTCACCATCCGAGCACGCCGTCCGTAGTCGGCGATCATCCGGTCCAAGTCGGCGAAGTGATGCGTCAGGGCGTACGCCGTGGCATCCTGCAAGAAGGGCTGGGCGCCGAACATCATCGCCTCCGACACTGCCACCAGGTGGTCGAGTAACTGCGGCGAGCCCACTGCCCAGCCACATCGCCACCCGGTCATGGCGTGCGACTTGGACACGCTACAGATCACCGCAGTCCGGGCGGCGAACTCCTCCATATCGAACGGAGACACGAACTGTCCCTCGTATACGTGATGCTCGTACGCCTCGTCGGAGATGAGCCACAGATCATGCCGTTCGCAGAACTCGGCCACTTGACGCACCCGCTCCGGGCTGAGGACCGCACCGGTGGGGTTGTGCGGGTTGTTCAAGATCAGGACGCGCGATTGGGGAGTGACGGCAGATTCCAGCGCCCCCACTTCGAGGTGAAACCGATCCTCCGGAAGCAACGGGACCGGGACTATCTCGGCTCGGGAGGCCCGGATGATCCCCTCGTACGCCGCGTAGAACGGCTCCGGCACCAAGATGTGGTCGCCGGCCTCGAGCAGCGCTTGGCACAGGGCATAGAGCGCGGTATGTGACCCGGGGAAGAAGGTCACCTGGCCAATCCCGACGTCACGGCCGCTGCGTTTGCTGTAACGCTCGGCCAACACCTGGAGCAAGGCGGGCTCGCCGCGGCCGATGGCGTACTTGGTGCGCCCGGCCCGGAGGCTGTCGACCGCGGTGTCGACGATCGCTTGCGGCGTCGCCAGCTGCGGCTCGCCGATCGACAGCATGACTATGGGCTCCCCTTGGCGGCGACGGGCCACCGCCCGATGATGGACCGCCCAGCGGCCGGTACCGAGACCCATCAGCGTGTCGGTCAGCGACGAGTACCTCATGGCAGGAGGGTACGCGCCACCGGCGCAGGTTCAAAAGCGGATTCTGGACCGGAGCGAGGTTGGCATTTGGCACTTCGGAATGAGTACCAACGACCCACGACGTACTCCCCCGGCAGGGAATACAATCTGCCCAGGAGGTGCGCAATGCTGCGACGCGGAACCAGGGTCACCCAAATGACACGGCGAGTCGGACAGCGAGCTCCGACCGGGCGCATAGTCGACGTGCGTCCCGACTCGTACGAGATACTCTGGGACGACGGGCACACCAGCATCGCAACCCCGGAGGGAATCGTGCCCGTCAAACGCGATAAGCCGAAGGAGAGCTGACTCGGCCCGGGGCGCGGCGGCCCGGATCCAGGTGTCTCCAGGTGTCGCCCCGGTGCGACCTGGGGCAGATGCCAGGCCGGGACTGCCGCGGGTGCTCACGCGGCCAACTCGAACTCGACGTCCTTGCAGGTGTAGGGCGGAGCATCGCTCACCAACGCGCAGTAGACGCCCTCGGGATCGCCTTCGAGCGTCTGCAGCTCGAAGACGGTGCTGCCCAACTCGCTGATGACGACGTCGGGCGCGGTTCCTGCGTACGTCCACCCCTCCAGCTCGTTCACCGCGAAGAAGTGGAGGGCCACGGACGAGCCCGGATCGAACGCCACCAGTCCCAGCTTGACGACCTCACCGGGCCGGACCACCTCGGCGCCCAGCACGTCGATCGTGGGCCGGTTCGGCGCCACCACGTCCACCTGCGCCTCGGCGGTGAAGCTGCCGTCGCTGACCGCCACGACGTTGCGACCGACCGGTTGGTCCAGGCCGGGCGACCAGGACACGAACACGGTCCCGCCGGGGCCCGCTTGCTCGAAACGCTCCTCGACGACGGTCCCGTCGGGGGCGGTCACAGTGGCCTGGAGGAAGCTGTTGGCTGTCCAGCCCGACCCACAGAGCAGCACCTCACCGGTCTGCGGAACTTCGGGAATGGTTGTCGGCGGTTCCACCACGATGGTGGTCGTGGTCTGCGTCGGGGGCAGGGTCACCCCCGGGAGGTTGAGCCGGGTCGGATCGATCGTCAGCGTTGGCAAGGGTGCGATGGGCCGCAATGGGCCGATTAACCCGGGGTCGAGGGTGATCGTGGGCCGCGCAATGTCGATGGTTGTCACCGGCGCGAGCTCGATCACCGGGACGAGATCGGCGAGCCGGTCGGCCAGCGTGGGATCCGACTCGGCTTGGACGATGATGCGTTCGTAGAGCAAGTCGCCGAACATCAAACGGGCCAGGGCGCTCGGCGGCACCTCGATCACGCCCGGCGTGCCCGGGCCGTTGAGCGCCTGCACACAACTAGTCAACGCAGTGACGGTCAGCCCCACCTGGGCCTCGAGGCCCGGAGGCGGCGGGTTGTCGCCACTCAGGACGCTCGCCGGCTGGGCTTCCCCGTCGGCGGAGCTGGTAGCCGGGGCGTCGGTAGTTGGGGCGCCCGTGCTGCTGGTGGTGGTAGGAGCCGCGGTGGTGGCGTCGCCACCGCCACCACAGGACGCCGCCACCAGGGCCATGACGACTGCGGCGGCCGGTAGGACTGATCGCGAACGCATCGGGCACCTCCCCCCGGCAAGGCTACACGGGGTCAGCAGTCCAGTGTGTCGCGCTGGGTCGTCAGTTGGGCGCGCAGCGTGGCATCCTGCGTGAGGCCCAGCGCTTGGTCCAGGGCGGCAGCAGCTTCAGGGCAGTCGCCGGATTGGCGATAGGCGTCCGCCTGGTTGCCGAGGAAGGTGGCTTGGCGCTCCCCGCTCTCCGTCAGCTCGATGGCGGCCTGATATTCACCGACGGCTCGCGAGAGGTCGACGGGCTCGATGGTGGCGTACACGATCCCCAGGTTGGCGTGAGCTTCGGCCGCCAGCTCCCGCAGTCGCAGTCGAGTGGCCTCGTCGCCGTCGGCGTGATTCTGGATCACCGACTCGAAGAGCGGGATCGGCGAGTCGGCCGCGATACCGCCGATCTGCTGGCACATCAGGACGCGTCCCAAGCCGTAGGTCGCCTTGGTTTCGATATCGGCCCGCGGCGAGGTGGCGGACACCGCCAGCGCCTGCCGGAACTGCGAGGCCGACAGCTCCAAACCTGCCGAATCGGCCGGGGGGAAGCAATTGCCTCGGCTCAGCTGGAAGCCGATGTCGGCCTGCCCGACGATCGCTCGGGCGTAATCGGGGTTGATGCCCAGGGCGGTCTCGTAGGCGGCGCCGGCGCTCGAGTAGTCGCGCAGCCGGCCATGGGTGTTGCCGAGGTAAAGCCAGAGCACCTCCTTGCCGTCCTCTTCTCTCCATCCGGGCACGGCGGCCGCCTGCTCGAAACGGTCGAGCGCTCGGTCGAAGGAGCCCCGGGAATAGGCGCTCAACCCGATGACGAACTGGGCTAGCCCGTTGGCCCGACCGGCGAGCCGGTCTCGCAGTTCATCGACGGCGTCGAGGGTCGAATCGAACGGGTCGCCGTCGCCCAACACGTAGGCCCCGGTCAGCTCGGACGCTCCGGGAAGCTGGCGGTCGTTGACGAAGAACTCCGGCAGAAACTCTCCGTCCCGACCCGTTCCCCGTAGGACGCCGTAAACGACCAGATCGGCGTTGATCCGGTCGGCCAGCTCCTCGGCGTCGGCCGCCCGCTCCTCTCTCGAGTCGCCGCTGATGCGGCCGGCTTGGTCGGGGCCCCACACGTCGGTGAACTGCAGCTCCTCCAATGCCCCCGCCACCTGCTCGAACAGGGCGGTACCGAGATCGGTGGCCGTCGCCGAGGAAGCGCCTGCGGCGGTTGCGAACTCGGCAACCGCCACGTTGAAAGAGAGCTCGTTCATCCGGTCCGGTCCCTGCAGCCAATTGATGATGAAGGCGCCCCCAGCCAGCACGACGGCACCGACTATGGCGCTCAACACCCAGTCGGTCACTTTGGTGAAGAAGCGCCGCGACCCCGACGGGGTGCGCGGCGCCGGCGCTTTGAGATCGAGGATCCGGCCAGTGTCGCTGCGCAGATAGCAGACCGGCACCCCGGCGTGGGCTACTTCGTCCGGCCCCGCTGCTTTGACGATCCGGCGGGCGTGGGTGAGAGCGCGATCGACCGGCGTGTTGTCGGCGAGCGCCTCGTAGAACTCGCGTGAGACCGCGACCGCCACGTCGTCGAAGACGCTGGTTTGCATCCCGACGACGGCCGGGATGCCGCTCCCCAAGAGAACGGGCGCGAACGTCTCGGCGGCTTCCTGGGCTGTGGTCCCGACCGACTGGCAGGCGTTGAGGAAGACCAGCTTGAGGTCGTACTCGCCGATGATCTCCACAAGGTCCTGCGGGCCGACATGGTGCGGCTGGCGAGTGCCGGCTCTCTCGAAGAGCAGATAGGTACGAGGTTGGTCGTCGTCATCCTCGCCCGCCTCGTCGAGCACCCCGTGGCCGATGAAGTGCAATACGTGAAAGGGACGCGGGTCGGGCTCGGCCGCCGCCGAGCGGAGGGCGTCTTGCAGTCCGTCGAGCGACGCGGCGGCCAGCACCTCAGTCTCGGCTTTGCCCTGGGACGCCAATGGCCCCAACGCATCGGCGATGTTGGCGGCTTCCAGCTGGCTGTCCAGCTTGTCGACGCCCTCCGGGAAGGCGTCGACCACCAGGATCCTGAGGGGCAGCTCGGCGATGGCCGGCTCGGCCGGAGTGAGCGACGCCATGCCGCGTGCCATGGGGCCGGCGACGGCGAGGAAGTGCTCCCCGTCATGGAGCAGCTCCCAAGGTATGCGCTGGGCCGGCGGTACCTCGATGATGAGCCTCACGGCCGGTGGCCCGTGGCCTCGCGCCATCGTGTACAACTTCGCCAGGTCTCCCACGAAGAGCGCCTCGAAGAGGGCGCGTCCGAACTGCACCGTGGCGTCGGCATCGAGGCTGCCCTGATCCATGGCGTCGATGGCGGCGGCGATCTGATCGGCGGGAATAGCGGCCAGATCGAGGGTGCTCTCGGCACTGAGATTGCCGGGCTCTCCGGTCGAAGTCACCAGGTAGCCGCCGTCGGGCGCTACGAACTCACGGATCGAGATCTCGATCTTCACCTGATCCTGCGCCACGGGACGAATATATACCCCCCTGCGGCGCGTTCCTCTCCAAGTCCAGCAACGTCACACTGCGAAGCGGGGCGTCGGCCAGGCAGGATTCGGGCACTCTGCCTCTAGCTCGATGTCCCCGGAGCGCGAACCTGGTCATGTAGCCCAAACTCGGAAGGGTGGGTGCGATGCTTTGCCGCGTGATATGCGCCTGTGCACTACTGACGGCCACCCTCGTCAATGCCTGTGGCGACGGGATTGTCATCGACGGCGGCAACGTCGGCGTGAGCGGAAGCGGCACGATCGTGATCGAAACCCGTGAGGTCGGCGAATTCGACCGGATCACTCTGGCGGGTGAAGGTACGGTCATCGCCATCGAAGGACCGGCAGCCTCGCTATCGATCGAAGCCGACGACAACCTCCTGACGCACATCGAGACTTCCGTACGTGGCGGTGTCCTCCGGCTGGCGACTGAGAGCGGAGTCGACATCGAACCCTCAGATTCGATCACCTATCGGCTCACCGCTCCCGACATAACCGGAGTCACGCTGGCGGGAGCGGGTGACCTCCAGTTGGACGCGGTTGAGGCTGATCAGTTCACTGCC
>JBFIXI010000051.1:0-28803 GCA_041605955.1 Acidimicrobiia bacterium
CGCGCCCACGATGCATCGTGGGCGCGGTTCGTCTATTTTGTTGCTCCGAGGTGACCGTATGACAGATGTGCAGGACGCAGACGCCGAAGCCCGAGTCGATGAGACCGGCGCGACCGAGGCGCCGACAAGGGAGGGCGGCTTGCTCCGCTCGCTCGAGGTCGACACGCGATTGCTCGGCATGCTGGGGGCACTGCTCGTCATTTGGATTGGATTCCACATCTGGTCGAGCGGCACATTCCTCACTCCCCGCAACCTGTGGAACCTGTCCGTGCAGACTTCTGCCGTGGCGATCATGGCGACCGGCATGGTGCTCGTCATCGTCACCCGCAACATCGACCTGTCGGTGGGCTCCATGCTGGCGGTGCTCGGTATGGCGATGGCGCTGTTGCAGGCCGAGATCCTCCCCGACTGGCTCGGCTTCGACCATTGGGCGACCTGGCTAATCGCCCTGGTGGCCGGGGTGGCCCTCGGCGCCCTCCTCGGCGCATTCCAGGGCGCCATCGTCGCTTACGTGGGGGTTCCGTCGTTCATCGTCACCCTCGGTGGGCTCCTCGTGTGGCGCGGCGTCGCCTGGGCAATGGCCAGTGGGCGCACCATCGCCCCGATGGACGCCAACTTCCAGCTCCTCGGCGGCGGGGCTCGTGGCAACATCGGCGGCACGTGGAGCTGGATCGTCGGGATCGCCGCCTGCATTGGCATCGTGGCTGTCCTGATACTCGGCCGGCGTCGCCGAACTCGGTTCGGCTTCGCGCTGCGGCCGACGTGGGCAGACGTCACCATCGGCGTGGTCGGCTGTGGCGTCGTGCTCGGGTCGATTGGATACCTCAACCGCTACTTTCTCCCGGAGCGTCTTGCGGCAGAGCGGGGCGGCGGCGACATCCCCTTCGGACTCGCCAACCCGGTCCTCATCGCCATCATCATCGCCCTCGTGATGACCTTCATCGCGACCAGGTTGAGCTTCGGACGCTACGTTTTCGCCATCGGCGGCAACCCCGAGGCCGCCGATCTCGCCGGCATCAAGACCCGGCTGACCATCGTCAAGACCTTCACCCTCATGGGCGTGCTGGTCGCAATCGGCGCTGCCGTCCAGGTAGCCCGCCTCAACGCGGCGGTCAGCGGCCTCGGGCAGCTCACCGAGCTATACGTGATCGCCGCCGCCGTCATCGGCGGCACTTCGCTGTCCGGCGGCGTCGGCACTATCCCCGGCGCCATGCTCGGCGCCCTCGTCATGCAGTCCCTGCAATCGGGCATGGTGCTCGTCGGAGTCGACGCTCCGCTGCAGGACATCGCCGTGGGCGTCGTGCTCGTCGTCGCCGTCGCCCTCGACACGATCTATCGAAGGAGGTCGGCGCAATGACCGCCCAAGCCACCGCGACCCCGCTGGTCAAGATGGAGGACATCCGTGTCTCGTTCGGTGGTGTCCACGCGGTGGACGGAGTCACCATCGACCTCTATCCAGGCGAGGTCGTGGCTCTGGTCGGCGGTAACGGAGCCGGCAAGACAACACTGATCAAGACTCTGTCCGGGGCGCACAAATGTGACTCGGGCCAGATCTACATCAAGGGCAAGCCGGTATCGATCGACACGCCGCGCGACGCCAAAATGCACCGGATCGAGACGATCTATCAGACGCTGGCACTGGCGGAGAACATCGACGCGACGTCGAACATGTTCCTCGGCCGCGAGCTCAAGACTGGCTGGGGCACCCTCGATGACAGCGCCATGGAGGACGCCACCCGCCGCATAATGGGACGGCTCAATCCGAAATTCCACAATTTCAAGGTGCCGGTGGAGTCTCTGTCGGGCGGCCAGCGGCAGTCGGTCGCAATTGCCCGGGCCGTGCATTTCAACGCCGAGATACTCATCATGGACGAGCCGACCGCCGCCCTTGGGCCCGCCGAGACTGAGCAGGTCAACGACCTCATCCAGCAGCTCAAAGCCGAGGGCATCGGCATCTTCCTCATCAGCCACGACATCCACGACGTCTTCGATCTCGCGGATCGCATCAGCGTCATGCTCCAGGGCAAGCTGGTGGGCACGGTGGACAAGAACCAGGTCACCAAGGATGAAGTCCTGGGGATGATCATCATGGGGAAGCTTCCCGGCGAGGCGACCGAGGCCGAACTGGAGCACTTGCACGAGTGACTCCGGTACGCTTCGAGGGCTAGCCGCTACTGAGGATCGTGTCGATCACGCGCATGTTGGCTATCGCGTCGCGGGGTGATACGGGAACCGGCGCATCATCGAGAATCGCCTGGGCGAACAGCTCGGCTTGGATCGTGTACTGGTCCGCCGCCGCAAACACCGTCGTCTCGGTGTGGGGAGCCACCGGGGGCTCACCGCCCGAGGTGACCAGGATGCGGGTCTCCCGGTCCGGCGGCACGTTGAAGGGGATCTCGACCTCGATGCGGCCTTCGGTGCCGATGATGTGCACCCGCTGATCCGGCTCGGACCGAATGCTGCATGTGAACGTCGATTGGCCCCCGCCGGGGAATTCGAGCACGGCCGAGGTCAATACGTCGATTCCCATGTCGGGGTCACGCTGCACCGCTGCCTGGATGCGCGCCGGCTCCGCATCGAAGAGCATGCGGGCAACGTTGATGTTGTAGCACCCGATGTCCATGATGGCTCCGCCGCCGTTCTCGAGGCGGTTGCGGATATTGGTCGGATCGTCGTTGAAGTAGCTGAACCAGCTTTGCACTGCCTGCAGCGTGCCGATGGTGCCCTGGCGAACTATCCGCACCGTCTCTACCCAACATGGGTGGTGCCGGTACATGAAGGCCTCCCCGAGCTTGACTCCGGCCGCTTCGCAGTGCGCCACGACGGCTTCGGCCTCGGTGGCCGACATCGTCAGCGGCTTCTCGCACAGCACGTGTTTGCCGGCGGTGGCCGCCCGCATCGTCCACTCGGCGTGCATGTCGTTGGGTAGCGGGATGTAGATCGCATCAATTTCGTCTTCGGCAAGCAGCGCCTCATATGAGCCGTGGGCGCGCGGAATGGCCAGTTGGGCGGCGGCGGCATCGGCCTCGGATTGGCTACGCGACGCGATCGCGACTACTTCGGAGTTGGCCGCCTGCTGGATCGCCGGCGTCACCTTCGCCATCCCGATATTGGCAGTGCTGAGAATTCCCCAGCGCACGAATGCCATCGCGTCTCCTCCGCCGGTGTGCGGCGACTATAGGCCGCCAGACGGTGCCCTCAGCCATGGGGTCGGCGCTTGCTCGCGCCGACCCCGGGGCTAACGTTGCCGGCGTGGACACCGTGAGCTTCACTGCAATGGCCGACGGTACCCGCGAGGAGTACGAGTTCCTGGCCCGCAAGGAAGCCGAAGAGCATGCCAAGCTACCCAGCCGGATCCTCGCGATGCTGCGGGCAATGGATGACGACCAGACGGGCTATCGAGTGTCGCGCCTCGAACATTCGTTGCAGTCGGCGACGCGGGCCCATCGCGACGGCCGGGACGAGGATTACGTCGTCATGTGTTTGGTGCACGACATCGGCGACATGATCTCGCCGGCCAATCACTCGCAAGCCGCGGCCAGTGTGTTGCGCCCCTACGTCTCCGAGGATCTGCACTGGATCGTGCTGCACCACGGCATCTTCCAGGCCTACTACTACGCCCATCACTATGGAGGCGACCGCAACGCGCGGGATCGCTACCGGGACCATCCGCTGTATGCGGCGACTGCCGAGTTCTGCGAGCAATACGACCAGAACTGCTTCGATCCGGACTACGACTGGGAACCGCTCGAGTTCTTCTCTCCAATGGTGGAACGCGTCTTCGGGCGGCAGCCGAAACCGTTCTTGTAGCGATGTGGCGGGCGGCGCTGTGGGGGCTGCTGGCCGCTCTTGCTCTGACGGCTTGCGTCGATAACCAGGGCGACGCCGCCGCCAACGCTGCCCAGACCAGCGCGGTGCCGGAATTCGGCGTGACCGCGGTTGCCCCGGCACCGACCACGACAGCGGCCGCCACCACGACGACGACCAGCACGACGACGACCACTACGACGACGACCACTACGACCACGACGACGCGGCCGCCGTCGGCCGACGGTCGTCTCGAGCTGATCAAAGAGGTGTGGGGCGATATCGCTCCGAAGTCGATAGTGGCCTCGGGCAACGGGTTGTTCTTCGCGCAGAACATGATGTATCGCCACAGCATCACTGTGTACAACGGCGGGGGAGAGCTGGTTGAGACCATCAGCGACGAGGTCGACCTGTCTGAGTTCGGAATCACGGGCTACGAGGGAACCCATCAGGGCGCACCGGTCGAAGCCGTGTTCACCTCCGATGGCGCCTACGCCTACGTGTCGAACTACCAGATGTACGGGCAGGGGTTCAATCGCGCCGGGGGCGACGGGTGCAATCTCGGCAGCTGGGACGAGAGCTTCCTGTATCGAGTCGACACCGGTTCGCTGGAGATCGACCAGGTGATAGCGGTCGGGGCCGTCCCCAAGTTCGTCGCCATCACCCCGGACGACACCTACGTGCTCGTCACCAACTGGTGCACCTTCGACATGAGCGTCGTAGCCACCGCGACCGGCGAGGAGGTCACCCGGGTCGATCTCGGGCGCCATCCTCGCGGCATCGCGGTGACGAAGGACGGTGCCACCGCATACGTCGCCGTGATGGGCGGTTCCGACATCGCCGTGGTCGACCTCGCCGGCTTCTCCGTCGACTGGATACGCGGGGTGGGCCGCAGCCCTCGCCACCTGGTGCTCGGTCCCGACGACACCTACCTGTTTGCGACCCTCAACGGGGAGGGACGGGTAGTCAAGATCGACGTAGCGACCGGTGAAGTCGTGGCCAAGGTGGCCACCGGCAAGGCGCCCCGATCGATGGCAATCTCGACCGACGGGCAATCGTTGTACGTGGTCAACTACAACTCCGATACGGTTAGCAAAGTGCTCACCGCCGACATGTCGGAGGTGCAAGAGCTGCCGGCCAACGACAAGCCGATCGGCATCACCTACGACCCGCAGACAGGGAATGTCTGGGTCTCGACCTACAGCGGCAGCATCATGATCTTTGCGGACCTGTGACTCACGCTCAACGAGCACCCATCCACTTCAAGTCGGTGTTGCCGCCGCTCACGATGACGCCGACTCGCTTGCCGGCCAGCTGATCCGCGATCCGGCGGACCACGGCCAGCCCGGTGGCCCCGGACGGCTCGACCAGGTGTTTCATCCGAAAGAGATGGAATCGGGCGGCGGCAGCAATGGCCTCTTCGGAGACCGTCACGATCTCTACCCGACCCGCCGTCAGGATGTCGAAGGTCAGCTGGCCCAGCGCAGTGCGCAGACCGTCGGCCATCGTGGGCAGACCCGTGTCGGGCTGGATCTCGCCTGCCGCCAGGCTCTTGGCCGCGTCGTCGACCTGGGACGGCTCAGCGCCAATCAACCGGCTGTGTGGGATCAGGCGCCGCGCCGCCACCGTGGTTCCCGACATCAGGCCCCCACCGCCTACCGGGGCGATGACGACGTCGAGGTCGGCAACTTGGTCGACGAGCTCGAGAGCCGCAGTGCCCTGGCCGGCGATCACTCGAGGGTCGTTGAAGGGATGGACGAAAGTGGCGCCCGTCTCCTGGCGAACTCGGTCTGCAGTTGTGAGCCGCTCTGCATGAGGGCACAGCACGATCTTGGCACCGTAGCTGCGCATCGCGTCGAGCTTCACCTGGGGGGCGTCGTCGGGAACCACCACCGTGCACTCGATGCCGCGGATCGTCGCGGCGTAGGCCAGCGCCTGGCCGTGGTTTCCGGAGGAATGGGTCACCACCCCGCGACGGGCGGCAGCCTCGTCGAGCTGCAGGACCGCGTTGAGCGCCCCGCGTGCCTTGAAAGCGCCAACCTTCTGCTGGTTTTCCAGCTTGAAGAACACTGCCGCTCCTAGCTCGGAATCGAGGGTGGAGGAGGTCGCAATCGGCGTCCGGTTGATGTGGGGCCCAATACGATCCGCGGCGGCTAGGACGTCGGCGAAGGAGACGTGGGGGAGGCGCATCCGGTCAGTGTACGCCGGTGCGGGTAGCGACCCTCTCGTAGAGTGGGCGCATGCCGCCCCAGCACAGTGCCGGCATCGTGCTGTACCGCCTGGCCGGTGACGAGGTCGAGGTGTTGATCGCCCATCCCGGGGGACCGTTCTGGGCGCGCCGCGACGCTGGAGCGTGGACCTTCCCCAAAGGCCTGGTCGAAGATGGCGAGGATCCGCAGCAAACGGCGCGCCGCGAGTTCATCGAAGAGATCGGCATCGATCCCGGCGACGACCTGATTTCTCTCGGCTCGATCACCCAGAGCAGCGGCAAGGTCGTTTCCGCCTGGGCGGCGAGAGGCGATTTCGAGCCGGCGGAGCTGGAAAGCGATCTCATCGAGGTCGAATATCCGCGAGGGTCGGGCCGATTGATACGGTTCCCGGAGATCGACCGCGTAATGTGGGCCGGACCTGGGGTGGCGGCTGAGAAGCTCAACCCGGCCCAGCGAGATCTGGTCACCCGCCTCTTGAGCCAAATTGGCAAGGGGTCTTGACCTCACAGGGCAGTGGCCCGTACACTCTCCGTAGGCGCGAGGAGGCACAGGCTGCTGTCGGTAGGTGAAAGGCAGCAGGAGTTGCACATGCAAAAGCCCCTCTCAGACAAGCTCGTCGAGACCGATTTCGAGCAGGTACGCCGCGGCTACGACCCGATCGCGGTCACCAGTTTTCTCAACAAGCTCTCGGAACAAGCACGGGCACTGGAGGCGGAGCTGGCCAACGCCAACGCCAGGGCAAACGCCCTCGAGCGGCGCCTGAACGAGCGGGAGACCAACAAGAGTCAAGTGTCGGCGGCCTTCGTCGCCGCCGCCGATGCCAAGCAAGCACTGCTGGCAGATGCTGAGCGGCAGGCGAATCGGATCCTGGAACGAGCCCGGGACCAGGCGGCCCAGCTCAGCGGCCCCCACCAGGACATCGAGAGCAGTCGTAGGGAGATCGCCGATCTGATGCTCCAGGCGCAACGGAAGCTCAACAACGCCGAAGCAGAAGCGGCCGAGATCGTTGCCGCCGCCAAGGAGCAAGCCGAAAAACTGACGGAGCGCACCCGCAATACGGCGCTCAGCACCGTAACCGAATCGAAGAACGAAGCAGAACGGCTCCTGGCGGAGGCCCAGAACGAGTACCGCCGGGTATCGCTCATGTTGCGTGGGCTCAAGTCGGCAGTGCGTGAGATGGTGAGCAACGGTGAGGCGGCGCACGCTGAGATCCGCCAAGCGCTGTCAGAGTCGGAATCGCTGCCGGACGGCTCCTTCTCGATCTGAGCCAAGCGGCCCTCGGGCCAGCGGCGAGGCGGCGTTAACGCCTAAAGCCGTTACCCTCCATGCCCGAGAAGGTCCTAAATGGCAAGCAAACTATCGAAACGCTTGCGCGATCTGGATAAGCCCAGATCGGGTGCGCCCCCTATTCCCGGTCGGGAAAGCTCCGACGACGATCGGCCGATTGACGCCGTCGTCTTCGTGATGATGGCCTTGACCGGCCTGCTGGCGCTGATCGTTTTCGCCGTGTTCTTCGGCATGAGGTCCATCGAAGGCGGCCTCGAGGACCGTATTGCGGACGGTCTCGAGGCGCGCGGCGTGACCGAGGTCGAGGTGCGCGCCACTGCCAGAGACGTTCTAGTGGTGGGTGTCGTGTCGAGCGAAGATCAGATAGAGGAGGCCCTGGCGTTCATCGAGGGATTGGATGGGGTCGTCTCTCATGAGACGAACTTGCGGGTCAAGGTCGTTCGAGATCCAGGCGAGATCAAGATCGAATCGGATCCAATCGTTATCACCTGGGACGCGGGCGCCGCCACCGTTGTGGGGAACGTGTCGAGCAGTGATGTGAAAGACGCCCTCGAACTCAGCTTGCGGGACACCTTCGGCCAGGTCGACATGTCCGGGCTCACCGTAAAGGAAGGAATCGAGAGTGAACGTGATTGGTTCACCTCCTTCCTCCAACTCACCCAGACGATGCGCGAACTGACTCCGGTGGGGTCGGTCTTCGTGAGCTCCGACGACCGTCTCATTCAGGTCACGGCCGAGTTCGAGACCCGCAGCGAGCGGTCGAATGCTCGGCAGGCCGCCCAGGACATCATCAGCGCAACGACTTTCGAGTTCACCAGTGCCCTGACATACGAGGATGCGCCGCCGCCTCGCGAGGAGCAGGTCATCGAGCTGCAGGCGAGCATCGACGAGCTCATCGAAGGCAAGGTCGTCGAGTTCGAGACCGATAGCGACGTGATCACGGCAACGGGGACCGCTCTGCTAGATGAGATCCTCGACGCGCTGCGCCAATTCCCCGACGTTTCGATCGAGATCGCGGGCCACACCGACGACCAAGGCACTGAGGAGTACAACAACGACTTGTCCCGCAGGCGGGCCGATGCCGTGTTGGCCTACCTCGTTGGTCGAGGTGAGCCGGTCGACCGCTTCGTCGTCGTCGGGTATGGCGAGAGTCGCCCCATCGCCGACAACGCCACGGCCGATGGCCGGGCCCGCAACCGCCGCATCGAGTTCAAAGCACTGCTCGAAAGCTAGGAGCCCCAGGAAATGCTGTTCGTAGCCTCCCAAATCGCCGCCTGGATCGTGGTGGCCGCCATGTTCGGCTTCGCCGTCGGATGGGCCGCCCGGGGCCGTCGATCAGGTCGCCGGATCGGCCGTCGCCTCGGGCGCCGGTTCTGATCGGCCTCAGCCAGCCCATCATCGATAGTCCGATCGGCGGCACTGGCCCCGCTACCCGGCACTGCACCAATTAGCCTCCTATCCCCAAGAGGAAGAGGAGGCGATGGAGTTCACCGGTGCCGAGAATGTGGTCTGGGAAGACGCCGGGACGGAGCGTTTCACCGGCGAGGTGCGCTTCGGTCCTCTGTATCCACCACAGGATCCGGACGACCTGAACGTTCTCGGGGTTCACTTCGGTCCGGGAGCGCGTACCGATTGGCATTCGCACCCCGGTGGCCAGGTCATATATGTGGCGGAAGGCGCCGGGTTCGTCTCCACTGCCGATGGAGGCCGGGTGGTGATCACCGCCGGTGACGTCGTGCATGCCCCCGCCGGCGAAGTGCACTGGCACGGCGCCCTGCCGAACTCCCACATGGTTCATCTGTCGCTGACGTGGCGAGGCGCGACGGAGTGGGAGCCTCGCAAGGTCACCGACGAGGAGTATGCGGGTGAGTGAGCGCGCCGCCAAAGTCGAATGGCATCGGCTCGATGTCGAGGGCTTGGCGATCGGCCACGTCCAGCGAGCCGTCGTGTCCGATCGTGCCCTGGCGATCACTCGAACCGCCGACGGTTACGGCGTGCTCGACAATCGCTGCCCCCACCAAGGCGGGCCGCTGGGGGAAGGACATATCGAGGACGGGTGTTTGCTGTGTCCGTGGCACGGATACGAGTACGACCCGTTGACCGGCGAGTCTCCGGGGGAGTACGGCGATCGGGCCACCGTGTTCGAGAGCGAGCTGCGCGAGGACGGCCTGTACGTGGCGCTTCCCGTCATCGAGCCCCACGTCACCCTGATGGACCAGATGGTCGATGTGATGACCGACTGGGGAGTCGACACCGTCTTCGGCATGGTCGGCCATTCCAATCTGGGGTTGGCCGACGCGATGCGCCGCGCCGAACAAGACGGCCGCCTCACTTATATCGGCATTCGCCACGAGGGCACGGCGGCGTTCGCCGCGTCGGCGTTCGCCAAGCTGACCGGCCGGCCGGCCGCGTGCTTTGCGATTGCCGGCCCCGGCTCGACGAACCTGCTGACGGGGTTGTGGGACGCCAAGGTCGACCGGGTGCCGATTCTGGCGCTGACCGGCCAGGTGAACACCCAGGTGCTGGGCCCGGGGGCGTTTCAAGAGATTCCGACCGCCGCCGCTTTCGAGGCGGTAGCCGAGTGGAGCCAGACCGTGCTGCGCGATGCCAACGCGCCCGAGCTGATGGCTCTCGCCATCAAGCATGCCGTGGTCAAGCGAGATGTCGGCCATCTGATCTTTCCCAACGACACTCAGGAGATGCCGGGCCTCGAGCGGCCGCCGGAGACGCCCCGCGCGGGACGGATCGCTACCCCGGAGATCGCTCCGCCGGAAGAGGATCTGCAGGCCGCCGTCGAGCTGCTGCAAGCGGCGGAACGGCCGGTGATCATCGTCGGTCACGGAGCACGCCGCCACCGTTCCGAGATCATCGCCCTGGCGGAGCACATCGACGCCCCGGTGATCACCACCTTCAAAGGCAAGGGTCTGATCAGCGACTCGCACCCGCTCGGCTGTGGGGTTCTGGGGCGTTCCGGTACCCCGGTGGGATCGGCGGTGATGGGCCATAGCGATGCGCTGCTGGTCTTCGGCGCATCCTTCTCCAATCACACCGGGATCTCCAAGAACAAGCCGACGATCCAGGTGGATTTCGATCGAATGACCCTCGGCAAGTTCCACTCGGTCGATATTCCGCTGTGGGGCGAGATCGGACGCACCGTGACCGCAATGATGAGCCGTCTCGACCCTGTGGACCGGCCGGATCAACGGGCCGGGATCGCCCGCCGGTGGGCCGACTGGCGCGCCGAAAAGGAGCGCCGCGCCAGGTTGGTAGACGACGGCGGGCGAATGCACCCCGCTCGGCTGTTTGCCGCCCTCACCAAGCACGTCCCCGCCGACGCCGTCCTGCCGGTGGACGTAGGCAACAACACCTACGCGTTCGGCCACTACTTCGAGTGCACCGGGATGCAAGACGTCATCATGTCGGGTTATCTCGGCTCGATCGGTTTTGCCCTGCCGGCGGCTCTAGGCGCCGCCGTCGCAGTGCAAGGAAGTCGCCGGGTCATCTCGATCTCCGGGGACGGCGGGCTTGGTCAGTATTTGGCCGACTTCACGACCGCAGTCAAGTACGAGCTACCGATCGTCCATGTCGTCCTCAACAACGACGAGTTGGCCAAGATCACGAGGGAACAAATCGGAGATCTGCGTCCCGTTTGGCAGACCAGCCTGGTCAACCCGGATTTCGCCAAGTATGCCGAGCTGTGTGGCGGCGCCGGGTTTCGCGTGTCGGCCGGCGACGAGCTCGACGACGTCCTCTCCGCCGCGCTGGCGGTAACGGATCGGCCGGTGATGGTGGAGGTGCATGCCTCGGGGCGCTGGGTGTGAGCTGCACCATTCGGGAATCACATTTGGGAAACCGTACCGCCTCGGCAGAGCTGTCTGCCGCTGCCGCAACGGCCGCCTTGCGGACGCGCCACCGGGACGCCAGGATGGTGCCCGCTACTGCCCAAATCTGTAGGTGCACCGATGGCTAGTCCGACCGAGTTACCCGATCTCGTCCGCGAGTTCACCGACATGTCGCGGGAATACCTGCGTCAAGAGACTGTCGAACCCGCCAGGCACCTCGGGCGATACGCCGGCTTTGCCATCGGGGCAGCCGTTTCCTTTGCGCTCGGAGCGTTGCTGCTGGGCATCGCCGGAGCGCGCCTCATCATCGGCGCGCTGCCGGAAGGGCCCAATTGGAGTGCTCTCGGCTACTTGATCGCCACCGTCGTACTCGCATTGCTGTCCTTTCTGCTCGTCAGGCTGGGCGCCGAAGATCGAAAGAGGAGTTAGCCATGGCTATTGAGCGAGCCGACCTCGAAGCCAAGTTGCGCGAGATCGAGGACATCGTCACGGAAACCAAGGAGCGGGCTCGCTCCACCGGAACGCTATTGGTCGTGGCCGCGGTGGTCGTCGCCGCGTTGCTCTATCTGTATGGCAAGCGGAAGGGCAAGAAGGCGGGCGGCGCCCGCGTCGAGGTTTACCGGCTCAAGTGAACAATCTCGTTGCCTTCGGCATACGGCAGCTCTTCGGTGGAGCGCGTCGCGGCCAGCCGGGCATCGCCGGATTGGGGGCGGCACTCGCAATCATTGGCTGGCTGAGGGGCCGCACTCAGCCGAAGCAGCTCCTCTACCGGCGGCGGTTGCGACCCGGCGAAGAGGTGCGGATTCGGTTCGTCAGGGGCGAGTCCGGCGAAGAGCTCTCAGTGAAGGGTTAGCTGCATCGTGTTTCGCAACCGGGAGAAGATGGTCAAGATCCTCGTGTGGGTGGTCGTGCTGTCGATGGTGCTGACCCTCTTCGCCACGGTTGCTGCGATACTCGGTTAGCCGTGACCAACTTCGTGGCCGGCGAGCCGTGCCTCCTATATGACGCCAAGGGCCGAACCTATCTGATTCAGCTCGAACCGGGCGGTGAGTTCCAGTACCACCGAGGAGTGGTCCCCCACGCCGCCATCATCGGCCAGCCCGAGGGGTGTTTCGTGGCGGCATCGCTGGGATCGAAGCTGGTTGCGGTGCGGCCCCGGCTCGCCGATTACGCCTTGAAGATGCCACGGGGCGCCGCCGTCGTATACCCCAAGGACACGGCCGCCATCGTCATGTGGGCCGACATCTATCCAGGGGCCACCGTGTTGGAGGCGGGCACCGGCTCCGGCGCTTTGACACTGGCGCTGTTGCGCGCCGTGGGTGACCGGGGCCGGGTGGTCTCTGTCGAGCGCCGCTCCGACCACGCTCAACTGGCGGCGCAACGCATCGAGCGCTTTCTGGGGGCGCTCCCTTCCAACCTCGAGCTGCGGGTGGGTGAGGTCGAAGAGAGCTTCGCGGACGTTCTTCCCGACCGTGTAGTGCTGGACGTGCCCGAGCCATGGCACAGCGTGGCGCCTGCCGACGCTCATTTGCGGCCCGGCGGAGTGTTCGCGTGTTATCTGCCCACCATCCCGCAGGTGCAGCAGGTGCGCCAGGCCCTCGCCGCCGCCGGCTCGTTCATCGAGACGTCGACATTCGAAGTTCTCCACCGGGAGTGGATCGTCGAGGGCCGCTCGGTGCGGCCCAGCCACCGCATGCAGGGCCACACGGGTTTCATCACTGTGGCCAGGCGTTTCATTCGCTCCGGCTCGGCGACCTGAACGGAGGCGTGGCCGGGCAGTCGAGTGTGCCCTTGAAGTTCGCTGCGAAGCTGCCGATGTTGTGTCATAGGGGTGCCTACACTGGCGCCTCCACAGACCGATGAGCTTGTCAGGAGGCCAGCGGCGTGGACAGAAGCGAGGGTCAGAGCCCGGATTTGAAGAGCACCGTGCGAATGCTCGAGGAGGAAGTCGCCATTCTCCGGCGGCGCCTCCAGGACGCGCCGCGTCGGGTTCGGGTCCTCGAAGAGCGTCTCCTCGACACCAAGAACAAGCTCGCTCAGGCGGCCACCCAGAATCAGAAGCTGTCCTCTGCGCTCGAGGAGACCCGCGAGCAGCTAGCCATGCTGCGGGAAGAGGTCGAGAAGCTGACCGCGCCTCCCAACCCGTTCGGCACCGTGCTCGGTGTCAACCCGGACGGCACCGCCGACGTCTTCACCGCGAATCGCAAGATGCGGGTCAATGTGGAGCCGAGCATCGAGATCAAGGCGCTCGAAATCGGCCAGACGGTTCTTCTCAACGAGGCGTACAACGTCATCGAGGTTCGGGAATTCGACATCGCCGGGGAGGTGGTGACGATCAAGGAGGTGCTGGGCGAGGAGCGCCTCATCGTTACCGGTCGAGCGGACGAAGAGAAGGTCATTGAGCGCGCCGCCCCATTGATCGGCGAGTTTCTCCGGGTCGGGGATCACGTGCGCCTCGATGTTCGAACGAGCCTGGCTTTCGAAAAGCTGGTCCGTCCCGAGGTGGAAGAGCTGGTGCTCGAGGAAGTGCCGGACGTCTCCTACGAGGACATCGGAGGCCTCCGCGAGCAGATCGAGTCCATCCAGGATGCGATCGAGCTGCCGTACATCTACAAGGAACGCTTTGCCGACTACGACCTGTCTCCGCCCAAGGGCGTGCTGCTCTATGGGCCTCCGGGATGCGGCAAGACACTGATCGCCAAAGCCGTGGCCAACAGTCTCGCCAAGGCAGTTGCCGCCAAGGAAGGAAATGAGGACACGCGCTCGTACTTCCTCAACATCAAGGGCCCCGAGCTGCTCAACAAGTACGTTGGCGAGACCGAGCGTCAGATTCGCCTGATCTTCCAGCGAGCGAAGGAGAAGAGCGACGAAGGGGTTCCGGTCATCGTCTTCTTCGATGAGATGGACTCGCTATTCCGCACCCGCGGCACCGGCGTCTCGTCGGATGTCGAGTCGACCATCGTTCCGCAGCTGCTCTCCGAGCTCGATGGAGTCGAGACTCTCAAGAACGTGATCGTCATCGGCGCCTCCAACCGAGAGGACCTCATCGACCCGGCCATCCTCCGCCCCGGCCGCCTCGACGTGAAGGTCAAGATCGAGCGTCCCGATGAAGTGGCTGCCAGGCAGATCTTCTCGATCTACCTCACCGAGAACCTCCCGTTCGCGCAGAGCGAGATCGACCACTTCAACGGGAATATGCGGGCCATGATCGACGACATGATCGAGAAGGTCGTCGAGCGGATGTACGACACGTCCGAGCACAACCGATTCCTCGAAGTGACATACGCCAACGGTGACCGGGAAGTCCTCTACTTCAAGGACTTCTCTTCGGGCGCGATGATCGAGAACATCGTGCGCCGGGCCAAGAAAGACACGATCAAGCGTGAGATCGCCGGTGACGCTCCGGGCCTGACCAAGAACGACCTGTTCGAGGCCATCGTCCAGGAGTTCCGGGAGCACGAGGATCTGCCCAACACGACCAACCCGGATGACTGGGCGAAGATCAGCGGCAAGAAGGGTGAGCGCATCGTCTATGTGCGGACCCTCATCGAAGGCAGCGGCGAGAGCCGTACCATCGAAGCCGTCACCCCGGGTCAATATCTGTGAGCGGGCCGGAAGGTCATAGCTAGTGGCTCTGCCGAAAGTCATCGGCACTGAGGTCGAGTACGGCATAACGGTGCGCAACTCGCCGGATTTCAACCCGGTGATGGGCTCGAGCACTCTCATCAACTCGTACGCCGGCGAGCGTGCCCGGATCCAGTGGTCATTCGACGAGGAGTCGCCGGGCCGCGACGCGCGCGGCTTCGGCTACGAAGATGCGATGCCTTCCGAGCTCGACTCGGGACTCGTGAACGTCGTGCTCACGAACGGGGCCCGTCTCTATGTGGACCATGCCCATCCCGAGTACTCCACGCCGGAGTGCGCCGACGCAAGGCAAGCGGCGCTGCACGACAAAGCCGGGGAGGTGGTGATGGCGCGCGCCGTCGCCCGAACCCGCGCAGTGATGCCGCCGGCCGAGCGCATGTTCATCCACAAGAACAACTCGGATGGGAAGGGGAACTCCTACGGGGCTCACGAGAACTACCTGATCGCTCGCGACATGCCCTTCGGCTCGATCGTCCGCCATCTGACTGGATTCCTCGTGACTCGCCAGATCTTCACGGGGAGCGGCAAAGTGGGCTCGGAGAACGGCCGTCCCCAAGTCGACTACCAGATCAGCCAGCGAGCCGACTTCTTCGAAGAAGAGGTGGGACTCGAGACCACCCTCAAGCGGCCGATCATCAACACACGCGACGAACCGCATGCCGACTCCGCCAAATACCGGCGGCTCCACGTGATCATTGGTGACGCCACCCGCGCCGAGCCGCAGACCTACCTCAAGCTGGGCTCGGCCGCGTTGATCCTCGATGCTCTCGAAGACGGAGCTCTCAACGAGGCGTTGGTGCTCGCCAATCCGGTCCCCGCCGTCACCGCCGTCAGCCACGACCCCACGCTGCGGACCCTGCTCGAGCTCGAGGACGGACGCCGGATCACCGCGCTCGAGGCGCAGTGGCAGTATCTGGAGTGGGCCAAGAAGTACGTGGACGGAGGGGCCGAAAGCCCTGTCTACCCCGAGGTCGTAGAGCTATGGGAGAGCATCCTGACCGACTTGGAGGTCGACCCACGGCGCACCGCCGACCGATTGGACTGGACGGCCAAGCTCGTCCTCTTCGAAGGGTACATCGAACGGGACAAGCTGGAGTGGGACGACCCCAAGCTGGCTTTGATGGATCTGCAATATCACGATGTCGACCCGGACAAGGGGCTCTACGACCGCCTCGCCGCGGCCGGGCGCTTCCATCGACTGTTCACCGAAGACGAGATCGAGGTCGCCGTCAGCGGGCCCCCGACGACGACGCGAGCCTATTTCCGAGGCCGGTGCGTCGAGAAATATCGAGATGCGCTGGTAGCGGCCAACTGGGACTCGCTGGTATTCGACGTGGGCGGAGAGGCATTGAAGCGGGTGCCTATGATGGAACCGCTGCGCGGTAGCGAGGAGCTGGTGGGCGGCCTGATCGACCGGGCCGACACCGCCGCCGAGCTGCTGCAACTACTTGGAGGCGAATAGTGGCTGAACAGGAACGCAAGCAGAGTCGCGCCGAGACCACCGATGAAGAGGTCATCGAAGCCAGCGCCGAAGCGGCGGTGGAGGCTGAAGAGATCACCGACCGCATCGACGACCTGCTCGATGAGATCGACACCGTTCTCGAAGAGAACGCCGAGGAGTTCGTGAAGAATTACGTGCAGAAGGGTGGCGAGTGAGCCGCGACGCTCGTCGCTACGTCTCAGGACCCCTGCCCCTCGACTCGGTGGCTCCCGACTCGAGCTTCATCTCCCTCCTGGAGTCGGAAGGCATGGCTCCGAGCTGGGAAGCGGCCTCTGGTGATATCGAGGTGCCGGAAGCAACGACCGTTCTCGCCGTCAGGTATCGCGACGGCGTCGTCATGGCCGGCGACCGGCGCGCTACCGCCGGCAACGTTATTGCCCACCGCCGCGTGCAGAAGGTGTTCCCCGCGGACGACTACTCGGCGGTCGCTATCTCGGGCACGGCGGGTATGGCGGTGGAGCTCATCAAGTTGTTCCAGACCGAGTTGGAGCACTATGAGAAGATCGAGGGCACCCGTCTGTCGCTCGAAGGCAAGGCCAACTATCTGGCCAGGATGGTGCGCAACCATTTGCCGTTAGCTTTTCAGGGCCTTGCGGTGGTGCCCCTCTTCTGTGGATACGACCAGGAAGCGAGCCAAGGGCGGCTGTACACCTTCGATGTCGTCGGCGGCCGCTACGAAGAACAGGATTACGCAACGACCGGATCGGGTGGCGCCGAGGCCAAAGCCTTCATCAAGTCGGTCCACGATCCGGAGATGGATGAGGACGCCGCCCTGCGCACGGCAGTCGAGGCGCTGATCGCCGCCGCCGAGGAGGATGTCGCCACGGGCGGCCCCGATCTGCGGCGGCGCATCTACCCGAACGTGGTGACCGTCACCGCCGACGGATACACCGAGATCGGCGAGGATCGGATTGCTGCCGTGGCCGCCGAGGCTTTGGAGGCGCGCCCATGAGCATGCCGATCTACGTCCCGCCCGAACAGCTGATCAAGGATCGGGCCGAGTTCGCCAAGAAAGGGATCGCTCGCGGCCGGCCGATCGTCGTGCTCGAATACACCGGCGGCATCTTGCTGCTCGGGGAGAACCCGTCCGGATCGCTGCAGAAGATCGGCGAGATCTACGACAGGGTGGCGTTCGCCGGTGTGGGGCGCTTCAACGAGTTCGAGAGCCTGCGCGTCGCCGGAATTCGATACGCCGATATCAAGGGCTATTCGTATGGGCGCGGCGATGTCACCGCCAAGGGGCTGGCCAACGCCTACGCACAAACCCTGGGGCACGTGTTCACCCACGAGATCAAGCCGTATGAGATCGAAGTGATCGTGGCTGAGATCGGTGACGAGCCGCAGGACAATCAGATCTTCCGGATCCAGTTCGACGGCACATTGCGCGATCTGCAGAAGTTCGGCGCGATCGGCGGCGACGAGGACCATTTGATGGGCAGGCTCCAAGCCGACTATGTCGACGGCTTGGATCTCGACGCATCGCTTCGGCTGGGCTGCAACGCTATCGAATCGATCGAGAGCGAGGCGATTCCGAACGATGGATGGGAGGCGGCAGTGCTCGACCGCGCCAACAACCGTCGCAAATTCCGCCGGATCGACGAGGCCACCATCGCCGCCGCCCGAGCCGGTTCCTAGTTACCGCTAGTAGACCCGCAGCACGGCCAGCACCAGTAGCCCCATCATGATGACGCCAAGCGCCAGCGCCATGACCTTCATGTCGAAGGAGCGCATCGCCGTGAAGTTGTCGATCTCGGGATCTGCAGGAGCCAGGGCGTCGTTCACTTCGGCGTCGAGCAGGATTGACGCGGCTTCGTCCACTCTGTCCGAGAGCACCCACAACTCGGTTTCTGCCATGTTGCCCACGGTCACCGGATAGGGACCCAAGGCCGGGCTGTGCACTCGCACCTCGATTCCTTCTGAGCGGAGTCGAGCGGCCAGGACGTTTCCCGCCGAGATATCGCCGACGGTCGCCACCTTGACGAAGCGGCCGGGCTCGGGGACGGTTCCCTGCGTCATATGCCAGATCGTAACGGCAAGACTGCGGCTACTGGACGGCTCCGGCAAGGGGCGGCCCAGCGCGAGCAGGGCCCTCGACGGTTGCGGAAAGCGGCACGCAAACGGCCCACTGGCGGTTACCCTGCATTCCGATGACCCGCAGGATATTCGGCATCGAGAACGAGTACGGCGTGACCTGCACGCTGCGCGGGCAGCGGCGCCTCTCACCCGACGAGGTCGCCCGCTACCTGTTCCGTCGCGTCGTCAGTTGGGGCCGTTCCTCCAACGTGTTCCTCGAGAACGGCGCCCGGCTGTATCTCGACGTGGGATCCCACCCCGAATACGCCACTCCCGAGTGCGACAGCCTCTACGACGTCGTGCGTCACGACAAGGCCGGCGAGCGGATCCTCGAGGGATTGCTCCACTCTGCGGAGACCCGCCTCGAAGAAGAAGGCATCAAAGGCCAGATCTACCTCTTCAAGAACAACACCGACTCTGCGGGAAACTCCTACGGCTGCCACGAGAACTACCTCATCGGGCGCCACGGCGACTTTCAGCGCATCATCGACACGCTCATTCCGTTCTTCGTGACCCGTCAGATCTACGCCGGCGCCGGCAAGCTGCTCCAGACTGCGCGCGGCACTGTCTTCTGCTTGGCGCAGCGGGCCGAGCACATCTGGGAAGGGATATCGTCGGCCACTACCCGCAGCCGCCCGATCATCAACACCCGCGATGAGCCGCACGCCGACGCGGAGCGATATCGGCGGCTCCACGTCATCGCCGGCGACTCGAATATGTCCGAGTACATGAACTACGTCAAGGTGGGAACGACCGCCGCGTTGTTGCAGATGCTCGAGGACGATGTGGTATTCCGCGACCTCACGCTGGAGAACCCTATCCGGGCGATTCGGGAGATATCGCACGACATCACCTGCCGGCGCCGCGTCCGCCTGGCGAATGGGCGCGAGCTGAGCGCGCTCGACGTGCAGTGGGAGTATCTCGAGCGGGCGATCCGTTACGCCCGCACCTCGGGATTCCCCCCGGAGGTGGAGCAAGCGGTGTTGATGTGGGAGAACCTGCTCACCGGGCTGGAGAAGGACCCGCTGTCGCTGCATCGCGAGTGCGACTGGGTGGCCAAGCACAAGCTGATAGAGGAATATCGGGCCAAGCACGACCTGCCGTTGTCGTCCCCACGGCTGGCGTTGCTCGATCTCGCCTACCACGACGTGAGCAAGGAGCGGGGGCTCTACTACATGCTCGAGCGCCGTGGCCGGATGGAGCGAGTCATCACCGACGAGTCGGTCGTCAAAGCGATGACCGATCCGCCGGCGACCACCCGGGCCCGGTTGCGGGGGGAGTTCATCAAGGCTGCCAAGGCGAAGAAGCGGGACTTCACCGTCGACTGGGTCCACCTCAAGCTCAACGACCAAGCGCAGCGAACCGTGCTCTGCAAGGACCCGTTCAAAGCTGTCGACGAGCGGGTCGAGAAGCTCATCGAGAGCTTGTGACTTCGCAGTCCTTCACTTAGCACCGCGCCCAACGTACTCTGCGCGCAACGATGCAGAACGTCATCGAGCGCATCCTGAACCTGCTTGCCTTCCTCCTCACGGTGCAACGCCCCGTCAGTGCCGACGAGATAAGGGTGACGGTCGCCGGCTACGACCGCTCCAGCGACGAGGCGTTCCGGCGCATGTTCGAACGCGACAAAGACCTGCTTCGCCAGCTTGGCATCCCTCTGCAAATGCGGCCCACCGATGCCTGGGAAGTCGAGTACGGCTACGTCGTCCCAGCCGACCAGTACGCCTTGGGCGATCCGGGTTTGACGGATGAAGAGCGGGCAGCCCTGTGGCTGGCGGCCCAGGTGGTCAGGATCGGGGGACAGGCCACCGGCCCGGAGGCACTGTTCAAACTCGGCGGGGCGCCGATCGGGGGCGCGGTCGAGCCGCTTGCCGCCGATCTGGGCGCCGAGAGCGACCTGCTCGGAGACGCATTCCTCGCGGTCGCCGAGCGGCGTTGGGTTGGGTTTGAGTATCGGGGCTCACGCCGGCTGGTAGCACCATACGGTTTGGTGCACAGGCGGGGACATTGGTATCTGGTTGGTCCTGAGCGGTCCAACGAGCGGCTGGTCAAGGCGTTCCGGTTCGATCGCGCCGCGGACTTGATCGTGGGCGATGAACCGGGGCAGTTCGAACGGCCGGCCCGGTTCCGTGCCAGCGACGCGATTCCCCAGGCCCCTTGGGAGGCGGGTAGTGACGACATCGTGGCCGATGTCGTCTTCGATGCCGACCTGGCGTGGTGGGCGCGTCGGCAGCTCAGCGGCCGCGTCGAGGCCAAGGTCGAGGATGACGGAACGCTGCGTGTCTCCATGCCGGTTGCCAACGTCGATGCGTTCTTGGCGTGGATGCTCAGCTTCGACGACCGTGCCGAGATCCTCGGCCCTCCAGAGCTGCGGGACGCTTTCGTGACGCGCCTCACCGGTTCGGCGGCATGAGCAGTGCCAAGACGGCGCGCCGTCTCACCCGCCTCCTCGCCATGCTCCCGTGGGTCATCGCTCACCCGGGGGCGACCGTAGCTGAGGTGTGCGAGCGCTTCGATTACACGCCTCGGCAACTCGCGGCCGACTTGAACCTGGTGTTCGTGTGCGGCCTACCCGGCTATGGACCAGGCGATCTGATGGTTGCCTACATCGATGATGATGAGGTCATCGTGGAAATGGCGGACTACTTCAAGTCGGCGGTGCGGCTGTCCGCTCCCGAGGCGCTGACGTTGCTGGCGGCCGGCATGGCTGTGCTCTCCTCGGGACAGGCTCCGGCGGCGCTGGCTTCAGGCGTTGCCAAGCTGCAACGGCTGCTGCTCCCCGATTCGGAGGACTCGCTCGTGGTCGATCTTGCCGAACCGGAGCTCGTGGGCGAACTGCGGGCGGCTGCCGCCTCGGGCAACGTGGTGCGAATCGTGTACACCGCTCTGGGAAGCGGCGCCACGACACGGCGCGACATCGAGCCGTGGACGGTGTTCTCCACAATGGGCAACTGGTACGTCTCGGCCTACTGCCGTTTGGCGGACGGTGAACGGGTCTTTCGTATCGACCGAATTCAAGAGGCCACCATTCGCCCCGAGACCTTCCAACCGCCGACAGAGCTGCCACCGCCGGTTGTCATGTACTCGCCGGGAGTGGACGACGTGGCAGCCACCATCCGGCTCTCCGCGGCCTCGAAGTGGATCACCGAGTACTACCCGGTGGAGGAGCTGGACGCTCCCAATGGTGACCAGCTGGTCCGGTTCAGCGCGTCGGATCCACAAGTCATTGCGCGTCTGCTGCTGCGGCTCGGAGACACGGCCGAGCTCGTCGAGGGTCCCGAAGTAGCTCAGGCGGTGGCCGATCTCCGGAGCCGCATCCTGGCGCGCTACCAGCGCTGAATCGCCATGGCTCGAAACGGGCTAGCGCCTTATGACTAAGAGCCAAATAGTCATTCAGGCAGCATCCCAGGTGCCGATGTTCTCATCGAGCACACCGTTGAGACCGGAGCGAAACTGGATGACGACCATCAGGACCACATGCGACCGATGCGGCGACGTCGAACTGACGACAGCCGATATTGGCCTCGAGCTGGCTCCGTCCGGGATGACCGGCTGCTATCGCTTCACGTGCCCGTTCTGCACATCGATCCAGCGCCGTCCCGCCAACAACCGGGTCGTCAGCATCCTTCTGGCCACCGGTGTGGAATACACGGTCATCGATCCGATCGGACCGATTACCGAGACGGAGATCGCAGCTTTCGCAGCCGCCCTCGAGCACGACGATTGGTACTCACAGATCACCTGATCGCCTTGGCAGGGAGCAGGGACTGAGAAATGGCGCCCAGGGGGCGCCATTTCTCATTTGACAGGAAGGCTTGGTGGTGTGATCGCTGCCGGGCCGCCCGTACTGCCGTAAGCTCATGCTGGAGATGGGGGATGCCGAGAACATGTACGCAAAACGTCTCTAGCATCGAGGCTGTATGGGGAACTTCACGGCATCGGAGATCTTCACGATCATCATCGTGGTCCTGATCGTCTTCGGTCCCAACCGGTTGCCGGAGATCGCCCGCAAGGCGGGCGCCCTAGCGGCGCGAGCCCGTGCCTCGGTCGCCGATCTGAAGAAGGAGCTGGACGCCGAATACGGTGACACGATTGCTCCGTTGCGAGAGGCCCGCAACGAGCTACGCGCCGCCCGCACCGAGATCACCGGCGAAGTTGCCAAATTCAGCAGGGAGGTCGCCACGACCAATCGTGAGCTCAGGGATGCGGCCGAGAAGGCAGTTGGCCAGCAGCCGGCGGCAGCCAAGGAAGACCAACCGGGGCTGAGGCGGGCCGCCGAGGCTGCGGTCGGGGGAACCGGCGAGCCTGCTCAAAAAGGACCTGCCGGGCCGCAACAGACGCCGCCGGTGGGATCCGAGCCCCCAGCCGATGCATCGGCTTCGGGAGCGTTATCCCCTCCGGGACAAATATCGCCTCCGGGACCGTTCCAGCCCAGTCCTCCGGGCGGCTCGAGCGAGCCCGGCGAATCCGCTGCGCCCGACAACCCCGAGGTGCCGAATGGCTGATATCACGCATGACGCGTCGATGTCGATCGGCAGCCATCTCGTCGAACTGCGCGCCCGGGTGGTCAAAGCCTCTGCTGCGGTGCTGGCCGGCTCGGTGGTCGGATTCATCTTCCACAAATCGACGCTGAGCTGGCTCATTGTCCCGTACCAGCGGGCCATCGAGAACGCCCAGCTCGCTTTCTTCCGACCGACCGAGGCGTTCTCCGTGGCGATGCGCCTTTCGCTATTCGGCGGCCTGCTCCTGGCGAGCCCGGTGATCATCTACCAAGTGTGGCGCTTTGTCAGCCCGGCGCTCACCAAGCAAGAACGCAAGTACGTGATACCGCTCTCCGTGGCACTGGCGGCGCTGTTCATAGGCGGGGTGGCTCTCGGCTACTGGTCGTTGGAGCGAGGACTCGGCTTCCTGTTCAATTTCGGAGGGGACAGCTTGGAGCCGGTAATCCAAGCTGAGTCGTATCTCAGCTTCGCCATGCGGTTCATCTTTGTGTTCGGGATTGCCTTCGAGTTCCCCGTCTTCATGTTCGCCGCCGCCGCCGCCGGCATCGCCAGCAGCCGCGGGTTGCGCCGCAACCGGCGGTGGGCGGTCACTGCCATCGTCGTCATCGGCGCGGTGATCACTCCCAGCGGCGACCCGTTGACGCTTCTGCTGTTGTCCGCCCCGCTGTACATCCTCTACGAGATCACGATCTTGGCGATCCGCTTCATCCTCAAGAAGTGAGCCAACCGCACCCGACGAATCTCACCTACGTCGCGGAGTTTCTCGCCGGGATCCCATTCCAACCGGATCGGTTCCAGCGCGACGCCATTGAGGCCTTTGCCGCCGGCCACTCTGTCGTCGTGACGGCTCCTACCGGGGCCGGCAAGACATTGGTCGCCGAGGCTGCCGTCGACCTGGCAAAAAGGGGCGCCAAGCGCTCGTTCTACACCACCCCGATCAAGGCGTTGTCGAATCAGAAGTTCGCCGACTTTCGCCGCGTGTATGGCGAATCCGAGGTCGGGCTGCTCACGGGAGACAACGTGATCAACGGCTCGGCACCGGTGGTCGTTATGACCACCGAGGTGCTGCGCAACATGATCTACGCCGACAGCACAGCACTCGACGGGCTCGGGGTCGTGATCCTCGACGAGGTTCACTACTTGCAGGATCCCCAACGAGGATCGGTCTGGGAAGAGGTGATCATTCACCTGCCTCGCCACGTTCCCGTCGTGGCACTGTCGGCCACGGTCTCCAATGCGGCCGAGTTCACGGACTGGATTGCCGCCCGGCGAGGAGCTACCAAGCTCATCATCGAGGAGCACCGGCCGGTTCCACTATCCAGCGAATACATGATCAAGGACCGGCACCGGGAGGGGGCGCTGGAGTTGTTTCCGGTGTTCGACCGAAAAGGAACCCGGCCCAATCCGGCGGTGATGCGACTGCTCAAGAAGAGCCGAGGGCGGCATCGCCGTTTCGCCACCCCCCGTCGCGTCGAAGTGGTGGAGGAGCTCGCCCGGCGCGACCTAGTGCCGCTGATCTACTTCATATTCTCCCGAGCGGGCGTCGATCAGGGCGCGCAGCTCGTGGCTGAGGCAGGGCTGGGTTTGACGACCACAGAGGAGCGAGCGGAAATACGCGCCGTCGCAGAGGCGCGAACTGCGCACCTCTCGCCACAAGACCTCGGCGTGCTGGGATATGGCCTTTGGGTCGCGAATCTCGAACAGGGAGTTGCCCCGCACCACGCCGGGATGGTCCCGGCATTCAAGGAGACGGTCGAAGAGCTGTTCCAGGTGGGACTGGTTCGAGTCGTGTTTGCCACCGAGACGCTGGCGCTGGGTATCAACATGCCGGCACGGGCCGTAGTACTGGAGCGATTGACCAAGTTCACCGGGGATGGTCATGAGATGCTCCGCCCCGGCGATTACACGCAGCTGACCGGCCGGGCCGGGCGGCGGGGGATCGACGCCGCGGGCACTGCCGTCGTGCTCTACGACTCCTATGTGCCGTTCGATCGAGTAGCCGCGATCGCGGCAGCCGGAAGCCATCCGTTGAAGTCCTCATTCCGCCCGACTTACAACATGACCGTCAACCTCGTCGCCAACTACGAACGCCGGCGGGCGGAAGAGCTGTTGCGCGCTTCGTTCGCCCAGTTTCGCGAGGAACGTCGCCTCGACCGCATCGCGGCTCGGGCGGACAAGCTGCGCGCCGAGATCCAGGAGCTGCGGGCCACCGCTGCCAGCGACTTCGGCGACGTTTGGGAATACGCCGCCACGATGACCGACATGCGATCGGTCTTACGAGACTTCGCGCAATCGACCGAGCCGGGCGACGTCCTGCGCCTGACGTCTCAGCCGGACGACCTCTGGGTTTTGCTGGCACGTGGCTACGGCGTCAACCCTCGCCTGCTGTTGGTCAACCGCCATGGAGAGATCCGCAAGCTGAGCGCCGATGGGTTGTCGATGGAAGTGGCTCGGGTCGGCGTAGTTGCGTTGGCCGACCCGATACGGTCGCGCGAAACGCGCTACCAACGCTATGCGGCACGCCTCTTGGAGCAGTTCGAGCCTGATGGCGATGAGTCGTCTCCGGGCCGGGGCGCTCCGGATCATCCGGTGGTGGCAGACCCAGGGCTGACGGCCAAGCTCGATGTGGTGAAGCGCGTGAAGCGTCTCGAACGTGACCTTCGCAAGCTCGAGAGGCGTACCAAGGAGGCTGCGCCGGGTTTGGTTGCCGACTTTCAGCGCCGGCTCGATTTGCTCGAGGATCGTGGCTACACGAAAGACTGGAACTTGACGCCCGCCGGGGAGCGGCTCCGCTTCGTGTACAGCGAGCTCGATCTGCTCATCGCCGAGTCCATAGAGGCGGGAATGTTGACCGGGCTCGATGCCCCCTCACTGGCTGCCGTGGCAACGCTGTTCATCTACGAAGCCCGGCTAGAGGACCGGGTGGGGGTCTGGCCCACGAGCAACGTGGCGGCCCGGGGCGAAGCCATTCTCGACTTGGCCGATGGGCTGGCGGCGGCGGAGAGTCGGCATCGAATCGAGCCCAGCCGATTACCCGATCCAGGGTTTGCTGCGATCGGCTACGACTGGGCGCAAGGGGCTTCTCTCGAAGACCTGTTCGAGGACGATGAGATCGGAGCGGGCGACTTCGTCAGGACCATGCGTCAGTTGCTCGACCTGTTGCGCCAACTGCGCGATGCCTATCCGGAAGTTGCTGAAGCGGCACGCGGCGCCATCGAGCTCGTCGATCGTGGAGTGGTTGCCGCTGGGGGACAGGTATGAGCGAGCGGTGGTGGGTGGTCGCCAATCCCTACTCCGGGAAGAAGGGGGAGGTGGCCACCCGGGCTCACCGCGCCTTGCGGGCGAGGTCGATCGACTACGAGTTGCGGGTGTCGCGTAGCCCGGAACACATCGTCGAGCTCGTCACAGAGGGCCTCGAGGACGGGGCGACGCACTTTGCAGTCGTGGGAGGCGACGGCACCGCCCACTTCGCACTGAATGCGCTGATGGCCACATCGCCGCCCGAGACGCCGACGCTGGCGATCCTCCCGGCCGGGTCTGGATCGGACTTCATCCGGACCTTCGCCTTGCCGCGCACGATCGAAGCTGCCGTCGCCCATCTGACCACCGACACGGTCTATCCCTGCGATGTCGGCAAGCTGTCAGGCGGCTTTGGCGAGCGGTACTTCATCAACGTGGCCGACTTCGGTGTGGCGGCCGCATCGATGAGGATCACCGATCGTCTTCCCCGCCGCTTGGGCGGCTTGCGGTATGGCGCCGGCTTCTGGCTGACGCTGGCGCGGTTCCCCACTCGTGAGATCAGGCTCACTGCAGGGAGGCGTTCTTACGAGGGACCGGCAATCAACGTGGTGGCGGCCAATGGCCAGTACTTCGGGGGCGGGATGAACGTTGCTCCCAATGCCACCGTCATGGACGGCGATTTCGACCTGCAAGTGTTTGCCGGCCCGCGCCGACTCGCGTTCACTCTGATGCCCCGAGTGATCCGTGGAACCCACCTGCGTCACAAGGCCGTGAAGCATTTTGTGGCCCCGTCGTTCGAGCTGGAATGTCCCGCGGCGTGGCCGTGCGAGGCAGATGGCGAGATATTGGGCACGGGGTCGGTCAAAGGTGAGATACTGCCGGCGGCCCTGCACTTCAAGATCTAGGCCGACGCACCGATAGAGAGAGGGAATACAACGGCTCTCGGGATCGTTGGCGGCGTCATCATCGCCGATATAATCCCCGCCGCCGTTCCAAAGGTATAGGGAAATGGCCCGCAGCAAGACTACAGCCGAAGACGCTCCGCTCGAAGAGTTCGAATCCGTCGAAGTCGACGATGTCGAGGAACCCGCCGACGAGCTGATCGATGAAGAGCTCGAGGATCTCGACGAGCTCGACGAGGACGTCGACGAAGATGAAGACGAGGACTCCTGGAGCGAAGGCGACGAGGACGAGGACGCCGACGAAGGCGAGGAGAGCGACGGCGACCAAGCCCAAGATCTCGACGAGCTCGAAAGCGAGGAGCTCGAGATGCTCACGGAAGACGAGCTCGCCGAGACGCTGGTGGTCGATGAAGCTGCCGAGATGAGGGCAATACGACGCGCCGAGCTGGCAATGGACGGCGAGACCGGTTCGGAGCGAGGAGCCGACGAGTTCCTCTGCCAGGGATGTTTCCTGGTGTTGGCCACGAGTCAGCTGGCCGACAAGCGTCGCAAGCTCTGCGTCGATTGTGCCGGCTGACGTCCTAGTAATCGTTCCGACCTACAACGAGGTCGACAACCTCGAGTTGATCGTTCGAGCCGTCCTCGCCCACGGCTATCGGGTCCTCGTCGTCGACGACGGGTCGCCGGACGGCACCGGCGAGCTGGCCTCCGGGTTGGCGGCCGCCAACCCGGAGAGCGTGGCGCTAGTACAGCGGCGGGAGAAGCAAGGTTTGGGTCCGGCGTACACGGCCGGATTCGAATGGGGACTGCAGGACGGAGCCACCATCCTCTGCGAGATGGACGCCGACTTCAGCCACGATCCGGCGGTTTTACCGCAGCTGGTAGCGGCAGTCGAGGGAGGAGCCGATCTCGCCATCGGGAGCCGCTACGTCCCCGGAGGCGATGCTGCCGATTGGCCGTGGCATCGCAAGGCACTATCCCGGTTCGGGAATCTGTACGCCAGAGTGATGCTGGGGAGCGGAGTGCATGACATGACGGCCGGGTTCCGGGCATTCTCCGCCGGGGCGCTGCGTACTCTGCAACCCGAGTCGTGTCATGCCGCCGGCTACGGCTTCCAGGTCGAGATGGCGTGGCGGGCGTCGCTAGCCGGCATGGAGATAGTCGAGATCCCGATCACCTTCCGTGATCGAGAGCGGGGTGAATCGAAGATGGACACCCGCATCGCGCTGGAGGCGATGGGTCTGGTCACCAAGTGGGGAGTAGCCCGGCTCGTTGGTCGTCTACCCTGGGTGCCCCATGCTGACCGCCGCCCGACCAGCGTCTGAATCCGATCTCCCGGAGCTGGTTCGTATGTACCGACTCCTCGAAGCCGAGCAGGCAGCCCTCAAATCGCTGTGGCCGGTGGCCGATGGCCTGGCGGAGCCGATCGAGGCATCCTTCAAGGAGCTGCTGGACCACGACGACTCGATGGTGGTCGTGGGAACGATCGACGACGTTCCGGTGGGTTTCATGTGGATGACCGTCGAAGCGTTGCTCCCGCAGGGTGATGGCGCCCGCGTAGGCTCCGCCCGCTTGGTCCATGTGGAGGAAGAAGCCCGCGGCGTCGGCGTCGGCGAGGCCATGATCACTCTGGTCATGGATGATTTTCGCGGGCGGGGGATCGACTTGTTCGATGCTCACGTGAGTCCCGGCCACCGACTGGCGAAGAACTTCTTCGAATCACATGGCTTCTCCGCCCGCCGCATCGTCATGCACCACTCCGAGAACGAGCGCTGGCAATGAACACCTGGGAGA
>JBFIXI010000052.1:0-28091 GCA_041605955.1 Acidimicrobiia bacterium
CGTCCGGCTGCGCCGGTCGCAGACGCGGGCCCGAAAACAAGGTGAGCTCGAGTACTTGGCCAGGCTGCAACAGAAGCAGGCGGCGACAGAGCTGTCGGATTCGGAGGAGACCGTGGAGTCCGCAGTCCAGGACGATCGCCTGCGGCTGATGTTCACCTGCTGCCATCCGGCGCTGAACCGGGAGGCGCAGGTAGCGCTGACCCTCAAGACCCTGGGCGGTCTCACCACCGCCGAGATCGCTCGGGCCTTCTTGACGAGCGAGCCGACGATGGCACAGCGCATCGTGCGAGCCAAGCGCAAGATCCGCCAGGCGGGCATCCCCTACCGGGTGCCCCCGGATCACCAACTCCCGGACCGCTTGTCCTCCGTGTTGGCGGTCGTGTATCTGATCTTCACCGAGGGTTATGCAGCTACCGCCGGCGACGCGCTGGTGCGCCACGAGCTGTGCGACGAAGCGATCCGCATCGGACGGGTCCTGGCGGCGCTGATGCCCGACGAACCCGAGGTGCTCGGCTTGGTCGCCCTCATGCTGTTGCAGCACTCTCGGGCTGCGGCTCGGACCCGCGATGGCGAGCTGGTGCTCTTGGCCGACCAGGACCGGACACTGTGGGACCGGGCCGCAATCGATGACGGAGTGCGGCTGCTCGACGAAGCGCTGCGCCGCCGCCAAGCCGGACCGTATCAGCTACAGGCCGCCATCGCCGCCGTCCATGCCACCGCGCCGCGAGCAGCAGACACGGATTGGTCCGAGATCCGCCTGCTGTATTCGAAGCTGGCCGAGATGTCACCCTCGCCGGTCGTCCGGCTCAATCGCGCGGTGGCAGTTGCTATGGACGAGGGGCCCGCTGCCGGCCTGGAGATGATGGACGGTCTGACCGGGTCGCTCGACGACTATCACCTGTTTCACTCCGCCCGCGCCGACCTGCTCGACAAGCTCGGGCGCCATGCAGACAGCCGGGCGGCGTATCACCGCGCCCTGGCACTCACCGACAACGAAACGGAACGCCGCTTTCTGGAGGCGCGCATCGGACGCCTCGATGAGACACGAGATGGAGGGGCGGGGCCGCCGGGCAGCCATGATGTTGGCGGTGCTCGGCCGAGCGCGCCCCCAGGCAGGAGTGGCGATGCAACCTGAAACGTACGGCGACTTCGATCCTGCGGAGCACGAAGCCGAAGCTGCCGCCCGGTGGCCGGCAACCTTTGCGGCTTCGCAGCGGCGCACTTCCGGCTACACCGCAGAACAGTGGAAGCAGGCGGCCGCTGCAGGTGACGGCATTGCGGCCCAATTCGCCGAGCTGATGGCTGCTGGCGACGCCGCCGCCGGCGAGGCCGCCATGGACCTCGCCGAGGACCACCGGCTCTCCATCGATCGCTGGTACTACCCGTGCTCGAAGCAGATGCATCGAGGTCTCGGCGAGATCTACGTCACCGATCCACGCTTCCGGGACTATTGGGAGCAGCGCGCCCCGGGATTGGCGAGCTACGTAGCCGAAGCCATCAGGGCCAACGCCGCCCGCTAGCGGAGATGCAGGCTCACTGCTGGGGCGCATCGGGGAATAACGCGTATGTGGTCGGTGCCTGGTTCCCAAACCCGGGGGCGTGGTCGATGCTTTGACACCCCCAATTCACATTTCTTGGCATGTGCGTGGCTCGGCGGCTGCAGTGGTGGCAGCGCTGGGTACTCTGGCGTAGCGCGCAAAGGAGGGTTTCCGTGGCCACGTTGGTCGCTTTCCACGCCCATCCCGACGACGAGTCGATCTCAATGGGCGGCACGATGGCCGCCGCAGCTGCCGCCGGCCACAAGGTCGTCGTAGTCACTGCGACGGACGGTGCGGTCGGGGAGGTTCCGGACGGCTTCCTGCGAGCCGGCGAGACGCTGGCCGATCGTCGTCGCGCCGAGCTGCAGGCGGCGGCCGCCATCCTCGGCATCGACCGGGCGCTCCAGCTGGGATATCGCGATTCGGGAATGATGGGCACCGCCGCCAACGACCATCCGGACTGCTTTTGGCAAGCGGATATCGCCGCGGCCGCCGCCAAGCTGGCGGCGATCCTCCTCGAGGAGGGAGCGGACGTGCTGACGGTCTACGACAGCTACGGAGGGTACGGTCATCCCGACCACATCCAGGTCCACCGCGTGGGGCACGAGGCGGCCCGGATTGCAGGCGTGGGCCGGCTGCTCGAGGTGTCTATGAACCGCGACCGGATCAAGGCGCTGCGCGACATGGCTCCGGAGGGTGAGGCGCCGCGAGAGGGCGACGACCGTTTCGACATGGACAAGATCGGGCTCCCCGAGTCGGATATCACCACCGCCGTAGATGTGAGCGGCGTCCTCGACACCAAGCGGGCCGCCATGACGGCGCATCGCAGCCAGATCAATGAGGAGAGCTGGTTTCTCCGGTTGCCTCCCGATGTCTTTGCCGTGTCGTTTGGAACGGAGTGGTTCCGTCGAGTGCTGCCCGAGTTCCGCGGCGATCCCATTGCGGATCGGGAGACGTCCATCTTCGACGAGGCGAGGTGAGGAGATGCCCTACGGCTACGTGAGACGGGTCGATCCGGTGACCGGCGAACGGTACGTCGAAGTGGAGAGCCGTGGGGTCGCCATTCTCAAGTCACCGGTCCTCAACAAGGACACCGCCTTCGATCGCCGGGAGCGAGATGAGTTGGAGCTGTCAGGCTTGTTGCCCGACTCCGTCGACGACATCGAAGTCCAGCTACAGCGGGTGCAGGCCCAGATGGACCTCAAGACGACCGATCTGGGGCGCCACGTCTATCTGAACAGCTTGCTCGACCGCAACACCACGTTGTTCTTCCGCTACCTGCTGTCCAATCTCGAGGCGCTGGTGCCGATCATCTATACCCCGACAGTGGCCGAGGCGTCTCGTCACTGGAGCCGCATCTTCCGCCGCAGCCGCGGCCTGTACATCACACCCCGTCATCGAGGGGCGATCACCGATATCCTGAGCCGCCGCCGATACGGCGAGCGGCCGATCATCGTTGTCACCGACAATGAGCGGATCTTGGGCATCGGCGACCAAGGAGCCGGGGGCATGGGAATCCCCATCGGCAAGCTGGCGCTATACACCGCCGCCGCCGGCATTCACCCCGATCGCACGATTCCCGTATGTCTCGACGTCGGGACGGACAACGAGGGGTTGCTCGCCGATCCTCTCTACATCGGCTACCGGGAACGCCGCCTGCGCGGCGCCGAGTACGACGACTTCATTGCCGAGTTCGTAGCTGCGGTCACCGAGGTCCATCCAGGTGGCCTGCTGCAATGGGAGGACTTCGCCAATCGCACCAGCTTCACCAACCTGGAGCGATATCGCGACGAGCTGCCTTCCTTCAATGACGATATCCAGGGGACGGCGGCGATGACGGTCGCCGGATTGATCGCATCGGGCCGGGCCTCGCATCACACGATCTCGGACCATCGGGTCGTGATCCTCGGATCGGGATCCGCCGGTGTCGGCATCCACGGCCACATCGTCGACGCCATGGTTGACGACGGCTTGAGCCGCCACGAGGCGCGCAACCGGATATTCGTGCTCGACTCGCACGGCCTGGTGGTCGACGGGCGCCCGGACCTCACAGCCATCAAGCAGTCGATCGCGGTCGACGCCTCTGCGGTGAGCGGCTGGAGCGGCGGTCCCGATTGGGATCTCGACGCAGTGGTGGCCAACGGCCGACCCACCGCTCTCATCGGAGTCAGCGGTCAGCCAGGTGCCTTCACCGAGTCGGTGGTGCGCACCGCGGCAGTCGATATCGACCGACCGGTCATCATGCCGCTATCCAACCCGACGTCTCTGGCCGAGGTCACCCCCGAGGAAGTGATGCATTGGACGGATGGCAGGGCGCTGGTGGCCACGGGTAGCCCTTTCCCGCCGGTCAACTACGACGGTCGGCTCCATCGGATCGGTCAGGCCAACAACGTCTTCATCTTCCCCGGGATGGGGCTGGGGGCAATAGCGGCTCATGCCACGAGGGTCACCGACGGCATGTTCTTGGCGGCTGCCAAAGCGCTGGCGGCGGCCCTACCCGAGGCTGAGCTGGCAGCTGGGGCGCTCTATCCGGCGATCGAGTCGGTGCGCGATGTGTCGCGGGCCGTCGCGTCCGCCGTGTTCGCCCAGGCGGTGGCCGAGGGGGTAGGTAAACCTGCTGACGATATCGAGGCCGCCATCGACGCCGAGATCTGGTACCCGGAATACCAGGCCTATCGGCCGGTCTGAGCCATGCTGGCGGTCGGCCTCGACGGCTGGCGCAACGGTTGGATCGGCATCGCTCTCGAGCGAGGCCGCTTTGTGGCCGCCGACTCGTTCTCGGACGTAACCGCAGCGGCTGTCGCGTTCGCCGGGGCCTCCGTATTCGCTATCGACATACCGATCGGTCTCCCCGCCGCCGGTCATCGCCGCGCCGACCTGGAGGCGCGTCGGCTGCTGGGGAGGCGTCGCTCAACGGTGTTTCTGGCGCCTCCCCGGGACGTCATGGATGTCGGCTCGTACCGCGCCGCCAACGAGCTCGCCAAGAGCCGTCACGGTTTCGGGATCTCCCGCCAGGTCTATGCGCTCCGGGCCAAGATCTTGGAAGTCGATCGGGTTGCTCGCACCGACACCCGGTTTCACGAGGTTCACCCGGAACTCGCTTTCATGCGGCTGGCCGGGACCCCGTTACCGCCGAAACGTAGCTACAGCGGTGTCATGGCCCGGAGCCGCCTTCTGGCTTCGATCGGCCTGGCTCTACGCGAAGACATCGGGCCCGCCGGGGTGGCGTCTGTCGACGACGTGCTCGATGCGGCGGTCACCGCCTGGGTGGGGTGGCGGATCGCCCAGGGTGAGGCCACGCCGCTTCCCGACCCGCCGGATGTCGACCCGATCGGCCTGCCGATGGCAATCTGGATGTGAGCAGCCGCGTCAAGACCGGAAACGGTCGAACGGCTCTATGGCGACACCTGCCGAGGCGCATCGAGTCCGCATCTCTTCGAGAGCCTGAGGCAACGACACCGGCGCCGAGCTGAGCCGGCGTAGGGGATCTGTCTCGGGTAGCTGACCGAGTTCGAATTCATCCGGGGCGAGCTCGTCGAGCTGCTCCCACCGAATGGGAACAACGACCGTCGGCCTGGTCCGGGGCCGCAACGACCACGGCGCCGCCGAAGTTGCCCCCCAACGATTGCGTAGCCAGTCGCAGAACACGCGACCGCCTCGATTGGCCTTGCGAAACTCCACGGTGAGCAGGTCCGGGTGCTGGTGAGCCAGGAATGCTGCGGCCAGCTGCCCGAATTCGTCGACCTCCGGCACGGTCAGGTCGGGCTCGATGATGGCCGTGATGTGGTAGCCCTTGCTCCCGGTGGTGACTGGAACCGTCACCACTCCCAGCTCGTCCATGAGCCGCTTGGTCGCCCACGCCGCCTCGCGGACGATGTCGATGCCATCCTGGGGCGGGTCCAGATCGATGATCACTCGGTCGGGATGTTCAAAGTCGGTGACCGTCGTCGTCGGCACGTGGAACGTGATCGTGTTCTGATTGGCCAAGTACTCGATTCCGGCGACATCGTGGACGACGGGATGGTTGGTGGTGCCGTCGGCTCGCTCGATCAGATGCCGCCCGATGTAGTCGGGGAAGTAGTCAGCGGCATTCTTCTGCATGAAGCCCTTGGCGCCAACCCCTCGGGGGAACCGTTCCACAGTGAGGGGACGATCGCTGATGTGCCACAGCAGCCGCTCACCGACCGCCGAGTAGTGCCCGACGACCTCGCCCTTCGTCGTGCCGGTGGAGGGGTAGACGACTCTGTCGGCGCTGGAGACGGCGACCATGGCTCGAGGCTACCCGTACACAGCACTCGGCCTGCCACGTACACTCATTAAGGGTGAACTGAGAGGGGTGCTGCGGTGAGCCTTCAGCAAGAAGACGAGATAGGCGTAGACGGCCAGCAGGCTTATCTGGCTCTGCAGACCGTCCTCGGCAAGGTGCCCGCCGACACCGCCGGGGTGGCCCGGATCTCGGTTCCGATGGCGCTGCAGAGCCTGCTCGACGCCGGCGAGGTAGCCGACGGGACAAGGCTGGAGGTCCTCGGCGATCTGGCCAAGGAGGACTTCCCCGACTACGAGGCCGCCGAGGAGCAGTACCGCGCGCTGGCGGGCAAGGTGGCCGCCGCTGGAGATCTGTCGGCCGACCAGCTCCTCGAGGATCTCAAGGCGGACGCCCGACTCGACGTCGCCTTCGCCGAATCGCGGTCGGGTCGACAGCTACCCCATGTGGTCACCGCGTTCTTCGGGCAAGACGTGTGCCGTCGGGCTCGGGTGCGCGTGGACAACAAAGAGGCGGTGTGGCTGTTCGGAGAGTTCGAGACCGATGCCCCGTTCGCCAAGGTCGCCGACTGGGTCGATCCGCACAACTGGCCGGCCCGGGGCGAGTTCATGTTCAAGTCGATGAAGCCGATCTCCGGTCCGGTCCAACAGCTCCCCGGCGCCTATGCGGGACAGGACGCCTGGCACGCCGATTTCCTGGAAATCGTGCAGTTGGTCCAAGAGCTGCACACTGAGCTGCACTGTGATTATGTCCGTGTCGACGGTCTCTTTGCCGGCTCTACCTACGATCTGGTCAAGAGTCGCGATGAGGAGATCGACGTCGACCGCGGCTTTCTCTTGGTGAACGACCTGGGGCAAACGCGCAACGTCAAGTGCCTCAAGGTGGTCAGCTTCACCGATGACGAATGGGATGAGGTGGCCTACTACACGGCCTGTTTCGTGTGGACCCAGTTCATCCGATTGGCAGTCGAGGGCGGCACGCGCACCGATCCCGTGACCCCGACGCAGCCCCAAGGCCCGTTTGGCCTGCGGGAGGTGGCCGCCGAGTGGATCCGGTGTGTTACCGACACCGGGCGCACGTACCTGGGGCGCAGCGCCGATTGGATGGAACAGAACCGCGCGGGTTACGACCTCGACGCAGCGGTCAGAGACACCGCCGGGCTGTGGCTGTCGCTCACCCGCGACTGGATCAACGCAGGGGTGGAGACGCTGCGCAACCTCGAGCTGATGGCGGTGACGTCTCCCGACGAATCTCCGGCGGAGGAGATCATGGCCGGGTGGATGGGCGCCGACGTTCGGGCGGCGTCCCGGCCGCGCGGACGGACAGCTGCCGCGGACGCCGCAATCGAATACACCACCCAGATGCTGGACGAGGGGTTCACTGCGAGTCGGCCGGGATATGAGGGCGCCACCCTGCCGTGGCAGGGCCTGCGGCTGGGGGATCGATTGACTTGCAGCGATCTGGTGCGGCTCGGCGCCCAGCAAGACGTCGTGCCCGCCAGCCAGATTTCCGTCACCGCAGTGCCGTTGCGGGGGGCGGTCGGCGCTCACCTCGAGATGCCCGTTGGGACAATTCGCCCCGGGTTGTATGTCGGGCAGCTGAACCGCAATGGGGAGTACCGGCCGTGCCAGGTCTACGTTAGCCGGGCAACGGGGAGCAGCAGCAGTGGACAGTGAACGCGCCACAGAGTCGTCGGCCGAGTCCCGGCTGACTCGACTCATCGACCGGCTGCTCACCGGGGCGCGCGACGCGATCGCCGCCGGCAACCTCGACTTAGCGCGGGAAATGGCGAGTGACGTGCTGACGGTGGACGAGGACCATGATCGGGCTCGCGACATCATCCGGATCGTCGATGAGCGGCAGCGCTCGCGACTGGGGGAGCGGGCCATGATGACGATCCTGTTCTCCGATCTGGTGGACTCGACGCGGGTTGCCGATGTGCAGGAGCCGGAGATCGTACGCGACATTCTGGCGCTCTATCGCGCCGAGGCGAAGCTGGCGGTTGAGCGCTTCGGAGGGCGGATCGTCAACTACGCCGGGGACGGAGTGGTCGCCTCGTTCGGTTTTCCGGACCCCCATGGAGACGACGCCCGCCGAGCCGTGTCGGCCGGTCTCGAGCTGATTGCCGGCATGGAGCAGGCGGCAGCTCGGGCGCGGGAGCAGCACGGCGTCGATGCCGAGGTACGCGTCGGGATCCACACGGGACTGGTGGTGGTAGCCGACATCGGCATCGGCCGCGCTACCGAGCACGATGCCATCGTCGGCGTCACCCCGAATCTGGCGGCCCGAATCCAGTCGGCGGCCGCTCCCGGCGAAGTGGTGATCAGTGACGTCACCCAGCACATCGTGGAGTCCGACTTCGATACGGAGTCGTTGGGAGCGCACACGTTGAAAGGCATTGCTCGCGAAGTCGAGCTGTATCGCGTGGTCGCGCCCCGTCACATGAGCGATCGGCTGTCCACGGCCCGCTTCGTCGGAGCGCCGATGGTGGGAAGAGACGACGAGGCCGCCGATCTGACCTCGAAGTGGAGGGCCACCGCCGCCGGAGAAAAGGTGCGAGCGACCCTGCTGCGCGGCCCGGCCGGCATCGGCAAATCGCGAGTGGTCGCCGAATTCCGTGCCCGGGTGGTCGCGGCCGGCGGCAATCTGTTCGAGCTGGGCTGTCTGCCCTACTACACCAACAGTGCTCTGTGGCCCGCGACCCAGTCGATGCTCAAGCGTATGGACATCTCGGCGAGTGACGATGCCGCGGCCCGCATCAGCGCGCTCCAGCGGGGCCTGGAGAGCCTGGGGCTCGACATCGACCCCAATCTGGCGCTGCTGGCCCCGCTCATCGGCGCCGATGTGGTGCCCGACCACCCGGCGCCGCTTCTCAACCCAACCGCCCTCCGGCAGGCCGTGTTGCAGTCGCTACTTGGGGTGATCGCCGCCGGTGCCGCCACCCAGACCCGGGCTCTGATCATCGAGGATGTCCACTGGGCAGACCCCTCGACGCTCGACCTGGTCGGTCTCGTGATCCAAAACCGTCCGAGCAACGTGATGTTGCTGATGACCTCGCGCGAGCCGCTGCGGGCGGCGTGGGCGGATGCCGTCGATGTGGTCGAGCTGGGTCACCTGAGCGAGGACGCCGCCCACAGACTCGTCGATTTCCTCGCAGGCGACCAGCCGCTCGATGATGCGACCCGAGGCTCGATCGTGGATCGCGCCGCCGGAGTCCCCCTGTTCATCGAGGAGCTCACCCGCCATGCTCTGATCCCGGGAAGCGCCGTGCCGGCGCGGCTCCAAGAGTTGCTGGCGGCGCGGTTGCGCGAGCCCGGGGTCGATCTCGAATTGGCCCAAACGGCGGCGACCGTCGGTGTGGAGTTCGACTCCTCCCTGCTGCAGGCCGTCGTGGCCGATGGGAGCGATCTGGCTGAGCGGCTGGAGGCGCTGGAAGGGACGGGGATCATCGACAAGCTGGACGATGAGGGACGCTACCGGTTCCGGCACGCCTTGCTGCGCGACGCCGCCTACGAGACCCAGGTTCTCGAAGGCCGTCGCGACTGGCACGGCCGCATCGCCGGCGCGCTGACCAACGAGGACGGCGATGCGGCGGTCATTGCCCGCCATTTCGACATGGCCGGGTCCGTCGGCGAGGCGATCGCCCAGTACGGAGTCGCCGTGCAAGATGCCCAGGCGAGCGGAGCTCATGCCGAGGCGACGCAGCTCGCCAGCCGGGCACTCGAGTTGATCGCCCAGCTGCCGGACGGGCCCGACCGCCACCTTGCCGAGCTGGGGATGGTGATGCTGCGCGGGTTGTCGATCAGCTCGATCAGCGGATACGGCGCTCCCGAAGTCGGCGCCGACTATCGGAGAGCGAGCGAGCTCTCGGAGCTGCTGGGCACCTCTCCAGAGGTGATGCCGGCGGCGATAGCCATCTGGTCCTTCGCCCTCGTTGCCGGAGACGTGGCGACAGCCAGCCTGCTGGTGAACCGGCTGCGAGCTCGGGTTGAGGACGGCAGCGGCGCCTTCTTTGCTCCGGAGGTCGATGCTTCCCTCGCCTTTCAAGCGCTCTACGAGGGTGATCTCGATAGTGCCCGGCAAGCAGGGGAGCGGGCCATTGCCGGATTCGACGCCCGACCCTCTGGAGAGATGGTCTCTGCATACTGGCCACTGCCGAATGATCCTGTCGCCGCCAATGCTGTGGGTATGGCCGTAGTGGCGACACTCCAGGGGCGGCTCGCTGACGCCGAGGAGTTCACCGCCGCCGCGGTCGCCCGGGCGGAGGCAGTGCCGTTTCCCCGCGGGCCGTTCACCCTGGCGTTCGTGAAGGTCTATCTGGCCTGGCTCGCGCTCATGTTGGGCGACCTGGACGAGTCCCAGCAACTGGGCGAGGAGGTCACCGACATCGGGCGGCAGTTCGGGTACGCCTACTGGATGGCGCTCGGCTCGATCTATCACCGCGTAGCCGAGCCGGACCTGGAGGCCTACTCCGCCGCCATGGATACGCTCCAGGCCATCGGCCATGAAGCATTCCGCCCTTCGTACCTGGCCTATCTGGCTACCTTGCAGCAGGGGGTGGTCGGTGCCGGCGCCGCCCTAGCCACCGTCAGCGACGGGCTTCTCGAGATCGGCAAATCTGGTGAGCTGTTACACCGGCCGGATCTGCTGCGGCTGCGCGGCCTACTGACGCTGGCGACCGGCGGCGATGCCGCAGACGCCCTCGCCGACTTGGAACAGAGCCTGGAGCTGGCAATTGAAGGCGGTAACGCCCTCTATGCGCTACGCGCTGCGCTCGACCTCGCACGCCTCGCCACCGATCTGCGGCCCGAGGACTGGGCTACCAAGCTGCAAGCCGCCGTGGACCGCTTCGGCCCATCGGCAACCTTCACCGAACTGGCAGCGGCTCGCGAGCTGCTGTCGCCCCTGTGACAAGGGGCCGCCGGCCCCGCATCGTGATCCTCGGCGGTGGGATGGCCGGCCTCACCACCGCGTGGGAGCTGAGCGCAGGCGAGTGGCGCAACCGCTTCGAGAGTATCCGGGTCTATCAGCGCGGTTGGCGGCTTGGTGGCAAAGGCGCCAGCAGCCGAGGCCGCAACGGGCGCATCGAAGAGCACGGGCTTCATGTGTTGCTCGGCTACTACCAGGACACCTTCCGCGTGATGGCGGACTGCTATGCCGAGCTGGATCGCGCCCGATATCGGCCCGGGTGCCCAATCCAGACTTGGGAGCAGGCGGTGCAGCCGGCGGCCACCGTCGGCCTGACCGAGCTAGCCGACGGCGGCTGGGAGCCCTGGTCGATGGACTTTCCGCAGCGCTCGACAATGCCGGGCGGCCGTCCCGCCCTCGCTTCGCTGTCGCTCGGTGGGATGGTCGCCCAGTCGTTGCGGCTGCTGGCCGCATTCCACACATCGAGCTTCCCGGAGTCTCGGCGAGGCGCGGCTTCCCCGCCTCCCATCGCATTGTCCGCCAGCCCTCATCCGCCCGGCCGGGAGGGGATCAGGGCTGGCGACGTGCTGCGCCGGGCCGGCTTGACCTTCCTGGCCAGCATCGTGGAGCTGGCGGGGCGCGGCGAGTCGATGGCAGAACGCACCGACCTCCCCGTCATTGGGCGAGCGCTCGAGGCGGGCCTGGGCCGGATCCGCGAGGCGCTATACGCGCCGCTGACGTCGGAAAGGGTCGGCAAGGCAACGTGGATGCTCGTTGACATGGTGATGACCAACCTGGTCGGCATCGTCGGTGATCGCCTGCTGCTGCGTCCCGACGGGCTGGCCGCCATCGACGATCTGGACTATCGGCAGTGGCTGCGGCGTCACGGAGCCGCCGCGGAGACCTTGGACAACGCGATCATCCGGGGCATGTACGACCTAGTCTTCGCCTACCGGGGCGGTGATCCGGCTCAGCCGGCGTTCGCCGCCGGGCTAGGTCTCGAGCTGGCGACACGGATGCTGCTCGACTACGACGGTTCCCTGTTCTGGAAGATGCAAGCCGGTATGGGGGAGGTGATCTTTGCTCCGCTGTACGAGGCGCTGACGCGGCGCGGCGTCAACTTCGAGTTCTTCCACAGAGTCGACGAGCTGACGGTCGAGGATAGCTCGATAGGAGCCATCCGGATGGGCCGTCAGGTCGAGCTGCGCCAGCCGTCGTCGCGATACGAGCCTCTGGTCGACGTGGACGGCCTGCCGGCATGGCCCAGCGCTCCGGACCCGGATCAGCTCGAGGACGACGGCGAATGGCTGGCAGGCGCCGAGTCGTTCTTCGGGGAGCGGCGGGACGCCGCCGAGGTGGTGCTGCGGGCGGGTGCCGATTTCGATGTCGTCGTGTTCGCCGCCTCACTGGGCATCGTGCCCGCGATCTGCGGGCAGCTCATCGCGGCGGATCCAAGATGGCGCGCCATGGTCGAGCACCTCGGGACGGTTGCCACGCAAGCGTTCCAGGTATGGCTGACCCGCGACGACAAGGCGTTGGGTTGGGAGGGCGGTGAGGGGGTGACGCTGAGCGGGTTTGCTCCGCCGTTCGACACCTGGGCCTCGATGTCGCATCTCCTCGCCACCGAGCAGTGGAGCAAGTCCCAAGGAGTGGACGGCATCGCGTATTTCTGCGGCTCGGTGGCAGATGGCGCGACCGATGAAGACGTGCGCCGCCGTGCCGAGCGTTTCCTGGACGAGGAGGTCGGGGCACTGTGGCCGCACGCCGTCGACGCTGAGGGGCGGTTCCGCTGGGAGCTGCTGGCGGCGGATTCGGACCTAGAGGGCTCCGGCCGCTTCGGGTCGCAGTACTGGCGCGCCAACGTCGATCCGTCCGATCGCTACGTCCAGTCACTTCCCGGCACCAATCGGTATAGGCTTTCACCAGGGGATACCGGCTTTTCCAACTTGGTGGTGGCCGGCGACTGGACCGATTGTGGTCTCAATGCCGGCTGCATCGAAGCGGCGACACGGTCCGGGATCCTGGCAGCCGCTGCAGTGGCGAGCCGAGCAGAGACGATTGAGGGAGCTCATGACTGACCGATCGAACCTCGACCTCAGCGGATGGGTACGCCTTGTTGGCGAGGTGCAACAGTTGGGGCTCGAGACTGCCCGCGCAGTTGCCTCTCGATTCGCCGGCCTGGCGGACCGGAGTCTCGGTGATACGAACATGGCGGCTGCCCCCGTCGATGCCGCTGTCTCGGCATGGCGCACTCTCGTCGACCAGACGATGAGCGACCAGGCCGTCGAACAATTCACGGCCGCCTCCCAGGCAATGACCGATGCCTTCGTCGAGATGATGCAGGCCGCCTGGACTTGGGCCACCGAGTCGACCATGCAGCTCGGCGCAGTTCCCCGCACCGCCGCCACGGCCGACCTGGGGTCGGTTGCTCCAGGGAGCCAGGGAACGGGCACCGCCTACGTCCACGTCGCCCACGATGCCACCGCCGACGCTGTTGCGCTCCGAGTCGGGGAAATGGCGACCGGCAGTGGCGCCACGCTGGCACCCGGGACGGTCACCTCCGACCCGGCGGTCATCGAGGACCCGGTGCCGGGCCGCACCTATCAGGTGAAGCTGCACGTCGACGTCCCGGCGGACACGGAGCGGGGCCGGTATCGGGGATACCTCTTCGCGCGTACCGAACCCGAGACGGCAGTCGCCATCGAACTCGAGGTTGCCGGGAGCTGACCGGGTGCCGCCCCCCGGAGACTTTCCCGTCGAGGTCGAGCTACGTCGCTACGCGGAGCTGACCCGAGCGGCGATTCGTGAGGAGCTCTCCTCGGACGAGATCAGCCACTACCTGCGGCCGGCGCTCATCGACTACCCGGCCCGCGGCGGCAAGGGCATCCGGCCTGCCTTGATGCTGGCGACGTGTGAGGCATTCGGCGGTCTCATTCCCGATGCTGTGCCCTCGGCGATGGCTATCGAGTTGCTGCACAACGCCTTCCTGATCCATGACGACATCGAGGACGGCAGTCTGCGGCGGCGCGGCCGACCCACGCTCCACGAGCTGTATGGGACGGCGATGGCGATCCATGCCGGCGACGCTCTTGCTCTACGGGGGATGGGGGCGCTGCGAGCCAACATCGATCTACTCGGCTCACGGCTGGCGGCCGCCGTGTTCGAGGAGTTCGACTTCATGGCGCGGCACACCGCCGACGGACAAGCGATCGACTTGGCGTGGCGCGAGGAGAATCGGCTCGACATCACGCCCGAGGACTACCTCGACCTGATGATGAAGAAGACCAGTTGGTATACGACGGTCCTCCCGCTGCGAGTGGGTGCGTTCATCGGCTCGGGCGGCGCCGCCGACGTCAAGCCGATGATCGACTTCGGGTTCTTCCTCGGCGCCGCCTTCCAGATTCAAGACGACGTGCTGAATCTGGCCGGCGACCCGTCCGTTTACGGGAAGGAGCAGTACGGCGACGTGCGCGAAGCCAAACGAACGCTCACGATCATTCATCTGTATGCAGTGGCCGATGCCGCGGACAAGCGTCGGCTGCAACAGCTGCTGGCGCCGCAGACGAGTCGCTCGCCCGACGACGTGGCGGCCGTCGTTGCCATGATGGAGCATTACGGCAGCATCGGCTTCGCCCGCGAATTTGCCCGCGGCGTGGCGGAATCGGCGCAGGCTGCGTTCGAGCAAGCCTTCGCCGCCGCCTCCGGGCCCGGGCGCGATTTCGTCGCTGCCATGATCCCCTACATGGTCGATCGCATCTACTGAGGCATGTGGGCCGATGTGCGGTCCTGTTCCACGATGCGGTACATGCGGTTAGTGTGGCCACGTGGCGAGGGTGCAATCCGTTCATCGCGCGTTCCAGATCCTCGAAGCGCTGGCCGTGTCGCCGGCAGGGGTGTCGGACGCGTCGCGACGCGTTGGCCTGCCCAAAAGCACAGTGGCGCGACTGCTGGCGACCCTGGAGGAGGTAGCGGCGGTCGAAAGGGAGCCGGACGGCGTAACCTACCGGGTGGGCCCGGCGCTGCGGAGTTTGGCCGCCTCGATCGACGCATCCATGGGCATTGTGGAGATGGCGCGCCCAACGCTCGCTCGCCTCGCCGCGCTCACGCGGGAAGCGGCCGGGTTCTCTGTGGCCGAGGGCTATCAAGTTCACTATCTGGCGCAGGCCGATTCGGATCGCAACGTGCAGGTGCGCGACTGGACGGGTGAGTTGATTCCGATGCACCTGGTGCCGTCCGGGCTCGCCATGCTGGCGCACTGGGCCGATGAGGACGTGGCCGATTACCTGTCGCGGCCACTCGAGGCGTCGACGCCGCGGTCGATCACCGACCCGCACGCGTTGACGGCTCGGTTGGCGGAGATTCGCCGCGCGGGCCACGCGTGGGGACGGGGCGAGTTCGCCGAGGGCATCAACTCCGTCGGGGCGGCGGTGCGCGATAGCGCCGGTCGAGTCTTGGGGGCGGTCCACATCCACGGGCCGGCATACCGGTTTCCGGCGCGGGGCAAGGCCGAAGAAGCGGCTCAGCTCGTCATGGACGCAGCTGCCCATCTGGCCGCTGCCCAAGCGCGTTTGGCTCGCTGACGGGCAACGTCGGCTCTCCTTGTTCGGAACGCCCATTCGATCCATTCCCCGGCAGGTAGCGGGCGACACGGCCCCAAACCACACCGGCGCGTGCTGGGAATGGCCGCCATGGTCGTTGTTGGTCGGGAGGGACGGGCGCTCTCCTGACGGAGTGCACTGCGGCGTATGCCCCGACCAGGGCGTGGGTGACGGCGAGGACCACGAATAGGCCGACCGGGCCTAGCCAGTCGATGGCGGTGGCCGCGGCTATCGGGCCCAGCAATGCTCCCAGGCCGACGATGAACACAAAGAGCGAGCTGGCGGCTACCGCCTGACTGATGTGGATCACATCGTTGATGTGGCTGAGGGCGACCGAGTACATCGGGTAGGAGAGGCTGCCGAAGAGGAACATCACTGCGAACATGTAGATGAAGCCCGGTTCATTGGATTGGGCGCCGAGAACGGCAACGGCCGCCGCCAGCACCGTCACGAATAGCAGCGCGCGGCGGCGCGGGATTCGGTCCGACATCAAGCCGATCGGCCACTGGAGAACCAGTGACCCCATCAGGGCAGCGGCCATGAGCCAGGCGACTTGGCCGGGCGTGAAGCCGGCGCGCAGCGCGTATACCGGCCCAATCCCGACGAGCGCTCCGCTCGCAATGCCGCTACCGAGACCGCCAATGATCCCCAATGGCGCCAGCTTCCATGCTGTAGCGAGACGCAGTGTCTCCGGGGCGCGAAACGCCGGTGCGTTGCCCTGCGACAAGCTGACCGGAACGACTGCCATCGAGACGAACAAGGAAGCCAGCACGAACAGGCGGAACTCGGCGGCCGTTGCGATGCCGATGAAGGCCTGGCTGACGCCGTAGCCTCCCATCATCACCAACATGTATACCGACAGCAGGCGGCCCCGGGTCGTGTTGTCGGCGGCTTGGTTCAGCCAGGATTCGGCGACGACGTACAGGCCCGCCATGCAGAAGCCGAACACGAGTCGCATCAGCGCCCACACCGCCGGAGTGACCAACACGCTGTGCACCAAGGGTGCCGCCGATGCCAAGGATGCCAAAGCCGCGAAGACCCGAACATGACCGACCCGTTCCAGGATCTTCGGGGCGAATCTCGATCCGAACAGGAAGCCGGCGAAGTAGCTCGCCATGATGAAACCGGTCGACGCGGTGGCGAATCCTTCGAATTCGGCGCGAATGCCCAGCAGCGTGCTGAGCAGCCCGTTGCCCAGCATCAGCAGGCCGAGCGCGGAGAAAAGTCCCCATGCCGCCGAGATGGCGGCCCGAGTCTTGTGGCGCTCGAGCGTCCCGCTCACGGCAAGCTGCCCACCGGGCGAATGGATCGTCCCGCCCCCTCCGGCACCAATCCACGCTGTGACTCCCAGTGTCGCTGCATCTCCGCCAGGAGGTCGGGTGACATCGGAGTAACCGCTACGGCGTCCATGTCGACGTGGAGCAGCAACACCTCTTGGGTGGCCGCCTCGAACCCGGCGGCGGCGTGGACCATCGAGTGAAACAGGTGAACCTTCTTCGAATCGACGCCGAGCACGGTGGTACGAAGCAGGAGGGGATCGCCCCGCTGCAGCTCCCGCAGGTAGCGGATGTGGGTCTCGACGGTGTAAAACGTGCCTCGCTCCCGCTCTCGATAGGCCGCGTCGAAGCCGGCGTGCGTCAGATAAGCATCGGACGCGTCGCCAAAGGCGACTGCGTAGTAGCCCTCGTTCATGTGACCGTTGTAATCGATCCACGATTCGGCCACATCGACTCGGTAGACCTCCAACGGTCTTGGTGGGTTTTCCACGAACGCCTGCCCAGAATCGCCGCAGTTAGGCGCGCACTGTAATGGAGCGCAACGGGGGTGAGAACCCCCGCGGCCCGGCGCCGTCTCCCCGGCGCAGCTCGTGCCACGATGCGGAACCGTCCCGCACAGCGGGCCGCAGAATCAGTTAGAGTCTGTCGACTCCGAAATCCGGAAAACAGGGGCTCTCCTTGGCCATTCCCAGCGACCTCGAGATCGCGCAGGCCGCGACCATCCAGCCGATCGCCGACATCGCCGCCAGCATCGGCATTCAGCCCGAGGAGCTCATTCCGTACGGGACGACCAAAGCCAAGGTGCATCTCGACATCCTGCGCCGGGTCAACTCGCATCCCACCGGTAAGTACGTGGATGTCACCGCGATCACGCCGACTCCGCTGGGCGAAGGCAAGACGACCACGACGATCGGCTTGGTGCAGGGGTTGGGCGCCCTCGGGAAGAAGGCGATTGCCGCCATCCGCCAGCCTTCCATGGGTCCCACCTTCGGCATAAAGGGCGGCGCGGCCGGCGGTGGCTATAGCCAGGTGGTGCCGATGGAGGAGTTCAACCTTCACCTCACCGGTGACATTCATGCGATCGGTGTGGCCCACAACCTGGTGGCGGCCGCCATCGACGCCCGCTGGTACCACGAGAGCCGCCGCAGCGACGAACAGCTGGCCGCCCTCGGGTTGGAGCGCATCGGGATCGACCCCAACCGGGTCACGTGGCGGCGGGTGCTCGACGTCAACGATCGTGCGCTGCGCAACATCATCGTCGGTCTGGGCGGCTCCGCCGACGGGATTCCACGCGAGACCGGATTCGACATCAGCGTCGCCAGCGAGCTGATGGCCATCCTCGCCCTCGTCGACGGCACTGACTTTGCCTCTGCGTTGCGCGATCTGCGGGAGCGATGCAGCCGGGTCGTCATCGGGGCCAACGCGCACGGCAAGCCGATCTCTCTCGAAGACCTCGACGTGGCGGGTGCGGTCACGGTGCTGCTGCGCGACGCACTGCACCCGACCCTCATGCAGACACTCGAGGGTCAGGCGGCATTCATTCACGCCGGCCCGTTCGCCAACATCGCTCACGGCAACTCGTCGATCCTCGCCGACCGAGTGGCGCTGCAGCTCGGAGAGTACGTGGTCACCGAGTCGGGATTCGGTGCCGACATGGGAATGGAGAAGTTCTTCAATATCAAGTGCCGCGTCTCCGGACTGGTGCCGGACGCAGTGGTGCTGGTGGCCACTGTGCGTGCCCTCAAGACTCACGGCGGTGGTCCCCGGGTGGTACCGGGACGCCCGCTGGACGAGGCATACACGTCGGAGAATCTGGCGCTCTTGGAAGCCGGCTTGACCAACTTGGTGGCTCACATCAACAACGCCAAGAAGTTCGGCATCACCGTCGTTGTGGCGGTCAATACGTTCCACACCGACACGGAAGCCGAGGTCGACCTCGTCAAGAAGGCGGCGCTCGATGCGGGCGCGCTCGCCGCCGTGACGTCGGATCATTGGGCGCGAGGCGGACAAGGAGCCTTGGAATTGGCGGAAGCGGTGGTGGCGGCCTGCGACGAGCCCTCCTACTTCAGGCTGCTCTATCCGGACTCGATGTCGATCAAGGAGAAGATCGAGACGATCGCCGAGGAGATCTACGGCGCGGCCGAAGTCGAATACACCACTGTCGCCAATCGCCAGATCGCCGAGTTCGAGGAGGCCGGCCTGGGAGCGCTGCCCATTTGTATGGCCAAGACCCACCTGTCGATGAGTCACGACCCGACGCTCAAGGGCGCCCCGCGGGGATTCAGCGTGCCGGTGCGCGAGGTCAGAGGCTCGGCCGGAGCGGGTTTCATCTATCCGCTGCTGGGGGAGATGCGCACCATGCCCGGCCTGGGGACGAGGCCCGCCTATCTCAACGTGGATATCGACGAGGACGGCAACATCGTGGGGCTGTTCTGACTTCTGCCGCGACTGGACGCAATGGGACGATCGTGCTCGACTGCGCAGATGCGGACCGGGCTCTGGTCGAGCGTCCCGGGCATCCCGATTCGGCACCGCTGCGAAGACTAAGTGTTCCTCGGTGAGGTGGCTCCCGGGGTGCGGCCGACTGTCCAAGAGGTGCCCGAGGCGAAGACGAGCAAATCGCCGACCCAGCGCGATCTCGTGCCAAGTGACTACCGCGGCCTGATCGAACGGGTCGTTGCTCTGGGTGGCTCCGTCGCCGTTGAAATCGTCAACGACGCATACATACTGATGGTCATGCAAGATCCCGACGGAAACGAGTTCTGCATCAACGAGCGATTGACGCTAGAGGAGCGACCGTGACGAAGCCGATTCAAATCGTGTTCGATGCCCACGACCCGGCGCGGCTCGCCGAGTTCTGGGCGCAGGCGCTCGGTTACGTCATCCCGCCGGCCCCGGCGGGTTTCGACTCGTGGGACGACTGGGCGACGGCGATGGAGATTCCGGAAGAGAATTGGAACGACGCTCGCGCTCTGGTAGACCCCGACGGCGTCGGGCCGCGGGTCTTCTTCCAGCGGGTGGCGGACGCAAAGCAAGGAAAGAACCGGGTCCATCTCGATCTCAACGCGAGCGGCGGCCCCGGGACCTCGATCGAGCGGCGGCGCAGACTCGTCGATGCCGAGGTGGAGCGCCTCGTGGCGGCCGGCGCCACCAAGCTCGGGCCGATGGAGGAACGTGGTGGATATTGGTTCGTCCTCGCAGATCCGGAGGGAAACGAGTTCTGTGTGCAATGACTGCGTAGCGGGAAAGAATGAATGGCGGGCAAAGGCGGAACCTCATCGAGCACCGGTCAAATCAACCGGCGCAACCGCTTGCGGCCGCGCCACCGGCGGGCCAAGCTGTCGCCAACACCGCGGGCATGCCCCGCGAGGAAGGAGGTGACGGCATGGCGCGACAGCAACGGCTGATCGAGCCGCTGGTGCGGCGCAACGGCGAGTTGGTAGCCGCCGGCTGGGACGAGGCGCTCGACATTGCGGCCGCCGGCCTGGCTGCCCATCGTGGCAACTCGGTCGGTATGTTTTCCTGCTCGAAGGGCACCAACGAGATGAACTACCTCGCCCAGAAGTTCGGCAGGCTGGCTCTCGGCTCCAACAACATCGATTCGTGCAATCGCACCTGACACGCTCCGTCCGTCGCCGGTCTGGCGACAGTGCTGGGAGCCGGAGGTGGCACGTCTTCGTATGAAGAGATCGAGACCACGGATGTCATCTTGCTGTGGGGGTCGAACGCCCGCGACGCCCACCCGATCTTCTTCCATCACCTCATCAAGGGAGTGCGCAACGGCGCCAAGATGTACACAGTCGATCCCCGCCGAACCAGCTCGGCGGCGTGGGCCGACGTGTGGCTGGGTATTGACGTGGGGGCCGACATTGCGCTGGCCAACACCGTCGGGCGCGAGATCATCACCGCCGGACTGGCCAACCGCTCCTTCATCGAGCACTCCACTGCCCATTTCGAGGATTACGCCGCCGCAGTAGAGGAGTGGACGCTAGAGCGGGGCGAGCAAGTGACCGGCGTGCCCGCCGCGGTGATCAAGGAGATGGCGCACACCTATGCGACGGCCGACACCGCTCAGATCTGCTGGACGCTGGGCATCACCGAGCATCACAACGCCACCGACAACGTGCTCGCCCTGATAAGCCTCGCACTGCTCACCGGCCACGTCGGCCGCTACGGGTCGGGACTGGTTCCGATCCGGGGGCAGAACAACGTACAGGGAGGCGGCGACATGGGAGCGTTGCCCAATAAGCTGCCCGGCTTCCAGGACGTCGAAGACGACGAAGCTCGCGGCAAGTTCGAGGCTCTGTGGGGACATGCGATTCCCGCCCAGGCGGGCAAGCACCTCTCGCTCATGATCGAAGCCATGGAGCAGAAGGAGATCACGGCGCTCTATGTGATTGGCGAGAACCCGGCGCAGTCGGAAGCCGATACCAGCCACATCGAGTCCGTACTGAACGGCCTCGAGTTCATGGTCGTCCAAGACATCTTCCTGACACGAACCGCCGAGATGGCTGATGTCGTCTTGCCGGCGGCCGCCGGCTGGGCAGAGACCGAAGGCACCGTCACCAGCTCGGAACGTCGGGTGCAGCGGGTGCGCAAGGCGCTCGATCCGCCCGGGGAAGCCAAAGACGACATCGATATCATCTCGCAGCTGGCCGAGCGCATGGGGCGGGGCTGGGGTATTCCCACAGCGGAGGAGGCGTGGGACGAGTTGCGAGCACTGTCGCCGATGCACGCCGGCATGTCGTATCGCCGACTCGACGAGCTGGGCGGCATTCAGTGGCCGTGTCCCGACGAGGAGCACCCCGGGACCCAATTCCTCCACGGCTGGCTCTGGGAGGATCCGATGCCGCGCGAGCCCGCTCCGTTCGTGCCGACGCCATGGGTACCCCCGGTCGACGAGCTCACCGACGAATACCCCATTCGGCTCACCACGGGGCGTCGCCTCGACTCCTACAACACGGGAGTGCAGTCTTCCGGGTACGAGTCGCCGCTGCGCGCCGGAGGCCTCATCGAGATTGCCCCTGAAGACGGGGCATCGCTGGATCTTGCCGAGGGAGACCTGGTCCGGGTGGCGTCGCGCCGCGGAGCCATTGAGGTGCCGGTGTACTTCCACGAATCGCTGCGGCCGGGTCTGGCCTTCATGGCCTTCCACTTCCCCGACGAAGCGGCGGTCAACGAGCTGACCATCGATGCATGGGATCCCAAATCGGGAACCGCCGAGTTCAAAGCGACCGCGGTCCGTATCGAGAAGGTCGCCTGAGTGGATCTCAAGTTCATGGAGGTGCCGGCCGCGCCGGCGGAGCGGGCGGCCGTCGATGCGTTGCTGGGCGCGCCCGAATCCAGCTGGGATGGAGCGCACCGCACCGCAGCCGACGGCCGAGTCGCTTTCGGCGGATTCCATCTCGCCGCGGCGCGCCGCGAGCTGCTGCTGCCGGCCCTCCACGCCGTGCAGTCTGAGATTGGTTGGATCTCGCGGGGAGCGCTCGACTACGTTTGCCGCCGGCTCGGTGTGCCTCCGGCGGAGGCTTATGGGGTGGCCTCGTTCTATGCGCTGCTCTCGTTGGAGGAGCGGCCGCCGCGGGTAGCCCACGTCTGCGACGACGTCTGCTGCCGACCCCACGGCGCCCTCGAGCTGATCTCTGCTCTGAACGACGCCATCGGCCCGGCCGGCACCGTGGCCGAGGGCGCCACTTGGCTACCGAGCCCGTGCCTCGGCCAATGCGACCGCGCCCCTGCGGTCTTTCTGCAGATGGCCGGCGAAGCCGACGTCGTGCTGACCGCGGCGAGCCCCGAGCAGGTGCTGGCCGCGCTGCGCAGCGATGGCAGCATCACCCCGGGCGCTGCCCCGGTCGTCGTAGGCGAGGCGCTCCTCGGCCGCATCGGGACGGTCGACCCGACCAGCTTGGCCAGCCACGTCGCCCACGGCGGATACGAGGCGCTACAGCGCGCCGTCGAGCTGGGACCCGCCGCCGTCGTGGCTGAGCTCAAGGCATCCAACTTGCGGGGCCGGGGCGGGGCGGCGTTTCCTGCCGGCGTCAAGTGGGAGGCGGTGGCAGGCTCCGCCGAGCCGGTGCGGTACCTGATCTGCAACGCGGACGAGTCGGAGCCGGGCACGTTCAAGGACAGGGTGCTGATGGAAGGCGACCCCTTTCTGCTCGTCGAGGCGATGACGATCGCCGGGTTCGCCGTCGGCGCCGAGAGGGGATACCTGTATATACGCGGGGAGTATCCGGCGGCCACGGATCTGTTGCGCAGTGCCATAGTCCAGGCTCGCGCCGCGGGCTACCTGGGCCGGAGCGTGACCGGGGCCGGTTTCGACTTCGACATCGAAATTCGGCGCGGCGGGGGCGCTTACATATGCGGTGAGGAGACCGCGCTGATGAACTCGATCGAAGGGCTACGCGGCGAGCCGCGCAACAAGCCGCCGTTCCCCACCCAGCACGGCCTGTTCGGTCAACCCACGGTGATCAACAACGTGGAGACGCTGATGAACGTGCCCGCCATCGTGACCGGCGGCGGAGCCGCCTTCGCAGAGGTCGGGACACCCCAATCGACCGGAACCAAGCTCTATTGCGTGTCGGGCGCCGTCGCGCGGCCGGGGACCTATGAAGTCGCCATGGGGGAGACGCTGGCGGCACTCATCGACAAGGCCGGCGGCCCTGTCGGTGAGCTGCGGGCCGTGCTGCTTGGAGGTGCAGCCGGCGCGTTCGTCGGGATAGACATGCTCGAGATGCCGTTGACGTTCGAAGGCGCGGCGGCGCACGGCGTGAGCCTCGGGTCGGGTGTGGTCATGCTGTTCAACCATTCGGCCGACTTCCCCGATTTGGTGCGCCGGGTGGCGGCCTTCTTCCGTGATGAGTCGTGCGGTCAGTGTGTCCCGTGCCGGGTGGGGACGGTGCGGCAGGAGGAGCTGCTGGCCCGCCACCTCACCTCGGGCCGGCCCCTCGACAGGGCCCTGCTCGAGGAGATCGATCGGGTGATGAAGGACGCTTCCATCTGCGGCCTCGGGCACACCGCGGCCATCGCCATCCGGTCGGCGGTCGACCTCGGTCTTCTGGAGAGCGCATGACGGAGACCGTCACGGCCATCGAGCTCACGATCGACGGGCGCCCGGTGGCGGTGCCGGCCGGCGCGACGATCCTCGACGCCTGCCGCGCCCTGGGCGAGGACCAGCCAACCTTGTGCTACCTCGAGAATCTGACTCCGGTCAATGTCTGCCGGGTCTGCGTGGTGGAGGTGACCGGCTCCCGCACGTTGGTGCCTTCCTGCTCGCGGGAGGTCGAGGCGGGTATGGAGGTGGCCACCGACTCGGAGCGGGTGCGCCACAGCCGCAAGATGGTGCTCGAGTTCCTGGCGTCCTCGACCGATCTCTCCACCGCCGACGCAACCGTGACCGCGTGGATGGATTATTACGGAGCGGAGCCGGCCCGATACGGTCCGAGCGCGCCTCCGGCCGACGATCGCGACGCCCGCCCCCCTGGGCATCACCACGTGGGCGACGGCACGACGGCGGAGACCGTCACGCAGCCTCCCAAGATCGATAACCCGCTCTACATGCGCGACTACAGCAAATGCATCTTGTGTTACAAGTGCGTCGAGGCTTGCGGGGCCGACGCCCAGAACACGTTCGCCATTGCCATCGCCGGCCGCGGCTTCGACGCGCGAGTGTCGACCGAGTTCGACGAGCCCCTGACCAATTCGGCGTGCGTCTATTGCGGCAATTGCATCGGGGTGTGTCCCACCGGAGCCTTGATGTTCCGCAGCGAGTACGAGATGCGCCAGGCCGGGTTGTGGCACGAGGTCGAGCAAACGGTGACCCGTACGGTGTGCTCGTATTGTGGAGTGGGCTGCAACCTGGAGCTGCACGTGCAGGACAATCGGATCGTCAAGGTCACCTCGCCGCTCGACCATTCGGTCACGGACGGCCATCTTTGCATCAAGGGCCGGTTCGGCTACGAGTACGTGCAACAGCTCGGCGATCTGGCGACCACCCCGATAGACATCGTGCTGGCGCAGGCTCGATCCGGTCAATGAACGACGAGCTCTTCGGCATCGGCCGCTCACCGCGCTTGCGTCCGTCCCCGTACTTCGAAGCGACCCGCCGCGCTGGAGTCCAAGCGTTCACGACCTACAACCACATGCTGTTGCCGACGCGGTTCACCTCGATGGAGGAGGAGTACCGAGCCCTCACCACCGCGGTGTCGATCTGGGACGTGGCTGCCCAGCGGCAGGTCGAGATTCAGGGACCAGAGGCAGCTGCGCTGACGCAGTACCTGTGCACCCGCGACGTGACCCGCATCAGGCCGGGTCAGGCCCGTTACACGTTCATCTGCAACCACCACGGAGGAATCCTCAACGATCCAGTGCTCCTCAAGCTCGCCGAAGATCACTATTGGTTGTCGCTGGCCGATCGTGACATCCTGCTGTGGGCGCAGGCCGTGGGCGCGGAGCGCGAGATGGCCGTGTCGGTTCAGGAGCCGGATGTCTCTCCGGTGCAGGTGCAGGGACCGCGGTCGGCGGATCTGATCGGGGACGTGTTCGGCCCGGAGATTCGCGATCAGAAGTACTACCACTTCGTGGAGACCGAGCTCGACGGTGTGCCCATGGTTGTCTCCCGAACGGGTTGGAGCGGCGAGTTCGGATACGAGGTATTCCTGCGCGATTCCACCAAGGGCGCTTGGCTGTGGGATCTGCTGTTTGCCGCCGGCGAGCCGTACGGCGCGACGCCGGGCTGCCCCAACCAGATACGCCGGATCGAGGGCGGGATTCTCTCCTACGGAACCGACATGGACGAGACGGTGACGCCCCTCGAGCTCGGGTTCGAGCGACTCGTCCAACTCGACGGGGACGACTTCATCGGGCGGAAGGCGCTTCAGGCGCAGGCGGCGCGCGGCCTGGAGCGCAAGCTCACGGGTATCCGCGTCGCGGGTGATCCGGTGGAATACAACCCCGAGCTCATCGACGTTGCGGTAGGCGGCGAGAGGGCGGGCCACGTCACGTCGATCGTTTACTCCCCGCGTTTCGGCGCCAATATCGGTTTCGTGTTCGTCGGCGTCGAGCATGCTCGGCCGGGCACCGAGCTCGAAGTGGCTTTGCCCACCGGGGTGCGGCGCGGTGTCACCGAACCGATCCCGTTCGTCGAGCCCACCAAGGGCAAGCCCCAATAGCTGAAGCCCGAATAGATCCGTTCACCCACCAGCGTCTGGGCGGGCGCGCCGCCCTCGACGGGTCCGAGCTCCGCGGCTCCTCATTGCCGAGAGCGATCTCCGGTGGCCTGCGTGACCCTCCGTGCCGCCGTCCCCCGCAGGACACGATTGCAGGGCTGCCTGTGCCATCGGTAGCCTGCGCTCAACGGCAGCTGGGAGCGCCCACAGTGAAGATAAACGAAGTCATCGAGGTCAAGAGCCCGCCCGACAGGGTTTGGGACCTGTTCCAGGATGTCCCGGCTCTGGCAACCTGCCTGCCCGGTGCCGAGCTGACCGAGGACAAAGGCGGAGGCAAGTATGCCGGCTCGGTCTCGGTGAAGCTGGGGCCGATGACCGCAGTCTTCGAGGGCGAGGCCACCGTCGAAGCCGATCCCGCGGCCAAGTCGGGCAGCGTCAGCGGCAAGGGCGTCGACAAGCGGGGTGGCAGTCAAGGTCAAATGAAGATGAAGTACGGCCTCGAGGACATTGACGGTGGCACCCGCGTCACCGTGGATGCCGACGTCATGCTCGCCGGAGCCGCCGCCCAGTTCGGCCGGACCGGCCTCATTCAGGAGATGTCGAAGCGACTCATCGGCGAGTTCGTGGAGTGTGTCGAAGGCAAGCTGGCCGCCGGAACGGAGCAAGAGGCTGCCGAGATCACAGCCGGCGAAGTAAAGGGCGTGTCGCTCTTCTTCTCCAGCCTGTGGGCGATGCTGACCAGGCTCTTCAAGCGGCTCTTCGGCCGCGGCGACGACTCGCCCCCGGCGGGCACGTAGCGCTGGGTCCCTCGGGCGGACTAGGCCTCCGGCGTGGGATGAAGCAGCTCGTGATAGGCCTCGAGCGCTTTGCGATGTCCCTTGGCGCCGCTCCCGGTGAGCCCGCCGGTGCGGGCCTTCTTGACCCGATCCTCTAGATCGTCGAGTAGGCCGTAGAGGTCATCCTCCGGGCCGGCGTCCTTGAGGGCGTGGAATGCCACGTGGATGTCGGCGATGGCTTCGCTGACCTTCTTGAACTCCTTGTGTACCCGGTCCCGAGCCTGTTCCAATTCCTGAGTCATTCGCCAATTGTCGCTGCTGGGGTGCCCCGGTGCCAATGAGGGTGGCAGAATGGCGGCATGACCGAGACCTGGACAGATGAACGCACCTCCGTGTCGTCGGGTGACGGAGACCACGACCGATTCGCCCACTACGTTCGCAAGGACGACATAGTGCGTTCCAACGTCGAAGGAGTGCCCGTTCAAGCGTTGTGTGGCAAAGTCTGGATTCCCAATCGAGATCCCGATCGGTATCCGATCTGTCCGACCTGCAAGCAGATCCACGCCAAGATCTTCGGCTCGAAGTAACGCCGGCCCCGCCTGCCTCTAGAGTCGGATCCATGCAAGTCCACGTCACCGATGCCGCTCTCGAATTGGCTCGCAGGAAGGGCGGGATGATCGCGCTCGACTTCATCACCCCGGTCGGCTGAGGCAAGCCGGCTGAGGTGTCGGTCGACACCAATACAGAGGGCAAGGACCTGAGGCCGTACGAGCGAATGCCGTATGAGGGTGTCGAGTTCTTGCTACCGCGCAATCTGCTGCGCTGGGCGGCCGACTTGACTGTCGATGCGCGGCGTGGCTGGTTGGGCAGTCGCTTCGTCGTGAGCGCCGGCCATGCCCACGGCCCCGGCTGACGCCACGAATAGGGTTCCGGTCGGGACCACTGCAGATATGCGCTTCACAAAGCCGTTTTGGGCCGGCATCGGGGATGGGTCGATAACGCTGGCGTTCCGACGCTGGCGCCGACCGACCGTCGTCGCCGGCCGCCCCTACCGCACCGGCGGCGGTCGCGTCGAAGTCATTGCGGTCGATGTGGTCGACCCGGCAACGATCACTGATGCTGAGGCGGAGCGGGCGGGCCACCAATCGGCGGACGACGTGCGAGCCCAGCTACGCGGCCAGATCGACTGGCCGGTCTTCCGAGTCGAGTTCCGCGTGCTCGACGAGCCCGATCCGCGCACCGTGCTGGCCAACACCTCCGATCTGACCGCGGCAGACGTTGCCGAAATCGATGAGCGGCTCGACCGGCTGGATCGGGCGTCCAAGCACGGGCCGTGGACTCGCCGCTATCTGCACCTGATCGCCGATCGACCGGAGACTCGCGCCCCCGATCTGGCGGCATCGGTGGGGCGGGAAACCCAGCCCTTCAAGCTGGATGTGCGCAAGTTGAAGAACCTCGGGCTGACCATCTCGCTGAATCCCGGTTATCGGCTCTCGGCCCGCGGTCGAGCCTATCTCGACGAGACAACTTGAATGCGAGGAGGGCACCGGTCGGCCGGTGCCC